>NZ_NWVL01000016.1 GCF_002382885.1 Streptomyces sp. WZ.A104
ACGAGTACCTCCAGCAGTACCGGGGCGAGCACGACATCCGCACCACCTGGCAGGCCCGCGAACGCATCGTCGTCGGCCTCACCGGCGGACCCGAAGGACGCACCCTCATCCGCCGCGCCGCACGCCTGGCGGAGAAGGGCGCGGGCGGGGAGGTGCTGGCCGTGTACATCGCCGCGAGCGACGGGCTGAAGGCCGTGTCGCCGAAGGAGCTGGCCGTCCAGCGCACCCTGGTCGAGGACCTCGGCGGCACCTTCCACCACGTCATCGGCGAGGACGTGCCCTCGGCGCTGCTCGAATTCGCCCGTGGGGTCAACGCCACGCAGATCGTGCTCGGTGTCAGCCGCCGCAGAGCATGGCAGTACGTCCTCGGGCCCGGGGTCAGCGCCACGGTCGCTCGCGAGTCGGGCCCCGATCTCGACGTCCACATCGTCACGCACGCCGCCGCCGCCCAGGGCCGCGGGCTACCGATCGCCCGCGGCGCCCGGCTCGGGCGGGCCCGGATCGTCTGGGGCTGGCTCGTCGGCGTCGCCGGGCCCGCCCTCCTCACCCTGCTGTTCAAGACCGTCGTTCCCGACCTCGGGCTCGCCAACGACATGCTGCTGTTCCTCACCTTCACCGTCGCTGCGGCTCTGCTCGGCGGCATGCTGCCCGCCCTCGCCTCGGCAGCCTTCGGCTCCCTGCTGCTCAACTACTTCTTCACCACGCCCATGCACCGCCTCACGATCTCCGACCCGAAGAACATCGTCGCCATCGTGATCTTCGCCGGTGTGGCCGTGTCCGTCTCCTCCGTCGTCGATCTGGCAGCCCGCCGTACCCACCAGGCGGCACGTCTGCGTGCGGAGTCGGAGATCCTCTCCTTCCTCGCGGGCAGCATCCTGCGGGGCGAGAACTCCCTCGACGCCCTGCTGGAGCGGCTCCGGGAGACTTTCGCCATGGACTCCGTCGCCCTGCTGGAGCGCGACGGCGAGGTCGAGCCCTGGTCGTGCGCGGCGGCGGTCGGCGGCCCCCCGGTCGGCCGTCCCGAAGACGCCGACGTCGACATACCTGTGGGAGACAACCTGGCTCTGGTCCTGAGCGGCCGGGCGCTGCGTGCCGAGGACCGCCGGGTCCTGGGCGCCTTCGCGGCCCAGGCGGTCGTGGCACTGGACCGGCAGCGTCTGGTCGGGCAGGCGGAGGAGGCGCGGAAGCTCGCCGAGAGCGACCGTTTCCGCACGGCTCTCCTCGCCGCCGTCAGCCACGACCTCCGTACGCCCCTGGCCGGGATCAAGGCGTCGGTGACCTCGCTGCGTTCCCATGACGTCGCCTGGTCGGAGACCGACCGCGATGCCCTCCTCGAAGGCATCGAGGAGGGGGCGGACCGGCTGTCCGCGCTGATCGGCAACCTCCTGGACATGTCCCGCCTCAACACGGGCACCGTCGTACCGCTGATCCGGGAGACGGATCTGGACGAGGTCGTCCCCATGGCACTGGGCGGTGTCCCCGAGGGCAGCGTGGAGCTGGACATCCCGGAGACCCTGCCGATGGTCGCCGTCGACCGTGGTCTGCTGGAACGCATCGTCGCCAACATCGTCGAGAACGCGGTCAAGTACAGCCCGGAGCACCGCTCCGTCCTCGTCTCCGCCAGCAGCCTGCACGACCGGGTCGAACTCCGCGTCGTCGACCGCGGACCCGGCGTCCCCGACGCGGCCAAGGGACACATCTTCGAACCGTTCCAGCGACTCGGAGACGCCCCACGAGGCGCTGGAGTGGGGCTCGGCCTGGCGGTCGCGCGGGGTTTCACCGAGGCCATCGGCGCCACCCTCACCGCCGAGGACACCCCGGGCGGAGGCCTCACCATGGTCCTCACCCTGCCCCGGACCGCCACCGGACCTCCGGCTTCCCCCGCCGGCCACGGTGCTGGGTGACCTGGTGGATCCGAGCCACGGGAGGGGTTGAGTCCGCATGTCTGTCCTCATGTCCGCGGAACTGTGAAGTCAGGGAGTCCCTCGACGAACCCGGCCTGCCGCTTGTCCCGGTGCGGCGGGCGGCAGGTGTGGAGCGCGTGGTACGTGGTAAGAGAGAGTCGGCTACTCTCCGCTACCTCGTATCGCTGAAGGGTTCTGTGCTCACATGCTGACCGACGTATGGCCGTTGAGCTGGAGCGTCGGAATCTTCCTGCTGGCCATGGCCGTCACCGTGGTGTGCAGCATCCGGCTCGCAGGGGTGGGCGACACCCTCGCCGACCGTACCGGCTGGGGAGAAGCCCTGTTCGGCGCGGTGCTGTTCGGCCTGGTGACGTCCCTCTCGGGCATCGTGATGACCGCGGTCAGCGCCGCCGCGGATCAGCCGGATCTCGCGTACAGCAACGCTGTGGGCGGTATCGCGGCACAGACCCTCGCGCTCGTCGTCGCCGATGCCTTCCTGCGGAGAGTGAATCTCGAACACGCCGCCGCGTCGCTGCCCAACATGCTGTTCGGCTGCCTGTTGATCGGCTTGTTGGGCATCGCCCTGATGGCCACGTTCAGCCCATCGGTCACCGTTCTGGGCCTGCACCCCGCGTCCGTGGTGATGGTGGCCTTCTACGTCGGGGGTCTCCAGCTCATCCGTTCCTACGGCGAACCCATGTGGCGGGCGGTGCCCACGAGGGACACGGTTTCCGACGTCGCGAGCGAAGAGACCGAGGGACTCGCCGGTCACAGGACATCGCGGCTCTGGAGCGAGTTCCTGGCCGTGGCGGTCCTCGTCGTGATCGGAGGGTGGGCGGTGGCCCGCGCCGCGGAGGGCATCGTCGAACACACCGGCCTGAGCGCCGGATTCGTCGGGGCCCTGTTCATGGGCCTGGTCAACGCCCTCCCGGAAACGGTCACGTCCATCGCGGCCGTCCGCCGCGGAGCCGTCACCCTGGCCGTGGCCGCCATCGTCGGCGGAAACTGCCTGGACGCCCTCAACCTCGTCGTCGGTGACATCGCCTATCGAGGCGGTTCTCTGTTCCACGCCGCCAACCTGGACGAGCTGTTCCTCACGAGTGGTGCGCTGGTCATGACAGCGGTCCTGCTCGGGGGGCTGCTCGTCCGCCAGAAGCGCGGCTGGCTCAGGATCGGCTTCGACGGGATCCTGCTCATCACCATTTACGTGAGCACCATTGCCGTGCTTGCCTTCTGACGGCCGCGATCCGCCCCACAGCGCTCACAGCGGCACCGAGCCGCCGGGCCCGGCGTCCGCCTGCCGCCGCGACGATGCAGGGCGACGAGGCTCGAACAGCGCGGCTCGATCTGCCACAACTGCCGCACCGCGGACCCCTCCTGACGACCACTGCGCATGGGAGCCAGGACTGCTCCGGCCCCCAGGGTCACCTGATCGCGTCGTAGCCGCGTCCGCCATACGGAGGTTCCGATTCAAGCACTCCACGGCCGTCCACCTTCTATGCTCTACATGTTTGTAGATTGCGCGCCGGCGGGGCGGAGGTCCGCAACTCCGGGGCGTGGATTCGCGTGCTCCGTGGAGCGCGCCATGAGGAGGGGAACGAGCATGGCTTCGATGGATCTTGACAAGGTGCTGGACAAGGCGTGGGCGGACAAGAGCCTGCCCGAGGTGCTGGCGGCGCCGGTGTCCGCTCTCAAGGGGGTCTCGGACCGGCAGGGCGACCTGCTCAAGGAAGCGTTCGGCATCAAGACCGTAGCCGACCTTGCCAAGTTGAAGTACGTCGGCTGGGCACAGGCCCTGGCCGCGCTGGACGAGGCCAAGTAGCCCTCCCCGCTGTCGGAACAAGTGGTGCCGCGGACCGGGCCTTCCCCGCGGCACCACCCCCGTACGAACCACACACGCAAGACGAAGGAGAACGCCACGATGGTGTTCAAGCGACTGCTCGGCTCCATGGGGGTCGGCGGCCCGTCCGTGGACACGGTCCTCGCCCCCGGGGCCGCGCTGCCCGGTGGGGGCTTGACCGGGGAGGTTCACCTCAGCGGAGGTCGGGCCGACTTCGACATCGAGCACATCACGCTTGAGCTTCTCGCCCGTGCGGAGGCCGAGCACGACGACGGCGAGCACGAGGGCATGGTGGTCTTCGAGCGGTTCAGCGTCGGCGGTGGCTTCCGCCTGGCCGAGGGCGAGCACCGCACGGTGCCGTTCGCGATCACGCTGCCCTGGGAAACCCCCGTAACCGAGCTTCACGGCCAGCCGCTCGGCATCGTCCTGGGAGTGCGCACCGAGCTCGCGGTGGCCGGTGCCAGGGACCAGGGCGACCTCGACCCTCTCGCGGTCCGCCCCCTGCCGGTGCAGGAGGCGATCCTGGAGGCCTTCGGGCAGCTCGGCCTCGGCTTCAAGTCCGCGGACCTGGAGTACGGCCGGATCCACGGCACTGGTCAGCAGTTGCCGTTCTACCAGGAGATCGAGCTCACCCCGCCCCCGCAGTACGCCGACCGGATCACGGAAATCGAGGTGACCTTCCTGGCCGACCCCGCGGGTATGGAGGTCATCCTGGAGGCCGACAAGCGAGGCGGCCTGTTCTCCGACGGCCACGACGTCCTGGGCCGGCACCGCGTCAGTCACGATGACACGGATCGCTGCGACTGGAACGCGACGGTCGGCTCCTGGGTCAGCCAGCTGGCCGATGCCCACTCCGTCCGAGTTTCCCACCATCCGTACGGGCACGGCGACCTGTACGACCACCACGTCCACAAGGACGAGCACAGCCACCAAGGACACGACGGGCACCACGGCGGCGAGCGGTCCGGTCCAGGCATGGGCACCGTCGTCGCTGCCGGTGCGGCGGGCCTGGCCGTCGGCGTGGTCGGCGGGATGGTCGCCGCCGAAGCCGTCGACGAGATCGGCGACTTCTTCGAAGGCGACGAGGAAGAGGGCGAGGAGGCGTAAGCCGTCCTGCTCCGACGGAGCCTACGGGGTGGGCGCGGGCGGCGGGCGGGTCGCCAGCCACGGGCCCTGACAGCGCCGAAAGATGAAAACGCGCTGGTCAGGGCCTACGGCCTCAGCACTCGATGATGTTCACCGCGAGGCCGCCGCGCGCGGTCTCCTTGTACTTCACGCTCATATCGGCCCCGGTCTCCTTCATCGTCTTGATGACCTTGTCCAGGGATACCTTGTGGCTGCCGTCGCCCCGCAGCGCCATCTTCGCGGCGGTCACCGCCTTCACCGCCGCCATGCCGTTGCGCTCGATGCACGGGATCTGGACGAGGCCGCCGACCGGGTCGCAGGTCAGGCCGAGGTTGTGCTCCATGCCGATCTCGGCGGCGTTCTCCACCTGCTCGGGGGAGCCGCCCAGGACCTCCGCCAGGGCGCCGGCCGCCATCGAGCAGGCCGAGCCGACCTCGCCCTGGCAGCCGACCTCGGCGCCGGAGATCGAGGCGTTCTCCTTGAACAGCAGGCCGATCGCCCCGGCGGCGAGGAGGAAGCGGACGACGCTGTCCTCCTTCTCCGCCTCGGTGCAGCCGTGGGACGCGAAGTTCATGTAGTAGTGCAGGACGGCGGGGATGATGCCCGCGGCGCCGTTCGTGGGGGCGGTGACGACGCGGCCGCCCGCCGCGTTCTCCTCGTTGACGGCCATCGCGTAGAGGGTGATCCACTCCATCGCGTGGGCCTGCGGGTCGCCCTCGGCGCGCAGCTGGCGGGCCGAGTTCGCGGCGCGGCGGCGGACCTTCAGACCGCCGGGCAGGATGCCCTCGCGGGACATGCCGCGCGAGACGCAGGCCTGCATGACGCGCCAGATGTCCAGCAGGCCGGAGCGGATCTCCGCCTCGGTGCGCCAGGCCAGCTCGTTCTCCAGCATCATCGAGGAGATGGAGAGGCCGGTCTCCCGGGCGAGCCGCAGCAGCTCGTCGCCGGTGCGGAAGGGGTGCCGCAGAACCGTGTCGTCCGGGACGATCGGGTTCTCGCCCGCCACCGCGTCCTCGTCCACGACGAAGCCGCCGCCGACCGAGTAGTACGTCTTCTCCAGGACCGGGGCGCCGTCGGTGTCGTACGCGAAGATCGTCATGCCGTTGGCGTGGTACGGGAGCGCCTTGCGGCGGTGCAGTACCAGGTCCGCGTCGAAGTCGAACGGGATCTCGTGCATGCCCAGCAGGTTGATCCGGCCGTTGCCGCGGATCTCCTCGACCCGGGTGTCGGCGTTCTCCACGTCGACGGTCTGGGGCGACTCGCCCTCCAGGCCGAGCAGGACCGCCTTGGGCGTGCCGTGGCCGTGGCCGGTCGCGCCGAGGGAGCCGTAGAGCTCGGCCCGTATCGAGGCGGTGTGCGCGAGCAGGCCTTCGTTCTTCAGGCGGCGCGCGAACATCCGGGCGGCGCGCATCGGGCCCACCGTGTGGGAGCTGGACGGGCCGATACCGACCGAGAACAGGTCGAAGACCGAGATGGCCACGGGAGGACTCCTTGGGGGTTGGTAGACGCCGTTGTCTGCCGGGTGGTGCGGGGGACAAGCGGGGCGAGAGCGGGGCAAGAAGGATGCGGGGGGACAAGGGACGGGGCACCGCGCTCACTCTCTCCAGTGTGCGCGGTGCCCCGCCCGCATGTGCGGTACCGCAGGCCAGGTGCTACTTCAGGCCGGGGTACAGCGGGAACTTCTCGGCCAGCGCGACCACGCGGGCCTTCAGGTCGTCCGCGTCGTAGGACGGCTTGAGGGCGGACGCGATGATCTCGGCGACCTCGGTGAACTCCTCGGCGCCGAAGCCGCGGGTGGCCAGCGCCGGGGTGCCGATCCGCAGGCCCGAGGTGACCATCGGGGGACGCGGGTCGTTCGGGATGGCGTTGCGGTTGACCGTGATGCCCAGCTCGTGGAGCCGGTCCTCGGCCTGCTGGCCGTCCAGCTCGGAGTTGCGCAGGTCGACCAGGACCAGGTGCACGTCGGTGCCGCCGGAGAGGACGGAGACGCCGACCTCGGTGACGTCCGGCTGCACCAGGCGCTCGGCCAGGATGCGGGCGCCGTCCAGGGTGCGCTGCTGGCGCTCCTTGAACTCCTCGCCCGCCGCGACCTTGAACGAGACCGCCTTGGCCGCGATCACGTGCTCCAGCGGGCCGCCCTGCTGACCGGGGAAGACCGCGGAATTGATCTTCTTGGCGAGCTCCTGGGTGGAGAGGATCACGCCGCCGCGCGGACCGCCGAGGGTCTTGTGCGTGGTGGTGGTGACGACATGGGCGTGCGGCACCGGGTTGGGGTGCAGCCCGGCCGCGACCAGGCCCGCGAAGTGCGCCATGTCGACCATCAGGTACGCGCCGACCTCGTCCGCGATACGGCGGAAGGCGGCGAAGTCCAGCTGGCGCGGGTAGGCGGACCAGCCGGCGACGATCAGCTTCGGCTGGGACTCCTTGGCGAGGCGCTCGACCTCCTCCATGTCCACGGTCCCGCTCTCGTCGACGTGGTACGGGACCACGTTGTAGAGCTTGCCGGAGAAGTTGATCTTCATGCCGTGGGTCAGGTGACCGCCGTGGGCCAGGTTCAGGCCCATGATCGTGTCGCCCGGCTTGAGCAGCGCGAACATCGCGGCGGCGTTCGCCTGGGCGCCGGAGTGCGGCTGGACGTTCGCGGCCTCGGCGCCGAACAGGGCCTTGATCCGGTCGATCGCGATCTGCTCGACGACGTCGACGTGCTCACAGCCGCCGTAGTAGCGGCGGCCCGGGTAGCCCTCGGCGTACTTGTTGGTGAGGACGGAGCCCTGCGCCTCCATGACCGCGACCGGGGCGAAGTTCTCCGAGGCGATCATTTCGAGGGTGGACTGCTGACGGTGGAGCTCGGCGTCGACGGCGGCGGCGACGTCCGGGTCCAGCTCGTGGAGGGAGGAGTTCAGAAGCGACATCAGGGGGTCCCTTGGGTCTCAGTTGCCGGAGAACGCGGTGTACTCGTCGGCGGAGAGCAGGTCGGCCGGCTCCTCCGTGACGCGCACCTTGAACAGCCAGCCGCCCTCGAAGGGAGCGGAGTTCACCAGCGAGGGGTCGTCCACGACGTCCTGGTTGAACGCCGTCACCTCACCGGTCACCGGCGAGTACAGGTCGCTGACGGACTTGGTCGACTCCAGCTCGCCGCAGGTCTCGCCCGCGGTCACCGTGTCACCGACCTCCGGGAGCTGGGCGTAGACGACGTCACCGAGCGCGTTGGCCGCGTACTCCGTGATGCCGATCGTGGCCACGCCGTCCTCGACGGCCGACAGCCACTCGTGCTCCTTGCTGTACCGCAGCTGCTGGGGGTTGCTCATGACCTGAATTCTCCTGTACGCGGGGGAGTGCTGATGAACGGTGGTCTTACGGTGTGAGACGGAGGTACGTCACTTCCGTGACGTCCGAGCGCGGGTGGGGAAGCCCGGTTTCTTCCGGGATATCACTTCTGGCGCTTGTAGAACGGCAGCGCGACGACCTCGTACGGCTCGTGCGTGCCCCGGATGTCCACGCCCACGCCCTCGGTGCCCGGGGCGGCGAAGGCCGCGTCCACGTACGCCATGGCGATCGGCTTGCCCAGGGTGGGGGAGGGGGCGCCGGAGGTGACCTCGCCGATCACCTTGCCGTCGGCGACGACCGAGAAGCCCGCGCGGGGGACCCGGCGGCCCTCGGCGATCAACCCGACCAGCTTGCGCGGCGGGGCGGTCTCGGCGCGCTCGGCGGCGGCGGCCAGGGACTCGCGCCCGACGAAGTCGCCCTCCTTCTCGAACTTCACGACCCGGCCCAGGCCCGCGTCGAACGGGGTCAGCGCGGTCGTCAGCTCGTGCCCGTACAGCGGCATGCCCGCCTCCAGGCGCAGCGTGTCACGGCAGGAGAGCCCGCACGGGATCAAGCCGTGCGCCTCGCCGGCGTCCGTCAGTGCCCGCCACAGCCGCTCGGCGTGCTCGGGCGCGACGAAGAGTTCAAAGCCGTCCTCGCCGGTGTAGCCGGTACGGGCGATGAGCGCCGGGACCCCGGCGACCGTGCCCGGCAGGCCCGCGTAGTACTTCAGCCCGTCCAGGTCGGCGTCGGTGACCGCCTTCATGATCGCGGGGGACTCGGGGCCCTGGACCGCGAGCAGCGCGTACGCGTCCCGGTCGTCGCGCACCTCGGCGTCGAAGCCCTCGGCGCGGGCGGTCAGCGCGTCCAGCACGATCTGGGCGTTGCCCGCGTTGGCGACCACCATGTACTCGGTCTCGCCCAGCCGGTAGACGATCAGGTCGTCGACGATCCCGCCGTCCTCCTGGACGATCATCGTGTAGCGGGCCCGGCCGTTGCCCACGGTGGCGATGTTGCCCACCAGCGCGTAGCTCAGGAAGGCCGCGGCCTCCGGGCCGGTGACGGTGATCTCGCCCATGTGCGACAGGTCGAAGAGCCCGGCCCGGGTCCGTACGGCGTTGTGCTCGTCGCGCTCACTGGCGTACCGCAGCGGCATGTCCCAGCCCGCGAAGTCGGTCATGGTGGCGCCGAGTGAGCGGTGCAGGGCGTCGAGGGCGGTGAGACGGGGGGCAGTGCTCATGGGCAGTGGCTCCAGGGCATGACGACGTCAGGACGGAATCCTCCCCATCTGTCATCGGAACCTGAGAGGTTCGCCGATAGCCCCGCAGGGGGTATGCCCCGGAAGAGGGCGCCCGGTCAGGGGCCTCGGCTTGCACCTTGGGTGGAGCCGCCGAAGCGGCCCGCTTTTCAGATCTGCCTCATCCACGCGGTACGGGGCCTGAGAGATTCAAGGGAGGATCTTGCTCCTTCGGCGCCCGGCTCACACTGTGGCCGGAACTCTCCCGCGCGGATTCGAACGGCCGGTATGCAGTTGGCCGGGTCATCATCGCACGCATCGCGGCGGAGTGGGGAGGCCGGTCCGTGGCGATGTGCGAACCGCGGCGACGGTTGTGCCGCCTTGCCGATTCTTTACACTTCAGGTGCAGGCGGGGGTGGCCCGACAGCAGGGGGATGGGCGATGACGTTGCAGTGGTCGGCACCGACCGCGGGAGTGGCGCACGACGCGATGCCCGCACAGCCCGGCGCACCGGCGCAGGAGCTGCTGAACGACCGCGCGCCGGTGGTACGCGATCTGCGCGGTCGCTCCGGAGACTCCCCCGACAGCCTCGATTTCACCGCCGGGGACATCGTGGTCGTCTCGGGCCTCCCCGGCAGCGGAAAGTCGACTCTCATCCGGCGGACCGTGCAGGGGGACGCCGTCGACTCCCAGAACACCCGGGACAGCTGGGCCGCCGCCCTTCCACGCTTACTCCCCTACGCCCTGTACCGCCCCCTGGTGCGCGCCACCCACTACCTCGGACTCCGCAAGGCCCTGCGCGCCGGCGCGTCCGTCGTCGTGCACGACTGCGGCACCCAGGCCTGGGTGCGCCGCTGGCTCGCCCGGCACGCCGCCGGCCGCGGCCGCACCCTCCATCTCATCCTGCTCGACGTGACCCCCGAGGTGGCCCGGCAGGGGCAGCGCGAACGCGGCCGCGGAGTCTCCGGTTACGCCTTCGCCCGCCACCGGCACGCGGTGGCCCGGCTGCTCGCCGACGTCGAACAGGGGCTGCTGCCCGCTGGATGCACCTCGGCGGTCCTGCTGGACCGCGAGGCCGCGGGCGCGCTCGACCGGATCACCTTCACGCAGGCCGAGGCCCCGCCCGCCCGATCCGGTTAGGGTGCTGGCCGAAGAGCTTCACGGCAGCGGCCGGGGAGCGACGGCCGCGACCCGGGCCGAGACGGCTGAGAGAGGGCACAGAGGCAGTGGACATTCCGGCACCCGTCCCGGCACACCCCCAGCAGGGGTGGCCCGCCAACGAGCTCGAAGAGGTGCTGACCGCCTCGCTCGGCGTCGATGACGCGGGCGGCCGCCTCGTCGAGGTGCTCGGCCGCAGCTCCGTGTGGGTGCCGTTGCCCAACGGCGGCACCCCCGCCAGCGCCGACCTCGACCTGCCGATGATGGAGATCGACGGGGCCGCCTTCGTCCCCGTCTTCAGCTCCGAGGGCCAGTTCCTGAGCTGCGTCGGCAGCCATATGTCCTTCGCCGTGGCGCCCGCCCGTGACTTCGCCCGGGGCCTGCCCCCGCAGGTCGGCATCGCCGTGAACCCGGGCGGCGCCGTCGGCATACCGCTGCCGCCGCCCGCCGTCGCCGAACTGTGCCGGGCCGGACGCACCGCCCTGGACGGACCCGCCACCGGCGGCCGGGTCCGGCTGTACGAGCCGGACTGGCAGCACGACCCGGTCGACTTCCTCACCGCCGTCTCCGAGGAGTTCGAGGCCTCGGGTGTGGTGAGCACCGCCCGCCGGGCGCTCGCCAGCATCGAGGGCGGCGACCCCGTCCTCTTCGTCGGCGTCGAGTTCGCCACCTGGGACGGGGCGGGCCAGAGCGCTCCCATGGACGCCCTCGGCCGCGCGCTCGGCCGCGTGGAGGTGCCCTGGCCGGTGAACCTGGTCCTGCTGGACGTGGCCCAGGACCTCGTCGGCGACTGGATGCGCGAGAAGGTGCGCCCGTTCTACCGGCGCGAGGGCCACTGACCGCGAGCGAAGGCGCCCGCGTGCCGACGATCCCGGACCGTGGCGTCAAGCCGGTGTCTGAAGCGGCGCATAAGCTGGTTTGATGGCGAAGCCGCTCCCGTGGGCCCGGAGCGGCGTGAATCCGATGGAACGACGAGGGGCGGGACCCAGGGTGAGTGCGTCGGGCACTGCGGCGGCAGGGCAGGTCGAGCACATGCTGCGCCAGGTGACCCCCGGGCGGTACGACAGCTACGAGGCGCTGCTCGCCGCCCTCGCCGACGGCCGGATCTGGATGCTGCTCTGGCACGGCACAGCCGGTTCCCCCGACGCCCAGTACGGCAACATGGAGATCGACGGCCTGGGTTACGCCCCGTGCGTCACCTCCGCCCAGGAGCTCTCCGCCAGCGGCTGGAACCGGGCCCACGAGCTCGTCACCGGGCGCGAGATCGCCCGCGCCCTGTTCCCGGACCGCTGGGGCATCTGGCTCAACCCGCACGCTCCCGGCGGCGGCGTCGGCGTCCCCTGGCTCGACCTGCGCCGGATCGCCACCGGTCTCGACCGGCTGCCCGCCGGGCCGCTCCGGCTGACCGAGCCCGCCATCGAACTCCCGCAGTTCTACGCCCTGCTCACGCAGAACGCCCACCGCACCGCCGCGGTCCGCTCCCTGCGCCGCGCCTGGGTCCACCCCGCGGTCGGCGTCCCGTATCTCGCCATCGGCCTCGACCTCTACGACACCGGCCGCGCCTCCGTCGAGGCGGTGCGCGCGATGATGCGGGAGTCGGTCGGCGCGGTCCCCGACGGGCTGCCGGTCTCCACCGTCGCCATGTCCGACGAGTACGACCCCGTGGCGATGTGGCTGCACGCCAACGCGCGCCCCTTCTACGACCGTGAGGCGCACGCCCCCGCGGGCTCCCCGCCCGTCGCCGCCCCCGGTTACGGATATCCGCCCCAGCACCGCTGAGCTGCGCCGGAGGCGTGCGAGGTCCAGGCCGCCGGGGTGAACTTCCCCAGATGTCCGGCTTGTTAACTCCGGGCGGGAGGATGTCCCGTAACTGGACGGTTTGTTAACTGTCCGGGTCTCGACTAGGTCTCACCGCTATCCGGACTGTTCTCTTGCGGTGTACCCCGTCTGTAGTGTGCGGCCATCAAACCTCACCACATGGCGAACCAGGGGTGGACCCATGCGCATATTCAAGTCCCGGACTGCCCGGGCGATCACGACAGCGGTCGCTGTCGGTCTGATCGCCACGGGCTGTTCCAGCGAGCGGGACGGGGGCGAATCCAAGGGGGGAGACAAGGACACCTTCGTCTTCGCCGGATCCGGTGACCCCGGTTCCCTCGACCCCGCCCTCGCGAGCGACGGCGAAACGTTCCGAGTCACCCGCCAGGCCTTCGAGGCGCTGCTGGAGCACGAGCCCGGCGGCAGCAAGCTCGTCGGCGGTCTCGCCGAGAACTGGGAGAGCGACCCGGCCGGCAAGGTCTGGACGTTCAACCTGCGCGAGAACGTGAAGTTCCACGACGGCGAGGCGTTCAACGCCGCCGCGGTCTGCGCGAACTACGACTACTGGTTCAACTGGAAGGGCACGTACCAGTCCAGCGCGGTCTCCTACTACTGGCAGTCCATCATGGGCGGGTTCGCGAAGAACGAGGACCCCGAGACGCCCAAGCCGAACTACAAGTCCTGCACCGCCAAGGACGAGAACACGGCCGTCATCGAGGTGAACGAGCCCTCGGCGAACCTGCCGGGCGGATTCTCCCTCCAGGCGCTCGCGATCCACTCGCCGAAGGCGCTCAAGGAGTACGCGAAGCAGGACGCGACCGCCAAGGGCGACGCGATCACGTACCCCAAGTACAGCCAGGAGGCCGGCACGGTCGCCGGTACCGGCCCGTACAAGATCGTCAAGTGGAACAAGGGCAACAAGGAAGTCTCCCTTGAGCGCTTCGACGACTACTGGGGCGACAAGGCCAAGGTGAAGAACCTGGTCTTCCGCACCATCTCCACCGAGGAGACCCGCCGCCAGGCCCTCCAGGCCGGTGACATCGACGGCTACGACCTGGTCGCCCCGGCCGATGTGACGACGCTGGAGAAGCAGGGTTACGAGGTCCCGACCCGTGACGTCTTCAACATCTTCTACGTCGGCATGAGCCAGGGCGCGAACCCGGCGCTGAAGAAGCCCGAGGTCCGTCAGGCGATCACGCACGCCATCGACCGCGAGAACCTCGTCAACACCCAGCTGCCCGCGGGCGGCAAGGTCGGCACCCAGTTCATGCCCGACACGGTCGCCGGCTACTCGGACAAGGTGAAGACGTACCCGTTCGACACCGCCAGGGCGAAGGACCTCCTCAAGCAGGCCGGTGAGGAGAAGCTGAGCATCGACTTCTGCTACCCGACCGAGGTCACCCGCCCGTACATGCCTGCCCCGCAGGACCTGTTCGAGCTGATGAAGGCCGACCTGGAGAAGGCCGGCATCACGGTCAAGCCGAAGGCCATGAAGTGGGCCCCGGACTACCTGGACGCCACCGAGGCCGGCTCCTGCGCCCTGCACCTGCTCGGCTGGACCGGTGACTTCAACGACGGCTTCAACTTCATCGGCACCTGGTTCGCCGGGCCCGACAAGCAGTGGGGCTTCAAGGACCAGAAGGTCTTCGACGCCGTGAACGCCGCTTCCAAGGCCACCGACTCCACCGAGCGCACGGAGGCCTACAAGAAGGCCAACGAGGTGATCATGGAGTACGTCCCGGGCGTGCCGATCTCCTCCTCGCCGCCGGCCATCGCGTTCGCCAAGAACGTCAACCCGCCGAAGGTCTCCCCGCTGACGCAGGAGAACTTCGCCGAGGTCTCCTTCAAGTAATCGCACACCAGCGGGTCCGCCCGGCCACAGCAGTCAGGTGGCCGGGCGGACCCGCATCGACGCACGTGAGAAAGGGGCATGCGGGGTGCTGCGACTCGTCGTAAGAAGACTTCTCCAGCTCATTCCCACCCTGCTCGGCCTGTCGGTTCTGCTGTTCCTCTGGCTGAACCGACTGCCCGGCGGGCCCGCCACAGCGATCCTGGGCGAGCGGGCCACCGAAGCCGAAGTGGCGAGAATCAACCGCGCACTCGGGCTCGACGAGCCGGTGCACGTCCAGTACTGGCGCTTCCTCAAGCGCATCTTCGAGCTCGACCTCGGAACCTCCACCCAGACCGGGCAGCCGGTGTGGGACGAGTTCACCCGCGCCTTCCCAGCCACCGTGGAGCTGAGCCTCGCGGCGATCCTGATCGCCGTCGTCGTGGGCATTCCGATGGGCTACCTCGCGGCCAAGCACCGCGGGGGCTGGCTGGACGTGGCCTCCGTCTCCGGATCACTGCTCGGCATCTGCATCCCGGTCTTCTTCCTGGCCGTGCTGCTGCGCGGGATCTTCTCCGTGAACCTGGGCTGGTTCCCGAGCCAGGGCCGGCTCGACGCCGGTATCAACGCCACCGACGTGACCGGATTCGCCGTCCTGGACGGTCTGTTGACTGGTGAGTTCGACGCGAGCTGGGACGCGATCATGCACCTGGTCCTGCCCGCCGTCGCCCTGGCCTCCATCCCGCTCGCCGTCATCGTCCGGATGACCCGCGCCAGCGTCCTGGAGGTGCTCGGCGAGGACTACATCCGCACCGCCGAGTCCAAGGGCCTGGACAAGGGGACCGTGCGCGGCCGCCATGTGCTCCGCAACGCGCTGCTGCCGGTGATCACCGCGGTCGGCCTGCTGACCGGCAGCCTGCTCTCCGGCGCGGTGCTCACCGAGTCCGTCTTCGACTTCGGCGGCCTCGGCTCCTTCATCCGTACCGCGATCGACGGCCGCGACTACCCGGTCCTCGTCGGGTTCATTCTCTTCATCGCGATGGTGTACGTGTTCATCAACCTTCTGGTCGACCTCGCGTACAGCATCATCGACCCGAGAGTGCGGGTGCACTGACGTGACGATCCTGACCAACAAAGCAGACAAGATCGACCGCCTCGCGGAGCTGACCCAGAGCTCGGAGACGGTCACCGGAACCAGCCTGTGGCGCGAGGCGTTCCGCCGGATGCGCTCCAGCAAGATGGCGATCATCGGTGCGGCGATCATCGGCGTGTTCGTCCTCGTCGCCGTCGTCGGACCGTTGCTGGCCCCGCACGGGCCCACCGCGCAGAACTGGCGCAGCGAGGTCTTCCCGAACCAGGGCAAGTTCATCGGCATGCGCGGCGAGAACTGGTTCGGCCTGGACCACCTGGGCCGCGACATGTTCTCCCGCTGGCTCGTCGGGGCCCGGCAGACGCTGCTCGTCGGTGTGGTCTCCATGCTCATCGGCCTGATCGTCGGCGCTCTGGTCGGTGTGTTCTCCGGGGCCGCCGCCACCCTCGGCGGCAAGGTCGGCCAGCGCGTGGACACCGTGATCATGCGCTTCACCGACATCATGCTGTCGCTGCCGTCCCTGCTGCTGGCGGTCTCCATCGCCGCGGTCCTCGGCCAGTCGCTCACCACCGTGATGATCGCCGTCGGTGTCGTCCAGATCCCCATCTTCGCCCGCCTGCTGCGCGGTTCGATGCTGGTGCAGGGCGGCGCGGACTACGTGCTCGCCGCGAAGGCGGTCGGCATCCGGCGCAAGCGGATCGTGCTCACCCAGATCCTGCCGAACTCGCTGAGCCCGGTGATCGTCCAGGCCACCCTGAGCCTCGCCACGGCGATCATCGAGGCCGCGGCCCTGTCCTACCTGGGCCTCGGCAACCCCGACCCGGCCGTTCCCGAGTGGGGCGTGATGCTCGCCCAGGCGCAGCGCTTCTTCGACAACGACCCGATGATGGCGGCCTACCCGGCCATCGGGATCATCATCACCGCTCTCGGCTTCACCCTGCTCGGCGAGGCCATGCGCGAAGCCCTCGACCCGAAGTTGCGAGGCTGAAGTCCCATGTCACTGCTCTCCGTTGAGGAACTCAGCGTTACCTTCACCGCCCGTGGCCGCAAGGACGCCACGGCCGTGGACGGCGTCTCCTTCGAGGTCGACCAGGGCCAGGTCGTGGGCCTGGTCGGCGAGTCGGGCTGCGGCAAGTCCGTCACCTCGCTCGCCCTGATGGGGCTGCTGCCCCGCAAGGGCGTACGGGTCGGCGGCCGCGCCGAGTTCGACGGCCGGAACCTGCTGACCATGAACGAACGGAACCTGCGCGACCTGCGCGGCAGCCAGCTCGCGATGATCTTCCAGGACCCGTTGTCCTCGCTGAACCCGGTCGTCCCCATCGGCATCCAGGTCACCGAGATCCTCCAGCGCCACCGCGGGCTGAAGGGTGAGAAGGCCCGGAAGGAGGCCGCGTCCCTGCTCGACCGGGTCGGTATCCCGGACCCGGCGCGGCGGCTCAAGGAGTACCCGCACCAGCTCTCCGGCGGTATGCGCCAGCGCGCGCTGATCGCCATGGCGGTGGCCTGCGCGCCCCGCCTGCTGATCGCCGACGAGCCGACGACCGCCCTGGACGTCACCATCCAGGCGCAGATCCTGGAGCTTCTGAAGGAGCTGGTCGACCAGGAGGGCACCGCCCTCCTGATGATCACCCACGACCTGGGTGTCGTCGCCGGGCTCTGCGACGAGGTCAACGTCCTCTACGCCGGACGGGCGGTGGAATCAGCGGCCCGTCGCGAGCTGTTCGCCCACCCCACCCACCCGTACGCGCACGGGCTGCTCGGCTCCATCCCGCGCCTGGACGCGCCGCGCGGCGAGCCGCTGCACCCGATCCGCGGGTCCATCAACGACAAGATCGCCTGGGCCGACGGCTGCGCGTTCGCACCCCGGTGCGACCACTACACGATGGAGTGCCTGACCGGCACCCCCGAACTGACCGAACCACGCACGGCCGGACACCAGGTGCGCTGCGTCAACCCGGTCCTGCCCAAGGCGGAGGTCCCGGCATGAGCCTTCTCGAACTGGACGGCGTCAAAGTCCACTTCCCGGTCAAGAAGGGCCTCTTCTTCGACCGTACGGTGGGCCACGTCTACGCGGTCGACGGCGTCTCGCTGAGCGTCGAGGCCGGTCAGACCTACGGGCTGGTCGGCGAGTCCGGCTGCGGCAAGACGACGCTCGGCCGGGCGGTGCTGCGGCTGAACGACATCACCGAGGGCGGGGTCGTCTTCGACGGCACCGACCTGGCGAAGCTGCCGTCCGAGGAGATGCGCGCCTTCCGCCGCCGCCTCCAGATGGTCTTCCAGGACCCGCTGGGCAGCCTCAACCCCCGGCAGAACATCGAGTCGATCCTGGCCGAGGGCATGGCCGCCCACGACATCGGCAAGGACCAGGCCGAGCGCCGGGAGAAGATCAAGGACATCCTCGCCAAGGTCGGCCTGCCGGCCAACGCGATGTCCCGCTACCCGCACGAGTTCTCCGGCGGCCAGCGCCAGCGCATCGGCATCGCCCGCGCCCTGGTGCTGGAGCCGGACGTGATCATCTGCGACGAGCCGGTGTCCGCGCTGGACGTGTCGGTGCAGGCACAGGTGATCAACCTGCTGGAGGAGCTCCAGGAATCCCTCGGCCTGACCTATCTGGTCATCGCCCACGACCTCGCCGTGGTCCGGCACATCTCGGACGTCATCGGGGTGATGTACCTCGGCGGGCTCGTCGAGGAGGCCCCGAGCGACGCGCTGTACGCGGGGCCCCGGCACCCGTACACCAAGGCGCTGATGTCGGCCGTCCCGGTGCCCGACCCCGAGGTCGAGGACCGCCGCGAGCGCATCCTGCTCCTCGGAGACCTGCCCTCCCCGGCGAACCCGCCGGCCGGCTGCCGCTTCCACACCCGCTGCCCGTGGGTGCAGGAGACCAAGTGCGCCACGGAGCGCCCGCCGCTGCTGGACACCGGCGACGGGCACAAGGTGGCCTGTCACTTCACGGCCGAGATCGAGGCCGGAACGGTGAAGCGGAATCCGGCGACCGGGACCGATGCGGTCACCGCCGGGGAAGCGGTGGCGGCGGGGGCCTCGGAGGAGGATGCCCCCGCGGGCTCCGCCGAGAAGCCCGCGACCGTACCGGCCCAGTCCGACGCGGGAGGGGCCGAACGGGCGGAGGGCAGCCCCACCTCCTAGGACCGGCACAATTGTCCGGTGCTCACCGAACTGTTCACGCCCTCCGTCCTGCACACGCTCGACATCGCCGGGATCTTCGTCTTCGCGATCTCGGGCGCCCTGCTCGCCGTACGCAAGAACTTCGATGTCTTCGGCATCGCGGTCCTCGCCGAGGTGACAGCGCTGGGCGGAGGGCTGTTCCGTGACGTGATGATCGGCGCCATCCCGCCCGCCGCCTTCACCGACCTCGGCTACTTCATCACCCCGCTGTTCGCCGCGGGCCTGGTCTTCTTCCTCCATCCGCACGTGGAGCGCATCCAGGTCGGCGTCAACGTCTTCGACGCGGCCGGGCTCGGCCTGTTCTGTGTGACCGGCACGGTCAAGGCGTACGAGTACGGCCTCGGGCTCACCGCGTCGGCCGCGCTGGGCCTGGCCACCGCGGTCGGCGGTGGTGTGCTGCGCGATGTGCTGGCCAACGAGGTGCCCTCGCTGCTGCGCTGGGACCGCGACCTGTACGCGGTGCCCGCGATCGTCGGCGCGACCATGGTCGTCCTGTGCATCCGCTTCGACACCCTCAACGCCTTCACCAGCGGCATGGCCGTGATCGCCGCGTTCGTTCTGCGACTGCTGGCGCTGCGCTTCCACTGGCGGGCGCCGCGTGCGTACAACCGCTCCTCCGCACGGGCGGAGGAGGCCTGAGGGCTGTGATCGGCGCCCCAAAAAGCTACCGCTCAGTAATGCATCCCTGTACCGTGCATGCCATGGCACAGGCAGCGACAGAGGCGGCGCAGACCGTCCGGGCAACCATCGGCGACAGCGAGTTCGACCGGGACACCGCGGTCACCCTGCGCGAGGAGGGCGTCTACGACGCCGAGCTCTCCGCGGGCTGGACCATCATCCAGGCCGTCAACGGCGGCTATCTGCTGGCCCTGCTCGGCCGCGCCCTCGGCCAGGCCCTGCCGCACCCCGACCCGTTCTCGGTCTCCGCGCACTACCTCACCGCCTCCGTCCCCGGCCCCGCCGTCATCCGGACCCAGACCGTCCGTACCGGCCGCACCCTCTCCACCGGGCAGGCCTCCCTCTTCCAGTACGCCGAGGACGGCAGCGAGATCGAGCGCATCCGGGTCCTGGCCACCTACGGCGACCTCGACACGCTTTCCGACGACGTCCGTACGACGGCGCAGCCGCCCGCCATGCCCGACCGGGACCACTGCCTCGGCCCCAGCGACGGCGCGCCCCGGATTCCCGGCAGCTCCGCCATCACCGAGCGCCTCGACATCAAGCTCGACCCGGCCACCGTCGGCTGGGCGGTCGGCGCCCCGTCCGGCAAGGGCGAGATGCGCGGCTGGTTCGGCCTGGCCGACGGCCGCGACCCGGACCCGCTCTCGCTCCTGCTCACCGTGGACGCCCTGCCTCCGACCTCGTTCGAGCTGGGCCTGAGCGGCTGGACGCCCACCGTCGAGCTGACCACCCACGTCCGCTGCCGCCCGGCCCCGGGCCCGCTGCGCGTCTCCATCACCACGCGCAACCTCGCGGGCGGCTTCCTGGAGGAGGACGCGGAGGTCTGGGACAGCGCGGACCGGCTCGTCGCCCAGTCCCGACAGCTCGCCAAGGCCCCGCGCACGGCATAGTCCGGACCGGCCCGGCGGCCCTCGGGGGACAACCCGGCCGCCCGCTCCGCGTACAGCGCCCACTGGTCCGTGTGGCCCCAGCGCTCCTCGGCCTCCTCGGCCCAGCCGGGCTGCCAGTCGGACCCGAAGGCCAAACCGTAGGGCCTCCTGTTGCGGGAGGGTCAAGCGCGGCCGACGCCGTTCGCCCACCCCTCGTCGAGCCAGTGCGCGCGGCCGATCGTGACCAGCCGCAGCCGCCGCCGGGCCACCCGTATGACCTCCCGCTCGCGCGCCGGTCCGGCTTCCAGCAGGGCCGACGCGGTGATCACCATGTGGTCCACATAGAGGCCGCCCAGCATCAGCAGGTCCTCCTCGCTCCACCCGGCCGCCTCCGGCTCCTGGCCGAGCGCCCATGCCACCTCCTCCGCGAACCGGAGCAGCTGGGCGGCGATGGCCGCGCGGACCGGGCCCACACCGCCGTGCTGCTCGCGGGCGATGAAGCGGAAGTGGGCGGGCTGCGCGCCGACGTGGCGTGCCATCATCTCCACGCTGCGGTCCAGCCGCTCCTCGCTGTCGCCCGTCTCCGCGAGGACCGCGCCGATCAGCCCGTGCAGGCTGCCCAGGGTCTCCTCGACCAGGGCGACGCCGAGCGCGGCCGTGTCCTCGAAGTGCCGGTAGAAGGCCGTCGGGGTGACCCCGGCGGCCCGGGTGACCTCCCTCAGCCCCAGGCTGCTCAGGCTCTGGTGCTCCAGCAGCACGAGCGCCGCGTCCAGGAGGGCCTGGCGCGTTCTGAGTTTCTGGGTCTGGCGGATTCCGGCGGTGTGACTCATGCCATTCAGTAAACAGTTGTTCTCCAAGTCGAGGAAGAGGTGAGGGGTTTAGACTCGTGGGTCAGTGAACACTCGTACTCCGAATGACCTTTGCCGTCGTACAGAGCCGTCGCACAGAGAGGTTCCGCCGTGCTTTTCCTCGTCGTCGCGCTGCTTCTGCTGGGGGTCGTCCTCGGGGCAGTCGCCCATCTCCCGCTTCCGCTGTCGCTGGCCGCCGCCACGCTGATCGGCTGCTGGCTGCTGGTCTTCGCCGTGCGGGAGCGCCTCGCGCGACGCACCGGCTGAGGCCTCGCTCCCCGCCCGCACCCGCACCCGCCGAGCCTGCCGTGTCCCGTCCGATCCGAAGGAGCTCGCACCATGGCCTCGACCCTCACGGACTCCACCCGCCGCGTCACCGCCACCGACACCGAAGCCGCGCCGCTCGGCTCGACCCCGGCCCGCGTGCCGGGCGCGGCTGAGCACGCGACGGGTGTGAAGGGCGCGAAGGGCGTGAAAGCGGGCGCCTCGCTTGCCGTGGGCCGGGAGGCGGACGGGCTGGCCGTCGCCTCGTTCGTGCTCGGCCTTGTCGGCCTGCTGGTCTTCAACCTCCTGCTCGGGCCCACCGCGATCGTGATGGCGTTCCTCGCCCTGGCCCGCCGCACCCGCCGACGGGGCCGAGCCTTCCTCGGTCTCGCCCTGGGCGTCGCCGACCTCGTGGTGCTCGCCGTCCTGATCACCGCCAACGGAACGGCCGCCTGGAGCCTTGGCGGTTGAAGCGGTTGAAGCGGCTGGGGCGGCTGGGGTGGCCGAATCGGCTGGGGCGCGGCTGAGACGGGGCCCGTGCCGACGCGCGCGGGCCCCGGGCCGTGACGCGCCCGCCGTGCGCCCCACCCCGGGCTCGTAGAATCAGCCCCACCATGGCTTACCTCGACCACGCCGCGACCACGCCGATGCTTCCCGAAGCGATCGAGGCGATGACCGCCCAGCTGTCCGTCACCGGTAACGCGTCCTCGCTGCACGCCGCCGGACGCCGGGCCCGCCGTACCATCGAGGAGTCCAGAGAAGCCCTCGCCGACGCCCTCGGCGCACGCCCCAGCGAGGTGGTCCTCACCTCCGGCGGCACGGAGGCCGACAACCTCGCCGTCAAGGGCCTCTACTGGTCCCGCCGCGACGCCGACCCCCGCCGCACCCGGGTCCTCACAGGTCCCGTCGAACACCACGCCGTCCTGGACGCCGTCGACTGGCTCGCCGAGCACGAGGGCGCGACCGTCGACCATCTCCCCGTCGACCGCTACGGCCGGGTCCACCCCGACGACCTCCGCGAGGCGATCCTCCGCAACCCCGACGACATCGCGATGATCACCGTGATGTGGGCCAACAACGAGATCGGCACGATCATGCCGGTACGTGAACTCGCCGCGGTGGCCGCGGAGTTCTCCATCCCCATGCACGCCGACGCGGTCCAGGCCTTCGGTCAGCTGGAGGTCGACTTCGCCCGCTCCGGACTGGCCGCGATGACGGTCAGCGGCCACAAGATCGGCGGCCCGTTCGGCATCGGCGCGCTGCTGCTGGGCCGCGACCACACCCCCGTACCCGTTCTCCACGGCGGCGGCCAGGAGCGCCACGTGCGCTCGGGCACCCTGGACGTGCCCGCCGTCGCCTCCTTCGCCGTGGCCGGACGGCTGGCCGCCGAGCGACGCGAACACTTCGCCCGGCGCGTCGGCGGACTGCGCGACGACCTCGTCGCCGCCGTGCGCCACGCCGTCCCGGACGCCGTCCTCGGCGGCGACCCGGACCCGGCCGGGCGGCTCCCCGCCAACGCCCACTTCAGCTTCCCCGGCTGCGAGGGCGACTCGCTCCTGCTGCTGCTGGACGCCCAGGGCATCGAGTGCTCCACCGGATCGGCCTGCACCGCCGGGATCGCCCAGCCCAGCCACGTACTCCTGGCCACCGGCACGGACCCGGACCTGGCCCGGGGGACTCTGCGCTTCTCGCTCGGCCACACCTCGACCGAGGACGACGTCAAGGCGCTGGCCCAGGCGATCGGCCCGGCGGTGGAGCGGGCGCGGACGGCCGGGCTCAGCTGAGGGCCGTCACCCGGCGGCCTTCGCCGAGGGCGTGGGGGAGGGCGGTGCTGCCGCGGCCCGGCGCACCAGCTCCAGGTAGCGGTCCCAGTCCCAGTGCGGTCCCGGGTCGGTGTGGTCGGTGCCCGGCACCTCCACGTGCCCGATGATGTGCTCCCGGTCGATGGGTATGTCGTAACGCGCGCAGACCGAGGCCGTGAGCCGGGCCGATGACTCGTACATGGCCTTGGTGAGGTCCTTCGGGCGGTCCACGAACCCCTCGTGCTCGATACCGACGGAGCGTTCGTTGTACGCGCGGTCACCCGCCTGATACGCCACGTCCAGCTCGCGGATCATCTGCACCACCCGTCCGTCCTGGCCCACGATGTAATGCGTCGCGGCCCGGTGCGCGGGGTCCTGGAACACCTTCACCGCGCTGGCGAAGCTGCCCTGCGTGACATGGATGATCACACGGTCGATCCGGAAGTCGTCGGGGCGGTCCGCCCGCCGCCAGTTCCCCTCGGACGCGGCCACCCAGGTCGCGGCCGCGTAGTCCAGCTCACCCGGCTTCCGGGGCTTCTCGATGCCGGGCACCTGCCACCACAGGCGCTTCAGCCGGTCGCGCGTGAGCACGGCGGCGGTGCCGGCGGCCGCCGCCGCACCGCCGCCGATCAGCAGCGCGCGCCGGCTGACGCCGCTCGTGGGCTTCTTCCGCGAAGACGTACGTGAGCGCTTTCGCGGGGCCCGGGTGCTCCCGTTGTTCCCCATGTGAACGTCAACGCATATCCGCGAGCGTTCGGTTCCCGGCGACCCGTACCCTGGAGGAGCTATGACTCAGACTTCCCAGCGCCCCCTGCGTGTCCTCGCCGCGATGTCGGGCGGTGTCGACTCGGCTGTCGCCGCGGCCCGCGCCGTCGAGGCGGGCCACGACGTGACCGGTGTCCATCTCGCCCTGTCCGCGAACCCCCAGTCCTTCCGGACCGGGGCGCGCGGCTGCTGCACGATCGAGGACTCCCGGGACGCCCGCCGCGCGGCCGACGTCATCGGTATCCCGTTCTACGTCTGGGACCTGGCGGAACGCTTCCGCGAGGACGTCGTCGAGGACTTCGTCGCGGAGTACGAGGCCGGGCGCACCCCCAACCCGTGCCTGCGCTGCAACGAGAAGATCAAGTTCGCCGCACTGCTCGACAAGGCCCTCGCCCTCGGCTTCGACGCCGTGTGCACCGGCCACTACGCCACGGTCGTGCTCGCCGAGGACGGCAGCCGCGAGCTGCACCGCGCCTCCGACATGGCCAAGGACCAGAGCTACGTGCTCGGCGTGCTGGACGAGAAGCAGCTCGCGCACGCCATGTTCCCGCTCGGCGACACCCTCACCACCAAGGACGAGATCCGCGCCGAGGCCGAGCGCCGGGGCCTGGCCGTCGCCAAGAAGCCCGACAGCCACGACATCTGCTTCATCGCCGACGGCGACACCCAGGGCTTCCTGGCCGACCGCCTCGGCGGCCCGGCCGAGGGCGACATCCTGGACGAGTCCGGTACGAAGCTGGGCACCCACGAGGGAGCGTTCGGCTTCACCATCGGCCAGCGCAAGGGCCTGAAGATCGGCCACCCCGCCCCCGACGGCAAGCCGCGCTACGTCCTCGACATCTCCCCGGTGAACAACACCGTCACCGTCGGCCCCGTCGAGGCCCTCGACGTGACCTCCCTGACCGCGATCAAGCCCCGCTGGTGCGGCACGCCTCCGTCCGGCCCCGGCACGTACACCGCCCAGCTCCGCGCCCACGGCGGGGAGTGCGAGGTCACGGCCGAGCTGGTCGACGGCGCAGAGCTGCACGTCACCTTCACCGAGCCGGTCAGGGGCGTGGCCCCCGGCCAGGCGGTCGTCCTCTACGACGGCACGCGCGTGGTCGGCTCCGCCACCATCGCGACGACGGTGCGCCGCGAGCGGGTGGCCACGGGGACCTGAGACCGGTCCGTACGCCCGGCCGGTGCATCCGGTGAGTGCACCCGGCCCGGTCCGTACGCTGGTCCGTACGCCCGGTCCGCGCGCTCTACGACGCCTGGCGCGCGTACACGTCCTTGGCGAAGAAGTCCGCCAGCACCGGCGCGATGGCCTGCGGGGCCACATCCCGCATCTGGCCCGTCAGCGTGCGGTGCCTGCCGCGCGGCAGCGCCTCGGCCAGGGTCCGGGTCGCCGCACGGGCCGGGGCGGAGCTGAAGCCGCCGCAGATGACCAGCGTCCGGGCGGTGACGGCGGCGAACCGCTCCGCCGGGACCGCCCCGTTCCCCAGCAGCGCGTCGTCGTACGCCAGGGTGTGCGCCATCGCCTCCAGCTCCGCCCACAGCGGGGTGTGCCGCATCCGGGCCGCCGTCTCCTGAGCGACGCCCGTCGCGGACAGGAACAGCTCCACCGCCCCGCCCCGGTCCCCGGCCGCCAGCAGCTGGTGCAGCCGGGCCGTGCAGCGGGCCTTGGACAACAGGCCGGACGCGCCCGGAGTGTAGGGCGGCTCGTACACGGCGAGCAGCTCCACCGGCAGCCCGGCGGCGGCCGCCTCCAGCGCCAGCGCCCCGCCCGACGCCATCCCGAAGACCGCCGCGCCAGGCCCCGCCGCGCCGACGACGGCGGCCAGGTCCTCGGTCTCCCGCCCCGCGGCACCGGACCGGGCGTCACCGCTGGCGCCCCGGCCCCGGCGGTCGTAGGTGATCACCGTGAAGTGCGGGGCCAGCAGGGCGGCCAGCGGCGCGTCGGTCGCCGCGGTGCTCAGCGCCCCGCCGACCAGCACCAGCGGTGGCCCCTCGCCCTGGCGGCGGTAGGCGATCGGGGTGCCGTCGGCGGAGAGAATCCTGTCCATGGGAGAGGAGACCGGGGCGGGCCGCGAAACTCATCGCTCCGGTGGAAAGAACTTCAAGGAGCCCGTGCCCGGGGTCAGCCGGCCACGGTCTCCGTCGCGTAGAAGCAGAAGTGGCCCCTGATCGCGGCGACTTCGGGCTTCGGGTCCGGATAGGCCCAGACGAGATCGGCCGCGCCCGGCAGTGACCAGTAGGAGGCGTCCCCCTTGAACGGGCAGTGCGTGCTGGTGTCCGACGGGCTCAGCAGCTCGGTGCGGACGTCCTCGGGCGGCAGGTAGTAACGGACCGGACAGCCCGTCTCGCGGAGCACGAGCGGGCGGCGGCTCTCGGCCAGCACCTGCCCGTCGTGCACCGCCCGGACGTGCTCGGTGCCCTGCTCGACGGTGATGCGGTGTCCTCGGGTGGCAGTCATGCCGGTTTCAGCGACGTACGGGCCCGAAATCTTCCCCGCTCATCGGCGTCGGCCGGAATCATCCCCGGCCCCTCTCCGGGGCGCACGACTGTCCGAGGCGGGTCGTACGGTTGCCCCATGAACATCTGCGTCTTCCTCTCCGCCGCCGACCTCGACGACCACTACACCGTGCCCGCCCGGGAGTTCGCCGAGTTGCTGGGCAGAGGCGGGCACACCCTGGTCTGGGGCGGATCGGAGAGCGGCCTGATGAAGGTCGTCGCGGACGGCGTCCAGGCGGCGGGCGGGCGGCTCGTCGGGGTGTCGGTCGAATTCCTCGCCGCGAAGGCCCGGACCAACGCCGACGAGATGGTGATCGCCCGCGATCTCGCCGAGCGCAAGGCCCTCCTCCTGGAGAAGGCCGACGCCGTGGTCGTCATGGTCGGCGGGACCGGGACGCTGGACGAGGCCACCGAGATCCTGGAGCTGAAGAAGCACGGCAAGCACACCAAGCCGGTGGTCCTGCTGAACACGGCGGGCTTCTACGACGGGCTGCGCCAGCAGTTCCAGCGCATGGAGGACGAGGGCTTCCTCCCCGTACCCCTCACCGACCTGGTCTTCTTCGCCAAGGACGGCGTCGGCGCGCTCGCCTACCTGGAGGAGGCCGCCGGCCACCAGTGAGCAGGGGCGTCCGCCGGACCCGGTGATCACAGCCCTTAGGATCGCCTCATGCCCACCCACCTCATCACCGGCGCCGGTTCCGGCATCGGGGCCGCCGTCGCCCGCCGTCTCCAGGAGCGCGGCGACGACCTCGTCCTGCTCGCCCGCGACGCCGGCCGCGCCAAGGAGCTCGCCGACCGCTACCCGGGCGCGCGCACACTCGTCGGCGACCTCGGCAACCCCGACCGGCTCTCCTGGGCGTTCGGCCAGCAGACCATGCCCGAGCGGATCGACACCCTGCTGCACGTCGCGGGCGTCGTCGAGCTGGGCGGCGTCGCCGAACTCACCCCCAAGTCCTGGCACTTCCAGCTCAACGCCAACCTGGTCGCCCCCGCCGAGATCACCCGCCTCCTGCTCCCACAGCTGCGCGTCGCCCAGGGCCACGTCCTCTTCGTGAACTCCGGCGCCGGGCTCAGCGCCCACGCCGAGTGGGGCGCGTACGCCGCGAGCAAGCACGGCCTCAAGGCCCTCGCCGACTCGCTGCGCCACGAGGAACACGGCAACGGGGTCCGCGTCACCTCGGTCTACCCCGGGCGAACCGCCAGCCCCATGCAGGCCAAGGTCCACCAGCAGGAGGGCAAGGAGTACGATGCCGCCCGCTGGATCGACCCCGAGTCGGTGGCCACCACCATCCTGATGGCGATCGACCTGCCGCGCGACGCCGAGGTCAACGACCTCACCGTCCGCCCCGGCCGCTGACGTCCCGGGGAGCAGGTTTCCCGCCCCGGACCGTAGGCTTCCCGCGTGAGCGAGAAGAGCAAGTTCAGCGAGTGTCCGGCGACCGGTATCGGGTCCATGCCGGGAGGGGACGCGAGGGAGGCGGCGAAGACCGTCACCGGCTCCTTCGCCGACGGCCAGGGCATGCCGTACCTGGCGGAGCTGCCCGCGCGCGGGCCGGGCGCCGACATGATCGGCCGCAGCGTCGGCCTGCTCGTCGAGATGTACGGGCACGTGGAGCCGAGCGGCTGGCGGATCAGCGACCGGCCCGGCCGCGACACCCGCCGCGCCCGCTCCTGGCTGCGGGAGGACCTGGACGCCCTGGAGGAGTTCACCCAGGGATACGAGGGCTTGCTCAAGGTCCAGGCCGTCGGCCCGTGGACGCTCGCCGCCGCGCTGGAACTGCGCGGCGGTGAGGCCATGCTCGCCGACCCGGGTGCCTGCCGCGACCTGGCCGGGTCCCTGGCCGAGGGGCTGCGCGGGCACCTTGCCGAGGTGCGCCGCCGGATGCCAGGGGCAGAGATCGTGCTGCAACTGGACGAACCGTCCCTGACCGCTGTCCTGCTCGGCCGGGTCCGCTCCGCCAGCGGCTACCGCACCTACCGTGCCGTCGACCGCCAGATCGTCGAGGCGACCCTGCGCGACGTGCTCGCCGCCGCGGGCGAGGACGGCACGACGCTCGTCCACTCCTGCGCCCCCGAGGTGCCCTTCGCGCTGCTGCGCCGCGCCGGGGCCGACGGCATCTCGTTCGATTTCTCGCTGCTCACCGAGCGTGAGGAGGAGGCGATCGGGGAGGCCGTCGAGGGCGGCACCCAGCTGTTCCTGGGCGTGGTGCCCTCCACGGACGCCGCTTCGGGGCCATTGTCAGACCCGGGCGGTAGCGTCATGGGTGTCAGGAAGCTGTGGAGCAGGCTGGGGCTGAATCCGGGGACTCTCGCCGAGTCCGTCGTGATCACTCCGTCGTGCGGTCTCGCGGGGGCATCGCCCGCGCACGCCCGCACCGCGCTCGCCCACTGCGCCAGGGCGGCGAGATCGCTCGCAGACAACCCTGAGTGACGGGCACGACGGGGTAACGGGAGGATGGGGACGATGGTCGGCGAACAGCGGGTGGAGCAGGAGAGCTCGGTTCCGGCGGACGTGCGGGAGAGGCACGCGCTGCTGGCCGAGCAGATCGAGGAGCACCGCTTCCGCTACTACGTGAAGGACCAGCCGGTCGTCAGCGATGCCGAGTTCGACCGGCTGCTGCGCTCACTGGAGGCCCTGGAGGAGGAGCACCCGGCACTGCGCACCCCGGACTCCCCGACCCAGAAGGTCGCCGGGCCCTATGTCACGGAGTTCACCTCCGTGGAGCACCGCGAGCGCATGCTCTCCCTGGACAACGCCTTCGACGACGAGGAGCTGGCCGCCTGGGCCGAGCGGGTGGCCAAGGACGTCGGCACCCCCGGCCACCATTTCCTGTGCGAGCTGAAGGTCGACGGGCTCGCCGTCAACCTCACCTACGAGCACGGCAGGCTGACCCGGGCGGCGACCCGGGGCGACGGCCGCACCGGCGAGGACATCACCCCCAACGTCCGGACGATCGCCGAGATCCCGCACCGCCTCAAGGGCGACGGCATCCCGGCGCTCGTGGAGATCCGCGGCGAGGTCTTCTTCCCGATGGAGGGTTTCGAGGAGCTGAACGCCCGTCTGGTCGCCGCCGAGGACAAGCCCTTCGCCAACCCGCGCAACGCGGCCGCCGGATCGCTGCGCCAGAAGGACCCCAAGGTCACCGCCACCCGCCCGCTGCACATGGTGGTGCACGGCATCGGCGCCCACGAGGGCCTGAGCATCGACCGCCTCTCCCAGGCCTACGACCTCCTCCACGCCTGGGGCCTGCCCACGGCCCAGCACAACAAGGTCGTCGACTCCCTCGCCGGCGTACGGGAGTTCATCGCGTACTACGGCGAGCACCGGCACTCCGTGGAGCACGAGATCGACGGGGTCGTCGTCAAGCTCGACGAGATCCCGCTCCAGGGCCGCCTGGGCTCCACCTCGCGCGCCCCGCGCTGGGCCATCGCCTGGAAGTACGCCCCCGAAGAGGTCAACACCAAGCTGGTCAACATCCGCGTCGGCGTCGGGCGCACGGGCCGCGTCACCCCCTACGCCCAGGTCGAGCCGGTCGAAGTGGCCGGTTCCGAGGTCGAGTTCGCCACCCTGCACAACCAGAACGTGGTCAAGGCCAAGGGCGTCCTCATCGGCGACACCGTGGTCATCCGCAAGGCGGGCGACGTCATCCCGGAGATCCTCGGCCCCGTCGTCGATCTGCGCGACGGCACCGAGGAGGCGTTCGAGATGCCGTCCCACTGCCCCGAGTGCGGGACGGAGCTGCGCCCCATGAAGGAGGGCGACATCGATCTCCGCTGCCCCAACGCCCGTACCTGCCCGGCCCAGTTGCGCGAGCGGCTCTTCTATCTCGCCGGGCGCAAGTGCCTGGACATCGACCACTTCGGCTATGTGGCCGCCGCCGCCCTGACCCGGCCGCTGGAGCCCGCCGAGCCGGTCCTCAAGGACGAGAGCGACCTGTTCTCCCTCACGATCGACCAGCTCCTGCCGATCCGCGCCTATGTCCTGGACCAGGACAGCGGGCTGCCCAAGCGCGACCCGAAGACCGGCGAGGAGAAGATCGCCACCGTCTTCGCCAACCAGCAGGGCGAGCCCAAGAAGAACGCGGTCGCCATGCTGGAGGGCATCGCCGCCGCCAAGGAGGCCCCGCTCGCGCGCATCCTCACCGGGCTCTCCATCCGCCATGTCGGACCGGTCGCCGCCCAGGAGCTGGCCCGTCAGTTCCGCTCCATCGACCGGATCGACGAGGCGAGCGAGGAGGAGCTGGCCGCCGCCGACGGTGTCGGGCCGACCATCGCCGCCTCGGTCAAGCAGTGGTTCGCCGAGGACTGGCACCGCGAGATCCTGCGCAAGTGGCGTGAGGCCGGGGTGCGGATGGCGGACGAGGGGTCCGACGAGGACGAAGGCCCCCGCCCCCTCGAAGGGCTCACCGTCGTCGTCACCGGCACCCTCGCGGGCCACACCCGCGACGGCGCGAAGGCGGCGCTCCAGGCCCTCGGTGCGAAGGTCGCCGGATCGGTGTCGAAGAAGACCGCGTTCGTGGTCGTCGGCGACAACCCCGGCTCCAAGTACGACAAGGCGATGCAGCTGAAGGTTCCCGTGCTGGACGAGGAAGGATTCGCGATCCTCCTCGAACAGGGGCCCGAACAAGCCAAGGGAGCGGCCCTGCCCATTCCGGGAGCCGAGCCCGAATCTACGTCCGAAGCGGCCGCGAAGTCCGCCCCCGAGGTGGACGCGGAGTAACCGACCGCGGGGCCGCAGGTCGTCCGCCGTTCTCCGGATCGAGACGTCTTCGAGACGCGGCCCGGGCGTGGCGCGACCCGGAGCGGGAAGGAAACGGGGCAGAGGGGTGAAGAAGGGTCCGGCGGGCCCCGAACAGCCCTCCCGTTTCACCCGTTCGGCGCATAGCAGATGGTGACGGGTGGTCGGCTCGCATTCGGGCAAGAGCGGTAGAGCGCTGCCCCTGGAAGCCTTTCGCGGCCTACTGTTGAGAGGTGCGCCTGCCGTGCACGGCTGCCCGACCGGGCCGTGGTGCCACGGACGCGGGCGCCACCGAGGGACATCGGCACCGCCGGCTGTGAGAGGGACGGAATGAAACCGACCGAGAGCGCCGCCCCGGTGTCGCGGCTGCAAGGTTTCGTCGGCCTCACGCCCCCCGTGGGCGCCGCCGTCGTAGGGACCGCCGCGTTACTTCTGGCGGTCGGGTTCTACCAGACCGTGCACGAAGGGCACGCGCTCTTCCCGGACGGGGCCGTCGGCTGGTCCCTCGCCGTGCTCACCGGGATCATCGTCGGCCATCTGGTGGCGCTGGGCCGCGACCGGTGGTGGGGCGGCACCGGCTCCGGGGCCGCCCTCACCCTCGCCGTGCTGCTGCTGTACGGCTGGCTGCCCGCCGGTCTGGTCAGCCTCGCCGTCGTGGTGCTCGTCGGGACCGCCCGCAGACACCGCTGGTGGCAGGGGCTGCTCCACGGTGCGGTGGACATCCTCGGCATCGGGGCGGCCGCCCTCGTGCTCGCCGCCTTCGGGGTCGTGCCCACCGTCGAGGAGCCCTGGCGGCCACTCGACTGGGGCATCGCGGCCGTCCCGGAGCTGGTCCTGACGGCGTCGACGTATCTTCTCGTCACCCGGGTCCTGCTGTGGTACGCACGGGCCCCGCACGGTGGCGGGCTGCCGACGATAGCCCGCACCGCGCTGCTGCGGCAGGGGCTCGTCGCCGTCGCGCTCCTCGGCCTCGCTCCGCTGATCTGCGCCGTCGCGATGTCCATGCCCATCCTGCTGCCGCTCTTCGCGGTGCCCCTGATCGCCCTGGACTCCACGCTCTGGATCGCCCGTGCCCGCGCCGAGGAGCAGCTGCGCGACCCGCTCACCGGGCTGCCCAACCGCCAGTGGCTGCTGGAGCGCACCTGGTCGGCCCTGGAGGACGCGGAGAGCATCGGCACCCGCTCGGCGCTGGTCCTGATCGACCTGGACCGCTTCCGCGCGGTCAACGACACCCTGGGCCACCTCGCCGGTGACCGGCTGCTGCTTCAGATAGCGGAGCGCCTGCGGCTCGCCCTGCCGCGCGGTGCGGAGGCGGCCCGGCTCGGCGGCGACGAGTTCGCCGTACTGCTGCCGCACACCGACTCCACCACCAGCGCCCAGCAGGTCGCCCGCCATCTCGTCGCCGAGCTGTCCTCGCCCCTCGACCTCGACGGGCTGACCCTCGTCCTGGAGGCCAGCGCCGGAGTCGCCGTCTACCCCGACCACGCCCTGGACGCCGAAGGGCTGCTGCGCCGCGCGGACGTCGCGATGTACCAGGCCAAGCGGGACCGCACCGGCGTGGAGGTCTACGAGTCCAAGCGCGACAGCAACACCCCCGACCGGCTCGGGCTCCTCGGGGATCTGCGCCGGGCGCTGGACGCGGGCGACGTCGAGCTGCACTACCAGCCCAAGGTCCGCTTCGACGGGCAGGTCGCGGGCCTGGAGGCGCTGGTGCGCTGGGTGCATCCGGAGCGCGGCCGGGTCCCCCCGGACGAGTTCATCGCCATCGCGGAGTCCTCCGGTCTGATGCCGCACCTCACCGAATACGTCCTGGAGACGGCGCTCGCGCAGGTCGCCAGGTGGCGGGCCCAGGGCCTGTTCGTCCCCGTCGCGGTCAACGTCTCCCCGCGCGATGTGCACACCCCCGGCTTCGCGGGGGGCGTCGCCGCCCGCCTCGCCCGCCACGGCGTGCCCGCGGGAGCCCTCCAGCTGGAGATCACCGAGCATGTGCTGCTCGAAGACCCGCAGCGGGCCGCCGACACCCTGGCCGGGCTCACCGCGCACGGCGTGAAGATGTCCCTCGACGACTTCGGCACCGGCTACTCCTCCCTGGTCCACCTGCGCAGACTGCCGGTCAGCGAGCTGAAGATCGACCGGTCCTTCGTGGCCCGGCTGGCCGTCGACCACGAGGACGCGGAGATCGTCCGCTGCACCATCGACCTCGCCCACTCGCTCGGCCTGATCGTCGTCGCCGAGGGCGTCGAGGACGACGAGACGTGGGAGCGCCTGCGGGACCTGCGGTGCGACGCGGTGCAGGGCTGGCTGGTGGCCGCCGCGATGCCGCCCCAGGAGACGACGGCCTGGCTGCGGGCGCGCGGCGAGCACGGCTGGCACCGTCCCGCGGAGCTGAAGGCCCGGGCGGCCGCCGCCGCGGCGAACGGGAAGCCGAAGGCCGAGCAGCACGAGCACCCGCACTCGGCCCAGGGGCGCGCGGTCTCGGGCCCGGCGACGACCTGAGCCCGGGCCCCGTTCCCGTACGAAAGGCTCCGCGCGCCCGTGCGGAAACGGCACCCCGTCCCCGTACGGAACACCGCACCGCCCACCGAAAGGGGCGGGCCGATCGGGGCGGGGCACCCCTCCCCGGTGGACCCCATAGGATTGGGGGTCGGTGGCACATTTCCGCCTGCCGCCCGACGCCTGGCACGCACGCTCGCCGCGTTGCCGAATCGCCCACGTGGCTCCGCCACGAGGGCGCTCCGGCGCCTTGCGATCGCACGCACCGGACGCCGCGCGGCCGTCCTTCGGACGGACGGTGGAGATGCGCCGCCGACCCCCGGCCACAACCACACACCAACCCCTGAGGATCGCTGCATGCCTGGCATCACGCGCGAGGAGGTCGCCCACCTCGCCCGGCTGGCGCGTCTGGAGCTGAAGGGCGAAGAGCTCGATCACTTCGCCGGTCAGCTCGACGACATCATCGGCGCGGTCGCCCGCGTCTCCGAGGTCGCCGACCAAGACGTACCGCCGACCTCCCACCCGCTGCCGCTGACCAACGTCATGCGCGCGGACGAGGTCCGTCCGTCGCTCACCCCCGCGCAGGCGCTCTCCGGCGCCCCGGCCCAGGAGCAGCAGCGTTTCAAGGTGCCGCAGATCCTGGGGGAGGACTAACCGCCATGACGGACATCAGCACCATCATCAAGCTCACCGCGGCCGAGATCGCCGCGAAGATCGCCTCCGGCGAGCTCACCGCCGTCGAGGTCACCGAGGCCCACCTCGCCCGGATCGACGCGGTCGACGAGAAGGTCCACGCCTTCCTGCACATCGACCGCGAAGGCGCGCTCGCCCAGGCCCGTGCCGTGGACGCCAAGCGCGAGGCGGGCGAGAAGCTCGGCCCGCTGGCCGGGGTCCCGCTCGCGCTGAAGGACATCTTCACCACCAAGGACATGCCGACCACCGTCGGTTCCAAGATCCTTGAGGGCTGGGTCCCGCCGTACGACGCCACGCTCACGCGGAAGCTGCGCGCCGCCGACGTCGTCATCCTCGGCAAGACCAACATGGACGAGTTCGCCATGGGGTCCTCCACCGAGAACAGCGCCTACGGCCCCACCGGCAACCCCTGGGACCTCACCCGCATCCCCGGCGGCTCCGGCGGCGGTTCCTCCGCGGCCCTCGCCTCCTACGAGGCCCCGCTCGCCATCGGCACGGACACCGGCGGCTCGATCCGCCAGCCCGCCGCCGTCACCGGCACGGTCGGCGTCAAGCCCACCTACGGCGGCGTCTCCCGCTACGGCATGGTCGCCTTCTCGTCCTCCCTCGACCAGGGCGGGCCCTGCGCCCGTACGGTCCTGGACGCGGCGCTGCTCCACGAGGCGATCGCCGGGCACGACCCGCTGGACTCGACCTCCATCGACGCCCCGGTCCCGCCGGTCGTCGAGGCCGCCCGCAACGGCTCCGTACAGGGCATGCGCGTCGGTGTCGTCAAGCAGTTCCGCGGCGAGGGCTACCAGGCCGGTGTGCTCCAGCGCTTCGACGAGTCGGTCGAGCTGCTGAAGTCGCTCGGCGCCACGATCGTCGAGCTGGACTGCCCCTCCTTCGACCTGGCGCTCTCCGCGTACTACCTGATCGCGCCCTCCGAGTGCTCCTCCAACCTGGCCCGCTTCGACGCCATGCGCTACGGCCTGCGGGTCGGCGACGACGGTACGAAGTCGGCCGAGGAGGTCACCGCGCTGACCCGCGAGGCGGGCTTCGGCGACGAGGTCAAGCGCCGCGTCATCCTGGGGACGTACGCGCTCAGCTCCGGCTACTACGACGCGTACTACGGCTCGGCCCAGAAGGTCCGCACGCTCATCACCCAGGACTTCGAGAAGGCCTTCGAGCAGGTCGACGTGATCGTCTCCCCGACGACCCCGACCACCGCCTTCCCGATCGGCGAGCGCGCCGACGACCCGATGGCGATGTATCTCGCGGACCTGTGCACCATCCCGACCAACCTGGCCGGAAACTCCGCCATGTCGCTGCCCTGCGGCCTGGCCCCGGAGGACGGTCTGCCGGTCGGGCTGCAGATCATCGCCCCCGCCATGAAGGACGACCGGCTCTACAAGGTCGGCGCGGCCGTCGAGTCCGCCTTCGTGGAAAAGTGGGGGCACCCGCTGCTTGAGGAGGCTCCGTCGCTGTGAGTGCCATGGCAAAGAAGGCCAGTAACTTCAAGAAGTCCAAGACCGGGCTGTACGTCTCGCTCGGCAGTACCGCGTTCGGCGCGATCAGCATCGCCAAGCAGGCGAAGCTCGCCCGCCAGGACAACGACGTGCTGCGGCTCGTCGATGCGGCGGTCTCCGCGGCCGCCATCGTCACCGGACTCGCGATCCTCTATCGCGAACTGAAGCGTCTCGGCGACGACGACGTTCTGCTGGGCTGAGAGGGAAAGTTTCACCGTGACTGTCACTGACCTGGTGTCGTACGAGGACGCGCTCGCGTCCTACGACCCCGTCATGGGCCTCGAAGTCCATGTCGAGCTCGGCACCAAGACGAAGATGTTCTGCGGCTGCTCCACGGAGCTGAAGCAGGACGCCAACTCCCAGACCTGCCCGGTCTGTCTCGGGCTGCCCGGCGCGCTGCCGGTGGTCAACGAGATCGGCGTCGAATCCGCCATCAAGATCGGTCTCGCGCTGCACTGCGAGATCGCCGAGTGGTGCCGCTTCGCCCGGAAGAACTACTTCTATCCGGACATGCCGAAGAACTTCCAGACCTCCCAGTACGACGAGCCGATCGCCTTCAACGGCTATCTGGACGTCCAGCTGGAGGACGGCGAGATCTTCCGCGTGGAGATCGAGCGCGCCCACATGGAGGAGGACACCGGCAAGTCGACGCACGTCGGGGGTGCCACCGGCCGTATCCACGGCGCGTCCCACTCCCTGCTCGACTACAACCGGGCCGGTATCCCGCTCATCGAGATCGTCACCAAGCCGATCGAGGGCGCGGGCGCCCGCGCCCCCGAGGTCGCCAAGGCGTACGTCGCCGAGCTCCGCGAGCTGATCAAGGCCCTCGGGGTCTCCGAGGCGCGCATGGAGATGGGCCAGATGCGCTGCGACGTCAACCTGTCGCTGCGGCCCAACGGCACCGAGAAGTTCGGTACGCGCTCCGAGACGAAGAACGTGAACTCGCTGCGTTCCGTCGAGCGGGCCGCGCGCTTCGAGATCCAGCGCCACGCGGCCGTTCTGTCCTCGGGCGGCACGATCGTGCAGGAGACCCGGCACTTCCACGAGGAGGACGGCTCCACCACGGCCGGCCGCATCAAGGACAACGCCGAGGACTACCGCTACTTCCCCGAGCCGGACCTGGTCCCCGTCGCGCCCGCGCGCGAGTGGGTCGAGGAGCTGCGCAAGGGCCTCCCCGAGCTGCCCCGGCTGCGCCGGGCGCGGCTCAAGGAGGAGTGGGGCGTCTCCGAGCACGACATGCAGTCCATCCTCAACGCGGGCGCGGTCGACCTGATCGTCGCCACGATCGAGGCGGGCGCCCCCTCCGACCAGGCCCGCAAGTGGTGGATGGGTGAGCTGGCCCGTAACGCCAACGAGACCGGCCGCGGCCTGGACGAGCTCCCGATCACCCCGGCCCAGGTGGCCCGGGTGGCCGCGCTCGTCGCCGCGGGCGACCTCAACGACAAGCTGGCCCGCCAGGTCATCGAGGGCGTTCTCGCGGGCGAGGGCGACCCGGACACCGTCGTCGAGAAGCGCGGCCTGAAGGTCGTCTCGGACGAGGGCGCCCTGTCCACGGCCGTGGACGAGGCCATCGCGGGCAACGCGGCCATCGCGGACAAGATCCGCGGCGGCAAGGTCGCGGCGGCGGGCGCGCTCGTCGGCGCGGTCATGAAGGCCACCCGCGGCCAGGCGGACGCGGCCCGGGTGCGCGAGCTGATCCTGGAGAAGCTCGGCGTCGAGGGCTGATCCCTCGGCTGAACACAGCCCTGAAGGGGCGGTGCACCCGCATGGCGCGGGCGCGCCGCCCCTTCGGCGTACGAGTGGCGGACCGGGGCCGGTTGGACTTTCCGGTCCGACCTGTTGGACGTTCACCACCGGGCCGTACGCAGTCCTTCCCGCCGCTACCCGGTCTGACTAGCTTCCAGGCTGTAACCACCTGAACCGGGAGGCTCTCTTGACCACGGACATGTCACGGCGACGGCTCTTCGCGCTCGGCGGAGGCGCGCTCGGCGCCGCTGCGGCCGGATCGTTCCTGCCGCCGTCGCTCCAGGCCGCCATCGCCGCGCAGCCTGCCCACGCGGGGTCCGCCGGCGGAGGGCTGAGGTCCATCAAGCACGTGGTGATCCTGATGCAGGAGAACCGTTCCTTCGACCACTACTTCGGCACCTTGCGCGGCGTACGCGGCTTCGGCGACCGCAACGCCATCGAGCTGCCCACCGGCGGGACCGTCTTCGAGCAGCCCGGCCCCTCCGGCTCCACCGTCCTGCCCTTCCCCGTGCGCGGGGCGGCCGAGGAGCAGGAGAAGGACCTCCAGTACATCGGCGCCCTCGACCACTCCTGGAACGGCGGCGCGACGGCCTGGGGCGGCGGCTGGATGAACGGCTGGATCAGCGCCAAGACCGCCGCCACCATGGCGTACTACGACCGCCGCGACATCCCGCTCCACTACGAGCTGGCCGACACCTTCACCGTCTGCGACGCCTACCACTCCTCCATCCACACCTCCACCAGCCCCAACCGCAACCACCTGTGGAGCGGGAAGACCGGTTTCGAGGCGAACGGGAAACGGGCCGTCGGCAACGACGCGTACAACGAGGGCAGCCATCCCGGCTACGACTGGTCCACCTACGCCGAGCGGCTGGAGAAGGCGGGCCGCACCTGGCGTACGTACACCGAGTGGGAGAACTTCACCGACAACCAGATCGAGTTCTACGCCACCTTCAAGGCGATCGCCCGCAAGGCGCTCGCCAGGACCGGCGGTCACACGTACATGGAGGCGTTCTACGCCGAGGTCCGGGGCGCGTCCGAGGCCGAGCGCGAGCGGCTGCTCGCACTGCTGGAGGAGGGCGTGGACACGCTCACCCGGCACGAGCGCAGTCTCTTCGAGCGAGGGCTGCGCCGGGTGCCGACCGGGACCCTCGCCGACGCGTTCGCCGAGGACGTGGCGGCCGGGACGCTGCCGGAAGTCTCCTACCTGGTGCCCTCGGCGGTCGACTCCGAGCACCCGAGCGTCTCCTCGCCCGTGCACAGCGCGACCGTCGTCTACAAGATCCTCGACGCGCTCGGCAAGCACCCGGATGTGTGGCGGCACACCGCCGTGCTGATCAACTACGACGAGAACGACGGCTTCTTCGACCACGTCCCGCCGCCCGTCGCACCCCCCGAGGAGACTGAGGAGCAGTGGGACGGCCGCCCGACCGGCCTCGGGATACGGGTGCCGCTGCTCGTCGTCTCGCCCTGGACCGTCGGCGGATACGTCTGCTCCGAGGTCTTCGACCACACCTCCGTCATCCGCTTCCTGGAGCGCTGGACCGGTGTGAAGGAGCCCAACATCGGCGACTGGCGCCGCCGCGTCACCGGCGATCTCACCTCCGCCTTCGACTTCTCCCGGCCCCGGCGGCAGCCCGCCGTCGAGGCGCCCGGGGCGATCCCGCCGTTCGGGGGCCGCTGGCAGCCGAGGCCGCCCGCCGTCCAGCACATCCCGGTCCAGGAGCCCGGCGTACGCCCGGCGCGCCCGCTGCCGTACCAGCTGGACGCGCAGGTCAGGAGGTTGGGCGGAAGCCTGCGGGTGGAGCTGGGGAACACCGGGCGGTCCTCGGCGCACTTCACGCTCTACCCGTACGCCGGTGAGTTCCCGGCCCCGCAGCACCGGGACGTCCGGGGTGCCGCGCACTGGACCGTACCGCTGACCGGGGATGCGTACCGCTTCACCGTCACCGGCCCGAACGGCTTCCGGCGCGAGTTCGCCGGGCCTGCCGGCGGGGGAGCCGAGGTCACCACCCGTATCGACACCCGCGAGCGCGACCTCCACCTCGTCCTGCGCAACACCGGCCGCCGCCCGCTGACCTTCCTGGTCCGGCCGCTCGGGTACGTCGACGAGGACGACCTGCGGGACTGGACCCGCCGCATCACCGTCAAGCCGGGCCGCCGCCGTACGGTCGTGCACTCCGCGGCCGACGCCCACGGCTGGTACGACCTCGCCGTCACGGCCGACGGGGAGGACGGCTTCCGGCGGCGGCTCATGGGGCACATCGAGAACGGCCGCGCGAGCGTCTCCGGCTGACCCCGGCAGGCGAGTCACAGGGCCCGGTGCATCCCGTACAAGGACCGGATCAGGCCCTGTGACCATGGCCACGAAAGGGACAAAGGATCACTTTCTGCTGAGAGAGTGGCAGCCTCAGGTCATGCGACGTTTACGGGCAGATCACTCCATCTGCGGGTAAAGGTCCACGAACCCGCAGGGAGCCCGTCAGTTGGCCGCCATTGCCCGCTGGTGCATCAAGCACCGCCTTCTCGCCGTCCTCATCTGGCTCGCCGCCCTGGGCGGCACCGCCGCCGCGGCGGGGTTCGCGGGTTCCGCGTACTCCAACGACTACGAGGTGCCCGGCACGGAATCCGGCCGGGCCACCGAGCTCCTCTCGCGCGGTTTCACCGACCTCGGCGGTGACACCGGCACCGTGGTCTGGCACACGTCCGACTCCACGGTCCGGGCCGCCGACGTCGAACAGACGATGACCCGGACGCTCCACGCGATCGAGGACCTGCCCGGCGTCGGAAGCGTCACCAGCCCCTACGGAGCCTCCGGCACCGGCCAGATCAGCGAGGACGGCCACAGCGCCTACGCCACGGTCGCCTTCGACCGCCCCGCCGACGAGATCACGGCCTCCCAGGCCCAGGCCCTCGTGGACACCGCGCAGGGCGCCGAGGCCGACGGGCTCCAGGTCGAGCTGGGCGGAAGCGTCGTCGCCCTCACCGAAGCCCCCTCCGCGCACATCGCCGAAGTCGTCGGTGTCGCCGTCGCGGCCGTCGTCCTCTTCCTCGCCTTCGGCTCGCTCGCCGCCAGCCTGCTGCCCATCGCCACCGCCCTGGTCTCCGTCGGCACCGCCTACGCGGGCATCGTGCTGCTCGGCCACGCGATGACCGTCGCGGACTTCGCCCCGATGCTGGGCATGCTCATCGGGCTCGGCGTCGGCATCGACTACGCCCTGTTCATCGTCACCCGGCACCGCAGAGGTCTCCGGCGCGGTATGCCGGTCGACGAAGCGGCACGGAACGCCGTCACGACCACCGGGCGCGCGGTCGTCTTCGCGGGGGCGACCGTCTGCATCGCGCTGCTCGGCATGCTGATCCTGCGCCTCAGCTTCCTCAACGGCGTCGCCATCGCCGCCTCCCTCACCGTCGTCCTGACGGTCCTGGCCTCCGTCACCCTGCTGCCCGCCCTGCTCTCCCTCATCGGGATGCGGGCCCTCAGCCGCCGCGAACGCCGGCGGCTCGCCGAACACGGACCGCGCCCCGACCTGCCCACCGGCTTCGCCGCCCGCTGGTCCGCCTTCGTGGAGCGCCACCCCAAGCTGCTCGGCGGAATCGCGGCCGTCGTCATGGTGGTCCTCGCCCTGCCCGCCCTCGGCCTCCACCTGGGCACCTCCGACCAGGGCAACAACCCGGCCACCGCCACCACCCGGCAGGCCTACGACCTGCTGGCCGACGGCTTCGGCCCCGGCGTCAACGGCCCCCTCACCATCGCCGCCCAGCTCGACGGGGCGGACGACCGGCTCGCCCTGGACTCGCTGCCCGAGACGCTGCGCACCACCGAGGGCGTCGCCTCGGTCGGCCCGGTCACGTACAACAGCAGCGGCGACACCGCCTTCCTCACCGTCGTACCCGACTCCGCGCCCCAGTCGCAGGAGACCAGCGAGCTGGTCGACCGCATCCGGGCGGACGTGCTGCCGACGGTCCAGGACAAGACGTCTCTGGAGGCGTACGTCGGCGGGGTGACGGCGAGCTACGACGACTTCGCCGAGATCATCGTCGGCAAGCTGCCGCTCTTCGTCGGGGTCGTCATCGGACTCGGCTGTCTGCTGCTGCTCCTCGCCTTCCGCTCCATCGGCATCCCCGTCAAGGCCGCGGTCATGAACGTGGCCGCCGTCGCCTCCTCCTTCGGCGTCGTCGTCGCCGTCTTCCAGTGGGGCTGGGGGAGTGAGCTGCTCGGCCTCGGAAGCGCCGGCCCCATCGAACCCTTCCTCCCCGTGATCATGGTCTCGGTCCTCTTCGGGCTCTCCATGGACTACCAGGTCTTCCTGGTCGGCCGGATGTACGAGGAGTGGTTGGAGACCGGCGACAACCGGCGGGCGGTCCGGGTCGGCCTCGCCGAGACCAGCCGGGTGATCAACTCCGCCGCCGTGATCATGATCTCCGTCTTCCTCGCCTTCGTCCTCAGCGGCGACCGGGTGATCGCCATGTTCGGCATCGCGCTGGCCACCGCCGTGGCCCTGGACGCCTTCGTCCTGCGCACCCTGCTCGTGCCCGCGCTCATGCACATGCTCGGCGGCGCGAACTGGTGGCTGCCGGGCTGGCTGGACCGGCGGCTGCCCCGGATCAGCATCGAGCCGCCCGACTGTGTACCGCTGCATGCGAGGATCCCGGGAGCACGCGGTACGGACGAGGGCGCCGGGGCGGTGACGGTCCGGCCCGCCGAGGAGGAGCACGATGTTCGCCATATCCCTGGGTGACGACCAGGCGGAGCTGCGCCCGCTGGAGGTCTGGCAGGCCGAGGAGTTCCTCGCCCACATGGACCGGGCCCGGGAGCTGGTCGACCCCTGGATTCCGTTCGCCTCCTTCGCCACCGACCTGGACTCGGCGCGCGCTCTGCTCCTGAAGTACGCGGAGAAGCAGGCGACGGACACCGGGCGGCTGTACGGCATCTGGCTGGCGGACACCCTCGTCGGCGGTGTCATGTTCCGGATCTTCGACGCGGAGTCCGGCAACTGCGAGATCGGCGTCTGGCTGGAGCCCGCCGCCCAGGGCCGCGGCCTGATCACCCGCGCCGCCGAGCGCCTGATCGACTGGGCGGTGTACGAGCGCGGCATGCACCGCGTGGAGTGGGACGCCTCCGCCGCCAACACCCGCTCGATCGCGGTCGCCGAGCGGCTCGGCATGACCCGCGACGGGGTGATCCGGCAGAACTACCTCTACCGGGGCGTACGCCACGACTCGGAGGTCTGGTCCGTCCTCGCCCCGGAATGGCGGGCCCGCGCCGGGCGCTGAGATTCGAGTGAGGCCGGGGTCTCGCGGATTCCGGCCCTTGCGTTAAGGGCGCTCTCATCCGGGGCCCCTAGCGTGCGGCGTATGAAGACCACCCCCTCCAAGACGACCGCGCCCGCCGACGACCCCGAGAAGAGCACCGACGGCGCCGCCGTTACGGAGGGCCCGCCCACGGAGGGGGCGCCGGAGACCGGGGCTTCCGGCGAGACCGGGGCCTCCGGCGAGGCTGAGGCTTCCAAGGAGGCCCAGACCTTCACCCAGGCCGAGGCTTCCAATGAGGCCGAGGCCGACGACCTGGAGCCCGACGACTTGGAGCCCGACGACCTGGAGCCCGACCCCTTCACCGAGGCCCGGCACGGCGTCGGCGCGGGCGCGGCGGCCGTCGTCTCCGCCGCCCTCGGCGTCGTCGCCCTGACCGGCGCCTGGTCGGGCCGGGTCGCCGCCGAGCGCGAGACCCTGATGGGCCAGATCCAGACGGCCGGCGGCTCCAGCGCGGCCGAGCAGATCTCCGCGATCTACGGGGACGCCTGGCACACCACCGCCCTGGTCAACGGCGTCTTCGCCGTCCTGGCCCTCCTCGTCGGCGTCTTCGTCCTCGTCCGCCCCGCCTTCGGCGCCCCCTCCGACCGGCCGCAGCCCGCCTGGGTCCGGGCGGTCGCCCTGGCCGGCGTCGCCCTCGGCGTACTGGGCGTACTGATCTCCGCGGGCATGTACTTCGACCTCTTCGTCCCCCTGCCCAGCCCGGGCGCACCCGCGGGCGGCTGACCCGGGCCCGGGGTGAGCCGAAGCCCGGGCCCGGTACGGCACGGACCTAAGGCTCCTGCTCACTCCTCGGACACCGGGCGTGCCCGCCTAAGGCCCCCGGCGCCGCGAAGATGCGGCACTCGCCCGATGCGGCGCCCCCTCCTGGCCGACGACAGTGGAAACACAGCGGAGACAGGGCCCCGGTAGACCGGCCGGGCAACCCTCCGGCCCCTCCGGTCCGCTGCCATGACCAGGAGTCAGGGAGAAACACCATGTACGAGTACGAGCTCTACCGCAGCGCCTCCGCCGAGCTGATCCGCCGGGCCGACGCCGAGCGCGAGATCGGCCGGGCCCGCCGCGCCCTTCGCGCCGCCCGCCGTACCGGACGCGGCGACCCGGAAGGGAAGGTGGTCGAGGAGCGCACCCGCTTCGTCCGCGCCGCCTGACGGTGGCACGGCCCGGGACGACCACCGAGCCGCGCCCCGAGAGCAAGATCACCATGCGGGAAAGGGGTCCCGTTTCCTCGGACGCGTATGCGATGCTCGGCGGCGTGGAGACCAGGTCAGTCAGCCGCGTGTTCGTCGGGCGAGCCGAGGAGCTCGCCTCACTCACCGAGGGGCTCGCCCGCGCCGCTTCAGGCGAACCGCAGGCACTGCTGATCGGCGGGGAGGCAGGCGTCGGCAAGACCCGCCTGGTCGAGCAGTTCGTCATGGCGGCCCAGCGGCGCGACGCCGTGGTGGCCGTCGGGGCCTGCGTCGAGATCGGGGCCGACGGCCTGCCGTTCGCCCCCTTCCCCACCGCACTGCGCGCCCTGCGCCGCGCCCTGCCCGAGGAGATGGCCGCCGCCTGCGCCGGGCAGGAGGGCGAGCTCGCCCGGCTCCTGCCCGAACTGGGCGAGGTCCATCAGGACGCCACCGACGAACACAGCATCGCCCGTCTCTTCGAGCTCACCGCCCGGCTCCTGGAACGGATCTCCGCCGACCGCGCGGTCGTCCTCGTCCTGGAGGACCTCCACTGGGCGGACGCCTCCACCAGGCATCTGCTCGCCTACCTCTTCCGTACGCTGCGCAGCGGCCGCCTCATGGTCGTCGGCACCTACCGCGCCGACGACATCCACCGGCGCCACCCTCTGCGCCCGCTCCTCGCGGAGCTGGACCGGTTGCGCACCGTCACCCGCATCGAGCTCGACCGGTTCAGCCACGAGGAGGTCGGCCGCCAGCTCACCGGGATTCTCGCCGTGGCCCCCGATACCGGGGTCGTCGACGAGATCTTCGACCGCTCCGACGGCAACGCCTTCTTCGTCGAGGAGCTCGCCCGCTCCCTGGAGTGCTGCGGAGACGGCTCGGGCCTGACCGAATCGCTCCGCGACCTGCTGCTCGTCCGCGTGGAGGCGCTCCCCGAGCACGCCCAGCGCGTCGCCAGACTCGCCGCGGAGGGCGGTTCCTTCGTCGAGCACGAACTGCTGGCCGCCGTCGCCGGGCTCGACGAGGACGACCTCAACGAGGCGCTGCGGGCCGCCGTCGGCGCCAACCTGCTGCAACCCGCACCCGACAGCGACGGTTACCGCTTCCGGCATTCCCTGGTCCGCGAGGCCGTCAGCGACGACCTCCTGCCCGGGGAGCGCACCCGCCTCAACCGCCGCTATGCCGAGGCGCTGGAGGCCGAGCCGTCCCTCGTACGGGAGGACGAACGCGCCACCCGCCTCGCCAGCTACTGGTACGCCGCCCACGACGCGGCCAAGGCCCTGCCCGCCGTGCTCCAGGCCGCCGTCGAGGCCCGGCGCCGCTATGCGCACTCCGAGCAACTGCGGCTGCTGGAGCGGGCGATGGAGCTGTGGGACGACGTGCCCGACACTGTACGCGCCACCCTGCGCCCCTTCGACTACGCGGAGGTCTACCCGGCCTCCGGCTGCGACCCGGAGAACGCGCCCCTGCGCTACCTGGACGTGATGGCCGAGGCCACCGTCGCCGCCCGCTTCGGCGGCGACCGCGGGCGGGCCCTGGCCATCTCCAAGAAGGCCATGCGGGTGCTGCGGTCCGAGGCCGATCCGCTGCGCGAGGCCTGGTTCTGGGTGCAGCGCGCCCGGCTCGTCCAGAGCCTCGACAAGGGTGACGGGTGGGAGGAGCTGGCCACCGCGCAGGAGCTGGTGCGGGGTCTGCCGCCGTCCGCCGTGCAGGCCGACGTCCTGACCAATGTGGCCAGTTGGCGGGCCCTGCACCAGCCCGGCCCGCAGGCGCTGGCCGACAGCGACCGTGCGGTGGAGTACGCCCGGCTCGTCGGCGACGAGTACATCGAGCTGCACGCCCGCCTCACCCGGGGCTGGCTCACCGCGGACGCGGGCGGCATCGAGGACGGCCTCGGCGAGATGTACGCGGTTCGGGACCGCGCCGAGAAACTGCGACTGGTCCAGCTGCTGGGCCGGGCCAGCATCAATCTGGCCTCCTCCCTGGAGGCGATGGGCCGTTCGCTGGAGGCCGTGGCCGCCGCCGACCACGGCATCGAGGTCTGCCACAGCCACGGCCTGGCCGACTCCGGGGCCTGGGTGTACGCCAACCAGGCCCAGTCCCTGTTCTCCCTCGGCCACTGGACGCAGAGCGCGGCCGCCGCCGAGTCGGCCGCCCGCCTCGCCCTGTCCCCCAAGGCGAAGGGCCTCGCCGCCCAGCGCCGCACCGAACTGGCCGTCGCCCGCGGGGACATCGCCGAGGCGGAGGAACTGCTCGCCCTGGTCCGCAGGCACTTCGGCCAGCGCGACCCGCAGCCCCAGCACCTGATCACCCCGGTCCAGCACGGCATGCTGCTGGCGGCGGGGCAGGGACGGCTCGCCGAGGCGCGGGCCGCCTTCCAGGAGCTGGCCCGGCCCGGCTTCCCGCCCGGCACCCAGCGCTACGCCCTGCCGCTGCTCCAGTCCGCCGCCATGATCGAGGCGGACGCCCGGGGGCTGCCCGCCGCCGAAGCCGGGCGGCCGGAGATCCTCGCCCTGATCCGCCGGTGCGCGAAGAGCCTGCCGCTGCTCGTGCCCGTGTGGGCCGCCCACGGCGTCTTCATCGAAGCGGAGCTGGCCCGTGCGGAGGGCGCGGACACCCCTGAGCACTGGGCACGGGCCGCCGAGGCCTTCGGCCCGCTGAGCCGCCCCTACGAACTGGCCCGGATCCATCACCGCTGGGCCGAGTCCCTGCTCATCGCCCCCGGCGACCGGTCCACCGCCACGGCCCTGCTGCACCGGGCCCACACGGTCGCCCGACGGCTCGGCGCCCGCCCGCTGGCCGAGGCGGTCGGACAGCTGGCGGCCCGGGCCAGGGTCACCCTGGACACGGCGGACCCCGGCGAGGGGGACCACCCGGTCATCCTGACCGCACCCGTCGATGCCACCGGGGAGGAGGCCGAGCCGTTCACCGACGAGAAGGCCGGCCCCGCGATCGCCGCCGTCGAGTCCTTCGGGCTGACCCCGCGCGAGCAGGACGTACACCGGCTGGTCGCGGCCGGGCACACCAACCGGAGGATCGCCGAGGAGCTGTTCATCTCGCCGAAGACCGCGAGCGTGCACGTCTCCAACATCCTGGCCAAGCTCGGCGTCTCCAGCCGCGGTGAGGCGGCAGCCCTGGCCCACCGCCTCCGCCTCTACCCGGTCGCGTGAGGAGACTTCCAGGGGGTGTCCGGCGCCCGCCCACGCGGGATTGCCGACCCTTAATGCTCCTCGTCCTCACCGCGCTCCGGACCGCTCACCGGCCTTCCCGGGCGGGGCCGGTCGAGCACGGCGTCCTGCTCGGGGGCTGTCGGCCGCATACGCCGGGGGCCGGGCTCGGGCGGACCGCCCGAGCCCGGGTCCGTGTCCGGGGCGCGGACGGTCACCTTGCCGGAGGACAGGTCTATCGGCCCCCGGCCCGGATCGCCGACGCCGAAGTCCACCCGGCTCAGCTCCAGCCGCTTCTGCTCGTCCGCGGCGTGCCTGCGCCCCGGGGCGAACAGCTCCTCGAAGAAATTGAACACCGGCCGTGCTCCCTCCGACGCGCAGCGCGGACGGGCGGCTACTCCACCTCCACCAGGAGAATCCTGTCGTCTCCCGGCTTCGGCGTCCCCCGGCCGTCCGTGTTGCTGGTGACCAGCCACATCCGGTCGCTTCCCGCACTCACCACCGTACGCAGGCGGCCGTGCTCCTCATCCAGGAACGACTGGGGGTCCGCCAAAGGTTCCTCGGCCTTCTCGCCCGACAGCGGAATCCGCCAGAGCCGCTCACCGCGCAGCCCCGCCATCCAGATCGAGCCCTCGGCGTACGCGATCCCGCTGGGCGAGGCCTCGGAGGTCTCCCACTGGGCCACCGGGTCGATGAACCCCTCTTCGCCCTCACGGCCCTCGGCCTCGGGCCAGCCGTAGTTCCCGCCGGGCTCGATCAGGTTCAGTTCGTCCCAGGTGTTCTGGCCGAACTCGGCCGCCCACAGCCGCTTCTGCGCGTCCCAGGCGAGCCCCTGCACATTGCGGTGCCCGTACGAGTACACCACCGAGTCCGCCTCGGGGTTGCCGTGCACCGGCTCCCCGTCGGGGGTCATCCGAAGGATCTTGCCCGCCAGCGACTCCTTGTCCTGGGACAGGCCCGTGTCCCCGGTCTCGCCCGTGCCCGCGTACAGCATCTTGTCCGGACCGAACGCGATCCGTCCGCCGTTGTGGACGCTGCCCTTCGGGATGCCGCGCAAGACGGTGTCCGGCGCCCCCAGCCGCTGTCCCACCGGGCGCCTCTCGTCGTAACTCATCCGTACGATCCGGTTGTCGGACGTGGTCGTGAGGTAGGCGTACACCAGCTGGTCCGCGCCGAACGTCGAGGAGACGGCGAGCCCGAGCAGCCCGCCCTCGCCCGACGGGGACACCCCGGGCACCGAGCCCAGCAGCGTCTGCTTCCCGCTCTCGCCGTCGATGAGGTGGACGGTCCCCTCGTCCCGTGAGGCGACCAGCAGATCACCGTCCGGCAGCGCGGCCAGCCCCCAGGGCGACTCCAGGCCCTCGGTCAGCGTCGAGACCACCTTCACCGAGCCCTTGGCGGGCGGCTGGTCGGCCGACGCGCCCGGCGAGGGGGCGCCGGAGCTCCGCGAGGCGGTCGGTGAGGCGGAAGCCGTACCGGACGGTGATCCCTCCGCCCCGCCCGAGGAGCACGCGGCGGACAGGAGCAGCGAGGCCGTCGCCAGCGCGGCCACCACCCCCCTGCGCACCGCGGGGGACTGAACAGCTCCGAACACAGCACCGCGCACTGAACCGATCCTTTCGACGGCCGTCCGACTCTCTGCCCGTACTACCTGCTGCTTGCCGCCTGCTACCTGTTTCATACACGGCGGCCATGCCAGGAGTTCCCGGTGCGGCCCATTCTCCCGCCACCTTCCGCCGGGCGCGCGGTCTCAGTCCCAGGAGCCCCGCGCCGGGGGCAGCCCGGCGATCTCCGCCAGGTCCCGCTCGTCCAGGGCCACCCCCGCCGCCCCCGCGTTCTCCACCGCCCACCGTTCCCGCTTCGCCCCCGGCACCGGCACCACATGCGGGCCCTGGCGCAGCACCCACGCGAGTGCCACCTGTGCCACCGTCGCCCCGCGCCGCTCCGCGATCCGCCGCAGTCCGGCCACCACCGGCTGGTTCGCCGCCATCATCTCCGCCGTGAACCGCGGATGCCTGGCCCGCAGATCCTCGGGCTCGAACCCCTGGCCCGGTTTCAGCGTCCCGGTCAGATAGCCGCTGCCCAGCGGCATCGCGGCCAGCAGCCCGACCCCGCGCGCCGCGCACCAGGGCAGCAGCTCCTCCAGCGCCTCCGGCGACCACACCGACAGCTCCGCCTCCACGGCGCTGACCGGGAAGACCTGCTGAATCCGCGCCAACTGCCGGATCGTTCCCGCATACGGCCCGGCGCCCGACCTGCGCGGGGCGTGCGCCCCCACCGCGCAGAGCCCCAGCGAACGGACCTTGCCCGCCGTCACCAGCTCCGCCATCGCCCCCCAGGTCTCCTCCACCGGCACCTCGGGGTCGGCCCGGTGCAGCTGGTACAGGTCGATCACATCCGTCTGGAGCCGGCGCAGCGAGGCGTCACAGGCCCGCCGCACATACCCGGGCCGGCCGTTGGCCACGATGTGCTGATCACCCACCAGAAGCCCGCACTTGGTGGAGACGAACGCCTCGGACCGGCGGCCCTTGAGCGCCCGGCCTACCAGCAGCTCGTTGGTGAACGGCCCGTACATGTCCGCGGTGTCGAGCAGTCGGACGCCCGCATCGAGTGCCGCGTGCACCGTCCGCACCGAACGGTCGCCGCGCTGCTGCGATGCGCTGTAGCCCCAGCTCATCGGCATACAGCCCAGCCCGACCGCGCCCACGGCAAGCCCCGCCGCCCCGATAGTCCTGCACTCCAACTCCCCGAACCCTCCCTCGTTCCCGCGGTCACGGGGCCGTACCGCACCCAAAGCTAACCTCTGGCCGAACCGCGTCCGGCGCCAGCCGTCCTGGAGCACTCGCACGCCTGTCGCATAGCCTCCTGACCATGACTGCGACGACTGCCGACGTATGGCTGCCCTTCCCGGCCGACGAGATCGACGCCCTGCCCGAAGGCCTCAACTACCTCTTCTGGGACGGTGGCCCGGACTTCCCCGGCGATCCGGCCGACTGCGCCTACTACGTCGTTCCCTACATGAAGGGTTCCGAGATCGCGGTACGGCCGCTCGCCGCCATGAGCACCGTCCAGGTGGTCCAGACGCTCTCCGCGGGCATCGACCACGTGGAGCCGGGCCTCGGACTGCTGCGCGCGGGGGTGCGCCTCTGCAACGCCAAGGGGGTGCACGAGGCGTCGACCGCCGAGCTGACGCTCGCCCTCATCCTGGCCTCCTTGCGCGGCATCCCCGGATTCGTGCACGGCCAGGACAAGGAGGAGTGGCGGTCCGGCTTCTACCCGGCGCTCGCCGACAAGTCCGTGCTGATCGTCGGGTACGGCTCCATCGGCTCGGCCATCGAGGACCGGCTCGGCCCCTTCGAGTGCGCGCGGGTGGCGCGCGTCGCGCGCTCCGCACGGACCACCGCACGCGGTCCCGTACACACGCTCGACGATCTCCCCGCGCTGCTGCCCGAGGCCGACGTCGTCATTCTCTCCACCCCGCTGAACCCGTCCACGCAGGGGCTGGTGGACGCCGACTTCCTCGCCGCGATGCGGGACGGGGCCCTTCTCGTCAACGTCGCCCGGGGCGGAGTCGTCGACACCAAGGCCCTGCTGTCCGAACTCGAGTCAGGGCGACTGCGGGCCGCGCTCGATGTGACCGACCCGGAACCGCTGCCGTCGGGCCATCCTCTCTGGCATGCTCCGAATGTCTTGATCACACCTCATGTGGGCGGCAGCACCTCGGCGTTCGAGCCGCGCGCCAAGCGGCTGCTGGCCGCGCAGCTCACCCGGTTCGCCGCCGGGGAGCCGGTGCGCAACGTGGTACGCACCACCGGCTGACCGGCCCCGGGCGGCCACGCTACGGGGCGGTCCGGATGCACGCAGTGCCGCTCACCTCGCATTTCGTCACGGAGCGTAGAGAAGCTATGGCCCTGAGTGACGGATTTGGTGTATCGTCCGCACCGGAGGGCTGCGCCGTGGAAGGGAAGGCGCGGGGGGAGCATCGGAACGCGAGGGGGCGACGGGCGATGTGCTGGCCATGGAGAGACGATCCGACGCGGGCGGGCGGGCGGCCGGGGTCCTCGGAGCGGACGCGGCGCTCCGCCCGCCCGTGGCCGGATTCCGGCCCCGGTTCCGCACTGGCGACGAGGCCGGGCCCGGGGCGGGGAGCCCTCCGGTGAGCGCGCTGGGGGCCCTGCTCTCCCCGCGCTCCGCCTCCGGCGGTGCGGGCCTGCGGTCCCGGATTCTGCTCGGCGTCGTCTGCGCGGGGTATTCGGTGGGTGCCGCCGTCGGCTGGGGGTCACCCCGACTGGCGCTCGTCATGGGGGACTTCGGCCTCGCCGTGGCGGCGCTGGTCGCCGCCGTCTCCTGCTTCCTCTACGCGCGCACCGGCGCGGGGCGGCTGCGCCCCGCCTGGCTGCTGTTCTCGCTCTCCTCGCTCATGGCGGCCTGCGGAAACGCCGTCTGGGGCTGGTACGAGGTGATCCTCTCGGTCCCCGTGCCGACCCCTTCCCTCGCCGACGTCTTCTTCCTCTGCTTCGCCCCGCCCGCCATCGTCGGGCTGCTCGTGCTCGCCAAGCGCCCCGTCACCCGCGCCGGCTGGGTCTGCCTGGCCCTGGACGCCTGGCTGATCGCCGGCTCCCTGTTGACGCTCGCCTGGAGCCTCGCCCTCGCGCACGCCGCGCACATGGCGGGCTTCCAGGAGGCCAGCGTGGCGCCCGCCGCCCTCTCGCTGGCCTATCCGCTGCTCGACATCGTGCTCGTCTCGATGGTGCTCGCCCTGCACTTCCGCCGGTCCGGCGCCAACCGCTCCGCGGTCAACACCACCATCGCCGCCCTGGCGCTCACCGTGCTGAGTGACGCGGTCTTCACCTCGCCGCTGCTGCGCTCCACCTACCACTCGGGCCAGCTCCTCGACGCGGGCTGGTTCGCCGGTTCGCTGCTCCTCGCCTACGCCCCCTGGGGTGCCCGGCGAGGGCCCGGGGCCGCCGAGCGCCCCGGGCCCCCGCGGGCCGCCGCCAGCCGCCCGATCGCCGGTTCGCTGGCCGCCCTGACCCCCTATCTCGCCGCCGCCGTCTGCACCCTGGGCATCCTGTACAACGTGGTCGAGGGCCGCCGGGTGGACCGGGTCGTCGTCCTCACCGGCTGTACGGTCGTCCTGGCGCTCGTCGTCCGCCAGGGCATCATGCTCCTCGACAACATCTCGCTCACCCAGGAGCTGGCCCAGAAGGAGAACCACTTCCGCTCCCTGGTCCAGGGCTCCAGCGACGTCATCATGATCGCCGCACCCAACGGGACCCTGCGCTACGTCAGCCCCGCCGCCGCCGGGGTCTACGGGCGCGAGGCGGAAGATCTCGTCGGCTCCGAGCTGTCCTCGATCATCCATCCCGAGGACCTCGGCGGGGTGGTCCACGAGGTGCGGCGCTTCCTCGCCGCCCCACCGCACGAAGAACCCACCACGCGCATCGAGTGCCGCTTCCGCTCCGGAACCGGCGACTGGCTCAACGTCGAGTCCACCGTCAACCGCCACCAGGGCGGCCTCCTCCTCAACAGCCGCGACGTCACCGAACGGGTCAGGCTCCAGGCCCAGTTGCAGCACAACGCCGAGCACGACCCGCTCACCGACCTGCCCAACCGGGCGCTGTTCACCGCCCGGGTCCGCAAGGCGCTCGGCGGCCGCCGAGCGGGCGACTCCGGCACCGCCGTCCTCTTCATCGACCTCGACGGCTTCAAGGCGGTCAACGACACCATCGGCCACCAGGCGGGCGACGAACTGCTCATCCAGGCGGGCCGCCGCCTCCAGGAGTCCGTCCGGGCCGGGGACACCGCGGCGAGGCTCGGCGGCGACGAGTTCGCGGCGCTCATCATCGGCGACGGCACCCGCGACCAGGGCGCCCGGGAGTATCAGGTCCACGAGATCGCCGACCGGCTGCGCCTCACCCTCTCCCAGCCGTACCGGATCGGCTCCAGCGAGGTCCGGGTGGCCGCCTCCATCGGCGTCGCCTTCGCCGAGCCCGCCATCAGCCCCACCGACCTCATGCGCAACGCCGACCTCGCGATGTACCGGGCCAAGGCGGGCGGCAAGGACCGGGTCGAGCTGTACGCCCCGCAGATGCAGGCCGACGTCGTACGCCGCTCCGAGCTGGCCACCCGGCTGCGGACCGCCCTGCGCGACGGCGAGTTCGCCCTGCTCCACCAGCCAGTGGTCCATCTCGCCAGCGGGTCCGTGGCCGCCGTCGCCGCCCAGGCCCGCTGGAGATCCGCCCAGGGCATCCTGTTCACCCCCGCCGAGTTCCTCCGGGTCACCGGCGACGACGACCGCACCGCCGAGCTCGGCCGCTGGCTCCTGGAGGAGTCCGTCGCCCAGGCCGCCGACCGGGCCAGGGCCGGGCACCCCGTCCCCGTCGCCGTCCGGCTGTCCGCCGCCCGGCTGCTGGACACCGCCGCGCCCTTCGGCTCCATCGAGGCGCTGCTGACCCGGCACGGCCTGCCCTCGGGTGCCCTGATGATCGAGGTGGCCGACAGTGACCCCCGCGTCTCCTTCGACGCCCTGGAGCAGCGCCTCGTGGCCCTGCGCCGGCTCGGCGTACGGATCGCGCTCGACGGCTTCGGCAGCGGCTTCGCGGCGATCAACGCCCTGCGGCGGCTCCCCATCGACGTACTGAAGCTCGACCGGAATCTGGTCGAGGGGGTGGTCGAATCGGCCAGACTGCACAAGATCACCAGCGGGCTGCTGCGGATCGCCTGCGACCTCGGCCTCCAGTCCGTCGCCGACGGCGTCGACGTCCCCGACCAGGTCCTCGCCCTGCGCGCCATGGGATGCACGCACGGCCAGGGGATGGCCTTCTCCGGGCCGCTCGACGAATACCGGCTGCGGCGGGCGCTGGTCCGCGGGGAGTTCCCCGTGCCGGGCATTCCGGGCCCCCGGCCGGCCATGGCGGGCGGCTCGATCCCGCTGCTCACCGGATCACATACTGAGACGCCCGTCCCACCCCCTTGACACGTCATGCGTGCCGGAGAGAGGGTCAATGCCATGCGCACCCGAATTCTCGTACTTGGAAAGCGCGTCGGCTGAAGCAGAGTCACTCCACGACACTCTGCGGACCACTCCGGCGCGCTCCCCTCGCTTGCCTCACGGCACGAGGGGTTTTTTGTTGCACCGACACCGCTCAAACCGCTGCAAAACACCCGCGAAAACCCTCAGCTTCGAGAAGAGAATGCCGATGACCGAGCAGGCCACCGGGGCCCATCACCCGCAGCCGCGCGCCCGTAACGGCGGACAGCCGTCCGCCACCGTCGAGCACGTCACGGGCGCCCAGTCCCTCATCCGTTCTCTTGAGGAAGTCGGCGCCGACACGGTATTCGGCATCCCCGGCGGTGCGATCCTCCCCGCCTACGACCCGATGATGGACTCCACCCGCGTCCGTCACGTCCTGGTCCGCCACGAGCAGGGCGCCGGTCACGCCGCCACGGGGTACGCGCAGGCCACCGGCAAGGTCGGCGTCTGCATGGCCACCTCGGGGCCCGGCGCCACCAACCTGGTCACCCCGATCGCCGACGCGCACATGGACTCCGTGCCGCTCGTCGCGATCACCGGCCAGGTCGCCTCCAAGGCCATCGGTACCGACGCCTTCCAGGAAGCCGACATCTGCGGCATCACGATGCCGATCACCAAGCACAACTTCCTGGTGACCAAGGCCGAGGACATCCCGCACACCATCGCCGAGGCCTTCCACATCGCCTCCACCGGCCGTCCCGGACCGGTCCTCGTCGACATCGCCAAGGACGCCCTCCAGGCCCGGACCACCTTCAGCTGGCCGCCCACCCAGGACCTGCCCGGCTACCGCCCGGTGACCAAGCCGCACGCCAAGCAGATCCGCGAGGCCGCCAAGCTGATCACCCAGGCCAGGCGCCCCGTGCTGTACGTCGGCGGCGGCGTCCTCAAGGCCAGGGCCACCGCCGAGCTGAAGGTCCTCGCGGAGCTGACCGGAGCGCCCGTCACCACCACCCTGATGGCGCTCGGCGCGTTCCCCGACAGCCACCCGCTGCACGTGGGAATGCCGGGCATGCACGGCGCCGTCACCGCCGTCACCGCGCTGCAGAAGGCAGACCTGATCGTCGCCCTCGGCGCCCGCTTCGACGACCGCGTCACCGGCAAGCTGGACAGCTTCGCCCCGTACGCCAAGATCGTCCACGCCGACATCGACCCGGCCGAAATCGGCAAGAACCGCACCGCGGACGTCCCGATCGTGGGCGACGCCCGCGAGGTCCTGGCCGACCTGGTCCAGGCCGTCCAGGCCGAGCACAACGAGGGCCGCACCGGCGACTACGCCGCATGGTGGAAGGACCTCAACCGCTGGCGCGACACCTACCCGCTCGGCTACGACCTGCCCGAGGACGGCAGCCTCTCCCCGCAGCAGGTCATCCAGCGCATCGGCAAGCTCGCCCCCGAGGGCACGATCTTCGCGGCGGGCGTCGGCCAGCACCAGATGTGGGCCTCCCACTTCATCGACTACGAGCAGCCCGCCACCTGGCTCAACAGCGGCGGCGCCGGGACGATGGGCTACGCGGTCCCGGCCGCGATGGGCGCGAAGGCCGGCATGCCCGACCGCACGGTCTGGGCCATCGACGGCGACGGCTGCTTCCAGATGACCAACCAGGAACTGACCACCTGCGCGCTCAACAACATCCCGATCAAGGTCGCCGTCATCAACAACGGCGCCCTCGGAATGGTCCGCCAGTGGCAGACCCTCTTCTACAACCAGCGTTACTCCAACACCGTCCTGCACTCCGGCCCCGACAGTGACGGCGGTCCGGCCAGGGGCACCCGCGTCCCGGACTTCGTCAAGCTGTCCGAGGCCATGGGCTGCTACGCCATCCGCTGCGAGGACCCGGCCGAACTGGACAAGGTCATCGAAGAGGCCAACTCCATCAACGACCGCCCCGTCGTGATCGACTTCATCGTCCACGAGGACGCCATGGTCTGGCCGATGGTCGCCGCCGGCACCTCCAACGACGAGGTCCAGGCCGCACGCGGCGTCCGCCCCGACTTCGGCGACAACGAAGACGACTGAGAGACAGAGAGAGAACGACTCCATGTCCAGCAAGCACACGCTCTCCGTCCTGGTCGAGAACAAGCCCGGTGTCCTCGCCCGGATCACCGCCCTGTTCTCCCGACGCGGCTTCAACATCGACTCGCTCGCGGTCGGTACCACCGAGCACCCCGACATCTCCCGCATCACCATCGTCGTGAATGTCGAGGACCTGCCCCTGGAGCAGGTGACCAAGCAGCTCAACAAGCTGGTCAACGTCCTGAAGATCGTCGAACTCGAGCCCGCCGCCGCGATCCAGCGGGAGCTCGTCCTGGTGAAGGTCCGCGCCGACAGCGAGACCCGCTCCCAGATCGTCGAGATCGTCCAGCTGTTCCGCGCCAAGACCGTCGACGTCTCCCCGGAGGCCGTCACGATCGAGGCGACCGGAGGGGCCGACAAGCTGGAGGCGATGCTCAAGATGCTGGAGCAGTACGGCATCAAGGAGCTCGTCCAGTCCGGCACCATCGCCATAGGGCGCGGCGCGCGCTCGATCACCGACCGGTCCCTGCGCGCCCTCGACCGCTCGGCCTGAGCCGACGCACCCGAGCGGGGCGGCCGTCCGCCCCGCTCGGATGGCGAGACCCGACCACACTCACGACGCACCCCGCCGTACGGTGGGACGCAACACCTGCACACCAAGGAGAAGACCCAGTGGCCGAGCTGTTCTACGACGACGATGCCGACCTGTCCATCATCCAGGGCCGCAAGGTCGCGGTCATCGGCTACGGCAGCCAGGGCCACGCCCACGCGCTGTCGCTGCGTGACTCCGGCGTCGACGTCCGCGTCGGTCTGCACGAGGGCTCGAAGTCCAAGGCCAAGGCCGAGGAGCAGGGCCTGCGCGTGGTGACCCCCGCCGAGGCCGCCGCCGAGGCCGACGTCATCATGATCCTCGTCCCGGACCCGATCCAGGCCCAGGTCTACGAGGAGTCCATCAAGGACAACCTCAAGGACGGCGACGCCCTGTTCTTCGGCCACGGCCTGAACGTCCGCTTCGGCTTCATCAAGCCGCCGGCCAACGTCGACGTCTGCATGGTCGCCCCCAAGGGCCCCGGCCACCTGGTCCGCCGCCAGTACGAGGAGGGTCGCGGCGTCCCGTGCATCGTGGCCGTGGAGCAGGACGCCTCGGGCAAGGGCCTGGCGCTCGCCCTGTCGTACGCCAAGGGCATCGGCGGCACCCGTGCCGGCGTCATCAAGACCACCTTCACCGAGGAGACCGAGACCGACCTGTTCGGTGAGCAGGCCGTCCTCTGCGGTGGCACCGCCGCCCTGGTCAAGGCCGGTTTCGAGACGCTGACCGAGGCGGGCTACCAGCCCGAGATCGCGTACTTCGAGTGCCTGCACGAGCTGAAGCTCATCGTCGACCTCATGTACGAGGGCGGCCTGGAGAAGATGCGCTGGTCCATCTCGGAGACCGCCGAGTGGGGCGACTACGTCACCGGCCCCCGGATCATCACCGACGCCACCAAGGCCGAGATGAAGAAGGTCCTCACCGAGATCCAGGACGGCACCTTCGCCAAGAACTGGATGGCCGAGTACCACAACGGTCTGCCCAAGTACAACGAGTACAAGAAGGCCGACAGCGACCACCTGCTGGAGACCACCGGCCGTGAGCTGCGCAAGCTCATGAGCTGGGTGAACGACGAAGAGGCCTAGGCCTCGGGGAGCGGGGCGGGTCCGGAAGGGCCCGCCCCGCTCCGCATCACCGGAAGCATCACCGGAAGCACTACCGGAAGGTGCGGGTTCTGTGCGGGTGTACACCACGTCCACCCCGTGCGGGTGATCCTTCCACCAGGGCGCAGTAGAAGGCCCTCCGCATGACTACACTTCTCAACACATACACGCGTCAGGGCCCACAGTGTCGTGCGTCTACCACGCGGCTAGCCCCTCCACCGCCTGCGGCCGTCGGGACGGCCGTCCGCACTGGACTTGTGAGGACTCACGTGAGCTCGAAACCTGTCGTACTCATCGCTGAAGAGCTGTCGCCCGCCACGGTCGACGCTCTGGGTCCGGATTTCGAGATCCGGCACTGCAACGGCGCGGACCGCGCCGAGTTGCTCCCCGCGATCGCCGATGTCGACGCGATCCTGGTGCGCTCCGCGACCAAGGTCGACGCCGAGGCCATCGCCGCCGCCAGGAAGCTCCGGGTCGTGGCCCGCGCGGGCGTCGGTCTGGACAACGTCGATGTCTCCTCGGCCACCAAGGCCGGCGTGATGGTCGTCAACGCCCCGACCTCCAACATCGTCACCGCCGCCGAGCTGGCCTGCGGTCTGCTGGTCGCCACCGCGCGGAACATCCCGCAGGCCAACACCGCCCTGAAGAACGGCGAGTGGAAGCGCTCCAAGTACACCGGCGTCGAGCTCAGCGAGAAGGTCCTCGGCGTCGTGGGCCTCGGCCGCATCGGTGTCCTGGTCGCCCAGCGCATGTCGGCCTTCGGCATGAAGGTCGTCGCCTACGACCCCTACGTCCAGCCCGCCCGCGCCGCGCAGATGGGCGTCAAGCTCCTCAGCCTGGACGAGCTGCTGGAGGTCGCCGACTTCATCACCGTGCATCTGCCCAAGACCCCCGAGACCCTCGGCCTCATCGGGGACGAGGCGCTGCACAAGGTGAAGCCCTCGGTGCGCATCGTCAACGCCGCGCGCGGCGGGATCGTCGACGAGGAGGCGCTGTACTCCGCGCTCAAGGAGGGCCGCGTCGCGGGCGCGGGCCTCGATGTGTACGCGAAGGAGCCCTGCACGGACTCCCCGCTCTTCCAGTTCGACCAGGTCGTCTGCACCCCGCACCTGGGCGCCTCCACCGACGAGGCCCAGGAGAAGGCGGGCATCGCGGTCGCCAAGTCCGTCCGTCTCGCGCTCGCGGGTGAGCTGGTCCCGGACGCGGTCAACGTCCAGGGCGGCGTCATCGCCGAGGACGTACGCCCCGGCCTCCCGCTCGCCGAGAAGCTCGGCCGGATCTTCACCGCGCTCGCGGGCGAGGTCGCGGCCCGGCTCGACGTCGAGGTGTACGGCGAGATCACCCAGCACGACGTGAAGGTGCTGGAGCTCTCGGCGCTCAAGGGCGTCTTCGAGGACGTCGTCGACGAGACCGTCAGCTACGTCAACGCCCCGCTCTTCGCGCAGGAGCGCGGTGTCGAGGTCCGCCTCACCACCAGCTCCGAGTCGCCCGATCACCGCAATGTGGTCACCGTGCGCGGCACGCTCTCCAGCGGCGAGGAGGTCGCGGTCTCCGGCACGCTGGCGGGCCCGAAGCACCTCCAGAAGATCGTGGCCATCGGCGAGCACGACGTGGACCTGGCCCTCGCGGACCACATGGTGGTCCTGCGCTACCAGGACCGTCCCGGTGTGGTCGGCGCGGTCGGCAAGATCCTCGGCGAGGCCGGGCTGAACATCGCGGGCATGCAGGTCTCGCGGGCGGCCGTGGGCGGCGAGGCGCTCGTCGTCCTGACCGTCGACGACACCGTCCCGCAGACGGTGCTGACCGAGATCGCCGACGAGATCGGCGCCTCCTCGGCCCGCTCGGTGAACCTCACCGACTGACACACCCCGCACGACCCCGCCCTGTACCCGGTGGCCGGGCCCCTCGTCCCGTACGAGAGGCCCGGACGCCGGGTACAGCGCTTTCCGCGGACAGCCAACCCGCCGGGGTGGGCCCGGGGTTGGGCCCTGGGGCCCACGACGCGCGGCGGCCCCCGACCCTAGGGTGACCGATTATCAGGTCACTCAGGGGTACCGGGGGTCGGATCACGTATGTCTGCTGTCGGTGGCATACCCGTAGCGGGAGGACCGGCCCCGGCCGCCGCCCCGCGGCGTGAACTCCCGGGCCCCCTCGTCCTCGTAAGAGCGCTGCTCCTCGTCCTTCTCGGCGCGACGGTCCTGGGCGCGATCGGTCTCTCCGGCTCCGCGCTCGCCGTGGACGCGATGGGCGCCGAGGTGCTCGGCATCCTGCTGTACGCCTCCGCGCCCGGGGTGCTCGGCGCGCTGCTGGCCCGGCACGTACGGACCGGCGGCACGCGGGTGCGGTGGGGGATCGTCGCCGTTCAGGGGTGGTTGATCCTCGGCGGGCTCGCCAACCTCGGGAACGGTTCTCCGGACGGGCTGACCCAGCTGGTCCTGCCGATCCTGATCATCGTCCTGATCAGCCGGTCCCCGAGCCGTGCGTGGTTCCGGCTGCCGTCGGCCGAGCGGGGCCGGCCGCCGAAGTTCTCGCTCCCGCACATGATCACCTGGCGCCGGGACCGGGGGCAGACCGCCCTGGAGTACCTGGGCCTCGTCCTGATCGTCGTCGCGCTGATCGCGGCCCTGACAGTGGGCGGCCTCGGCGGCCGGATCACTGACGGCCTCCAATCGGCGATCTGCTCGCTGACCGGCAGCTCCTGCCCGGTGTCCGGAGGCAGCGACTCCGTCGAGGCGGGGGACGGCCCGGGCGGGGGAGCGGACGGGGGTACCTCGGGGAGCGCGGACGGCGGTGTGGATGGCGGCGCTGATGGCGGTGCGAACGGGGGTGCCGACGGCGGCGCTGACGGTGGGTCGACAACCACGGGCGGGGCGACCGGCGGCGATGCGACGGGCGGGACGGGGAGCACGGGAGGTACCGGCAGTACTGAGGGGACGGGCGGGACCAGCAGTACAGGCGGGACCAGCAGTACAGGTGGGACCAGTGGTACAGGTGGGACCGGCACCGGCGGCACCGCGTCCGGCGGCTCCGGAAGTACCGGCGGAACCGGGGGCGGCACCGGCGGGCCCGACGACACCGGGCGTCCCGGCACCGGTGAGGACACCTTCCCGGAGGAACACGAGGAGCCCGAGGCCGCCTACGACGTGCCCGCCTCCGCCGAGGGCGAGGGCGGTGGGGAGCAGGCCGAGGAGCAGGAGGACTGCGGCGGCTGGGGCTTCTTCGGCTGCGCCTGGGACCGTACGACCCAGGTCTTCAAGGGCGTCGTGGTCGACGGGATCTGGGGCGACATCACCGGGATCATCGACCTGTTCAAGCCCGAGACCTGGTCGGGCCTCGTGGACTACGGAGGCCGGCTCGCCGACCAGTGGGCGGCCGACTCCGCGGGCGCGGGCGACAAGTGGGCGGACGGCGACTACCTGGGCGCGCTCCGGGACTGGGGCGGGGCCTCGGTCAACACGGTGATCACGGTCGGCGACGACATCTTCGTCGGGGACGAGGTCCGTGAGCGCTGGAACAACGGGGAGAAGACCCGGGCCGTCACCGATGTGATCTGGAACGTCGGCTCGCTGTTCATCCCCGGCTACAACGTCGCCAAGGTGGTCAGCAAGGCCGGGAAGCTCGGCAAGGTCGGCAAGGCGGCCTCCGAGGTCGCCGACGCTGCGGGCGACGCGAGCGCGGCCGCCCGCCGGGCTCGCCAGGCCGCGGAGGCGGGCGACCTGGACGGCGTACGCAAGGCGGCGAGGGAGGCCGACGAGGCGGCGGACAGCGCCGAGGACGCGGCGCGCCGGACCGGTTGCGCCATCGCGTCCGGGACGCCGTCGGTGCGGTACGGGGGAGGCGGCACCGGTGGAGTGCCCGGCTCCGGTACCGGGGTGCTGGCGGGCGGCCCGCCGGGCCGGATCATCCTCGCGGAGGGCGGCTGCGACGAGGCGGCCAGGAAGTCGGCCGAGGAGGCGCGGGCGGCGGAGCGCCAGGCGCATCTGGACCAGAAGCGGCTGGAGGAGCCCGAGCGGGCCCGGAAGGCCGAGCTGGACAAGAAGAAGTACCCCGAGCCGCAGCGCAACGACACCTCCGACCCGCGCAACTACAACCCGCCGTCCTGGGCCGACGGCCTCAAGGACCGTACGCTCGGCGACGCCGACGCGGGCGACGGCTACTGGGCCGGCCGGGACCGCAACCCCGCGCCGAACTGGAAGAACGAGTCCTGGCTCCGCTACCAGGAGCAGATCACCGGGACGAACCGGGGCCAGGAGTACGTCGTACCGCACCCGCGCGAGGGCAAGCCGGCCGTGGAGTACGACGGGTGGGACTCCTCCCGGCAGACCTACCTGGAGGCCAAGAACGGCTACGGCAGCTATCTGTCCAAGACCGACCGCTCCAGTCTCACCCCGTCCGGCAAGGACAAGTTCGTCGCCGAGGCACGGGCCCAGGTGGAGGCGTCCGGCGGCCGCGCCGTGGAGTGGCACTTCTCCGACCCGGACGTGGCCAAGGCGGCCCGCAAGGCGTTCCGTGAGGAAGGGCTGCCGATCAAGGTGATCAACACCAAGCCGCACCCCGGCGACAGCACCAGGAAACCGGAAGCATTCGACTGAGGGCTGTCCCGCCAGGGATGACCCGACAGCCCTCAGCGGCCGAGTAGCCTGCAACGCGTGGTGCCCCCGGCCGTCGGGCCCCGTCGGCGTGCGGCTGGGGGAGCCGCGCGACGCGGGACGGCCGGCCGACGGAGGAGAGACGAGCATGCGACGTGTAGTGCGGGGCTTCTGGGGTCCGAGGCCCGAACCGGTCGAGGCCCTGGCCGACCGTTGGCAGCGGACCCTGGACGGGTTCGCCGAGCTGGTCCCGCAGGCGGCCGACGTCTGGAGCCAGGTGCACGGGAACGGACCCGCGACCGCCTTCACCGCAGGAGAGGACGGTCTGCTCGGCGCGCTGCGGACCGCCCAGGACGCGGCCGACTGGTCGGACCTCACCGGTACCGGGCTGCGGCTCGTCGGCACGGGGGCGCCCGGCTGGGAGGCGGAGGTCAGCGGACTGGCCGGGGGCTCACCGCGGTTCCTGCTCCAGTCGCTCGCGATCGTCCTCCACGCACCGGACATCGCCGTGGTCCCGGAGGAGGAGATCCTGTCCCTCCTGGCCCGGGTGTGGGAGCCGGACTTCGGTGACGTGAGCGACGACGACGTGCTGGACGCCCTGGAGGATGACGCCGGGTATTCCGTCGGCGACCCGGTCGTCGGCCGCACCGGCTACCTCTCCCCGGCCCGCGCCGCCCTGGTCCCGGCCGGCCTGGACGTGGTCCGGCAGCAACTCCCGGCAGGCGGTGAGCTGCTGAGTATCGCGGCCCCCGGCGACAGTGCGACGGTGGTGCGGGTGTACGAACGGCTGCGCGAGGCGGGGGCGCTGGCCCCGCTGCCCCGCCCGTTGGACCGGCCCGTACTGTGACCGCCCGGGCCGGGGAGGCCTTCGACGCGGACCGGGCGGCCGCCGAGGTCGAGGAGCTCCTCGCCGCCCCCGTACGGGCCACCGGCCCCACCGCCGCCGAGGGCGACCCGGCCACCGGCGAGTGGACGCTCAGCACGGGGGCGGGGTTCCGGATCGTGCCGCTGTGGGAGGGCGACCCGCTGACCGGCGTGTACGCCCCCGAGTGGAACGACGCCGAGGAGGCCGCGGCCGCCCGGCTCGACTCCCTGGCCCGAGTACTGGACACCCGCTGGGGTCCGCGCCGCACGGTCCCGCTGCACGGGCCGCTGCTGCGGTGGCAGGGCGGTTCGCCCGTGGAGCCGCTGTTCGAGGCGCTGTTCGCGGAAGATCTGTACGGGGACCTGAGCGTCTGGGGTCCGGTCGGCTCCGACGGAGCGGCCCCGGGCGGCCGCTGGGTCGCGCTGACCGTCGGTCACAGCGACGCGGACGCGCCGATGGTGCTGGCCGCACTGGTCAGCGACCGGCCGGTGGTCGAACCGGAGGGCGCGGACGGCCCGTTGTGAGGCCCCCAGGCCCCGCCGTCGTGCTCCCGTGCGACCCCGCCGGGGGTGGCCGCGGACGCTGGTAGGGTCCTTCGGCACCACCCATCCCGTGATGGAGAAGGTCCATGAAGCTGCTCCCCCTGTTCCTGCGACGCCCGATCGAAGCGGTGTACGAGCGTCGGCTCGCCGCCACCCTGGTGGGGCTGCCCCGCCCGCAGCACGTCGGGATCATGGTGGACGGCAACCGGCGGTGGGCCCGCAAGGCCGGGCACACGGACGTCCGGGAGGGGTACCGGGCGGGCGGCGCCAAGGTGACCACGTTCCTCGGCTGGTGCACCGCCGCGGGGATCGAGCACGTCACCCTCTTCATGCTCTCCGACGACAACCTGGGCCGCCCCGCCGAGGAGCTCGGCCCGCTGATCGAGGTCATCGAGGAGACCGTCCGCGACATCACCGCCGAGGGCCGCGACTGGGAGGTCCAGGTGATCGGCTCGCTCGACATGCTGCCCGGCTCCAGCGCCCGGGTGCTCAAGGAGGCCACCGCCGCCACGAGCGGGCGCGGCGGGCTCAAGGTGGACGTGGCGGTCGGCTACGGCGGCCGGCGCGAGATCGTCGACGCGGTGAAGGCCGCCTTCGAGGAGCACATGGCCGCCGGGGGCGACCCGGCCGAGCTGGTCGCGCGGTTCGGGATCGACGACATCTCCCGGCACCTCTACTCGCCGATCGCCGACCACACCGACTTCATCATCCGGACCTCCGGCGAGCAGCGGCTCTCCGGCTTCCTGCTCTGGCAGTCCGCGTACGCCGAGATGCACTGGGTGGACTGCTACTGGCCCGCTTTCCGGCACGTGGACTTCCTGCGGGCGCTGCGCTCGTACGCGAACAGGGAACGCCGCTTCGGCAAGTGACGCTCCCCGCACCGCACTCAGGTCCCGGAGCGATCCGTCACGGTGCGCGGGCCGCCCGTCGACGACCGTGGGCAGCACCGGCAGATCCGGCAGCTCGGTGGCCGCGGTGGTCAGCGGGCTGTCGGCCAGGACCGTGTGGTCGGCGCGGCAGCCGCAGGCGAGCCGCCCCGCCTCGGCCCCGCGCCGTCCGCCGCAGGGCCGATGTCACGGGACCCGGTGAAGCGGACTACAGCCGCGCCCGCTTCACCGCCATGTGCAGCAGCAGCCGGTCCTCGCCCTCGTTGAGGTCGAGGCCGGTGATCTGCTGGATGCGGGAGAGCCGGTAGTAGAGCGTCTGGCGGTGGATGCCAAGGGCGGCGGCCGTCCGGCTCGCCTGACCCGCGCAGTCCAGGAACACCTCCGCCGTGTGCGCCAGCTCCCGGTGCGGCGGGGTCAGCAGCGAGGCGACCGCCGGGTCCCCGGCGTCCGTGCCGGTGCCCGGGAGCGCGGTCAGCAGGCGGTACGGGCCGATCGCCGACCACCGGGCGACCGGGCCGAGACGGGTCTCCGCCCGGGCCGCGCGGGCCGCCGCCACCGCCTCCCGCCACGAGACCGTCAGCTCGTCCAGCCCTCGGCGGGGGCCCGCGATCCCCCCGGTGGCCGCCGGCGGGCCACTCGCGCGCAACCGGTCCGCCGCGTTCAGGGCCGGGTCCAGACGGTCCGCCGAGCGCAGCCGGATCAGTGCCGCCAGCGCCGCGGGCCCGGCGGCCCCGGGTGCGGCGACCGTCGCCAGCGCGGCCGCCGAGGCCACGCCCCGTACCGAAGGCGTGTCGTCCGTCCACGGGGTCACGCACACCACCGCGTGCAGCCCCTCTGCGTCCCGCCCCAGCGCCTCGCCCAGCGCGGCGACAGCGCTGTCGTGCTGCCGCCCCGGCCCGGCGGTCAGGACCGCGCCGAACTCCCGCGAGAGGTCGGCACCCGCCCGCGCCTCGTCGGCGAGCAGCGCCCCGATCCGGGCGGTGACCTCCATCGCGGCGGCCAGCCGTTCGTCAGCAGGCCCCGGGTCGGTGTCGAGCAGCCAGACGTAACCGAGGACGACACCCCGATGGCGTACCGGAAGGCAGACGCGGTCCCGGAACACCCCGGCCTCGGGGGCGGCGGGGATGCGGACGGGGCCGGTGGCCCGGGTGATGCCGAAGCCCTCGAACCAGGCGCGGACGGCGGGGGTGGAGCGGCGGGTCAGGATCGAGCGGGTGCGGACCGGGTCCATCGCCGTGTCGTCGTCGCTGTCGTGGGCCCCGAAGGCGACCAGTCCGAAGTCCCGGTTCTCCAGGGTGGCCGGGGCGCCGAGGAGGGCGGAGATCTCGTCGACCAGTTCCTGGTAATCGCCTGTCACCCGGCCATTCTCGCACCCCCTCCCGGCCATCTTCAGACAGATGTCTGAGATGGCGGCCACGGATGCGTGACAGGTGTCGATGGCACAGGGTCGGCGGGGTGCCTAGATTTCACGGTGGTTATCCGTGCCGTACCAGTGTGTTCATGTCTGTACACCTACGTTCATGTACGTACCGTTACGGCCCTTCGTTCGTTCATCCGTGGAGGTACCCCGTGCTGGGTCCCGTGATTCTCGCCGCATCGCGCAGCGACAAGATGCGCCGGTTCGTCTCGGCCGCGCCCGGCACCAAGCAGGTCGTCGACCGCTTCATCGCCGGGGAGACCGTCGACCAGGTCGTGCCGATCGTCGTGGACGCCGCGGACAAGGGCCTGGAGGTCACGCTCGACGTCGTCGGTGAGGACATCACCACCCCCGGGCAGGCCGAGGCCGCGCGCGACGCGTACCTGGAGCTCGTCGAGCGTCTGAAGGCCCTGGACCTGGGCACCCGCGCCGAGATGTCCGTCAAGCTGTCGATGTTCGGCCAGGCGCTGGAGAACGGCCACGAGCTCGCCCTCGCCAATGTGCGCCCCGTCGTCGAGGCGGCGGCCGCCATCGGCACCACGGTCACCCTGGACGCCGAGGACCACACCACCCTCGACTCGATGTTCGCCATCCACGAGGAGCTGCGGAAGGACTTCCCGCAGACCGGCTGCGTCATCCAGTCCTACCTGTTCCGCACCGAGGACGACGCCCGTCGGCTCGCCGCCGCGGGCAGCCGCGTACGCATCGTGAAGGGCGCCTACAAGGAGCCCGCCTCCGTCGCGTACCAGGACAAGGCCGAGATCGACAAGGCGTACGTCCGGATCACCAGGATCCTGATGGAGGGCGAGGGCTACCCGATGATCGGGTCCCACGATCCCCGTCTCATCGCCATCGCCCAGGAGCTGGGCCGCCAGGCGGGGCGCAAACTGGATGAGTACGAGTTCCAGATGCTGTACGGCATCCGCAGCGACGAGCACATCCGGCTCGCGGCCGAGGGCCACCGGATGCGCGTCTACACGGCGTACGGCACCGACTGGTACGGATACTTCATGCGACGCCTCGCGGAGAAGCCGGCCAACCTGCTGTTCTTCGCCCGTTCGGTCCTCACCAAGGGCTGAGCACCCGGCCCCGACCCCGGGCTGAACCGGCCACGGCCGACACACCCATCCCCGCCGAAACCAAGGAGACAAGGCAACCATGGACGCCGTCACCCAGGTCCCCGCGCCGGTCAACGAGCCGGTCCACTCCTACGCCCCGGGTTCCCCGGAGCGCGCCCGCCTGGAGGTGAAGCTCAAGGAGCTCGCCGACAATCCGATCGACCTGCCGATGACCATCGGCGGCGAGAAGCGGATGGGCGGCGGCGAGCGTGTGAACGTCGTACAGCCGCACAACCACAAGGCCGTCATCGGCACCTTCGCGGGCGCCACCGAGCAGGACGCGCAGGACGCCATCGACGCGGCCCTCGCCGCCGCTCCGGCCTGGCGCGCGATGTCCTTCGACGACCGCGCGGCGATCATCCTGCGCGCCGCCGAGCTGCTGTCGGGCCCCTGGCGCGAGACGCTGGCCGCCTCCACGATGCTCGGCCAGTCCAAGACCGCCCAGCAGGCCGAGATCGACACCCCCTGCGAGCTGATCGACTTCTGGCGCTTCAACGTGCACTACGCGCGCCAGATCCTCGCCGAGCAGCCCCCGGCTAACTCCCCGGGCGTGTGGAACCGCATGGACCACCGCCCGCTGGAGGGCTTCGTCTACGCGATCACGCCGTTCAACTTCACGGCCATCGCGGGCAACCTCCCCACCGCCCCCGCCCTCATGGGCAACGTCGTGGTGTGGAAGCCGTCCCCGACCCAGACCCACGCCGCCGTGCTGCTGATGCAGCTCCTGGAGGAGGCCGGTCTGCCCAAGGGCGTCATCAACCTGGTCACCGGCGACGGCAAGGCCGTCTCCGAGGTGGCGCTGAACCACCGCGACCTGGCCGGTATCCACTTCACCGGCTCGACCCCCACCTTCCAGCACCTGTGGAAGACCGTCGGCAACAACATCGCCAACTACCGCACCTACCCGCGGCTCGTCGGCGAGACCGGCGGCAAGGACTTCGTCGTCGCGCACCCCAGCGCCGACCGCGCCGTCCTGAAGACCGCGCTGACCCGCGGCTCCTTCGAGTTCCAGGGCCAGAAGTGCTCGGCGTCCTCCCGGGCGTACGTCCCGGCCTCCATCTGGAACTCCGGTTTCAAGGAGGAGTTCGCGGCCGAGGTCGACTCCATCAAGATGGGTGACGTCACCGACCTGACGAACTTCATCGGAGCCGTCATCGACGAGCGCTCGTTCGCCAAGAACAAGGCCGCGATCGACCGCGCCAAGTCCGACCCGGCGTGCACGGTCGTCGCGGGCGGCACCTACGACGACTCGGTGGGCTACTTCGTCCGTCCGACCGTCATCGAGTGCTCCGACCCCGAGAACGAGGTCTTCACGACCGAGTACTTCGGCCCGATCCTCGCGATCCACGTCTACGAGGACGAGAAGTACGACGCCATGCTGGAGCAGATGGAGTCGGTGTCCGACTACGCGCTGACCGGCTCGGTCATCGCGGGCGACCGCGCGGCCGCCGCGTACACGATGGACAAGCTCCGCTACGCCGCGGGCAACTTCTACATCAACGACAAGTCGACCGGCGCCGTCGTCGGCCAGCAGCCCTTCGGCGGCGGCCGTGCCTCCGGCACCAACGACAAGGCGGGCGCCCCGCAGAACCTCCAGCGCTGGACTCTGACCCGGGCCATCAAGGAGACGCTGGTCCCGCCGACCGACTACACCTACCCCCACCAGGGCTGACGCCCTCCCGGGGCGCCGCAGCACGCCGCCCCGGGCCCCAGGGGCTCTCCGCCGCGGGAGAGCCCCTCCTGAGCACCGCCCCCCGACCGGTCCCCCTACCGGCCGGGGGGCGGTTTCCATGGCGGGGCCTTTCCGCTAGGCGGCCCGTCAGATCTCCACCAGCACCTGATCCAGCGACTTGCGCACCAGGTCGGGGACCTCGCAGTCGTCCGCGGGATGGCCGACGGGGATCACGGCGAACGCCTTCTCGTTCTCGGGTCGGCCCAGCACCTCGCCGAGGAAGCGCATCGGGCTCGGGGTGTGGATCAGCGCGGCGAGCCCGGACAGGTGCAGGGCGGTGAGCAGCATGCCCACCGCGATCCCGACCGACTCGTCGACGTAGTAGTGCTTGCGCTTGGTGCCGTCCTCGCCCAGCCAGTAGCGCTGCTGGAAGACCACGATCAGGGCGGGCGCGTCCGTCATATGGGCCTTGACCGCGTCGGTACCCAGCGGGCGCAGGGCGGCGAGCCACTCCTCGCCGAGCCGCCCGTCGTAGCTCAGCTTCTCCTCGTGCTCGGCGGCCTCGCGGATGCGGCGGCGTACCTCCGGGTCCTTGACCAGGACGAAGGTCCACGGCTGCTGGTGGGCGCCGGAGGGGGCGGTGGCCGCGCAGGCGATGGCGTCGCGCAGCACCTGCTCGGGGACGGGGTCGGGGGAGAAGGCGCGGACGGTCCTGCGCTCGTCCATCCGGCGGCGCAGCCGGGCGGCATGGGCCAGGGATGTCCTCGGGGCGATCCGTTCGGGGCGGTAGGGCGTGGGGCGGTACGGGGCGCCATGGGTGGGCGACCACTGCTGAGGTGCGGGTGTCGTGTCGGACATGGGCGCAGTGTGCGCGGTGGCGGAGGCCGGGGGGAAGCGGTGCTTCGGACAGGAGGGGAGCGGGTCCCGGTCAGTGTCCGATGACCGGGACCGGCCGTCCGCCGGTGCCCCTGGGGTGCGCGGCCTTGGACGCCCCGGGGCACGCACCCTTGTGGTTAGGTAACCCGACCAACGACTACGGCATCGTCCGCTACACCGACGGCTCGTCGCCCGCCGGAACCGTCGACCTCTACAACGGCTCCACCCAGGACATCACCTCCGCGGGCAACGCCGTCGTCGGCCAGGCGATCCGCAAGAGCGGGTCCACGACCAAGGTGACCTCCGGAACGGTCACCGCCGTCAACGTCACCGTCAACTACAGCGACGGGCCCGTCTACAACATGGTCCGCACCACCGCCTGCTCGGCCGGAGGGGACAGCGGCGGCGCGCACTTCGCCGGATCCGTCGCCCTCGGCATCCACTCCGGCAGCTCCGGCTGCTCGGGCACCAACGGCTCGGCCATCCACCAGCCGGTGACCGAGGCGCTGTCCGCGTACGGCGTCACGGTGTACTGATCCGCCACCGGTTCCCCCCTCCGCACTCCACGGTCCGCCCGGACCGGCACGCGCCGGGTCCGGGCGGACTACCGGTCCTTCTCACGTGCGGACCGGACCGCCCGCGCGCGAGGATGGGCGGCATGACCGAGCCCGCCCCCGCCGTGCGTACCGTCCACACCGTCGAGCTGACCGCCGCCGAGCGCGCGAAGATCCGCGCCCTGCTCGACACCGCCTTCGACGGCGACTTCGCGGACCAGGACTGGGAGCACGCACTCGGCGGCATCCACGCCCTGATCCACGGCGAGGACGGCCTCCTGGTCGCCCACGGCGCCGTAGTCCAGCGCCGCGTCCTGCACGCGAACCGCTCCTACCGCGTCGGATACGTCGAAGCCGTCGCCGTCCGAGCCGGCCACCGCCGGGGCGGCCTCGGCCACCGGGTGATGGCCGCGTTGGAACACGTCATCGACACGGCCCACGACTTCGGGGCCCTGTCCGCCTCCGACGCGGGCGCCGCCCTTTACGCGGCACGTGGCTGGCAGGTGTGGCCGGGCCGCCTCACCGCCCTCGGCCCGGACGGCCCGGTCCCGCTCCCCGAGGAGGAGGGAAGCACGTACGTACGCCCCGCGGCCGGACGCCCACTGCCGGCCCCCGTCCACCCGCTCGCCTTCGACTGGCGGGAGGGCGACCTGCTGTGACGGCGAGCCGCTGTGACGGCCTCCTGTGACGGCGACCTGCTGTGACGGCGATCCGCTGTGACCGGGGAGGGGCGCGCTCAGCCGGCGATCCGGATCAGCATCTTCCCGGTGTTCTCGCCCCGCAGCATCCCGAGGAACCCGTCCACGGTCCGCTCGAACCCGTCCACCACGGTGACGTCCGGCACGACCAGCCCGCTCCGCAGATGCGGCACCAGAAGGGCGTCCAGCTCCTGCTGCACGCCGTAGTGGTTGCGGACCATCACCCCTTCCAGGCGCAGGCTTTTGCCCACGATGTCGAACAGGTTGCGCGGGGCGGCGGGCGGCTCGTGCGCCGAGTGGTACTGGGAGATCGCACCCACCCACGCGATCCGGCCGTGCTCGCGGAGCACCGAGATCGCGCCCTCCAGATGGTCCCCGCCGACGTTGTCGACGTACGCGTCGATGCCGTCGGGCGCCGCCTTCGCCAGCAGCTCGCCGACCGGTCCTTCGTGGTAGTCGAAGGCCGCGTCGAAGCCGAGCTCCCCGGTCAGCCGGGCGACCTTCGCGGGCGACCCGGCGCTGCCGATCAGGCGCCCCGCGCCGAGCAGCCGGGCCATCCGCCCCACCGCCGTGCCGACCCCGCCCGCGGCCGCCGAGACGAACAGGTCCTGGCCCGGCCGGAACTCCAGGGTGCGGGTGAGCGCCACATACGCGGTGAGCCCGGTGCCGCCGAGCAGTGAGAGGTGGGCGGTGAGCGGGACCCCTTCGTACGCCGGGACCTTGCGCACCCCGGCCGTGCCGAGGGAGACCAGCGCATGGGTCCGCCAGCCCTCGCGGTGCAGGACGAGATCGCCCTCCGCCAGCCCCGGGTCGCGCGAGGCCGTCACCCGGCCCAGCGCCCGCCCCTCCAGCGGCACGCCCAGCTCCCAGCCGCCGTCCATCTCCTCCCGGTGGTAGGGGTCCACCGACAGATACAGGTTCTCCACCAGCGCGGTGCCGGGGGCCGGCTCCGGTGCGGGGGATGTGTCGACGGCGAAGAGGTCGGGCGTGGGGAAGCCGTCCGGGCGGGCGGTCAGCCGGAAGGTGCGGGCGGTGCGCTGTGTCGTCATGCCGCTGACGGTAGAAGGGGCCGGGGGTGTTCGGGCAGGGGGTGGCGTCGATGGAAGAATCGTTTCCATGAACAGCTCTCATAGGCAGAGGTCACGGGCGTTCGGGCGGAGGTCTCGGGCGTTGCGCGGCGGGTGGTGCGGGTCGCGATGACCGACCTCGCCCCGCGTGAACTCCGCGTCATCGTCGCCGTGGCCGAGGGCCGCGGGTTCTCCACCGCCGCCCGGGCCCTCGGCATGACCCAGTCCGCCGTGTCCCACTCCGTACGCACCAGCGAGCGCAAGATCGGCGCCGTGCTGTTCGACCGGGGCCGCCTCGGCGCGACCCCCACCCCGGCCGGGGCGGCGGTCGCCGGTCACGCCCGGCGCGTCCTGCGGCTGCTCGACGTGCTGGGTGCCGAGGCCCGGGGGATCGCGGCGGGGCCCGGCTCCGCGGACACGGTGAGCGGACCGCTGCGGATCGCCGCGTTCCGCAGCGCCGCCCTGTATCTGCTGCCGCCCGCGCTGGAACGCCTCACCGCCCGCCATCCGGGCATCGAGCCGGTGGTGCGGATGGTCCGCGAGCTGGGCCCGGGCACGGCGGGCGAGGTGCTGGACGGGCGGGCCGACGTGGCGGTCGCGACGCTCGGGACCGCCTCTCCCCTGCCGCCCGGGCTGGTGGGCGGAGTGCTGCTGGAGGAGGAGTACGCCCTGGTGCACCCCGCCGGGCACGCCGCGCCCCGGAGCCTGCCGTTGGTCGACTGGGCCGAGAACTGCACCTCGTACACCCGCGACTGGTGGGCGGCCCAGGAGTGGATCCCCCGGGCGACCGTGGAGGCCGAGGACGACGGAGCGGTGCTCTCCATGGTGTCCCGCGGTCTCGGCATGGCGATCATGCCCGCTCTGTCCCTGCGCGGCGCACCCGACGGCATGGACATCACCGCTCTCGGACCCGACCGGCCCACGCGCTCGATCGGCTATGTCACCACGCCTGAGCAGGCGCGATCCCTCGCCGTACGCGCGCTGATCCGGGAACTGCGGGCGGAGCGCGGAGAGGAGGCCGTCTCAGATAGTAGGAAGTCCGACTAACTGTGGAGACAGAGCGGCTCGGCTGTCCTAGCTTGGTAGAAGCCGAACGAATCGCTCGATCGAGCGACTGCGGCGGTTGCGGGCGCACGCCCCGAAGCAGGTAACCCCTGCGGCGTACGCTCCCCGCCCCTTCCGGCGCCTCGAAATCCGATCCCGGCCCGGCCCCGGCACCGCACCGCCCCGCAATGCCCCGCACGGCACTGTCCTGCACGGCACTGCATCGCGATGCGCCTGCCCGCCCGCCCCTCCCGGCATCCATGCGATCTCAAGGAGTCGATCCATCATGGCCAACACCACCACCCGCCGCGTCCGCCGCAGCTCCCGTCCGGCCGAGGCCGAGCGCAAGAACGCAGCCGCCGCCCTCCAGCGCGCCCTCGACCGCCGCGACAACGGTGGCGAGACCGGCCACTGAGCCACCGGCCCGCTGAGTCACCGGCCCACCGCCTGCGGCCCCGGAGTCGCAGGCGCACCGCCCGCGCACACCGTCCCCACCCCGAACACCCTTGCCGCGTCCGTATGGTGGACATCGGATGTCATGGGGTGGGACGCACCGTTAGGCTTCCCGCATGTCTCGCAGCATCGATCTCGCAGTGATCCCCGGTGACGGAATCGGCCAGGAAGTTGTGGCCCAGGGCCTCAAAGTCCTCAACGCTGTCCTCCCGCAGGATGTGAAGCTGGAGACCAAGGAGTACGACCTTGGCGCCCAGCGCTGGCACCGCACCGGCGACACCCTCCCGGACGCGGAGCTGGAGGCGCTCAAGAACCACGACGCCATCCTCCTCGGCGCGATCGGCGACCCGTCCGTGCCGTCCGGCGTCCTGGAGCGCGGGCTGCTGCTGAAGCTGCGTTTCGCCTTCGACCACTTCATCAACCTGCGGCCCTCCAAGCTCTTCCCGAACACCGCGACCCCGCTCGCCGGCCGCCCCGACATCGACTTCGTCGTCGTCCGCGAGGGCACCGAGGGCCCGTACACCGGCAACGGCGGCTCGCTGCGCACCGGCACCCCCGCCGAGGTCGCCACCGAGGTCAGCGTCAACACGGCGTACGGCGTCGAGCGCGTGGTCCGGGACGCCTTCGAGCGCGCGGCCGCCCGCCCGCGCAAGAAGCTGACGCTGGTCCACAAGAACAACGTCCTCGTCTACGCCGGCCACCTGTGGAAGAACACCTTCGACCGGGTCGCCGCCGAGTACCCGCAGGTCAGCACCGACTATCTGCACGTCGACGCCGCGACGATCTTCTTCGTCACCCAGCCGGAGCGCTTCGACGTCATCGTCACCGACAACCTCTTCGGTGACATCCTCACCGACCTCGCCGCCGCTGTGACCGGCGGTATCGGCCTGGCCGCCTCCGGCAACATCAACCCGACGGGCGCGTTCCCGTCGATGTTCGAGCCGGTCCACGGCTCCGCCCCCGACATCGCGGGGCAGGGCAAGGCCGACCCGACCGCCACGGTCCTCTCCGTCGCCCTCCTGCTGCGCCACCTCGGCCACGAGGCCGAGGCCGTACGCATCGAGGACGCCGTCTCCGCCGATCTCGCGGAGCGCGACGGGGCCGCCACGCGTACGACCGACGAGATCGGCGACGCCCTCGCGGTACGCGTAGCGAGCTGACCCGACGACTCCACTTCGAAGCCGCCGGGTCGCAACAGCGCCCGGCGGCTTCACCTGTGCGGCCACCGGGTGCCACCATCGATCCCTGGACCGCATTCACACCGTTTCGTGCACGGCCCCCCGCGAGTGATAATCGAACGCGGGGCCGTGGCTCGCGGTAAAGCTCGGACGTCCTAGGACCTGACCGGAAAGCGTCGGGCATGAACGGGCGTGGGCGCGGTCCATCACACACAAGACCGGTGAAGGACACGCACTCATGACGACGCCCACGATCGAGCTCAAGCCCTCCTCGAACCCGCTGTCCGACGCGGAGCGCGAGGCGATCCTGGCCAGCCCCGGATTCGGCCGGCACTTCACCGATCACATGGTGACGATCCGCTGGACCGAGGGCCGCGGCTGGCACGACGCCGAGCTGGTCCCCTACGGCCCGCTGTCGCTGGACCCGGCCAACATGACCCTGCACTACGCGCAGGAGATCTTCGAGGGCCTCAAGGCCTACCGCCAGCCCGACGGCTCGGTCGCCTCCTTCCGCCCCGACGCCAACGCCCGCCGCTTCCAGCGCTCGGCCGCCCGCCTGGCCATGCCCGAGCTGCCTGTCGAGACGTTCATCGCGGCCTGTGACGCGCTGGTGCAGCAGGACAAGGCGTGGGTCCCGGCGCACGGTGGCGAGGAGTCGCTCTACCTGCGCCCGTTCATGATCGCCACCGAGGTCGGCCTCGGCGTGAAGCCGGCCAACGAGTACCTCTTCCTGGTGATCGCCTCGCCCGCCGGCGCCTACTTCCCCGGCGGCGTGAAGCCCGTCTCCATCTGGCTCTCCGAGAACCGCGTCCGCGCCGTCCCGGGCGGCATGGGCGACGCCAAGACCGGCGGCAACTACGCGGCCTCCCTCCTCGCCCAGGCCGAGGCCGCCGAGCACGGCTGCGCCCAGGTCGCCTACCTCGACGCGGTCGAGCACAAGTGGGTCGAGGAGCTCGGCGGCATGAACCTGTACTTCGTGTACGAGCAGGAGGACGGCTCCAAGAAGATCGTCACGCCCGCCCTCACCGGCTCGCTCCTCGCGGGCGTCACCCGCGACTCCCTCCTCAAGGTCGCCCGCGACCTCGGTTACGGCTCCGAGGAGGGCCGGATCTCCATCGACCAGTGGCGCGAGGACACCGCGAACGGCACCCTCGTCGAGGTCTTCGCCTGCGGCACCGCCGCCGTCATCACCCCGGTCGGCCTGGTGAAGTCCGAGGGTGGCGAGTGGACCCAGAGCGGCGGCGAGCCCGGCGAGGTCACCATGAAGCTGCGGGAGCGTCTTCTCGACATCCAGCGCGGTGTCGTCGAGGACACCCACGGCTGGATGCACCCGCTCGGCTAGGGGCTCCTCAGTCCAGGATCAGGCCGCACCCGGCTTCTTGCCGGTGCGGCCTTTTCCGTACCCGGGGATTAGAGCGCCACTCGAAAGGCCATGGGGAAAACTTCCGTAACAACCTCGGCCGCCGTTAGAGTGGCACTCAAATCATCGAGCCCAGGAGCCTCCCATGGCAGTCACCCCGGCCCCCGCCGCCTTCCGCATGCCCCCCGAGTGGGCGCCCCACGAGCGCACCTGGATGGCCTGGCCGGGACCCAACCACACCTTCGCCTCCGACGCCGAGCTGGACGAGGCCCGCCACGCCTGGGCCGCCGTCGCCCGGGCCGTACGACGGTTCGAGCCCGTCACGATGGTCGTCGGGCCCGGGCAGGAGGAGGGTGCGGCGGCGCTCCTCGGGCCGGACGTGGAACTGGTCCTGCGGCCGCTCGACGACGCCTGGATGCGGGACATCGGGCCCACCTTCGTCACCGACGGCCGGGCGCTCGCCGCCGTCGACTGGAAGTTCAACGGCTGGGGCGCCCAGGGCTGGGCCCGCTGGGAGAGCGACCAGCACATCGCCCGGGCCGTCGCCGAGCTGACCGGTGTCCCCGCGCACAGCTCCCCGCTCGTCAACGAGGGCGGCGCGATCCACGTCGACGGCGAGGGCACCGTCCTGCTCACCGAGACCGTCCAGCTCGGCAAGGAGCGCAACCCCGAGTGGACCCGCGAGCAGGTCGAGGCGGAGATCCACGCCCGCCTCGGTACCGAGAAGGCCATCTGGCTGCCGCGCGGACTGACCGGTGACTACGGGACGTACGGCACGCTCGGCCATGTCGACATCGTCGCCGCCTTCGTCCGCCCGGGCACCGTCGTCGCCCACGTCCAGCCGGACCCGGCCCACCCCGACCACGAGGTCGGCCGGGAGCTCCTGGCCGTGCTGCGGGCCGCCACCGACGCCAGGGGGCGCCCGCTGGAGGTCGTCGAGGTGCCCGCGCCCACCGTGCTGCGCGACGAGGACGGGGAGTGGGTCGACTACTCCTACATCAACCACTACCTCTGCAACGACGGCGTGGTCCTCTGCGCCTTCGACGACCCGCGCGACGAGGAGGCGGCGGCGATCTTCCGGAGCCTGTTCCCGGACCGTACGGTGACCCTGGTCGATGCCCGTACGATCTTCGCCGGTGGTGGAGGCATCCACTGCATCACCCAGCAGCAGCCCAGGATCTGAACCCGGCAGCAGCCCGGGATCTGGCCCCGGCAGCAGCCCAGGATCTGTACCCGGACCCGTCCCGAAAGCCCCGCCCATGACCCCCGCCCCCCGCCGCACCCACCACGCCGCCCCGCCCCGCGAGGACGTCCTCGCCGCCGCCATGGCCACCATCGCCGAGCGCGGGCTCGACGGGCTGACCATGGCGGGGCTCGGGCGCGAGGTCGGGATGAGCAGCGGGCACCTGCTCTACTACTTCCGCACCAAGGACGAGCTGCTGCTCCAGACCCTGGAGTGGAGCGAGAACCGCCTCGGGGCCGAGCGCCGTGCCCTCCTCGCCGAACCGGGGGCCGCCCGCGAGCGGCTGGACGCGTACATCGACCTCTACCTGCCCGCCGGGCACAGCGACCCCCACTGGACGCTCTGGCTGGAGGTCTGGGGCCGCTCGCAGAACGCGGACGACGAGGCCAGGGCCCGGCAGGCCGCCATCGAAGGGGCCTGGCACCGGGACCTGGTCGCGCTGCTGGCCGAGGGGGTCTCGCGCGGGGAGTTCCGGGCGGTGGACGCCGACCGGTTCGCCGCCCGGCTGAGGGCGCTGCTGGACGGTTTCAGCGTCCATGTGACGGTGGGGATTCCGGGGACGGGCCGGGAGCAGGTGCTCGCCCAGGCCGCGGAGTTCCTGGACGAGACGCTGACGGCGGGCGCCGCGTGAGAGGTGCGACGAGCGTCACGACCGCATCCTGAGACACCCCCGTCACGGGCGCGTCACTGTGCGAGACTTCTGCCGTGTCCTCGTTCGTCATGATTATTGGCAGCAGGCGCGCCGGTCCGCAGTGACCGTGCCGTACCACCCCGTACGGCACGGACATCGTGCCCCAGACCCGCGCGCAGACCTCTCGCACCCGCGAGGGGTTTTTTCGTTTTCCGGCCCGCACCCCGGGCCGGAAAGGAGCGCGCGGGATGATGGGGGCAAGTGGAGCCCGATCGTCCGGATCCACTCATCCGACAGGAGTCAGATTCAGCATGACCACCAAGGCCAACGCCACCGACGACAGTTTCCATGTCTTCGACACCACACTGCGCGACGGTGCTCAGCGTGAGGGCATCAACCTGACGGTCGCCGACAAGCTGACCATCGCCCGGCATCTGGACACCTTCGGGGTCGGCTACATCGAGGGCGGCTGGCCGGGGGCCAACCCGCGCGACACGGAGTTCTTCGCCCGCGCCCAGCAGGAGATCACGTTCGAGAACGCCCAGCTCGTGGCGTTCGGTGCGACCCGCAGGGCGGGCGGCAGCGCGGCCGACGACCCGCAGGTCAAGGCGCTTCTGAACTCCGGGGCCCCGGTGATCACGCTGGTCGCCAAGGCGCACGACCGCCATGTCGAGCTGGCCCTGCGCACCACGCTGGAGGAGAACCTGGAGATGGTCCGCGACACCGTCTCCCACCTGCGCGAACAGGGCCGCCGAGTCTTCGTGGACTGCGAGCACTTCTTCGACGGCTACCGCGCCAACGCCGCGTACGCCAAGTCCGTGGTCCGTACCGCGCACGAGGCGGGTGCCGAGGTCGTCATCCTCTGCGACACCAACGGCGGCATGCTCCCCGCCCAGATCCAGGCCGTCGTCTCCACCGTCATCGCCGACACCGGCGCCCGGCTCGGCATCCACGCCCAGGACGACACCGGCTGCGCGGTCGCCAACACCCTGGCCGCCGTCGACGCGGGCGCCACCCACGTCCAGTGCACGGCCAACGGCTACGGCGAGCGCGTCGGCAACGCCAACCTCTTCCCGGTGGTCGCCGCCCTGGAGCTCAAGTACGGCATGAAGGTGCTGCCCGAGGGCGCCCTCGCCGAGATGACCCGGATCTCACACGCCATCGCCGAGGTCGTCAACCTCACCCCCTCCACCCACCAGCCGTACGTGGGCGTCTCGGCCTTCGCCCACAAGGCCGGGCTGCACGCCTCCGCGATCAAGGTCGACCCCGACCTGTACCAGCACATCGACCCGGAGCTGGTCGGCAACACCATGCGGATGCTGGTCTCCGACATGGCGGGCCGCGCCTCCATCGAGCTGAAGGGCAAGGAGCTCGGCGTCGACCTCGGCGACGACCGCGCCCTGGTCGGCCGGGTCGTGGAGCGCGTCAAGGAACGCGAACTGAAGGGCTACACCTACGAGGCCGCCGACGCCTCCTTCGAGCTGCTGCTGCGCGGCGAGGTCGAGGGCCGGGCCCGGCGCTACTTCCGTACGGAGTCCTGGCGGGCCATCGTCGAGGACCGCCCCGACGGCACGCACGCCAACGAGGCCACCGTGAAGCTCTGGGCCAAGGGCGAGCGAATCGTCGCCACCGCCGAGGGCAACGGCCCGGTCAACGCCCTGGACCGGGCCCTGCGCGTCGCCCTGGAACGGATCTACCCGCAGCTCGCCAAGCTGGAGCTGATCGACTACAAGGTCCGCATCCTGGAGGGCCGCACCGGCACCGAGTCCACCACCCGGGTCCTGATCACCACGGGCGACGGCACGGGCGACTGGTCGACCGTGGGGGTCGCCGAGAACGTCATCGCCGCGTCCTGGCAGGCGCTGGAGGACGCGTACACCTACGGGCTGCTGCGCGCGGGCATCGAGCCCACGGAGTAGCCCGGCCGTACCGCAGTATGCCGGAGCCGCCGCCCCGATCCCGGGGCGGCGGCTCTCTCGCGTTCAAAAGGTGAACACACAACGCCTTCTGTCCGCCCGGCAGTTGAGACCTGCCCAATCTCGGCGTGAAGTATTGACGGCCCTGTATCGGCGCGGTTAACTCCAGCCGCAACGCCGGTACCGGTTCCGGAACCGGTACCGAACGCCTCGCCCGGCATGCCCACCACCCTGCACCTGCCCGTCCCTTGCCTGCCCTGCCGCCCTGACCTCAGAAAGGCCCAACGCGCCGACCGGGCCAAGGAGTTGCTCGGCCTGGCCGGCATCTCCGCCGACCGGCTCGCCGCCTACCCGCACCAGCTCTCCGGCGGCATGCGGCAGCGCGTGATGATCGCGATGGCCCTCGCCCCGGATCCCGAGATCCTCGTCATGGACGAGCCCACCACCGCGCTGGAGGTCGTGATGCAGCGGCAGATCCTGCGACGGCTGGTCCGGTTGAGGGAACAGCTGAACTTCTCGGTCGTGTTCATCACCCACGGCATCTCGCTCCTGATCGAATTCTCGGACCGGATCGCGATCATGTACGGGGGCCGCATCGTGGAGGAGGCGGGCGTGGCGGAGATCTACCGCGACCCACGCCACCCCTACAGCGACGGGCTGCTCCACTCCTTCCCCGCGCTGCACGGCCCCCGCCGCGAACTGACCGGCATCCCCGGCTCTCCGCCCCACCTGTCCGCGATGCCCAACGGCTGCGACTTCCACCCGCGCTGCACCCAGACCTTCGCACCCTGCGCCACACAGATCCCGCCGCTCGCCCCGCCCGCGCCGGGACCGGCCGCTGAGGCCGCCGTCCCGGGCGAGGCACCCACACCCGGCCGCCGCGACCTCGGGGCCGCCCTGCACGCCGTCCACCACCTGCTCCTGGGCCACGGACTGGCCGCCGGTGCGCTGCGGGACGCGGCGGGCGGCAACCCCCTGGAGCTGGGCATCACCCTCAACCTGGGCACCGCCACGCCCGAGACTGACAGCGAGGCCGACCGCGAGGCGTGCCGCCGCGCCGACGGCATGGGCGCCCGGCTCTACCTCGACCCGGTCGTCCACGGCCGCTATCCCGAGGACGTCATCGCGGACCTGGCCGCCCAGAACATCGAACTCCCGGTACGGGACGGCGATGCGGCGGCCATCGCCACCCCGATCGACGTGCTCAGCGTCAACTTCTACCGGGGCGCGCTGTTCTCCGGGGTCACCGACGACGGCTCGCCCATCGACGCCGAAGGGGTGCCGGTGGTCCGGATGGTGGACCGTGATCGGCCGCGTACGGCCATGGGCTGGGAGATCAACCCCACCGAACTGACCGACCCGCTCCTGCGGTTGGAGCGTGACTACGGACTGCCGACCGTCATCACGGAGAACGGCGCGGCCTTCGATGACACCGTGGACCCCGACGGCTCCGTCCCCGACGCCGACCGCACCGCCTACCTCGCCGACCATATAGCCGCCGTCGTCGCGGCCCGCGCCCAAGGGGCCGACGTCCGGGGCTACTTCGCCTGGTCGCTGATGGGCAACTTCGAGTGGGCGTACGGCTACGCCAAGCGGTTCGGCATCGTCCGCGTCGACTACGACACCCAGGTCCGCACGCTCAAGGACAGCGCGAAGTGGTACCGCGACACGATCGGCCTCACCCGCGCCGGGACCGCCTGACCCACCAGAACCGCCAGGGCGCGCCCGGCAACTCCCCGAGCAACTCCACCCCCAAGAAGAGAGCGCTCCCATGTCCCGCATCCCGCACCCCCGCTCCCGCCCCCGCAAGGGCGGAAGCAGACCCGCCACGGCTGCCTTCGCCGCCGCGGCCGTCCTGGCCACCCTGCTCGCCGGACCGGCCACCAGTACCGCCGTCGCGGCCGCCGACGACCCGGCCCCCGTCCTCATCGACCGCTTCGAGGGCGAGGTGCCGCTCGGCAGCACCCCGCCCGCCGACGCGATCTTCACCTGGGGCGGCGACGCGGACGACCACCCGCGGCTGGAGCTCGCCGAGCGTGCCGACGCCCCCGAGGGCGGACACGTCCTCGAAGGCTCCTACGACATAAGCGCGTACGGCGGGTTCAGCCATGAGTTCGCCGTGGACACCCCGCCGCAGGACTGGACCGCGCACCAGGGCATCCGCTTCTGGTGGTACGGCCAGAACACCGCGCCCCTGCCGCCCGGTTCGGGCAAACGGATCAACTTCGAGATCAAGGACGGCGGAGCCAACGGCGGCGCGTCCGAGCTGTGGACCACCTCCTTCACGGATGACTGGGAGGGCTGGCAGCTCGTCGAGATCCCCTTCACGGACTTCGAATACCGCACCGACTACCAGCCCGTCGGCGGCATCGACCAGGTCCTCGGCCTCAACGAGATGTGGGGCTACGCCCTCACCCTGCCCGGGGGCGCACCCGGCGACTTCGCCCTCGACGCCGTCGAGCTGTACGGCAAGGCCGACCCGGCCCTGACAGCAGCCGTGGTCACCGACGCGGCGGTCCACCCGCTGAAGAACGGCGAAACGGCCCAGGTGGCCATCTCCGTCGCCACCACCGGCTCCGTCCCCACCGAGGAACCGGTCACCGTCACGTACGCCACGAAGGGCGGCACGGCCGAGGCGGGCAAGGACTACACCCCGGTCACCGGCAGCCACACCTTCCCCGCGGGCACCCCCTCCGGCACCACGCACAAGGTCGCCGTCCGCACGGCACAGGCGTCGAAGGCCTCCGAGGCGAGGACGATCCCCCTGGAACTGACGGTCACCGGCGCGAAGGCCCCCCGGGAGAACCCGCAGGTCGTCATCGACGCCCACGGACTCCCGTACCAGAACGCCGAGTTGCCCGTTCAGCAGCGGGTCGCGGACCTGCTGTCACGTATGTCACCCGCCGAAAAGGCGGGCCAGATGACCCAGGCCGAACGCAACGCCCTCCGCGCCCCCGGGGACATCGCCGCCTACGACCTGGGCTCGCTGCTCTCCGGCGGCGGCTCGGTCCCCACCCCCAACACGGCCGCCGCCTGGGCGAAGATGGTCGACGCCTACCAGCTGCGCGCCCAAGCCACCCGCTTCCAGATCCCGCTGATCTACGGCGTGGACGCGGTGCACGGCCACAACAACGTCGTCGGCGCCACGATCATGCCGCACAACATCGGCATCGGCGCGGGCCGCGACCCCAGGAGCGCCGAGAGGACCGGTGCGATCACCGCCAAGGAAGTCCGCTCCACCGGCGTCCCGTGGGACTTCGCCCCGTGCGTCTGCGTCACCCGTGACGAGCGCTGGGGCCGCTCCTACGAGGCGTTCGGCGAGGACCCGGCGCTCGTAGAGGCCATGGAGACGGTCATCCAGGGCATGCAGGGCAGCCCCTCCGGCAAGGACCTGCACCGCAATGACAAGGTGCTCGGCAGCGCGAAGCACTTCGTCGGCGACGGCGGCACCGCGTACGGCTCATCCACCACCGGCTCGTACACGACCGACCAGGGCATCACCAAGGTCACCCGCCAGGAGCTGGAGGCGGTCCACCTGTCCCCGTTCGCGGAGTCGGTGAAGAGGGGCGTCGGCACGATCATGCCCTCGTACTCCTCGCTCGACATCATCGGCGACGGCCGGGGCCCGGTGAAGATGCACGCCCACGCCGAGATGATCAACGGCGTCCTCAAGGACCGGATGGGCTTCGAGGGCTTCGTGATCAGCGACTGGCAGGCCATCGACCAGATCCCCGGCGACTACCCGAGCGATGTCCGTACGGCGGTCAACGCCGGTCTGGACATGATCATGGTCCCGACGGCGTACCAGGACTTCACCAGGACGCTGAAGGAAGAGGTCGCGGCGGGCCGGATCAGCCAGGCCCGGATCGACGACGCGGTCTCCCGCATCCTCACCCAGAAGTTCCGCCTCGGCCTCTTCGAGAAGCCGTACGCGGACACCACCCACCTGGACAAGGTCGGCTCGGCCGAACACCGTGCGGTGGCCCGCGAGGCGGTGGCGAAGTCGCAGGTCCTGCTGAAGAACGGCAACAGGAACGGGGAGGCGGTCCTGCCCCTCAAGCCCTCCCAGAAGGTGTACGTCGCCGGGTCCAACGCCGACGACATCGGCAACCAGGCCGGCGGCTGGACGATCAGCTGGCAGGGCTCGTCCGGGAAGATCACCCCGGGCACGACGATCCTTGAGGGTATGAGAAAGGCGGCGAGGAACCCGGACTCGGTCACGTACTCGCGGGACGCCTCCGCCGCCACGGACGGACACGACGTGGGCGTGGTCGTCGTCGGGGAGACCCCGTACGCCGAAGGCATCGGAGACGTCGGCAACGGACACGACCTGGAGCTCACCGACGCCGACCAGGCGGCGGTGGACAAGGTCTGCGCGGCCATGAAGTGCGCGGTCCTGATCGTCTCGGGCCGCCCGCAGCTCATCGGCGACCAGCTCGGGGACATGGACGCGCTGGTGGCCTCCTGGCTGCCGGGTTCCGAGGGCGACGGCGTGGCCGACGTGCTCTACGGCAAGCGCCCCTTCACCGGGCAGCTCCCGGTGACCTGGCCGAAGTCGCAGGCGCAGCTTCCGATCAACGTGGGGGACACGGCATACGACCCGCAGTTCCCGTACGGCTGGGGCCTGACCACCCTGAAGCAGCCCCCGGCCGGCGGTGAGCTGACCCTCGCGGCCCTCGCCGTGGCCGCCCAGGTCGCCGAGAGGGCGAAGCTGGGCAGGACCCCGGCGGGCAAGGCGATCGTGGACCGGGCGAGGCTGCTGGTCCAGCAGAGGATCAACGGGAAGTTCACCCAGGCGGTGTCGAAGCCGTTCGCGGAGGCGGACCACCTGCTGCTCACGGGCGATCTGACGGGCGCGGTGGCCAAGCTGCGTACGGCGTACCGAGCCGCGTAGGCCGCGTAGCGACCAAGGGCTCCAGGCGGGCGACGCCGTTCTTCGCCCGCCTGGAGTAGCGTTAAGTATGAGGAAAAGGCTCTTCCCCTCGCTGTTGGCGGGCCTGCTGCTCATCTTGGCAGCGGCTGCATTCGCCCTGACCTCCCCTGCGTCGGCCGCCGCCCCCGCCGCGACCATCCAAGACGCCGCCCAGGCCCTGCGCGACGACCCGGTGTATGTGGACCCGGACGCTCGCGATCAGCTTTCCGTCGCTGACGAGAAGGCCCTGGAAGAGAAGATCACGGACGCCGACAAGCCGGTGTTCGTGGCAGTCCTGCCCGACACCGAGGCCTTCCCTGAGGAAGGCCTTCTCCAGACCCTGCGCAGCGACACCGGCATCACCGGCGTCTACGCGGTCCGGCTCGGCGACGGCTTCGACGCGGGCGCGGACCCGCAGGTCATGCCGGTCCGGGCGGTGCAGAACCTCACGGCTTCCGTGGAGAACCCCGCCATCGCCACGGACACGAACGCCCAGCTCAACGCCTTCGTCGACAGAGCCGTGGAACAGGCCAGGGGCACGGCCCCCGCGTCCTGGTCCGGCGGCGGCGCGGCGGACGACCCGGGAGCCCCCGTCTCCGGCCTGATCACACTCGGCGCACTGGTGGCAGCGGGCGGTGCGGGCGCGTACGCGATCTCCCGCCGCAACAAGCGCCGCAAGGAGGAAGAGGAGCGCATCGCGCTCGACAAGCTCCGGGTCGTCGTCGACGAGGACATCACCGCGTACGGCGAAACCCTGGAGCGCCTGGACTTCCACCCCGCCGAACCGGGCGCGGACGACACCATGCGCACCGACTACGAACGGGCCCTGGACTCCTACGAGAGCGCCAAGACGAAGATGGACAAGGCCGCGCACCCCTCTGACGTGCGCGGAGTCACCCAGTCCCTGGAGGAAGGCCGCTACGCCCTCGCGGTCCTGGAGGCCCGCCGCACCGGCGCGGAACTCCCGGCCCGCCGCCCGCCGTGCTTCTTCGACCCGCGCCACGGCCCCGCGGTCACGGAGGTCCTGTGGACCCCGTCCGGCGGCGCGACCCGCGAGGTCCCGGTCTGCGGCGCGGACGAGATCCGGCTCAGCCGGGGCGAGGACCCCATGAGCCGTACGGTCGACGTGGGCGACGGCAACCGCCGCCCGTACTGGGAGGCGGGCCCGGCCTACGGCCCCTGGGCGGGCGGCTACTTCGGCGGCGGCCTGCTCCCCGGCCTCCTCATGGGCACCATGCTCGGCTCGATGCTCGCGACCCCGGCGTACGCCTCCGAATACGGCGGCGGTGACTTCGGCGGCGGCGCGGGCGGCGACTGGGGCGGCGGCGACTTCTCCGGCTCCGACTTCGACTCCTCCGGTTTCGGCGGGGGCGGCTTCGGTGACGGCGGAGGCTTCGGGGGCGGAGGCTTCGACGGAGGCGGCTTCTGAGCGCCCAGGCGTACAGGATTCCAAGCGTCCCGGGTTCCGGCCGATCCCCTCAGCCGGGGCCCGGGGCTCGGGGCTCGGACCCCGGGGGAGAGCCGGAGGCAGCCCCCGTGCGAGGCTGCGGCGCATGGGGTGGACATGCAAACTGCACGGGGGTGTCGCGTCGGGGTTGGGCGCGGTACTTCTGACGATGGCCGCGCTGACCTGGCTGCCGGGAACGCTGCCGTGGGGCGAGGCGCAATGGCCGGTGGTGACGGCATTCGCGCTCGCCCTCGTGATCTTCGTAGCGGCCATGGCGCGTATGGTCCTGACGGGCGCGGACCGGGGCACGATGTGGCGGGCTTTCCGGTGCCTTCCCGGCAGGGCACAGGCCGGACTCGCGGTCCTGGCCGTGTCGGCCGCGACGATCCTGGCCCTTGGCATGGCGGGGACGGACCTCCAAGCCCCCGAGGCGAGGGACGGCCGGTACTACGCCTACGACACGAGCCCGCGCGGCACGGTCGAGATCCCGGAGAGCGAGTACCGGGCCCTCCAGGAGAGCGGCCTCCGGATGATGCTCGCGATCCCCGGCCTGCTCCTCGTCACCGCGGCCGGCACCGTGCTGGCGGCCGGAGAACTGCGCCGGGCGGACCGTGGACAGAAGACGGGCGTGCCCTTTACCGGCGGGAGCCGTTGAACCGGGCATGAAGAAGCGAAGCGTACTTGCCGTTGTCACTCTCGCCACCGGGGCCGTCATCGCCGCCATCAGCCCGCCCCCGGGAGGCGGGGACTCGGCCCACGCGGCCGAACCGCCCGTCTCGCTGGGCGCACTCGACAACGTCGGCGACCTCGGCAAGCTGGTCGAAGGCGCGGCGGACACGACGACCTCCACCGCGGGCACGGTGACCACGACGGTCTCCGAGGCCCGGTTCAGCTGACCCCACGCAGGATTGCTCACCACGTTCCGCGCTGAGGGCTGCCGGAATCCGGCAAGGCGCGAGGACGTGCCGAGCCCACCGCATGCTGGTGCCCGTCGACAGAGTGCGAGGGCACCAGCAGTGGCCGAGGCCGAACGCCGAAACGGGACATGTTCACGCGGTGGTTCCCGTCGAACCCTCCGCCCCGCACGGGGGTTTCCGAGCCCGGCCGTCCGTCCCGTGCGGAAGTTTCCTGAGCCCCGCACGGGGCGGACGGCCGGGGCCCCGTGCGGGGCCGGGCTCAGTCGGTGACCCTCAGGGTGCCCGAGGACGTGGCGTCCGCCCCCGTGCCGTCGGAGGGCTTGGCGGTCAGCCGCCATGTGTAGCCGCCGGTCGGCACGGTGTCGCCCGACGCGGACGTACCGTCCCAGCTGACACGTACCGTGCCGCGTGTGTCCTCGCCCGTCCAGGTGCGGACGACCTCGCCGGTCGCGCGGCGGGTGACCGTCAGCTGCCAGGACGCCGCCGGCTTGGAGAGCCACCACGCGGCACTCCAGCCGCCCGCCGCGGTGGCGGGAACGGCGCTGTGGGTGATGCTCAGCGGGGAGACGGCCTGCTGCGGGGCGGTGACGTGGACGGTGTCGTCGGTCCCGACCCAGGCGAGCTTGCCCGCGTCCGCGTCCAGGGTCCAGGTGGAGCCGCGGCCGTCGCCGTCCGCGGGCGGCTTCACGCCCGTGACGGTGCCCAGGCCGGCGGTGGAGCCGTCGGGACGCAGGGCCGTGAGACGCAGCTCCCCGGACGCATCGCTGTGGGCCAGGAAACGGTCGCCCAGCAGGACCCGGGACACCGGGGCGGGGTAGTCGCGATGGGTCGCCGTGTCGTACACGCCCGCCGCGTCCTCGGATGCGCAGTTCCAGTACAGCAGGGTGCCGCTGTGCTGGAGTTCGCCGGGCACGCAGTCGGTACCGAGGTCGTGGCGCCCGGTCGACTTCCCGGAGCGGAGGTCGATCACGTTCACCATGCCGGGCTTGCCGGGCGCGGACTTGTACAGCCGGTCCCCGGCCAGCACCGCGCCCTGCGCCGGCTGTTCGCGGACGACGAGGTCGCGGGCGACGTCGATGACGTACTGCCGCCCGCCCGCCTGGTACAGCACGAACTCCGGTGACGTGTCGATGATGCGTCCGCCCGTGCCGGGCAGGGGCATGCCCTCGCCCGGCCGGTCCGGGTCGTCGCCGGTCACGAGTACGTCGGCGCCGGCGCCGGAACCGGTGACCAGCCGGGCCAGCCCCTCGTCCGTGCCGTCGGCGAAACGGCCTGCCACGAGTCCGGGGAAGTCGGCGAGCCGCGCACCGTCCGCCGGGTCGAGCCCGGTCCCGATGTCCTTGCCGTGCAACGTGTCCGTCCCGGCCAGCGAATTGACGTACCGCAGCCGCCCCCGGTCGAGGCTCAGCGCCCCGATCACGCCGTCCGCCGTCTTGACCTTCGGAACCTCCCGCAGCAGCAGATCGGAGATGAGCCCCAGGCCGTCCTTGCCGAACGAGTGGATGGCCCGCTTTCCGTCGGCGTCCCTGCCGAGTGCCACCACGTTGCCGTCGCCCTCGGCTCGGAGGAAGGTCGTCTCGACCTCGCTCAGGAGCGTGCGCTCGGTGTCCGCCCCGGCGAACGGCGTGAGACGCAGCGGGCCGCCGGTGTCCTCGTGCCAGACCACGTTGTCGGCCACCACGAACGTGGTGACCTCACTGTCGGGAGACTCCGTGGCGAGCGGGACGACACGAGGTGCGGCCGTGCTGCCCAACGGCATGACCCTGACTCCCTGGCCTCCGCTGCCGTCGCGCGAGAACCAGCTGACGGTCGTCTGGGTGATGCGGAAGCTGCTCGCCTCACCGGTCACGGGCAGCGGAGCGACCCGGCCGTTGTACGCGGTCAGGATGCCGTAGCCCGGGGAGCCGTCGGCGGTGCGGTAGCCGATGACGACGTTGCTGGAGTAGGCACCGAGCACCACGGGCTCGGCGTCGGTGCTGGCTCCGGCGGGCAACTGCACGACGGGATCGTCCGCCGCGGCCCCGCCCCGGGCCACCCGCATCTCGTACGTCCCGTCGCCGCGGTCGACCGTCGCGAGCACCCAGCCGCCCGCGAAGCGCAGATTGAGGTATCCGGCGGGCACCTTGAGGGTGCTGTTGAAGGCGGGGTCCTCGATGCCGACCCGTACGACGTCCGTCCCGCCGTCGGCGCGCTGCTGGGTGTAGATGGCCCGGTTGTGCTCGTCATGGCCGCCCACGAGCAGGTGCTGCGGCACCGATGCGATCTCCGTGACGACCCTCGTACGTCTGTTGTACGAGTTCGTCCAGAGATAGCTCCCGCCCTCGCGGTGCAGTACGCCGTATCTGCCGGTCGCCAGTATGGTCTCGGGCCCCTCGCCGAAGGCGTCGGGCGCGGGTATCAGGACTTCGGCCGCCTCGGCGGCGTGCGCCGTGACCGGTAGTGCCGTGGCGAGCCCCCCGGCCAGCACCACCGAGATCGCCGCCGCTCCCACGGCCCGTCCGGTACGTCGGGTACGGCTGCTCGTGTACAGGTGTCGGGACACCTGAACCCCCCTTGTTCGTTGAACGACCATGCGCATCTGTGATGCGAACACGATCAACTTTATTCACAGGTGGGGAAGTTGTGTGAGAAATACGCGCAACCGGTGCCGTGAAGTGATCAGCCCTGGCCGCGCTGACCCGGCTGCCGGGTACGGCTGCCGGCGCTGCGGCCGGAGAATCGGGAGCGTTCCCTTTGGCCGGTGCCGACCGTTGATACCGGCATGAGGCGGGGACGCGGCGCACGCCGCCGAACCGCCCGTCAGTCTGCCCCGCTTCGGGCCGCGTTTGTCGGCTGGAGGCGGGGCAGCTCTTTCCGTGTACGGGGTACGGGGTGCGGCTCAGAGGGCCGTGCCGCTGTGCACGAAGGCGCTCCAGGCGGCGGGCTCGACGGTGAGGACGGGACCGTCGGTCACTTTGGAGTCGCGGATGTGGATGGCGGAGGGATGGGCGGCGACTTCGACGCAGGCTCCGCCGTCGCCGTCGCTGTAACTGGACTTGTGCCAGTGGTAGGCGACTTCGATGCAGTTGCCGCCGTCGCCGTTGCTGTGGCTGGACTTGAACCAGTGGAGGGCTGTGGGACCGGGGGCGGGGTGTGCTGCGCGAGGCATGTCTCTCCAAGCAGTGCGTCAAGCAGTGCGTCCAGTAGCCGGGTGCTCTCCTCGACGGTGAGCGCCTGGGAGCGCAGCATCCCATATCGCTGCATAAGAGCGCTGACGTCAGCTGGTTCGTCATAGAGCTCTGCCCGCAACTGGCCGCTGATGTAGGCGAGCTGATCGTGGTCGGGGGTCTCTAGTAGAACGAGCGGCCCCGCGAGCGCGGCATGCCGAGGGGTGTTTCGAGGCATGATCTGAATGGTGACGAATGGCAGATCCATGCACCGCCGCAGATGGAGAAGCTGCTCCCGCATCATTTCGGGGTCGCCCAGTCCGATGTGCAGGATGCTCTCCTCCAGGATGAAGGTGAGGACGGGCCGGGGTTTGCGCTCCAGGATCTTCTGGCGGTCGAGGCGGTCCGCCACCCGCTTCTCGATCTCCTCCACTTCGAGCGGTGGATAGTTGCAGCCGAAGACGAAGCGTGCGTACGCCTCGGTCTGGAGCAGTCCCGGAATGAGCTGCGACTCGTACCAGAGCAGACTCACCGCGTTCTGCTCGTACTGCACGAAGTCCTTGACCAGCGCCTGATAGCGCTCCTTGCGCGGGATCTTCTCCACCGCGACCCGCAATACGCCCTTGGTGTCCAGTAGTTCATCGAGCCGGATGGCCAGGTCCAACTGAAGCGCCCGCCGCCCCTGCTCGATCGAGGCGATGGTGTCCTCGCCCACCCCGGCCTGCTCGGCGAGGGCGGCCTGTGTCCGCCCGGCGAGTCTGCGGAAGTGGCGCAGCTGCGCCCCGACCAGCTGCCATGAAGTAACTCGCCTGATGCCGCTCTGCTTTCCCGGTTGCATGACCTGGCTCTCCCCGTTCCGGTCCCGCTGTCAACCCGTCAGAACCCGTACAAAAGCATTTGTACGTCTCTCTGCTCTGCTGAAGCGTAGTCACGTTGTGTGAGCGTGGAAGCATGAACGAGGCAACCCAACTCCCCTACTTCCGCGCTGCTTTCTACTGCCGAGAGCGCAAGTCGATCCCCGTCGTACGCAAGTTCACCCGCAAGGCCCTGGTCGATTGGGAGTGCGAGGAGCGCGCCGACGACGTACTGCTCTGCGTAACCGAACTGGCGACCAACGCGCTCCGCCACGGCGTCCCGCCGGGCCGTGGGTTCCGTGTCCACATCTACCTGGAGCGGATGGAGAAGGCGATCCGGATCGAGCTGCACGACAGTGGCGACGGCGAGGTCCGCGCGGCGGACGGGCTCCCGGGGGCCGAGGAGGAGGGCGGTCGAGGGCTGCTGCTGGTCGAGGCGCTGGCGGACAAGTGGGGGGTGGGGGAGCGGAACCCCGGCAAGATCGTGTGGTGCGAGTTCACACTCGCGTGATTTGCGGTTTCGGCAAGGTTACTTGTCGTTTCAGCCTCACGGGCGCACTCTCGTCATCGAGCGGAGATGCCCCGCAGGGGCGAAGGAGGAGCGACATGAAGCAGCAGCGGTACGACGTGGTGATCGTGGGCGGCGGGGCCGCCGGTCTGAGCGGGGCGCTGACCCTGGCGCGGGCCCGGCGCTCCGTCCTGGTGATCGACGCGGGCGAGCCCCGTAACGCGCCCGCGTCCCATGTGCACAACTACCTGGGCCGCGAGTCGACCCCGCCCGGCGAGCTGCTGGCGATCGGCCGGGGCGAGGTGACCGGGTACGGGGCGGAGGTCGTCGAGGCCCGGGTGGTCGCGGCCGAGCGGCTGCCGGGGGAGCGGGGCTTCCGGGTGGTGGTGGAGGGCGGCGGCGCGGTGGAGGCGCGGAGGCTCCTGGTGACGACGGGGCTCGTCGACGAACTGCCGCCTGTGCCCGGCCTGGTGGAGCGCTGGGGCCGGGAGGTGCTGCACTGCCCGTACTGCCACGGCCACGAGGTGGCGGACCGCCCGATCGGTGTGCTGGGCGCAGGGCCCCTCTCCGTACACCAGGCGCTGATGTGGCGGCAGTGGAGCGATGACATCACGCTCTTCCGCCACACGGGTCCGGAGCCGTCGGACGAGGAGTACGAGCAGCTGGCGGCCCGGGGTGTGGCGGTGGTGGACGGGGAGGTGACGGGCCTGGAGATCACGGACGACCGCCTCACCGGCGTACGACTGGTGTCCGGACGGGTGATTCCGCGTGAGGCGCTGGTGGTTCAGGCTCGCTTCACGGCCCGCTCGGCCGTCCTGGAGTCCCTGGGCCTGGTGCCGGTCGCGCAGGAGATGGGCGGCACGGTGATCGGTTCGTACATCGCGGCCGACCCGACCGGCGCGACGGAGGCCCCCGGCGTCTGGGCGGCGGGCAACGTCACCAACCTCACCGAACAAGTCATCGGCGCGGCGGCGGCAGGTCTTCGAGCGGGGGGCGCGATCAACGGGGACCTGATCGCCGAGGACACCCGGCTGGCGGTCGAGGCCCGCAGGGGGTGAGCGGAGGAGAGGAGGGGCGGAGGCTTCGGTGATCGCCGCCGGTTCTATGGTTGACCGCAGGGGGGATGATGCGGCCATACGACTGGTACGACGGTGATGGGGCCGATGGGAACGCCGACGTGGAAGCCGAGGCGCTCAAGGCGAAGGCGCACGCCGGAATCGCGATGGGCTGCGGGGTGACGGTGATGGTGATCGTCGCTCTGGCCGTGGTCGCTCTGGTCCTGTTGGTGACGCCGATCTTCCTGTGGGTGGCCTCGCGCTACTGAGCCCGCGTGGGCGCGCGGGATGTGGGCCGCATCAGGATGCCGAGGCGGCGAGGTGAACAGCGATCGCGGTGATCAGGCCGCTTTAGGCCACAGCGGTGATGAGCCGCCCGCGACTTCCGGTCGACGCGCGGCCCGGCAGCGCCCCGCCACTGGCGAGCACCACCCGCCAACTGGCGGACGCCGTAAGAGCGGCGAGAACGAATACGGCCTTCTCCGTGGTGCCCGCAGTCGCTGTGGTGCCGCTGCCGAGCACGAGTGCCGCGAGGTAGATCACGTCATCGGGTTCACCATCGTGGGCGCCAGCAGCCCCGTGCATGCCCGTGCGGGAGTGAGGGGCGGCCTGTCGTCGGCGCGGGCCGTCGTCTGCCGACGGCGGTATTGGTGTACGGCCGTGGCGGCACCCCGGAGAGCCAGCACGACGAGCACCGAGGCGGAGACCCAGCGCAGGGGAAGCGTGGCCGGTTCGATGGAGGGCGTGATCGCGGAGCCCGCGACGACGGCGCCTCCTGCCCCGCCCCCTCGCTCAAGATCATCGGGGTGCAGAATGACCCGTATGTCGATAACGAACATGCCGCAGGCGGCCACGCTCGACGATGCGGAGTCGATCAGCCGCACCCTGGCCCGCGCCTTCGCGGACGACCCGATGATGGGCTGGTTCTTCCCCGGCGCGGCCTCGCGCGAGCTCGACCTCGTCCGCTACTTCACCACGATCTTCACCCGGCAGTACGCCCGTCACGGGGTGTGCGAACGTACCGCGTCGGCGGCCGCGTTCTGGGTGCCGCCGGAGGGCCAGCCCAAGGCCGTTCCCGACGCGGACACCGTCGCGGAGCTGGAGGAGATCCTCGGCGACCGGGCGCCCCTGTTCCGGGACGCGGTCGCGGCGGCCGCCGAGCACGGGCCCCAGGAACCGCACTGGTACTTGGCGGTGGTCGGTGCGGACCCGGCCGCGCGGGGCCAGGGGCACGGAGCGGCTCTGCTGCGTTCCGGACTGGCCAAGGCCGACGCGGCGGAGCTGCCCGTCTACCTGGAGTCCTCCAAGCCGGACAACCTGCCCTTCTACGAGCACTTCGGCTTCACGGTGCTGGGGGAGACCCGGCTTCCGGGGGACGGGCCGCTGCTGTGGGTCATGCGGCGCGAACCGCGCCCGGCCGACGCGTAATACGACTCGGGAACCAGGACGAGATACGACTCGGGACCCAGGACGAGCGCCCGATGCGCGCGTGATCGTCGGCTTCGTACGGTACGGGGACGAGCAGCCGGTCCACGGGAGGGCCATGCGCCGAACCGGAAGGAATCCGATGCCGGAGTACGCCACCGCCCATGTGCGCATCGCCCGCCCGTCCCGCGACCTGGGGGCGGCCGAACGCTTCTGGGTCGCGGGGCTCGGCCTCGGCGTCCAGTACCGCCACGAGGCGGACGGCACTCCCGGCCACCACTCGCTGCTCATGGTCGGCTGGCCGGACGCCGCCTGGCACCTGGAACTCGTCCGCGATCCGGCGGCCCCGGTGGAACCACGCCCGACCCCCGAGGACCTGCTGGTGGTCTACCTCGGCGAAGAGGTGCCGGACGCTCTCGTGGAGCGGCTCGAAGAGCACGGCGGCAGGAGGGTGCCCGCGCACAATCCGTACTGGGACACCTGGGGCGTCACGCTTCAGGACCCGGACGGCTACCTGCTGGTGCTGTCCAGCCGGACGTGGTCGTCGTTCGCCGACTGACGGCGCGCCGGGGAGGGGCTCGCCACCTCCCGCGCCTGAGAAGCTGTCGAGTGGCCCCGGGCCGGGCGGCCACTTCCCAGCACGCGCGCTTGTGACGTTGCCGTCGGTCGACGACGCTCCGCGTCGCCTCCCTCTTCCGCCCTCCCTCCTCCGCCTGGGAATCACCCGCACCGGACCGCCCCCCTGTCCGACCCGAGGCCACCCGACAGCCTCTGCGAACGCGAGGGGATCACCGTCTGCTACGGCGATTCCTGCACCACGCCGGTCGATGTCGTGCCCGAGCCTGAGCCTCGACGTTGGCCAGGCTCGGCGCAAGGGAGCTATGGAGGCGCATCCGTCCACGTTTGCCTACAGGAACTCCGCGTGATGGGCGTGAGGGAACCTCGCAAGATCCTTATCCGCGTGATCGTGTCAAATCCGCTTGTCCCACGACGAGTTACCGAAGTGACCGACCGGCCGGTCCGTTTTCGTGCAAGCGACCCTAGTGTCTCCCTTCGGTCGAACTCGCCCATCTTTGCTATCGCTACGTGCGGAGATAGTGGGCCGGATCACACTTGACGGGTCCACTGCAACCCCTGATATTTAGCTGACTTTCGTGAAGGCTATGTGGAAACGGGGCGGGTTTGTGGCTGGCGGGGGGTGGCGTCGAGGGCGTCACGGTGTGTGCGTGACGGCTGTTCTGGCCACTGTGTTGAGTGTGGTCCCTGCCCTGAACTCGCAGGCAGTGGCGTTGCCTCCCCTTCAGGTGCCCCTGAACTCGCCGGAGCTCCGGGCCTCGGCTGCCGCCGTCGAGGCGGGCGAACGTGTGGAGGTTGTGGAGGAGCGCTCCGAGCGAGAAACGGTTTTCGCCAACCCGGACGGGACGACGTTCACCCTGGAGAAGTCGATCACTCCGGTCCGCGTGGCTCGCGAAGGGAAATGGGTTGAACCCGACCCGACCCTGGTACGCGACACGGACGGGTCGGTCGGTCCGGCGGCGGCAGCTGTGGACGTTTCGTTCTCCGCCGGGGGCGACGGCGCGGACCTCGTCACCATCGCCAAGGGCGAGCAGTCCGTGTCGCTCGGCTGGCCCGGCGCGCTGCCCGCGCCGCGTCTCGACGGAGAACACGCGGTCTACGAGGACGTCCTGCCGGACGTGAATCTGATTCTCACCGCGACGGTCGAGGGCTTCCGGCAGGTACTGGAGGTGAAGACCCCCCAAGCGGCGGCGAACCCGGCGCTCAAGGCCATCGAGTACCGATTCGGGGCGGAGAACCTGACGGTCCAAGCCGGAGCCGGCGGGGGACTGGACGCTCTGGACGGCAACGGCCGACCGGTGTTCCGTTCACCCGCGGCCCGTATGTGGAACTCCGCCGGCGACGGCACTGCCCCCGCCCCGGCCCGGCGTTCGCTCTACCTCGCCGCTCCCGCCGAATCCGGTACGGATCAGCCCGTCGCTGCTGGCCCGACCGAAGAGGGCGACCGATTGGCCGGTCCCGAGCCCGGTGACGACTCCTCGGTGATGGACCTGAAGCTCACGAACTCGACGATGACGGTCGAGCCAGACGCCGAGATGTTGTCCAGCACCGAAGAGAAGGACTTCCCCCTCTACATCGACCCGCCGGTCGAACTGAACGAATCCGAGCGCACGGTGCTCTCCTCGGACGGCGATGTGTTCTGGAACTTCTCCGGGGGTGCCAACGGCATGAGCGTCGGCAAGTGCGGTTCGGCGGTCATCGGAGGCGTCTCGTACTACTGCGGCAACGGCTATGTGAACCGTATGTACTTCGAGTTCGCCCCCGGAAAGCTCAAGGGCAAGCACGTCCTGGACGCCACCTTCGCCGTCACGGAGACGTGGTCGTTCTCCTGCGACGCGCGCTGGGTCGACCTGGAGCGTACGAACAACATCTCGTCGTCGTCGAAGTGGCCCGGCCCCAAGAAGCTGGACCAGATGGGCGACCGTAAGGTGTCGGCCGGCCGTGGCAGCCGTTGCTCACCGTCCCAGCCGCGCGCACCCATCGAGTTCCACGACTACGCGCCGGAGCCCGACGAGAACCTGACGCCGACCGTCCGCAGCTTCGCCGACGGAAAGATCTCCCGGCTGACGCTCATGCTGATGGCCAAGGACGAGTCCGACACGATCGCATGGAAGCGGTTCGACGACGATGCTGTCCTGAGCGTCGACTACGTGGGTAAGCCGGCCAAGCCCAGCAACATCGGCCCTGTCGTGGGAAAGTCGCACGACTGCAACACGGTCGAGTCCGCTCCGGCGATCGTCACCGACCCCACCCCCGATCTGACAGCCACACCTCAGACCGCGTCCGGCGGTGAGTCCGGCGCGAAGCTGCGGGTGGCCATGGACGTGGACAAGAAGCAGAGCGACGGCACCTGGGTCAACGCCATGAGCGAGATCGTCCGTCCCAGCAGTGGATACGTCGGCGACAACGTGAAGGTCACAGCAACCGCCCCGGCTCTGCCGGAGAACACACTCCTGCGCATGCGCGCATGGACACGGTCCCACTACGGCTCCACGTGGCTGGCCGGGCCTTCCAACGGGTCCACCACGGGATGGTGCTACTTCAAAATCGACAGCAAAGCGCCGAAGCCACCGACCATCACGTTCAACAGCACCGGGACGGACTCCTACACGCCCTGCACGCCGAATGACTGTGTTCCCCACGGCAAGCCGGGGAAGGCGGGCTCCTTCACGCTCGGCCCGGCGCCCGGCGACGTGAACACCGGCTACCGCTACAAGTTGTCCAGCGGGTCCTACAGTTCGGGCTGGTCCTCCTACGTATCGGGAGCAACCGCAAAGATCAGCCCTGTGCCACCCGTCTCCGGCACGATGACCTTGCACGTCGAAGCGAAAGACAACTATGGGCCGGGGGCCGGCAACTCCGTTGACTTCGTGGTGAAGGAGGGCGACGGACCCGTCGCCCGCTGGAACTTCGCCGAGGCATCCGGCGCGGCTCTGGATACGTCCACCGCTGATCCGAGTCTGCGGGACAACGCGAACCTGACCGGTGGAGCGGCCCGTACCGACCAGGGCCGCCGGGGCGAGGTCACCGTCACCCCCGCGACCGAGACCGCTCCTGCTGTCAGGACCACCGACAGCGGCCTCGAACTGAACGGCACCACGTCCTACGCGGCCACGACCGGACCGGTCATCGACACCCGAGCCTCCTACACCGTCGCCGCATGGGTCCGGATCGACGCCCCCTCGCGCAACGCCACCGTGATGGGCCAGGACGGCGTCAACCGCAGCCCCTTCCTGCTGGGTTACGAGCACAACCTCAAGAAGTGGACCTTCCGGGAGGCCACCGTCGACGCCCCCGCGGGAGGAAGCTGGCCGTACGAGCGCGTCGTTTCCAAGAACGAGGCAGTGCCGAAGGTCTGGACGCACCTTGCGGGCGTCTTCAACGCCGTCGACAACACCATCAGCCTCTACGTCAACGGTGAGCTGCAAGCATCCACCGCCTTCACCACGCCATGGGCAGCCAAGGGACCCTTGCAGATAGGCCGGGTTCACTGGTCGGGCGTCTACACGGACTACTTCCCCGGAGTGATCGACGAGGCGGCTGTCTGGCAGGAGGCCCTGACCGGGGCACAGATAGCGCAGGAAAGCGCCCTTCTGGCTGCCGACGGCAAGGCCTCGGTCGAACTCGTCGCCGCGTGGAACCCGGCCGGAGCGCAGGGGGCGTCCCGGGCGGACGGTGTATCGGGCTACGGCCGCGCCCTGGCCCTCTCTTCGGGCGCTTCGCTGACCGATGAGGGTCTGGTGCTGGACGGCACTGCTGGAGCGGGTACGACACCTGGACCGGTGGTGGACGACTCGGGTTCCTTCACCGTGACCACACAGGCGATGGTGGATGGGGCGAAGGTGCTGACAAAGCCGAACGGCTACAAGGCCCAGGTCCTGGGCCAGCGCACCGCGACCGGCTCCTCATGGAGTTTGTGGTTCGAGAAGACCGGCACGAGGCAGGAACCGGAGTACGACGAGAACGGCGATCCGGTCATCGACGAGAACGGCAACCTCAAGACCATCACCGTTCCCGTCGGCCGCTGGAACTTCGGACGCCTGACCGCGGACGGCAGCGGCGCATCCGTGCAGAGCATGGAAGAAGCGCTGGTGGATACGGAGACCCGCCTCACCGGCGTCTACAACGCGCAGGACAGAACGATCCAGCTGTATCTCACGTCCGACCAGCAGACCAGCGACGGCATCGCCTACTCCGCACAGGTCGGAACCGGTGAACTCGCGGTCGGCAAGGGCTATCTCGGCTCCTGGGGCAACTTCCTCCCCGGCCGACTCAGCGACATCCGCCTCTGGGCGGGAGCGCTGAGCGACAGCGAGCAGGTCTCCGACGTCGTCGGGACCTGAACATTCCGCCCCGCGCCCCGAACCCTCGGGCGTGGCCGGCTCCGTACGAGCCGGCCACGCCCTCCCTCCCCGTACTCCACCCTGCTGTCCCGCCTTCGAGCGGTTCGGCCGCTCCCGGAGAGAAGACGTGTCCGTGTCCCGATCCCTTCCCGCCTTCATGAGGCGCACCACGCCAGGCCGCTCCGGCTCCGGTGGCACCCGGAAGTTCCGTGTACCCCTGGTCGGGGCGTTGGCACTCGCCCTCTCCGTACCCGCCGGACTCACGCCGATGGCGATAGCCGCAGCCCCCTTGGGACGTCCCGACGTTCCGGCACCTCGGGTCAGCAAGGTCACGGCTGTCCCTGCCCTGGGGACGAGCAAGGCGCGCGAGCGCGTGGCGAAGAACAAGGCCCTCAACGCCAGGCAGGCGGCACAGGCCCGCAGTGAGCACGCGGCCCGCTGGCCCAAGCCCTCCCGGAGCGACCAGGAGATATCCGGCAAGCAGGGCGCACCGGGTGCCGGGCCCGTCTCTCTGACCGCGCCTCGCCTCAGCAAGGCCTCGGCCCGTGCGGCGAAGTCGGCACCGACTGCTGACGGCACCGCCAAGGTGAGCGTTCTCGACCAGAGGACCGCTCGCAACGCGGGCATCACCGGTGTGGTGTTCACCGCCGCGGTGGACTCCCCGGGCGACGCCGGGCTGACCGTCGACTACTCCTCCTTCGCCGACGTGATCGGCGGAAACTGGGGTTCTCGCCTCGGGCTCGTGTCCCTTCCCGCCTGTGTGCTGAGCAGCCCGCAGAAGCGGGAGTGCCGGACACAGACCGCCGTGCCGTCCCGGAACGACGCCGTGGCGCAGACGGTCTCCGCGCAGGTGGCCGTACCCCGGGCTGCCGCTGCCAAGGGCGGCACGTCCTCGGCGGCCGTCTTCGCCGTGACGGCTTCCGCCACTGCGGCGTCCGGCGCGGGCGACTACAAGGCGACGCCGCTCGCCTCCTCCTCCAGTTGGGAGGCCGGTGGCTCGTCGGGATCGTTCACCTGGTCCTACCCCCTGAGCGTGCCGCCCGCAGCCGCCGGTCCTGCGCCCTCGCTGTCGGTTTCCTACGATTCGGGCAGCGTCGACGGCCGGACCTCGAACACCAACAACCAGGGTTCCATGCTGGGTGAGGGATTCGACCTCACCTCCTCCTACATCGAGCGCAAGTACGGCTCGTGCGAGGACGACGGCCAGGACGACAAGTCCGACCAGTGCTGGAAGTACGAGAACGCCTCCCTCGTTCTGAACGGCAAGGCGACCGAACTCGTCAAGGACGACACCACGGGTGTCTGGCGCCTGAAGAACGATGACGCCTCCCAGGTCACTCACGAGACGGGCGCCGCCAACGGCGACGACGGCGACGACATCTCGGGTGGCAAGGGCGACGGCAAGGGTGAGTACTGGAAGGTCGTCACCGGTGACGGCACGGTCTACACCTTCGGTCTGAACAAGCTGCCCGGTGCGGGCACGGAGCGGACAAACTCCGTCTGGACCGTCCCCGTCTTCGGCGACGACTCAGGCGAGCCCGGCTACTCCTCCGGCACCAGCTTCTCCGGCCGTGCCAAGACCCAGGCGTGGCGCTGGAACCTCGACCTCGTCACCGACGTCCACGGCAACGCCTCCACCTACTGGTACAAGGCGGAAACGAACCACTACGCCAAGAACGGGGACAAGACCGAGCTCGCCGAGTACACCCGCGGCGGCTACCTCCGCGAGATCAAGTACGGCCAGCGTTCGGACACCTTGTTCACCGGCAACGCGTCCGGGAAGGTGTCCTTCGACTACAGCGAGCGCTGCACCGCCGATGACTGCTCCTCGCTGACCGAGGACACCGCGAAGCGGTGGCCGGACGTTCCGTTCGACGCCATCTGCACGGCCGGGGAGACCGACTGCCTGGCCACCGGGCCGTCCTTCTTCACCCGCAAGATGCTCACCTCCATCGAGACGAGGGTGTGGTCCACGGCTGCCGAGCCCGACGCGTACAAGCTGGTCGACAGCTACGCGCTCGCGTACCAGTTCCTGGACGGCGGGGACATCGGCAACCTCTCGGACAAGACGCTGGTCCTCAAGTCGCTCCAGCGGACCGGCAAGAACGGCGGATCCGTCACCGTGCCGCCGGTGGAATTCGGCTACCACATGCGGCCCAACCGGGTCGACGCCACCGACGACATCCGCCCGCTGACCCGCCCGCGTATCAACACCGTCACCACCGAGACAGGCGCGATCACCACGGTCACGCTCTCCGACCCGCAATGCGTCCGGGGCAGCAAGATGCCCAAGGCGGAGGACGACAACAACCTCTCCTGCTACCCGGTGTACTGGCCGGTCAACGGTGGCGACCCCCAACTTGACTGGTTCCACAAGTACAACGTTCTCGCCGTCACTACATCCGACCCCGCGGGCCAGAACCCCGCGGTGGAGAACGCGTACACCTACGAGAACCCCGGCTGGCACTACAACAACGACCCCTTCACCCCCGAGGACGAGCGGACCTGGTCCAACTGGCGCGGCTACCAGAAGGTCACCACCTACACCGGTGACACCGACCACCCGCAGTCCAAGACGGTGCGTCTCTACATGCAGGGCATGCACAAGGACAAGCGCCTCGACGGCACGACCCGTAGCGCGAAGGTCCTGGGAATCGACGTCGCGGGCCTGAACGCCTCGGATGCCACCGACTATGAGCAGTACGCCGGATTCCTGCGTCAGGAAATCACCTACAACGGCAGCCAGCCGGTGTCCGTAGCCTTCAACAGCATCTGGAACAAGGTGACCGCGAGCCAGCAGCGGTCCTATGCCAACACCAAGGCCTACTTCGTACGCACCTCCCGCACAACCCAGTACACCTACCTGCCTGTCAGCAACACCTGGCGTCGCGGCTACACCGCCCATACATACGACGCCACCTACGGCATGGTCACTCGAACCGAGGCCATCGGCGACCAGGCCAAGACCGGCGACGAGACATGCAGTCGTACGTGGTATGCCCGCAATCCCGCCAAGGGACTGACCAGCCTCGTCTCCCGCACACGCGTCGTCGGATCAGCCTGCCTGGACTCCGCCGGGACGACCATCACCGACGACGAACTGAACCTCCCCGCGAACTCCAAGACCCGCGGAGACGTCCTCTCCGACACCGCGGCCGTCTACGACAACGCCTCCGCGACCGGCTGGACCGCATCCCAGACCCCGACGCGCGGGCTCGCCACCTGGTCCGGGAGAGCCAAGGCCTACCCGGCTGCCGCAGGCACCAGTGACCGACACCCCGCAGTGAACGGCGGCTGGCAGACCGTCGCCAAGACCACCCACGACACCCTCGGCCGCCCTCTGACCGTCACCAACGCCAAGGGCTACGTCACCTCCACCGCGTACTACCCCGCCGCGGCAGGTCCGCTGACCGCCACCATCGTCTCGGCACCCAAACTCACCTCCTCCAACGGCAAGATCCACAAGGCGTACACCTACCTGGACCCGGCACGAGGATCGGTCGTCAGAACGCTCGACGCCAACCTCAAGAAGACCGAGAGCGCCTACGACGCTCTGGGTCGTGTCACTGCCACCTGGGCGCCGAACCGGACCAAGGGCATCGATACGCCATCGGCGAAGTACGACTACAACATCGCGCGTGGCAGCCAGCCCTGGAGCTCCGTCAGCACCCTCAGGGCCGACGGCCAGAACTACCGGACCAGCTTCGCCATCGCCGATGCCCTGCTGCGTCCGATCCAGTCCCAGACCGAATCCCCCCTCGGCGGCCGGATCCTGACCGACACCCGCTACGACTCTCGCGGACTCGCCTACGAGACGTACGCCGACATCTACGACAACACGAAGGGCCCGAACGGCACCTACACCCGTGCCTCCTACGCCCACACCCCGGCCCTGACCCGGACCGCATACGACGCGGCGGCCCGGCCCACGACGACCACGTTCACGGTGTTCGGTGAGGACCGGTGGTCCACCACGACCAGCTACACCGGGGACTCGACCGCCACCACCGCGGCCAAGGGCGGCAACGCCACGCGCACCATCACCGACGCGCTGGGCCGTACCACCGAAACGCGTACGTACGGGGGCACGACACCGGCGGACACGGCGTACGGAGCCACTACTGGTACCTCGTACACACGGGTGAAGTACGAATACACCCGGGACGGCAAGCCGTCGCTGATCACCGGTATCGACGACGCCAAGTGGAGTTATTCCTACGACCTGTTCGGCCGCGAGATCAGCGTGACCGACCCGGACAAGGGCCGCACCCGCACCGATTACACCGACCTGGACCAGATCGCCCTCACGACCGACTCGCGCAACGCGAAACTGCTCTACGAGTACGACGAACTGGGCCGCAAGACCGGCCTGTGGCAGACGGCCAAGACGGACGCCAACAAGCTCGCCGACTGGACCTACGACAGTCTCCTCAAAGGTCTCCCCGACGCGTCCACCCGCTATGTGGGCGGAGCCGCCGGCAAGAAGTACAGGAAGCAGGTCACGGCATACGACACCCTCGGCCGTGCCACCAGCACCGACGTCGTGCTGCCGACCGACGATCCGTTGGTCACCTCCGGGGCCGTCACGTCCACTCTCACCTTCGGCACGGCCTACCTCCCGGACGGGAGCATCGCCAACACCAAGGAGCCGGGCGCCGGGGGCCTTGCCGCTGAGATCGTCTCGCCCAAGTACAACTCCACCGGCCTGGTAACGGAGCTCTCGGGCACCAGTTCCTACCTCCTCGGTGTCACGTACTCCGCACTCGGTCAGGTGGAGCAGCTCTCCCTGGGGGCGGGCGCAAAGAAGACCTACATCACCAACAAGTACGAACCGGGCACCGGCCGCCTCACCCGCAGCCACGTCACGGACCAGACCCACCCGTACATGCTCCAGGACCTCAACTTCGCCCGGGACGACGCCGGGAACGTCCTGTCGATCCTCGACCCCACGACGCTGGGCGGCACTGCCAAGGCCGACAACCAGTGCTTCGCCTACGACGCACACCGTCGCATGACCGAGGCCTGGACCCCGAAGTCCGCCGACTGCACCACCTCCGGCCGCACCACGGCCAACCTCGACGGCGCGGCACCGTACTGGACGAGTTACACGTACAACAGCGCGGGCCAGCGCAGCACCGAGACCACCCACACCGCGACCGGCAACGCGACAACCAACTACGAGTACAAGACACCGGCCGGCCAGCCCCACCCCCTGGTGAAGACCACCGGGGCGAAGGCCGCCACGTACGGCTACGACCAGGCGGGCAACACGACCACCCGCCCCGGCACCCAGGCCACCCAGACCCTGGCCTGGAACTCCGAGGGCGAACTGGCCTCCACCACCGAACCGGCGGCCGGGGCCAAGCCCGCCCTGGGCACCGGCTACCTGTACGACGCGGATGGAGAACTGCTGATCCGCCGCGCGACCGGGGACGGGGACACGGTCCTCTACCTCGGTTCGACGGAGGTACGCCTCACCGTCAAGGGCACCGCGAAGAAGGTCACCGGTACGCGCTACTACAGTGCCGCCGGGCAGACGCTCGCCGTCCGCACGGCCACGTCGGGCACGGCCGGCACCAAGCTCAGCTTCCTCGCCGCCGACCACCACGGCACCAGCAGCATCGCGACCGACGCCACCACCCAGGCCGTCACCAAGCGCTACAGCACACCGTTCGGCGCTCCACGCGGCACCAAGCCGACTTCCTGGCCGGACGACAAGGCGTTCCTGGGCAAGCCGGCGGACTCGGCAACGGGCCTGACTCATATCGGTGCCCGCGAGTACGACCCGGGGGTCGGCCAGTTCATCAGCGTCGATCCGCTGCTCGAAATCGACAAGCACCAGACGCTCAACGGCTACAGCTACGCCGGCCAGGCCCCGGCCACGAACTCCGACCCGACCGGCACCTGCCTGGACCCGGGCAACGGCAGGTGTCAGCCGGGCAACAACAGCGGCAAGCCTGATCCGGCGTTTCCCAAGAACACTAACCCGGCGCCGCCGAAAGCCACGTCGCCTTCAAACCGTGGTGGAACTTCCAGCTCTTCTGGCCCGGCCGCTGCGAAAGCCCCCGAGGTGACATCCTCAAGACTTCAGGGAATCCTCAACGACATCTATCTCAAGCCCGGATCGATTCCAGAGGTCGGAACGGGCAAGGTAGGTGAGGCATTGATCAACGAACTGGAGACAGGGAAGCCGACCAAAGGCTTGTGGCATGTGGCAGACGCCGCGGATCAACTGACCCGGATCGCGAAACTTCTGGAAGATGACAGGAAGGGGGCGATTCCACCTCTCTCTGCTGCCGACAGGGCGGTAGCCCTGAGTGAAGCGGACGAGTTGTGGAAGGCCCTCGACACCAAGGACAAAGCTGGCAAAATTACGGCAATCCTGGAATCCAGCAAAGAGGTATCCTCTTCGGTGAAAGCTGCGGCGAGGCGAGTTATCCGTGCACCCTCCATGTCTTCTGTTACTGGAGGAATCTATGAAGAGGTCCCGCATAAGGCGCCCAGGCTTGTCAACAGCCCGAAACTGCCCAAGGTAATTTTTGGGCTAGGTGTTGCTGGTGAATTGCTGTGGTTCCTGGATTCCGTGAAGAGTATCGTCGAAGGCGACTGTGTCTACGACTGCGATTACAGGCCACAGGTGGCCTGAGTCGCTACTGGGGTAGGGTGCCGGGTGCTTTCGGTGCCCCACCCCACCTTTGAGTGGAGGTAAAATGGGTGACTATGATTTTGTTCGCGGTGTAATTTGGAATTCATTGCCAGAGCTTCGCAGGACCCTGATGGAAATCGAAGCCGAGCAGGCGGAATTTGATGAAGGTGAGGATACTCCTTCTACGGTGAGCATCTACTCGCTTGCTAGCGATGTATTTATCGACGGCGCCCTCGCCCCCTTGTTGTCCAGCGAGGAAATCGAGAAAGATGTTGCCATCAGGTGTGCCGGCGTGATCGAGACGCTCCTTCTGCGCGGGTCCACCGAGGTTCGGCAAATGGTAAGTATCCGAATCACCGACTATCTCCTCGGGTGGAATCTTTGGGAAAAATTCTCTCAGCATTCGGGTCCCGCTCTCTTGGAGGAGGTAGGTCGCAGAAAGCGCTACTATTTTTAACCTCGATCTTTCGTGACGGTCCGTCGGTTGGTCTGGCGGGCCGTTTCGGTTGTCCGGGCTGGTGGTGGGCACGCTGATGGCCCGGCTGTCGCGTCGGGTGGGCGCCGGGTTCCACTGCTCCGGTCGGGGTGGTGCTGCTCGTAGGGACGGGAACTGGCTGGTCAGCCGGGGTTCGGGAGAGCTTCGAGCCGTGTCAGGGCGTCGGTGATCGCATTGGTCCAGGGCCAGTGGCGTGCGAATCTCAGATGCCGGCGGCGGGCGGTGGTGACGATCTGCGCTGCGGCGGAGAACAGGCGGAGTCTCAGACGGCGGGGCTCCCACCTGCGGGTTTTCCCGGTCAGGGCGAGCATGGGCATCCATGCGAGGAGGTCGAGGGCGATCTGGACGATCTCCAGCCAGATCTGGTTCTGCGCGGTGTCGTGTAGGGGCAGGTTACGCAGGCCGGTGGCGCGGGCGGCACGGATGCGGTCCTCGGCGCGTGCCCGCTGGCGGTGCCGCAGTTCGAGTGCAGCGATCGGAACGTCCGCCGTGTTGGCGGCGAACGCGGTCAGCCGTAGTCCATCGGCGTCGGTGATCCGCAACTGGGCTCCGGGGTGGGGCCGTTCCTTGCGGACGATCAGCCGCATCCCCTTCGGCCAGCCCTTGAGGGCGTCGCCGGTGATCTCGGCGACCCAGGCCCCGTCCCGGATTTCACCTTCCGGTTCGACGGCGGGTGTCCACGCGGGGTGGGCGGGACCTTCAAGGTGGCCTGGTGGATGGCGTCGGTGATGGTCATGCCGACCGAGTACGACAGCCACCTGCCCCGCTGGGCGAGCCAGGCGACGAACTCATGAGTGCCGCCGCCGGAGTCGGTACGGATCAGCGTCTGACGTCCGCGCCGGTACTTCGTCGGCAGCTGGGCCAGAGCGAGCCGGGCTGCGGTGATGTGGTCGGCGGCAGTGTTGCTGCCAGCGTTTCCCGGCCTGAGCAAGCCGGCCACCGGCTCCCCGGACCCGCCGCTTCCGTGATCGACGAAGGCCATCAGAGGGTGGTGGCCGAGGGTCTTCTTCCAGGTCGCGGTGGCGTCCTGCTTGTCGGAGTGGGCCAGCACGAGCACCCCGTCCAGGTCCACGATCACCTGCCCTGAGGCGTCCGGAGCCGCGTTCTTGGCGAGATTCCAGACGCGCTCGCGGGCCTCTGCCCGAGCGGCTCGTATCGCGGCCAGGGCCTTCGGTCCAGCAGTGGCGAGAGTGTCGATGAGTCGGGAGACCGTCGGGTCGGAGGCCACCGGCCCGAACAGGCCGGGTTCGGCCCGCAGCATGGCGACATCGGCGAGGCAGTCGCCGCCGAGCGCGACCGCGAGCGCGAGATTCAGCACTGTCTTGCCGGGATCGTGCACCGCGCGGGACTTCCGCCAGGATGCCAGTGTCGTCGATATGGCCTGATCCAGACCGGACTTGCGGACCGTCTCTACCAGCAGCACCGCCCCGGCCTGCGAGACCACCCCGCGACCGCCATCCTCAACGCGGACACGCGGGTACGACCCGATACGCTTCTTCACCTGGAAAGTGCCTCCGACAGGGGCGGGAACAAGGGCCTAGACAATCCTCATTCTCGCTGGGCAGAGGCACTTTCTGCTGTCTCGATCACCTGCTGGACAGCCCACTTCGTGAAAGTGCGAGGCTAGAAACCACCCCCCGGGGCCGCCGCCTTGATCGCGGAGATGTCGAAGGTCAGCTTCACCTTGTCGCTGACCATCACACCGCCGGTCTCCAGCGCCGCGTTCCAGGTCAGGCCCCAGTCGGAGCGCAGGATCTCGGCGCTGCCCTCGAAGCCGACGCGCTCGTTGCCGTAGACGTCGGTGGCGGAACCGTTGAACTCCAGGTCGATCGAGAGCGGGCGCGTGACGTCCTTGATGGTCAGGTCACCGGTGATGCGGTACGCCTCGCCGCCCAGCTGCTCGGCCCGCGTGGAGCGGAAGGTCATGAGGGGGAACTTCTCGGCGTCGAAGAAGTCGCCGCTGACCAGGTGGCCGTCTCGGTCGGCGATGCCGGTGTCGACACTGGCGATCTTCACGTCGATGGCTGCGGTGGAGTTCGCCGGGTCGGTGCCGTCCAGGACCAGGGTGCCCTCGTGCTCGCCGAAGGAGCCGCGCACATTGGTGACCATCGCGTGGCGCACCGTGAAGCCGATGCTGCTGTGCGCCGGGTCCAGGGTGTACGTGCCGGTCAGCGCGGCCAGCGCCGGGTCCACCGCGGGGGCTTCGGCGGTGACGGGGGCGGCGGTCGACTTGCGGGTGAACAGAGCCATGGCTCCTCCTCGGGGTGTCCTGCGGGGGCGGGATCGAACGGCTGCCGAAGGCATTGTTTAACCTTCAACGAAAATGACTCTAGCGCCATCTAGTTCAAAGTTCAACTTTTACGCCTCCGGGATCTCCGGAATCTCCGGGGCTCACTCTTCGTTCCTAGGGTCGACGGCTGCTGAACCCCGGCGCAGGCGCGGGTGGCCCGCGCCGGGAGCCGACCGCCGGTCTCACGGGATCGGTTCGGCGTCCGGCCCCTCCTGTTCCAGCAGCTCCCGGGCGAAGTCCTCCCACTGCGCGTACCGGTCCGGATGCGCGGACCCCTGGACCGCCTGGCACACGTCGCCCGGGGCCATCGACTCCCAGCCGTCGATCTGGAGCAGCCCCGGGTTGGCGCTGGGCGAAGGCAGCCCGTAGAAGGACTTGGACGCGGTCGGCACGTGGGTGATCTGGGCCGGGGTGCCCCAGCCCATGCTGGGACGCTGCTGGAAGACGCCGAGCGAGTCGTGGTCGACCGGGGAGGTGTAGTTGACGAACTTCGACTCCTGCATCGCCGTCATCAGGGCGATCACCTGGGCTTCCGCGGGGAGGGCCGCACCCTTCCCGACGCCGATGACCGTACGGGCATGGGCCAGTTGCTCCCGACCCAGGTCGGACGGGTCCGCGAAGGCCTCCCGCAGCTCGCTGTCCGGGGCCGCCTTGAGCAGATGGGCGGTGACCGTGTCCACCTCGCCGGTCGGAGGCAGCCCGTAACTCTGCTGGAAGTCCCGCAGGCCCTGAGCGCCAGGGGCCTGGGGGGCGGGTGACGGCGGCGGGGCGGGGTCCGCGTGTGCCGGGGCTGCCGCGGTGAGCAGGAATCCGGCGACGGTCACCGCGAGCATGCGGTGGAGGAGTCGGCTCTTCCTCCGATTCGTTCGCGTACGGCCTCCTCCCGTACGGACCCTTCCCGCACGGACCTCGCCCGTACGGCCCCTTCCCGCAGGAGCCTCTCCCGCACGGACCTCCCGCATACGGATCATTCGCATACGGAACCGTCCCGACGTGCCGTCGCGAAGTCAAGAACGCCGCACGCCGTGTCGATCAATGAGGTGTCGCCCAAAGGTCACTGCGACTGGACATGCCGGTGCCCCCGCCCGGACGGACAGGGGACCTGGCCTGCGGGCCTGCGGGCCCGGCCCGTCAGGACCCCACGCTGAGCGTGAACCGGCGCGGGCTCCCGTCGTGTGCCGCGCCCGAGACGTCCGGCTCGCCGTCCGGGCGGACGTCGTCGTACGGGAAGGCGTAACCGATCGGGCTGTTCGCGTGGACCACCCGGGACCAGTGGTTGGTCACCGCCGCCCTGTAGTAGTCCGCCGTCGACGTGCCGTTCGGCTGGCTCGGGTGGCTCAGCATGATCGAGCGGTTGAATCCCGCCGCCAGCCGGGCCAGGATCGCCTTCCTGTCGTCGGAGTCGCCCGGGTTGTTCGTGAACGGGCCGTGGTTGCAGGTGAAGATGTCCTTCGACTCCGGCTTGGTGAACGTGTGGCCGCCCTCGAACGTGAGGACGTCCCCGCTCACCCGGCCCGCCCGCGAGCCCCGGCCGCCCTGGAGGTCGATGCGCAGGTCCTCGGAGCGGTACTTCGCCCACACCTCGTCGATCTGAGCGGCGAAGAGGTCCCGGAACGGCATCTCGGCCGGGCGGTCGAAGTACGGGGCCATGATGTTCTGCGGCGAGACGACCCGCAGGACGCTCCCGTCGGAGCCCCGGGTGATCAGCCTGTCCCAGGGCTGCCCGTCGGCGGCGGCCTGGGCGGTGAGGTCGTCGGCGATCCGCCGCACCGCGCCGTCCGGGAGCGGGGCCACCGTGTGCGTACCGTCGCCCTCCAGTGTGATGCCGATCGGCAGGGCGGTCACCAGGTCCACGTAGCTGATGTTGGAGTACAGCTGCTCCGTGTTGAACGTGAACTCGCAGAAGGACCAGGTGCGCCCGTGGTTCGGGTCCGAGGGCGTCGCGAAGGCGGGCTCCACGAGCGCGGGGCCCGGGTTGAGGTAGAAGTCCAGCTTGTCGTCGCGGACGAAGTAGACCCGTGCCCCGTACATCCGCGGCAGGGTCAGCACGACCGGGCCCGCACCCGCGGACTTGAGCGGGATCGCGCAGTCGACGGGCAGGGGGGTCTGCGGGGCGCCAGGGGAGTCGGGGCGGTAGACCTCGCCGTTCGGCCGCAGCAGCAGCCAGCGGCCGGTGCCCAGCTCGTGGCCGGTGACGTACGCGTGCACCGTGCCCGGCAGCGACGTGTTCTCCAGCGCCAGTTCACAGGTCGCTGGGGCCGCGGAGGCGCGCGGGCCGAGAGCGGTTCCCCAGGTGGGGTAGGTCAGCGCCGAGGCCGTGGCGGCGGCACCGGTCAGGAACATTCTGCGCGAAATCACGAGGGAGCTCCCTGGGTGTGTGGGGGCGCAGGCCGGGCGGCGTGGTGGGAGGAGTGGGGGTGTCGGGGGTGGGGGTGCCGGACCGTGGGGTGCCTGCGGTGCGCACCACTCTCGCGAGGCCCGGGGTAAGCGTCAAGACTTGCGACTGAGAGCGCTCTCAGAAATTCAGGGTCTTTACAACTCGACGCCGGGAAGCGGCACTTGCCGGAACCGAGCGGGTGTGAAGCGTGACCACCCGGAAGTGGCCCGGAACAAGAGGTGAACGAACCCCCGGTCCGGCCCGCCGGCTCCCCGCCCCGGCCTGTGCACCCCCCACTTGGACTTACGCACCGGGGTTGTTGGACGGAGTCGGCCCCCGGAGCCGAAGTTCGTTGACGGTGTCCCGGCACGGCGGCTACTCAGGGGCCATGTCGCCAAGATGCCCCTCCGTCGGCCTGGTCGCCGTCGCCTCAGCAGCCGTTCTGGCGCTCGTGGGGACCGCCCTCCCCGCCGCAGCCGCCGATCCGTCCCCCGCACCGGCTGGGGCGGCGAAGCCCAGCGGCTCCGCCACCATCGGCTCCCCCCCAGCTCACGGTCGCCGTCGGCGACGACTTCCCGCGCGTCCTCTCGTACACCGACAGGGCAAGTGGCAAGCGGCTCCTGGGCTCCACCCGGCCGGTCACCGCCGTCACCCTCAACGGCACGGCCCACCCGGTGAAGCTCAAGAGCGCGCCGAAGGTCACCGGCTCCGCCGCCCGCTACACCCTCGCCTTCGACGGGCTCCCGGGCGTCGAGATCGACGCCTCGCTGACCGTCTCCGGGCGGGCCGCCACGTTCAAGGTGACCGCCGTCCGGGATACCGCCGCCTTCCGGGTCGGCACGATCGGCATCCCGGGGCACGACCTCATCTCCGTCGGCTCCGCCGAGGCCGGGGCCGCCACCGCGTTCACCACGCTCGACCCGGACTCCACCCGGACCGCCGACCGGTTCGCGAAGGTCACCGGGCAGACACGCCCCGACGCCGCGCCCGTCGGGGCCAGTTACGCGATCCTCAGCACCGGCTCGCTGGCCGCCGCGATCGAGTCCAACTCCTCGTACGACAAGCCATCCGGCCCCACCGGCGGTGACGACGCCCGCTTCTGGCACCAGGCGCGCGCCGAGGAGGGCGGCGGTGTCCGGGTCGGCGTCTGGTCCGGACAGTGGACCTACCGGGGCGAGGGCGCGCCGAAGCCCGAGAGCGGCGAGAACCTGCCATGGGCCAAGGTCGTCATCACCCCGGACGCCAACGGCGACAAGACCGTCGACTGGCAGGACGGGGCCATCGCCTTCCGCTCCATCGGCGTCACCGCGCCCGGCAGCGAGGACACCGCGAAGCGGGTCGTGACCCACATCCCGTTCAACTTCGCCAGCCAGGCCACCCACCCCTTCCTGCGCACCCTGGACGACGTCAAGCGGATCTCCAAGGCCACCGACGGCCTCGGCCAGCTCGCCGTCCTCAAGGGGTACGGCTCCGAGGGCCACGACTCCGCCCACCCGGACTACGGCGGCAACTACAACAAGCGGGCGGGCGGGCTGAAGGACCTCAACACCCTGCTCAGGAAAGGCGAGAAGTGGGGTGCCACCTTCGGCGTCCACGTCAACGCCACCGAGTCCTACCCGGAGGCCAACGCCTTCAGCGAGCAGCTCGTCGACAAGACCAAGCCCGGCTGGAACTGGCTCAACCAGAGCTACTACATCGACCAGCGCCGCGACATCAACAGCGGGGACCTGGAGAAGCGCTTCCAGCAGCTGCGCGACGAGACCGACCGGAACCTCAGCTTCCTCTACATCGACGTCTACTACTCCCACGGCTGGATCGCCGACAAGACCATCCAGTCCGTGCAGAAGCAGGGCTGGACCGTCGGTACCGAGTGGTCCGACAAGTTCGAGCGCGCCTCGCTCTGGTCGCACTGGGCCAACGACCTCAACTACGGCGGGGCCACCAACAAGGGCCTGAACTCGCAGATCATCCGGTTCATCCGCAACGGCGAGAAGGACATCTGGAACGATCACCCGGTCCTCGGCCAGAGCGCCCTGGAGGACTTCGAGGGCTGGACCGGCGAGACCGACTGGAACGCCTTCACCGCCAACATCTGGCAGAAGAACCTGCCCGCGAAGTACCTCCAACAGCAGAGGATCACCCGCTGGGACGGCGACGACATCACCTTCACCGGCGGGGTGCGCGGCACGGTCGAGGACGGGAAGCGGACCTTCTACGAGCAGGGCCGCAAGGTGCTCAGTGGCACCGGCTACCTGCTGCCGTGGGACGCGGGCAGGAAGCTCTACCACTACAGCGAGACCGGCGGCACCAGCAGCTGGGAGGTGCCCGGCAAGGGGCCGTACACCGTCTATGAACTGAGCGACAACGGCCGCGAGAAGGTCGCCACCGTCCGTCCGGTGAACGGGAAGATCACGCTCACCGCCACCGCCGGGCAGCCGTACGTCCTCTACCACGCCCGTGCCCCGAAGGAAGCCGCCGCCGACTGGGGGCAGGGCACGCACCTGAAGGACCCCGGTTTCAACGACCGTGCCCTGAAGGGCTGGAAGAAGACCGGCACCGCCGTACGGCACACCGACGAGCAGGGGCGCAACAGCGCAGCCCTCTCCGGCCCCGCGCAGGCCGCCCTCTCCCAGACCGTCACCGGCCTCAAGCCCGGCAAGCGCTACACCGCCTCCGCCCTCATCGAGGTCGAGCCGGGCAGGACCCGGCGTACGGTGCTGAGCGCGGGCGGGACGTCGGTCGCCGTCGACCGTTCCACGGTGAAGGACCACGTCGCCGCGTCCGACTGGCACGGCACCTACTTCCAGCGCGCCAAGGTCAACTTCACCGCCCCCGCGAACGGCCGCACCGCCCTGCGGATCGCGGCGGCCGCGGGCAGCGGGGCGAGGGTCCGCGCCGATGACGTACGGATCGTGCAGAACGCCCCCGCGACCCGGCCCGGCACGGTGGTGTACGAGGACTTCGAGGCGGTCGACCAGGGCTGGGGCCCCTTCCTCAAGGGCGATGCGGGCGGCTCCACCGACCCCCGCACCAGCATCTCCCAGCTCCACGCCCCGTACACCCAGTCCGGCTGGAACGGGAAGCTGATCGACGACGTGCTCGGGGGCGAGGAGTCCCTGAAGTCCCATGAGGAGAACACCGGGCTCGTCCACCGGACCGCCCCCTGGACCGTCCCCATGCGGGACGGCCACCGCTACAAGGTGGAGTTCGCCTACCAGTCCAGCCACGCCGGGGCCTACAGCTGGGTCGACGGCTACGACCGGGCCGCGGGCGGCAGGGCCACCTCCACGGAGACCCGCTCCACCCCCATCGGACAGCAGCGCACCACCGGCCACTTCAGCCGGACGCTCACCGCGGGCTGCGGCGACACCTGGACCGGGCTGCGCAAGAGGGCCGGAGCGCCCGAGGGCGCGGATTTCGTGCTCGACGACTTCACCGTCACCGACCTGGGCCCGGCCCCCGCGGGGCAGGAGGCCGTCTGCGGCACGCTCGACGTGGCCGCCGACGCGGAGACCCTGGAGCCGGGGGCCGCTAACACGGTCAAGGCGACCTTCGCCAACGACGAGGCGACGGCCGCCACGGGCGTGCGGCTCGCGCTGACCGTGCCAAAGGGGTGGCGGGCCGAGCCCGCGGGCCCGGTCGCCTTCGACACGGTCGCCCCGGGCGCGAAGGTGACCGGCAGCTGGCGGGTCACCCCGCCGGCCGACGCCCCTTACGCGACGTACCAGTTGGAGGCGAAGGCCACGTACGCCGTCGAGGGCGCCGGGCGCACGCTCGGCGCGGGGACCTCCGTCCGTACCCTCCCGCCGCCGCCCACCGAGGACAGCTGGGCCAGTGACCTCGACTGGACGGCCTCGCAGAACGGCTGGGGGCCCGTCGAGCGCGACCTGTCCAACGGGGAGACCGGCACCGGTGACGGGGGCCCGCTGAAGATCGGCGGGGTCGCGTACGCCAAGGGGCTGGGCACCCACGCCCCGGCGAAGATCCGCTACTACCTGGGCGGGAAGTGCGCCTCCTTCACCGCCGAGGTGGGCGTGGACGACGTCCAGGCCACCCGGGGGAGTGTGCGGTTCTCGGTCACCGCCGACGGTACGGAGAGGGTGAAGTCGCCGGTGCTGGGTGCCGCCGATCCGGCCTGGCAGCTCGCCGCCGACATCACCGGAGCGAAGTACGTCGAACTGATCGTCGACGACGCCGGTGACGGCAACGGCAACGACCACGCCGACTGGGGCAACGCCCGTTTCCACTGCGGAAGTTGATGCAGAGGGGCGATACAGGGAGGGGTGGCGCCGGAACCGGAGCCGCCCCTTCGGCCTTTCGTCCCGGAGCGCTGGGCCATACTGGGGGGAGCTCGGCGGCCCCCTCCGTGCCGTGTGGCCCACCGCACACCTTCCCTTTGTGGGGTCTCTACAATGCAAGGCGGCGTTTCGCTGGTGGATCGCCTGCATGGTGCAACGGTTCTGTCCACTCCCACCACGAAACCGGGCGGGAGACTGTACGGAGTCGACGGCACGATTTCTGGGTCCGGGTTCGTAGGGTCAGTACATGACCGTTGTGGACGAAACCCAGGGTGAGCCGAGCGACGCCCGAGGCCGGGTGGCCGAACTGCTGGCCCTGCGCGAGCAGGCACGGCGCGGACCGAGCGAGCGGGCGACCGAGGCGCAGCACGCCAAGGGCAAGCTGACCGCGCGGGAGCGGATCGAGCTGCTGCTGGACCCGGGCTCGTTCAAGGAGGTCGAGCAGCTGCGCAGGCACCGGGCCACCGGGTTCGGCCTGGAGGCCAAGAAGCCGTACACCGACGGTGTCATCACGGGCTGGGGCACGGTCGAGGGCCGCACGGTCTTCGTGTACGCGCACGACTTCCGGATCTTCGGCGGGGCGCTCGGCGAAGCGCACGCCACGAAGATCCACAAGATCATGGACATGGCCATCTCGGCCGGTGCACCGCTGGTCTCCCTCAACGACGGCGCGGGCGCCCGCATCCAGGAGGGCGTGAGCGCGCTCGCCGGATACGGCGGCATCTTCCAGCGCAACACGCGCGCCTCGGGCGTCATCCCGCAGATCTCGGTGATGCTCGGCCCGTGCGCCGGTGGCGCGGCCTACAGCCCGGCACTGACCGACTTCGTCTTCATGGTCCGCGAGACCTCCCAGATGTTCATCACCGGACCGGACGTCGTGAAGGCGGTCACCGGTGAGGAGATCACCCAGAACGGCCTCGGCGGCGCGGACGTGCACGCCGAGACCTCGGGCGTCGCGCACTTCGCGTACGACGACGAGGAGACCTGCATCGCGGAGGTCCGCTACCTCATCGGGATGCTCCCCTCCAACAACCGCGAGAACCCGCCGACCGTCGACAGCGACGACCCCGCCGACCGGCGCAGCGACGTCCTGCTGGACCTGGTCCCGGCCGACGGCAACCGCCCGTACGACATGCACCAGGTCATCGAGGAGCTCGTCGACGACGGCGACTACCTGGAGATCCACGAGCGCTGGGCCCGCAACATCATCTGCGCGATGGCCCGCCTCGACGGCCAGGTCGTCGGCATCGTCGCCAACCAGCCGCAGGCGCTGGCAGGGGTCCTGGACATCGAGGCCTCCGAGAAGGCCGCCCGCTTCGTCCAGATGTGCGACGCGTTCAACATCCCGATCATCACCCTTCTGGACGTCCCCGGCTTCCTCCCCGGGGTCGACCAGGAGCACGGTGGGATCATCCGCCATGGCGCGAAGCTGCTCTACGCCTACTGCAACGCCACCGTGCCACGGATCTCGCTGATCCTGCGGAAGGCCTACGGAGGCGCGTACATCGTCATGGACAGCCAGTCCATCGGGGCCGACCTCACCTACGCCTGGCCCACCAACGAGATCGCGGTGATGGGCGCCGAGGGCGCCGCCAACGTCATCTTCCGCCGGCAGATCGCGGACGCGGAGGACCCCGAGGCCATGCGCGCCCGCATGGTCAAGGAGTACAAGTCCGAGCTGATGCACCCCTACTACGCGGCCGAGCGCGGCCTGGTCGACGACGTCATCGACCCCGCCGAGACCCGCGAGGTGCTCATCGCCTCGCTCGCGATGCTCCGCAACAAGCACGCCGACCTGCCGTCCCGCAAGCACGGCAACCCCCCGCAGTAGTCACCGCCGACGCGGCGCGATCCGCCGCCCGGTCCACGACCATCTGCCGAGAAGACGGAGACACCCCACCATGAGCCTCACTTCCGCCGAGTCCGTCCTGCGCGTCGAGAAGGGGTACGCCGACCCCGAGGAGCTGGCCGCCATCACCGCCGTCCTGATGGCCCGCGCCGCCGCCCAGCCCGCCGCCCCCGCCCGCCGCGGCCGCGACACCGCGGGCTGGCGCCGCCTGGAGCGCACGCCGGGCTTCCGCGCTCCGCACAGCTGGCAGGGCTGACACCAGCCGCCCCGGCGTTCCCAGGGTCACGAAGAAGGGCCCCGCACTCCTGAGGAGTGCGGGGCCCTTCTCGGTGCCGGAGGGGGCCGCTCAGCGCAGGCGTGCCATCAGGGCGTGCTCGACCAGGGTGATGAGCGCGCTCTTGGCGTCGGCGCGGTGCCGGGCGTCCGTCGTCAGGATCGGCGTGTCCGGGCCGATCTGGAGTGCTTCGCGTACTTCGTCGGGGGTGTAGGGCTGGTGTCCGTCGAAGCCGTTGAGGGCGATGACGAAGGGGAGGCCGCTGTTCTCGAAGTAGTCGACGGCGGGGAA
>NZ_NWVL01000160.1 GCF_002382885.1 Streptomyces sp. WZ.A104
TCCGCGAGATTGTGACCGACGGCGAGCACCGCCCACACAGCTCCGAACGTCGCGAGAGTCGCGACCTGCTCAACGCTCGTCATCGGGCACCGCCAGCAGCAGCGTTAGTGCAGAGAAGGCCGCGCACGGCAGAGACCCGGAGGGGACCCAGATCTGGCCGGGAGTCCAGCCGCTGGTGGCGAGCACCGAGGAGGAGGCGCGCCGCCTCATCGGTGAGCTGCACGAGCTGGTGCCCGACATCGTCGCCGTCAGGGCGCTCCAGGAGCAGTTGGGCGATCTGGACCTGACGCGCTACCCGCTCGACGGACCCGTTCCGGACATCCCGTCGTCCAACCGCTCGTCCAGCACGGCCGCCATGTGGACGTCACTCGCCCACCGGGAGAATCTGACACTGCGTCAACTTGCTCTGCGGCAGGTCGCCGACTTCTTCGCGGGGACGCCCGAGCAGGTGGCGGACCACATGGAGCGCGGGTTCACCGGGCGCGCGGCCGACGGCTACATCGTGGACTTCCCTCACCTCCCCAGCTCCCTCGACGCCTTCGTCGACCATGTCGTACCGGAGCTGCGGCGCCGCGGGCTGGTGGACGAGGAGTACACCGAGGGCACGCTCCGCGAGAAGCTGGGGCTGCCCGCCCCGTCCCGCCACGACACGACGACCGACGCGACGACGACCGGCGCGACGGCACACGAGGCAGGTGCCGCATGACCCAGCACGATGGCCGCATCACCCTGTTCGCCCCGCTCGTCACCGCCACGGACACGGGAAACACCGACGGGCGGGACACCGCGGACAGCCCGTTCACGGAGGTACGCGGCCGCGCCGGAGAGGCTGAGGCCGCCGGGATCGACGCCCTGCTGCTCCATGACAGCCAGTCGGGCGAACGGACGCACTTCGAGGCGGGCACACTGGCGAGCGCCCTGGCGGTCTGCACCCGGACCGTGGGGCTCGTCGCCGCCATCTCCACGGAGCACGCGCTCCCGTACCACGTCGCCCGGGTCCTGGCCACGGTCGACCACCTCACGGCGGGGCGCGCCGGCTGGCAGCCGATGACCGGAGGCGATCCGGACGCGGTGGCCAACTACCACGGGAACGGCAGCGGTTCGGCGTCGGCGCGGCGATCGCGAGCCGTGGAGTTCACCACCGTACTGAGGGGCCTGTGGGACAGCTTCGACGACGACGCGTTCGTCAGGGACCGGGACTCGGCCCTCTACTTCACCCCCGAGAAGCTGCACCCGCTCGACCACCGGGGCGAGCACTTCGACGTCGCGGGCCCCTTGAACATCGCCCGGCCGCCGCAGGGGCATCCCCTCCTGGTCCACCGCGTGACGGACACTTCCGACAGCGACGACCTCGCGCTCGCCGCACGCTTCGCCGACGTCGTCCTCCTCCCGGCACAGAGCGGCCAGGAGGCCGCCCGGGTCCGCGAGGCCGTGCACGAGCGGGCCCGGGCGGCCGGACGGAGCACCGGCGGCATCGCCGTACTGCTCGACTGGCCGGTCGAGGGCGGACCGGAGGAGGCCGGACGGCTGACGCGCCTGTACGACGCGGGCGCGGCCGACGGCTTCACCCTCGTCACCCCGGCGGGTGCGGCAGGGCCGGCGCACAAGGCCGTCCTGGCTCTCGCGGCCGACGTCCGGGCGAAGGAGGGACGCACCCGGCCGACGGCCCGGCCCGGCGCCACCCTGCGCGAGCGCCTGAACCTGCCCCGCCCGGCGAGCCGCTACGAGACGGCGCCTCAGGCAGTGCTGGAAGCGCAGGAAGCGTCCGGCCACCCCTAGTCCCCGAACCGCCCCGGCCCGGCCCGACCGGGGCGGTTGGCGCGAAGCCGGGGCGACGCAGATCACGGAGCGAACGGCATCGCGGAGCAGTGGGTCCCTGGGTATCCTCACCTCGCCCCAGCAGAAAGCTACCGCTTAGTAGTTCACGAACCCCGCTCACGCAGGTCCGAGGAGCCTTTCATGCAACTCACTGCCATCACCGTGTCGTTAACCATCGCGCTGATCGGTGTCGTCCTGTTCGTCCGCGCCATCGCGCAGCTCTTCCGCTTCATCAGGATCGGCCGTCCGGTGCCCCCGCGATGGCGCACGAACGACCCCGTCGTACGGACGGTCACCGTGGTCAGGGAGTTCCTCGGCCACACACGGATGAACCGCTGGGGCGTCGTGGGCGTCGCCCACTGGTTCGTCGCCGTCGGCTTCTTCTCCCTGCTCCTCACCATCGCCCACGCCCTCGGTCAGCTGTTCAAGGCGGACTGGGCGCTGCCGGTCGTCGGCGGCTTCCTCCCGTGGGAGCTGGTGGTCGAGACGTTCGGCACGATGATGATGGTGGGCATCCTCACCCTGATCGTCATACGGGTGGCGAACCTCCCCTCGCGGGCGGGCCGCAAGTCGCGCTTCACGGGCTCCAAGATGGGCCAGGCGTACTTCGTCGAGGCCGTCATCCTCACCGTCGGCGTCTCGATCATCCTGTTGCGGGGCCTTGAGGGCGCTCTGCACCACGTCGACGGTTACGAGGCCGCGTACTTCATCTCGTACCCCCTGGTCCTGGCCTTCAGTGAGCTGAGCACCGACACCCTCCACCAGGTGGTGTACGTGGTGGCGATGGTCAAGATCAGTACGTCCTTCATCTGGATGACCACCATCTCGCTGAACACGAACATGGGTGTGGCCTGGCACCGGTTCCTCGGGTTCCCGAACATCTGGTTCAAGCGGAACGCGGACGGCGATGTCGCGCTCGGCGCGCTGCTGCCGATGA
>NZ_NWVL01000161.1 GCF_002382885.1 Streptomyces sp. WZ.A104
GCTGGCCCTCGCACGCCGACGCCTCAACGTCCTGTGGGCGATGATCCGTGACGGAGAGTGCTTTCATGCTTCACCTCCCGTCACGGGAGCGGCTTGACAACACGATTGGGAAGTTCCTTCAACAGACGTGTGGGGACGAGATGGCCACACGGAGGAAGGACGACGTTCAGCGGCCCGCCCCCCGTACAACCGCGGCCTTCATCGTTATAAGGGGGGCCCGCGTTTGTCCAGTCCGGAGCCCCAGACGTTGTGCAAGTGCAATCTCGTGTACGGGGGAGGCGCCGGCAATTGGTATGCGGGCGGGGTCATCCGCGAGGATGGGCCCATGACTGCCCAGATTCTCGACGGCAAGGCCACCGCTGCCGCGATCAAATCCGATCTGACCGTCCGTGTGGCGGCCCTCAAGGCGCAGGGCATCACCCCCGGCCTGGGAACCCTGCTCGTCGGGGACGACCCGGGCAGCCGGTGGTACGTCAACGGCAAGCACCGTGACTGCGCACAGGTCGGCATCGGCTCCATCCAGCGCGAACTCCCCGACACCGCCACCCAGGAGGAGATCGAGGACGTCGTACGGGAGCTCAACGCCAACCCCGAGTGCACCGGTTACATCGTCCAGCTGCCGCTGCCCAAGGGCATCGACACCAACCGGGTCCTGGAGCTGATGGACCCGGAGAAGGACGCCGACGGGCTGCACCCGATGAGCCTCGGCCGCCTCGTCCTCAACGAGACCGGCCCGCTGCCCTGCACCCCGCAGGGCGTCGTCCAGCTGCTGCGTGCCCACGGCGTGGAGATCAACGGGGCGCATGTCGTGGTCGTCGGACGCGGTGTCACCATCGGCCGGTCGATCCCGCTGCTGCTGACCCGTAAGTCGGAGAACGCCACGGTGACCCAGTGCCACACCGGCACCCGGGACCTCTCCTCCCACCTGCGTCAGGCCGACATCATCGTCGCCGCCGCGGGCGTCCAGCACCTGATCAAGCCCGAGGACGTGAAGCCGGGGGCCGCGGTCCTCGACGTCGGCGTCAGCCGGGACGCGGACGGCAAGATCGTCGGCGATGTGCACCCGGGGGTCCGCGAGGTGGCCGCCTGGGTCGCCCCGAACCCCGGCGGTGTCGGCCCGATGACCCGCGCGCAGCTGCTGGTCAACGTGGTCGAGGCGGCCGAGCGGCTCGCCGCCGAGGCCGCCGACGCCGCCGCCGCGGGCTGACGGCCGGACGGCGGAGGGAACCCCATGGGTGCTGGTACGAGTCCGGCCGGGCCGGACGGGTCGAGCGAGTCGGGCGGTGAGGGCGCGGTGGCCGGGCCCGGTGCGGTGACCGGGCCCGGGACCGGGAGCGCCCCCCGGCGCCGGTCGCGGCGGTTCCCGAAGTTCACCCGGGACACCGCGCGCCCCGAGGGCGGCGGCCGGGCGGCGTCCGGCGACGCGCCCGCACCGGCCCGGCAGTGGCCGCTGCTCACCGTGCTCTGCGCGGCGGGCGCGGGGCTGCTGATCGTGGCCCTGGACCCGTTCGACCAGGCGTTCCGCATCGGCACCATCCTGATCGGCGGTGCGCTGATCGCCGGTGCCGTGCTGCGCTGGGTGGTGCCGTCGGTCGGCATGCTGGCGGTACGTTCCCGGTTCACCGACCTGGTGACGTACGGGCTGATGGGCACCCTGATCGTGCTGCTCGCGCTGGTCGCGCAGCCGAAACCGTGGCTGGACGTGCCGATCCTGGAGGACGCCGTCCGCTTCACGGTCCGCTGAGGGCTCCCCCGCGATCCCGCCCGTGGTGCCCGTCCCTTCCCCCGTAGAAGGGACGGGCACCTCGGATCGGAGTGACCAGGGAAACAAGCCCTGGTATGGGGCGGAATGAGCACCCTTGCCCCGTCCTGCTCCAAGCGTCATGGACACGAAGAGCCGCTTCAAGGGCTCCCTGGGGCCTGTGGCACGGAAGTGACCATTCCGGCACGGTGTGATCGTCGCGCAACGATGGCAGACTGGCCCGGCGCACAGAGCAGCACGGAGCAGACAGAGCAGTGATCGGGGCAGTGATCGGGGCGCGCGAAGATGCGTACCCCGTCCCGAATGCTCCCGTGCGCCCCCTCGTCAGGAACTGACACCCTGGCTTCGCGCATCCTCGTGGGTAGTTCGGCGGGGTTGCGTGGGTCGGGGGGACCGGCCGCAGCGGGGCACAGCAAGCACGTCCGGGGGACATGAGGGGGGAAAGCGATGCCTCGTTGGAAGGCACTGCCCGAAGAGCTCGATCCGCAGATCAGGGAGTTCGCCAGCCAGCTGCGCAGGCTCGTCGACCGCAGCGGGCTCAACATCAACGCGGTGGCCGACCGCACGGGCTACAGCAAGACGTCCTGGGAGCGGTACCTCAACGGGCGGCTCCTCGCCCCGCGCGGGGCCGTCGTCGCCCTCGCCGAGGTGACGGGCACCCCGCAGCACCACCTCACGACCATGTGGGAGCTGGCCGAGCGCGCGTGGAGCCGGGCCGAGATGCGCCACGACATGACGATGGAGGCCATCCGGATCACCCAGGCCCGTGCGGCGCTCGGTGAGTTGGGCGCGACCGCCCCCGACGCCCCGGCGGGCGGCCGGTCCGGCCGTTCCGCCTCGGGCGGCCGTCACGGCGCGGCCGGCTCCGGCGGTGCCCGGGTCCCGGCC
>NZ_NWVL01000162.1 GCF_002382885.1 Streptomyces sp. WZ.A104
CAAACTCCGCCTGCACAAGCTTCAACGCAACCAAACCACCACCAACAGAACGCCCCAAATACACCACCCCCATCCCACCCGCACCCAACCGCCCCAACAACCGATAACCCCCCACCCACACGGGATCACCCACACCCAGGGGCTTCACAGCTGCCCGATCACGCCGACCACGTCACCGAGGAACCTGAACCCGCCGCCCTCGACACGGTGGAGGAACATCCCGCTGTTCTCCCTGGTGATGTGGAACCGTCCGGTCTTCCCGTCGATCTCCAAGCGCTTGGTGATACCGGGGCGGTCAGCCCTGCGCAGCCGCTCCAGCAGGCGTTCCCGGTCGATGGCGGTGTCACCGGACGAAGCGCGCGGGGAGGGCCTGCCGCTGGACGAAGCAGCCGGGGAGCCGCCGCCACCGGCGATGTCGCGCAGGCTGTCGGCCACCAGGCCGACGACGTCGTAGGCCTCCGCCGCGTACGGGGCGGGCGGCGCGCCGAAGCGCCGACGGTGGGCTGCGGCGAACGTCGCCGCCTCGCCCTTCGCTGTCGCGTCAATGGTGGCGGAGGTGATCAGCCACCCCTCGGCCGCGTCGCCCGCCCGCTCCAGGAAGCGTGGGTCGAGGGCGAGTTCGGTCGCGATGCGCGGGCCGGTGAATCGCCGCCTGCGCAGCTCCTTCGCCACACTCGCGGCCGCGGCCCAGGACCCGGTGAACACCACCGAGTCCACCTTCTCCGCCAGCATGTGAGCGACCACGGGAGCGAAGTCCTCGGTACCGGCGGGCACCACCCGCGGAACCACTTCCTGCTTCTTCCGCAGGGCGGTGAGCGCGATCTGGGTGATCTGCTGGCTGTAGAGGTCGACGGTCCGGTCGGTGATCACACCGGTTCGGCCGATGTCGGACGCCGCCTCGCCGTAGAGACCGATCGCCCACCCCTGACCGCCGGTGGTGGGGCGGGTGTGCAGATAGGTCGCGTGCGGGGTGACGCTGGAGAAGTTCACCTGGGCGGAGACGGAGAGCAACGGCAGCAGCGCCTCGTCGTACACCCCGACGACCGCGCTGACGGCCGCGTCCGTGGTCGGCCCGATCACGGCGAGCACAGAACGGTCGGCGGCGAACTCCTCCGCCACGCGCACCGCTCGTTCCGGGCCGTCGGCGTCGTCGAGAGCCCTGACCTTCAGCCGGAACGGCTGACCCTCACGGGCGTTGAACTCGGCTACGGCCAGCTCCACGCCGCGCTGCTGTGCGCGGCCTGCCCGGCGGTGCTCGCCGGTCAGGGCGGCCTGCACCCCGATCGTGTACGTGGGTGGGGCACCGCTGTCCGCACCCGTGGTGGCGCCGGGCGACCGCAGCAGCGTCCACGCGCCCAGCCCGCCCCCGGCGGCCAGCACCACGCCACCCGAGACAACGGTCAGAAAGCGGCGACGGCTGGGCCCGGCGGGGGGCGGGCCGTCCACGCCCCTGGTGATCTCGGCCGCCTGCGCCGCCCGTTCGGCCGCGGCCCGCTCACTCCCTCCGGACACCTCGCCACCGTCGACGGGCACCGCGCCACCGTCGACGGACACCGCGCCACCGTCGACGGGCGCCGCCGGGTCGACGGTGGTGCGCTCGACGTCGGGCAGGGCGAGCATGGCGGCGGCCCGCTCCGCGACCAGTTGGGTCACCTGCTCCGGCAGCCAGGCCGCCACCTCGCCCTGTGGCGTGTCCTGTGCCCACTCGGTGACGATGTCCGCCGGGCCGGGCCGGGCCTTCGGGTCCTTGGCAAGGCACCGTTCCAGCAGGGGGCGCAGCTCCTGCGGCACCCCGTCGAGGTCCGGCGCGTCGTGCACCGTGCGGTACAGCATGGCCTCGGGAGCTCCGCTGCCGAACGGGGGTCGTCCGGTCGCCGCGTAGGCCAGGACGCAGCCCAGCGAGAAGACGTCACTGGGCGGGCCGATCACGTCGGCGTCCGCCCGCGCCTGCTCGGGGGAGAGGAAGCCAGGCGACCCGACCACCACATCGGTCGAGGTGAGCGCGGTGTCGTCGAGCGCACGAGCGATACCGAAATCGATCAACCGCGGCCCGTCCAACGCCAACAAAATGTTCGCCGGCTTCACATCACGATGCACCAACCCCGCACCATGCACCGC
>NZ_NWVL01000163.1 GCF_002382885.1 Streptomyces sp. WZ.A104
GCCTCGGCGGCGGCGTGCGCGGCGGCGGCCGTCTGCTCGGCGGCCCGTCGGGCGGCGGCGGCCTCCTCCACCCGGACGGCGGCCGCATGATCGACGGCGGCGAGGTGGGCGGCGACGGCGTCGGTGTCGGCGGCGGCCTGCTCACCGGCGAGGACGGTCTCCAGAGCGGCGGCCACCCGGGGCAGCAGCTCGGCGAGCACGCTCTGCTCACGGGCCCGCCGGGCGAGGACGACTGGCAGCGGATCCGGCGCGGGGGCGGACTCGCCCGCCTCCTCGGCGGCGCGTCGGGCGGCGGCCTCCGCCTCCGCCTTCTTCTCCTGCCGGTACGCGTACTGCTTGTCCCGCTTGTTGTTGTGGGTGGGGCAGAACTCCGGGGGCGGCCCGGGGCGGCCCGGGGCGGGCCTCTCGCGCGCCTCGGTGCAGTCGGGGTAGCGGCAGTCCGCCGTCGCCCCGGCGTGGCCGGCGAACTTCCGCTCCAGCCACGGGTCCCCGGCGCCAGGGGCGGGGATGGTGGCGCTGTCAGTGAGCTCCGGCACCGGAGGCCTCCGTCTCGGTCCGCGCGAGCTCGTCCTCCTGGACGGCCAGGCCGGCCAGGTGCCACATCGTGTTGCACAGGTGCTCGGCGCTCACCGCGCCGTCGACGAGGTCGCCGTCGGCGCCGTCGACGAGCAGGGCGGTGACCTTCTGGGCGACGCCGCGCCGGATCTCCCGGCGGCGGCTGGCGTCGGCCGCGGCGTACTGCGCGTCGGCGAGGAACTGGTTGCCCTCCTTGGTCGTGAGGTGCTCCACGACCTCCGCGACGCTCAACTGGTCCGCCACCGTGTCCCCTTCGTGTTCCGGTGCCCGCTTTCGGGCGAGTCGATCCTATCGGCGGGCGGCCCGGCGCCGGGCGATGCCGCCCGGCGCCCTGCTGTCCGCTCTCGTACGTCCCAGCGGGCGTCCGGAGCCCGCGGGCCTGCCGCTCACCGCGTTCCTGGAGCCCCGCCCGGCGGGCGACCGGGGCCTGGGCAGCGGGCGCTTCTACGCGTCCTTGACGGCGCGCCAGCCGAGGACGGCGGCGAGGAGGACGCCCAGCATGCCGCCGCCCGTGCAGACCCACACGCCGCCGCCCCCGGGGAACCCGGTGCCGAGCAGCCAGGCCGCCAGGGCCCCGGCGGCGATCCCGGTGAACCCGCCGGCGGCCAGCGCGCCGGCGAAGTTGCGGTGCATGCGTCCTTCGAAGTCCATGCCCGGAGTATCCCCCTCTTCTCCCCAGCCCGGGGGGCCTGCCGCCTGATCGGGACGTGGCCCGGTGGGCTGCGGAGTCGGCGCCGGGCGAGGACAGTACCGGCCGGCCTGCCGTTTTCCCGGCCCACCGATCTTTCCTCACGATCCTAACTCAACTCACTTTTGAGTAACGTTGATGATAGATGAGTGAGGTTAGATCCATGATGACATGCGGAAATGCCTGTGCAGGAATCTGAGGAATGATGAAGGTTCCTGGACTAATGGGCTTGTGCCATACTTCGGACCGCTCAGAATGGCTGTGCCGCGCTGGGGCGCTGTGGCGCCGGGCCCGCTCGCGGCGGGAGGAGGCCGCGCGCAGGAGGCCGCTGACAGAAGTCGTTGAATCCAGAACATTGCCGTGTCGGCCCTCCTTGGGGGCCTGATTCGGGATACGCTCCCCTTAGCCGGAATCAGAAACCGGCGAGTACACGACAACAAGCGTCAGCGGGTATCCGGCTCACGCAACGACTTCGCCAGGACGGCCCGAGAGCACAGGGGGAGCAGGATGACGGGGGAGATCCCGCAGGAGCAGGTGCCGGCGGACACCGTCCAGGCGGCGCTGTTCCCGGTGACGGTCACCGCGGTGCGCCGCGAGGTCACCTACGCCCGCCCCGACGGCGGCCCGCTCACCCACAGCGACTTCGCCCGCCTGCACGTCCTCGCCCGCGGCGCCGCCCGGTGACCGCCCCCGGGCCCGACGGGCAGCAGGCGGGGGACCCGTTCGCGCGGGCGCGCGGCCTGCTCGAGCCCGAGGCGAAGCGGCGCGGCCTCACCGTCCCCGAGCTGCTGCGCCGGCTGGCCC
>NZ_NWVL01000164.1 GCF_002382885.1 Streptomyces sp. WZ.A104
CCGATGCCCTTCTGGAAGTGGTACATCGGCAGCACAAGGCATCGACGGTTGGACTCCACCTCGATGAACCCCCACCCCTTCGCCTTGCGGATGTGGTTGTTCACGGCGTTGTGGCTCGGTACCCTGCCGTCCTTGTCCGCGAGGATCTTGTTCAGCTCGCCCGGCGGGAACTCGGCGTGCCCGAGCTGGTTCGCCCAACCCATGGCCGCGTACTCGACGCGGTGGGCGTTGTCGAAGCGTGGGTCTCGCGCCCGGCGCTTGTACTCGTCCTGGGAGACGGCGGCGTAGTCGCCTTCGAACTGAAACGGGGTACGCCCCACTGCGGCAGTCCCTTCCTGTGGGCGCACAGGGGTGCGCCAGTGACCCCCGCCAGACGGCGGGACATGTGCCTCCCTTTCTTCGCGGGGGTGGCCGTGCGGCGAGCACGGCGCTTCACAGGACGCCCAAGGCTTTCGGGCCTGGACTCGGTCTCTTGCAGTCGGGAGTGACGGCGGCGACCTGGTCGGGCATGGTACTACAGGCAAAGAGGAAGGCCCCCGTGGTGGGGGCCTTCCTGTCCTGCTCTACCGCTGGGACGCTAGCTTTCGCTGTGCACTGCCGTCATGTTCCGGATGCGCCTCTTGAAGTCCATCGGGATGAGAATCTGTGCCCGTCCGACCGGATGCTGCCACATGCCCTCATGCCCTTCGGGGGACATGAGTTGCACGGCTGTCATGGGGGGCAGCTTCTCTTTGTGCACGATCACCTTCACGCCTGCCGCCCGGAGTTCCTTCCCCTTCTCCTGCGGCGTGGTGAGAGTGGCCCACCTTTCGCGGTAGGTCGTGCCTGTCGGAATCTCTTCCCAAGCGTCCGGACGAACGGGGATGGCCTGAAGCTGTTCGCGGCGAGCATCCATTCGCTTGTACGACTTGCGGAAATCTTCCTTGGCCGCCGGACTGGAGTACAGCCCCGCGTCCCGTTCTTCGAGGAGTTCGTTAATCGCTGCCTCTACTTCTGCAAGCTCCCGCGTGTGGTCTACCCCCGGGCGGAACACCTTACGAACGATCTCGACCCGGCCGACCGCACGCAAGAAACCTTCTTCAACCGCGTTCTCCAGCCAGGGGGCGCTGATGCTGCGACTCCCTTCGGGGCATTCCTTATGCGTGGTCCGGCTTGCGCATCGGTAGTGCGGCCACTTGTGGCCCGGTGCTGCGTAGAGTGGTTCACCACAGGTGCAGAAAGCGACGCGCAGCAGGGGCGAGCCTCCGGCTCGGTTTCCAGTCTTCTTGCTGGTGTTCTCGTCAAGCTTCTTGTTCGCCAACTCCCAGTCCTCCCGGCTGATGAGCGGGACCGCTCTCTGCAAGGGATTACCCTCGGCATCCCGTACAACACGGGAGCGCTTCCCCTTCTCGCCGTTTGGTAGGTTCACCTCTTCCGTGATCTCCATCTGTCCCAGTACGTTTCTCGACCGCACGACTTTCGCCGTGTTGGCCGCAGTCCAGCGGCTACCCTTTGGGGGCTTTCCGTTTCGGATTCTCTGCGCATCGGCGGAAGTCGGAGTCTTGCTTCGATCCTCGTTGAGCCACCGAGCGATACTGTTAGCCGATTCTCCATCGATCAGACGCCGCACTATTTCTCGGAGTGTGGTCGCCGTGTCTGTCCCGTAGTCGTCCGGAACGAGAGTCCACCCCTCACCGGCTTCCAGCTTTTCCGCTCGATACCCGTAAGGGGTGCGCCCGCCACGCCAGCGTCCCTCCTTTACGAGGTGGTTGTATGAGGACTTTGCCCGCGCCTTGATCGCTTCCAGCTCGCCTTCCGCGAACGAGGCGATCAGGTTGAACAGGATCTTCCCCATCGGCGTGCTCAGGTCGATACCGTCGTCCTCGGTAGCCACCCGCTTCCCGTTCTTTTCAGCCC
>NZ_NWVL01000165.1 GCF_002382885.1 Streptomyces sp. WZ.A104
CGCGCCGCCGTCGAGGCGGGCCGCGCCGCCCGCTCGGCCCTCGCCACGGCCCGGGAAACCGTGCGCCAGGCCCGCCGGGACGCCTGGCGCGCACTGGCCGGTGGCGCGAGCGGCGCGCGGTCCGGGGAACCGGTGGAGGCCCCTGCGCGTACTCTGGGTAGTACAACGACTGTCCCCAGCGCGGCGCAGGCATCCGAGAGCGCCCCGCTCGGCGAGAAACTCGTCAAGCGGGTGTGAGCCGGAGCGGCACCCCGGGGGCCACCCGTATTTCGTGGGCGGCGTGTCACCGCGCCCGCCCCGCACCGAGGAGAAGAACCACTGGGCAAGCGACAGCCCGAAGGCCCGCCGCCCGCACCGGCAGTGCAGCGCATCCGCCTGCGCTACACCAAGCGCGGCCGCCTCCGGTTCACCAGCCACCGCGACTTCCAGCGGGCCTTCGAGCGGGCACTGCGCCGCTCCGAGGTACCGATGGCGTATTCGGCGGGCTTCACCCCGCACCCCAAGGTCAGCTACGCCAATGCCGCACCCACCGGCACGGGCAGTGAGGCCGAGTTCCTGGAGATCGCCCTCACCGAGGCACGTGACCCCGACGTCCTGCGCGCCCTGCTCGACGAGTCGCTGCCGGACGGCCTCGACATCGTCGACGCGGTGGAGGCCCGCACCTCGGGCCTGGCCGAACGGCTCACCGCGTCCGTCTGGGAGATGCGCCTGGACGGCGTCGACCCCGAGGACGTCCGCACGGCCGTGGCCGCGTTCAACGACGCCGGGAGCGTCGAGGTCCAGCGCAAGGCGAAGAACGGCATCCGGACCTTCGACGCCCGTGCAGCCGTCGCCGATCTGCGGGTCGTCGACGCCCCGGCCGATAGGCCGGGCGAGCGGCCCTGTGCGATACTGCGCCTGGTTGTGCGGCACGTGACACCTGCCGTGCGACCCGACGACGTCCTGTCCGGTCTCCGAGCTGTGGCCGACCTGGCGCCGCCCGTCCCCGCTGCGGTGACGAGGCTGGCGCAGGGGCTCTTCGACGAGGAGTCCGGCACGGTGACCGACCCGCTCGCGCCCGACCGCGAGGCCGCCCCGACCGCACATCCCGCGGTCGCCGGGGCAGCCGTCGCGACGGCGCCGGAAGGTGCAGGTTCCGCGTAAGGCGGTCGTTGTAGCGCAGCCCTCCGACTCGGGAGCCACCTGGGTCGGGCCGCGCACTGACCCACAAGACTTTCGCCAGGCCGTACGCACACCGCATACGGAACCGGCGAGCCAGACATCAGCTCCCGTGCGGCGCCCGCGCCCCGGACGGCGGTATCGCACCACTGCGGACCGAGCCGGACCGGAATCAGACGCGGCGCCCGGGAGCACGACGGGAGAACCGCCCGCATGCCTCAGCCGAACGAACCCGGCACGACCGGGAACAACGACGAGAACACCCCCGGGGACAAGCTGCCGCCGCGCCGCAGGCGCCGCGCCGCCTCCCGCCCGGCGGGCCCGCCGGGCGCTGCCGTGACGCCCGTCGAGGACGTCACGTCGGCCATACCGGCCGCCGAGTCCGCCGCCCCGGCCCCGGACGACACACCCGAGGAAACGGTCACCGAGACCGCCCCTCCCGCCCGTACGCGCCGCCGCGCCGTGCGCAAGGCCACCGCCCCCGCCGGCGCCCCGGCGCCGGCGGAGAGCACCGAGGCCGTCGAGACCGCGGCCCCGGCCGCCGCCGAGTCCGTCGCGGAGCCCGTCGTGGAGGAGGAGTCCGCCG
>NZ_NWVL01000166.1 GCF_002382885.1 Streptomyces sp. WZ.A104
CCCCGCCACCGCCACCGGCTCCGGCCCCGGCCCCGGCCCCGGCCCCGGCCAACGGCGGCGGCAGAAGCGGTGTCGCGGCCTCGGCTCCCCCGCCGCCGCCGGCACCCCCGGCCGCGCCCCCACCGAACAGCGGCGGCGGGCTCCCCTTGCCCGGCGGGGCGAAGAGGAACGGCGGGAGGTGGTCGTCCAGCGGGTGGGGGGTGGGATTCGAGGTGGAGGTGGGAGCGGGGGCAGAGGTCGAGGTGGGGGTGGGGGTGGGGCGGGTGGGCTGGTTGTTGGGGGTCACCGGTTCCCGGTTCCTTTCCGTCACGTCCGTACGTCCGTCGTCACATCCGTCACGCGAAGAGCCGGCGCCAGGTCTCCGGCCCCGGATATCCGTCGGCCGCCCCGCCGCGCCAGCCCTGGGCCCGCTGGAACGCCTCGACGTTGCGGCGGTCGGCCTCGGTCCAGAGCGGGCCGGGGCCCGACACGTAGTGCTTGCCGTATCCCTTCTTCACCAACTGTTTGCCGAGCCGGTCGACATGGCCGTTGGACTGACCCGGCTTGAAATAGCCGCGCCCGGGGAAGGCGACGGCCGTATTCGGGCTGCCACCCGCCCCCGCGGCCGGGATGTCGCGGCCCTTGCCGGTGGTCAGCAGTTTCCAGGTGTCCGGGCCGGGGATGCCGTCGGCCTCCGCGCCCCGCCAGCCCTGGGCCTGCTGGAAGGCCTGGGTCGCCCGCCGGTCCGCCGAGCTCCATACGGGGCCGGGGCCGACCGCGTAGAAGCGTTTGCCGCCCCGCTGGACCAGCATCCGGCCGAGCTGGGTGACGTACTTGTTGTTGCTGCCGGGGCCGAACCGCGCAGCGCCGGGGAAGGCCGTGGCGGAGCCCGAGCCGGGCGAGCCGCCCGTGACGCCCTTGTAGCGGTAGGCGACATAGCGGTCGGAGTTGTTCCAGTACGCCATGGGCGTCGACTGCTTCCGCGTCTGCGGACGCGCCTGCTCGTAGGCGACGTAGTGGCTGCGCCTGTAGTCCGTCCAGCCGCCGAAGATCGTGACGTGGGAGCCCTTGGCGGGGTCGGCCGGGTTGTGGAAGAGGAGGATGTCGCCGGGCTGGAGGTCGGCGCGGGCGATCCGGGTCCCGTACCGGGCGAGGCTGCCGGTCCACTCGTTGCTTCCGAGGTTCCAGGCCATCGACACGTAGCCGGAGCAGTCCTGGCGGTACCCGTCCGACCAGTACTTCTCCATGCTGTACGGGACCTTCGCGGCCACCCACTTCTTGGCCCGGTTGATGATGTCGGCCCGGGTCGTCCGGCGCGCGTCCGGAGCGGCGGACGGCGGGCCCGAGGCGCCGGACCCCTTCAGCGGGCCTGTCTCGCCCTGCGGGGTGGCCGGTTCGGGGTGGTCACCGCCCCCGTCGGCGTGCGGGGCCCCTGGGGCGGGGTCGGCGGCGGCCGCAGCACCGGCGGCCCCGCAGGAGAGGACCACCCCGGCGGCGGTGGCCAGCACCAGGGCTCGGCGGGCGCCGTGCGCGGCCGGGTGGCCGCCGTACCGCACCGGCAGGGCCCT
>NZ_NWVL01000167.1 GCF_002382885.1 Streptomyces sp. WZ.A104
AGGAGAGCCGGCGTGAGCTTGAGGATCGTTGTCTGTGTGAAGTACGTGCCCGACGCGTCCGGTGACCGGCGTTTCGCCGATGATCTGACGTTGGATCGTGAGGATGTCGACGGTCTGTTGTCGGAGCTGGACGAGTACGCGGTCGAGCAGGCGTTGCAGATCGCTGACGAGGCGGACGATGCGGAGATCACCGTGGTGACGGTGGGTCCGGAGGATGCCAAGGACGCGTTGCGCAAGGCGTTGTCGATGGGTGCGGACAAGGCGGTTCACGTCGAGGACGACGATCTGCACGGTACGGATGTGATGGGGACGTCGCTGGTGCTGGCGAAGGCCGTGGAGAAGACCGGGTATGACCTGGTGATCTGCGGGATGGCGTCGACGGACGGTGTGATGGGTGTGCTGCCGGCGTTGCTGGCGGAGCGTCTGGGTGTGCCGCAGGTGACGCTGTTGTCGGAGGTGGCGGTGAGCGGGGGTGTGGTGACCGGGCGTCGTGACGGTGACACGGCCACGGAGCGTCTTGAGGCGTCGCTTCCGGCGGTGGTGTCGGTGACCGATCAGTCGGGTGAGGCGCGTTACCCGTCGTTCAAGGGGATCATGGCGGCGAAGAAGAAGCCGGTGCAGTCGCTGGATCTGGATGATCTGGGTCTGGAGGCGGACGAGGTGGGTCTGGCGGGTGCGTGGACGGCGGTGGATTCCGCGACGGAGCGTCCGGCGCGTACGGCGGGCACGATCGTGAAGGACGAGGGTGAGGGCGGCAGGCAGCTCGCCGAGTTCCTCGCGGGCCAGAAGTTCATCTAGTCCGCGTTTCCCGGCCCGGCACGGGCTGTCCGTTCCCGATCCGTCCCTCTCTTCTTCTGTTCTCGTCTGGAGTGCGTTGTCATGGCTGAAGTTCTTGTTCTTGTCGATCATGTGGACGGTGCGGTCCGCAAGCCCACGCTGGAGCTGTTGACGCTGGCTCGTCGGATCGGTGATCCGGTCGCGGTGGCGTTGGGTGCTGGTGCGGAGGCGACCGCGGGGGTGCTGGGTGAGCACGGTGCGGTGAGGGTTCTGACGGCGGATGCGCCGGAGTTCGCCGAGTACCTGGTGGTTCCGAAGGTGGATGCGTTGCAGGCGGCGTTCGAGGCGGTCTCGCCGGTGGCGGTGCTGGTGGTGTCCTCGGCCGAGGGCAAGGAGATCGCCGCTCGTCTCGCGGTGCGGGTCGGTTCGGGCATCATCACCGATGCCACGGATCTGGAGGCCGGTGAGGAGGGTCCGGTCGCGACGCAGGCGGTGTTCGCCGCTTCGTACACGACCAGGTCCCGGGTTTCCAGGGGTGTTCCGGTGATCACGGTGAAGCCGAACTCGGCGGCGGTCGAGCCTGTTGCCGCTGCGGGTGCGGTCCAGGCGCTGGCGGTGTCGTTCGGTGAGGCGGCCAGGGGGACGAAGGTCACCGCGCGTACGCCGCGTGAGTCGACGGGGCGCCCGGAGCTGACGGAGGCGGCGATCGTGGTGTCCGG
>NZ_NWVL01000169.1 GCF_002382885.1 Streptomyces sp. WZ.A104
CCACCTCCTAATGATGTTGTCAAGCCGCCGTTGTGACCGGGAGTGCGTGTTGGAAGCACTTTCCGTCACGGATCAGGGCCCACAGGACGTTCACGCGCCGACGGGCCAGCGCGAGGACGGCCTGGGTGTGCCGCTTGCCTTCGGCGCGTTTGCGTTCGTAGAAGCGGCGCGATTGGCCGCAGCTGCGGATACTGATGAGCGCGGAGGTGTAGAAGACGCGCTGCAGCCCGCGGTGGTAGCGCCGGGGCCGGTGCAGGTTGCCGCTGACATTGCCGGAGTCGCGAGGAACCGGGGCGACGCCGGCGAGGCTGGCCAGGCGGTCGGCGGTGCCGTAGCGGCTCATGTCGCCGGCAGTGGCAGCGAGGAACTCAGCGCCCATCAGCGGGCCGATGCCGGGCATGCTCTCGATCACTTCGGCAAGTTCGTGGTCGCGAAACCGGGCCGCAATGAGCTTGTCGATCTCGGTGATCTGCTCGTTGAGGCTCATCACCTCCTTGGCCAGGGTGTGGATCACCTGTGTGGTGATCTTCTCCCCGGGGACGGCGGTGTGCTGGCGTTCAGCTGCTTCCAGAGCGGCCTCGGCCAGGGCTTCGGGAGTGCGGACCTTGCGGTTGCGCAGCCAGGTCTCCAGCCGACTGCGGCCGGTCCGGCGCAGGGCTGCCGGGGTCTGGTAGCCGGTCAGCAAGATCAGTGGTCCGGTGTTGCCGAGGTCGAGTGCCCGCTCCAAGGCCGGGAAGATGCTGGTGAGTTGGCCGCGCAGGCGGTTGATCCTGCGGGTCCGGTCAGCGGTCAGGTCGGTCCTTCGGTTGGTGAGGACTCGCAGCTCGATGGCGTGCTCGTCGTCCGGCCGCAGGACGGTCAGGTCCCGGCGCATCCTGGCTTGATCCGCGATGACGGTGGCGTCCTTGGCGTCGGTCTTGCCCATGCCCCGGTAACCGGCCGAGGCCCGGTTGACCGCCAGGCCCGGTATGTAGACGAGCTGCTGGCCGTGGTTGAGCAGCACGCTGATCCACAGTCCGGCCATGCCGTCGGCGACATCGACCGCCCAGACCACGTCTTCGCCGAGGGCCAGCACGTCCGCGAGCAGGGCCAGCAGCTCCGGCTCGTCGTTCAGCACACGACGCGACAACAGCCGCTTGCCTTCGGCGTCCAAGACCACGCAGTGGTGATGGGTCTTGCCGATGTCCGTACCCGCCCAGATCTGGGCCACCAGTTCCTCCGGTCGTTCGACGGTGCGCTGTACTCCCGGACGACCTCGCCAGCGTGGTCCTACTCAGCGATCCACCCGAAGGTGTTCGCAGCTCCTAATCAGCGGCCGAGTCGTCGTGAGACGCCGGGCGGCCAGGTGGCCAGAACCATCAAGGGCAACCGCATGAAAGCCATACCCGGCGTCTCTGGGTCTCTGGACCTTACGACGGCCCGTCCAACCCACGAACAAGGTAGGACCGCATGA
>NZ_NWVL01000017.1 GCF_002382885.1 Streptomyces sp. WZ.A104
CCGACCGCGCGGCCAGGGCCCGGGCCGTCGCGACGGCCCTGCACGCGAGGCTCACCGCCGCAGGGCTGACCGCCGCCCGCCCCGACGCGGCCGTCGTCTCCGTACGGGCGCCGTCGGCGGACGCGGCGGTGCGCTGGGCGGCCGACTGCCGCACGGCCGGAATCGCCGTGGGCTGCTTCCGCCCGCCGTCGGTCCCGGACGGCATCTCCCGGCTGCGGCTCACCGCCCGGGCCGACCTGACGGAGGAGCAGATCACGTCCGCGGTGGCCACGATCGCCGCCACCGCTCCCCAGGAGGCCTTCGCCCCGGTCGGCTGACCCGCGCAGCGGCGCGGTGCCCGGCCACGCCGTACGGGTCCCGAATTCACCGCTTCGAGCGACAGATATCTGCATATCCTGGCCGAACACCGTTACAGAGAGCTTCATCGGTGGCAATCTGGCGCGAAGCACAATCCCGGGCGGCCACGGCCGACCGGGGCGGGAAAGGGACGGCGTCGCCATGGCAGACCATCAGGAAGCAACCGTCACTCTGCCGAGCGATCCGGCCTCGGTCTCCTCGGCCCGCAGATATGTCGCCAGCACCCTCGCCGACTGGGGTCTGCCCGATGACACCGAGTTCGCCGACACCGTCCGGCTGATCATCTCGGAGCTGGCGACCAACGCCGTCCAGCACACGTTCGGCCAGTCGCCCACCTTCACCGTGGACCTGCGCCTCGAACGCGACGAGGAACTGCGCCTCGGCGTGACGGACAGTCACCCCCGCTGGCCCCAGCGGCTGCCCGCCGCCGTCCGGCAGGACAACGGCCGCGGCATGGTCATCATCCGGGCGCTGGCCAAGGAGTGCGGTGGCCGCCTCCAGGTCACCCCGACCGCCGAGGGCGGAAAGACGGTCCTGGTCGCGCTGCCGTGGGCGGTCCAGGTCCAGGGCCTCGCGGGCTGAGCACGTCGGTCGTACGGGGGCGGGGACGCGGGCGGGCGGGCGGCGGTCAGCCCGCCCCTGACCCGCCGCTTCCGCGCCCGAACCCGCCCCGCAGCAGGGCGAGCAGCGTCGCGGCGGCGGCCGTCGCCCGCTCGCCGTGGTGTACGACCGAAATGGTCCGGCGGAACGACGCGGGCTCCAGCCGTCGCACCGACAGCGGGGCCGACGACATCGACGCGACCATCTCCGGCACCACCGCCACGCCGAGCCCCGCGCTGACCAGCGCGCACACCAGGGCGTACCCGGGGGACTCGCAGACCACCGCCGGGGTCGCGCCGGCCTCGGCGAGCGCGTTCTCCACTCCGCGCCGAGGCGGATGCGTGGGCGCGCTGCTGATCAACGGCCGCCCGGCCAGCTCGGTGACCGCGAGCCGCCCGGTGCCCTCGGCGAGCCGGTGGCCGACCGAGGTCACCAGGACCAGCTCCTCGACCAGCAGGGGCTCGACGACGATCCCCACCGGCGGCGGGCCCGAGCCCGACGGTTCGTAGGTGTGGGTCAGGGCGAGATCGACGTCACCCGCGACCACCGCGGCGATCCCGCCGGGCGGTTCGTAGTCCGTGACGGCCAGCTCGACATCCGGATGGGCCCGCCGGAACGCGCTCAGAACCGGCGGCAGCAGATGGACCCCGGCCGTCGTGAACGTCCCCACCCGCAGCCTGCCCCCGGAGAGCCCGGCCAGCTGCGCCAGCTCGTGGCGCGCCTGGTCCAGCTCGTCCAGCACCCGCCGGGCCCGCACCGCCAGCAGCTCGCCCGCCGCCGTCAGCCGCGCCCCGCGATGGTGGCGCACCAGCAGCGCCGCCCCCGCCTCCCGCTCCAGCTTGGCCAGCTGCTGGGAGAGCGCGGGCGCGGTGTAGCCCAGGCGGGCGGCCGCCTTCGTGATCGATCCGGCCTCCGCGACCGCGACGAGCGCCGCGAGCCGTGTCGCGTCGTACATGAAGCGTTCCTTTAGGCAGACCCAGAAGATTGCAAGTACACGCTAAAGGCTCCGGCGGTCCAGGCTGGACCTCATGGACGCACAGCTGATCGCCTTCACGGGGGTCGCCGCCGGGATGGTCGCGCTGCCCGGTGCCGACTTCACCGTCGTCGTACGCAACGCACTGGCCTCACGCACCGCCGGACTGGCCACCGCCCTCGGCGTCGCCGGCGGGCTTCTGGTGCACACCGCGCTCGCGGTCGCCGGGCTCGCCGCGGTGCTGGTGACGATGCCCGTGCTCTTCCGCACCGTCCAACTGCTCGGCGGCGCGTATGTCCTCCACCTCGGGCTCAGCGCCCTGTACGCGTTCCACCGCCGACGCCGCGAGGACCCCGGCGCGACGCCGGACGACGCGCCGGGCCGGGCCGCGCCCAGGGAGTTCGGGCGGGCGCTGCGCCAGGGCTTCCTGACCAACGCCCTCAACCCGAAGGCCCCGGTCCTCTTCCTCAGCCTGCTGCCGCAGTTCGTCCCGCACGGGCAGCCGCCGCTGCCCAGGACCCTGCTGCTGGCGGCCGTCGTGGTGGCGCTGGCGCTGATCTGGTTCCCGGCCGTGGCGCTGCTCGTGGACCGGCTGGGCCGGTGGCTGCGCCGACCGCGTACCGCCCGCGCCATCGAGGGCGGCAGCGGTGTGGCGCTCACCGGTCTGGGGCTCGTGCTGGTGACCGGCCCGCTCCTGCGCTGAGGAGAGCGTCGCTCCCGCACGGAAAGAGAGCGTCCGGTCGGCGGGTCAGCGGACCCGTCCGTACCAGACGCTCTTGGACCAGATCTTCGCCAGTCGCACCACGTCCCCCGATTTGGGGGAGTGCCAGATCTTCCCCGACCCGGCGTAGATGCCCACGTGGTAGACGCCGCGCCCCGAATGGAAGAAGACGAGGTCGCCGCGTTTGCGCTGCGACTTCGGGATATGCCGGGTCTTGTTGTACTGCTGCTGTGCCGTACGCGGAAGCTTCTTCCCGGCCTTCTTGAACGAGTAGAGCGTCAGCCCCGAGCAGTCGAAGCGGCTCGGACCGGCCGCCCCGTACTTGTAGGGAGCCCCCTTCTTCGACGCGGCGACCTTCAGCGCCTTCGTCGAGTGGGTGGCGGCCTCGGCATCGTTCACCAGACCGGGCGCCAGCATCGCGGATGTCACGGCGAAGGTGAGTGCCGAGGCCGTTCCGACCCGGGCGAACAGAGACGGGACATGAACCTGCGCAGTCATGCGCAACCCTTCGTCAGCCGCCTGTGAAGGATGACCTGTCGGGTTCGGGCTGGCGAAGTTGCCCGGCCGTGATGCGGCTTCACCCCGAGGGCCTCCCGGTCTCCCGGTCGGCCCGTTGTGCTCGGGTCCTCCACTCCTGCCGATCCACTTCTGTCGACCAGTCATCCGGGCGGCGGCAGGACTCGGCGTCCGCCCGGACCGCCCCGCCGCGGCGGCGGGGGCTTGTCGTCCCAGGGATCTTGGCCTACTCGTCGCCGGATTTCCGCACTGAAACGGTGATATGTGAGTCTCCTCACCACTGATCCATACGAGTGGACAGGGAAGATCCGCCGCTGTCGACACGGCGGGCGCCCCGCCTCGCACCAGCAATGAAAGCGAACATTTCGAGCACGGTCCGCGCGCCGAACGCAAGTTGAGTCATCCCTCGTGAGGGTGATCGCCTAAGCCGAACGAGCGAGGAGAACTGATCGCCGGGCCGGGCGTGTCGTGCGGCTCCGCGACCGGTCCGCTCCCGTAACGCGCTCCCGGCGCGCGGAGCCGTTCAGTTGGCGGGAGGCGGCATGCCGACCCGGCCCGCCCTGCGCTCCCCGTCCAGGATGCGCAGGGCCCGCGCCAGGGTGGCCGCGTGGATCCGCGACTCGCCGCGTTCGTGCATCAGGGCCAGGGAGTCGCGCAGGGCCGCCGCCCCGGAGGCCAGGGCCTGGGCGGCCCGCAACGCGCTGTAGGTGTCGCTGCCGCGCGCCGGGTTGATCCGGCCCACCTGGTCGAGTACGGCCAGATAGCAGTCGACGAACTGCGCCTCCGCGCGGGTCAGTGCGGGCAGGGGCGGGAACTCCGGTGGGGGCATGGGCGGTTCACCTCGCGTCGTGCGGCAGGCTGGGGAGAGGGAACGGTTCAGCGGTTCTCCACGACGTGGTCGACCAGCCCGTAGGCGCGGGCGGCCTGCGCGTCGAGGATGGTGTCGCGCTCGATGTCGGCGGTGACCTGCTCGGCGGTCCGGCCCGTGTGCCGGACCAGCATGGCCGCGAACATCTCGCGGGTGCGCACCAGTTCGCGTGCGTGGATCTCCAGATCGGACGGCTGGCCCCGCATCGGTTCCTCCAGTGCGGGTTGCTGAATGACTACCCGCGCGCCGGGCAGGGCATGTCGGCGGCCCGGCGCCCCGGCCCCCAGCAGGGCGGCGGCGTAGGAGCCGGCCTGCCCCAGGCAGAAGGTCTCCACCTCGCAGGTCAGGTACTGCATCGTGTCGTAGACCGCAGCCATGGCCCCGAACGAGCCGCCGGGGGAGTTGATGTAGAGCGACAGCGGCCGGTCGGGTTCGGCGTGCTCCAGATACATGAACTGGGCGATCAGATCGCTCGCCGCGGTGTCGTCGATCGGGGTCCCGAGGAACACGATCCGCTCGGACAGCAGCTTGGAGTACGGGTCCAGCGTCCGGCTGCCGGTCGCGGTGCGCTCGGTGAACTCGGGCAGTACATATCGGGCGGCGGGGCGGATCATGGCGATGCCTCTCTCCTGGGTGCGCTGCCTGCGTACGCGGCTCAGTAAAAAATGTACAGGACGTACAGAAGGTTATGATGGGGACTATGGCCTATGAGATTCCGGTGACGCAAGCACGGGCGGAGCTCGCCGAACTGATCAACCGCGTCGTCTACGGCGGTGAACGCGTCGTCGTGACCCGGCACGGGAAGCCGCTGGTGGCGCTGGTGTCCGCCGCTGACCTGCAACGACTCGAAGCCGAGGAGGCCGCCGCCGAGGAGCAGGTGATCAGTTCGGTCTCCTCGATCGGCTCCGCCGCCTCAGCTCAGGGCGAACGCCGCCGCTTCGGCATCGCCGCCGAGCACCGCGGCCACGACGACCGCGACCTCTGACACCCGGGCCGCCGCGCGGGGCCCCACGGGTGGCGATGCCGGGTCCGTATACGACCCGCCCCCCGGCCGAAGGGCGCGCGGTGGCCTCGGCCGATGTCCACGGCTCCGCAAAAGGTCAGTTAACGCAACGGAAAAACTTCCGCCCTAACGTGCAATACCTGGTCGCGAGGACCCGTTTCCCCGGTCGGCGAACTGCCGGGCGGGGTTAGGGTCCCGCTGCGTCCGGAGCCAGGAGCCGGGCGGAAGACGATGAGGTGGAAGCGTGCAACTGACCCCGCACGAGCAGGAACGTCTGCTCATCCATGTGGCCGCGGACGTGGCCGAGAAGCGCCGGGCACGCGGGCTGCGGCTCAACCACCCCGAGGCCGTCGCCCTGATCACCGCCCATCTGCTCGAAGGCGCCCGGGACGGCCGCACCGTCACCGAACTCATGGCCTCCGGCCGCAAGCTCCTCACCCGGGACGAGGTCATGGACGGCATCCCCGAGATGCTCCACGACGTCCAGGTCGAGGCCACCTTCCCGGACGGCACCAAGCTCGTCACCGTCCACGACCCGATCGTCTGACGGGCCGCGCCGATGATTCCCGGAGAGATCCTGTACGGGGACGGGGACATCCCCCTCAACGAGGGCCGGACTGTCACCCGGCTCACCGTCCTCAACGCCGCCGACCGCCCCGTCCAGGTCGGCTCCCACTACCACTTCGCCGAGGCCAACCCCGGGCTCGCCTTCGACCGCGCGGCCGCCCACGGGCTGCGGCTGAACATCGCCGCCGGTACGGCCGTCCGCTTCGAACCCGGCATCCCCGCCGACGTCGAACTCGTTCCCCTCACCGGCCGCCGCGTCGTCCCCGGCCTGCGCGGTGCGACCGGAGGTGCCCTCGATGCCTGACCTCAGCAGGGCCGTGTACGCCGACCTGTTCGGGCCCACGACCGGAGACCGCATCCGCCTGGCCGACACCGATCTGTTCGTCGAGGTCGAGGAGGACCGCTCCGGCGGCCCCGGACACGCGGGCGACGAGGCGGTGTTCGGCGGCGGCAAGGTGATCCGCGAGTCCATGGGCCAGGCCCGCACCACCCGGGCCGAGGGCGCACCCGACACCGTCATCACCGGGGCCGTCGTCATCGACCACTGGGGCATCGTCAAGGCCGACATCGGCATCCGCGACGGCCGCGTCACCGGCATCGGCAAGGCCGGGAACCCGGACACCATGGACGGGGTCCACCCCGACCTGGTGATCGGCCCGGAGACCGAGATCATCGCGGGCAACGGGAAGCTGCTCACGGCCGGAGCGGTGGACGCCCACGTCCACTTCATCTCGCCGACCCTGATCGACCAGGCGCTCTCCAGCGGCATCACCACTCTGGTCGGCGGCGGCACCGGACCCGCCGAAGGCACCAAGGCCACCACCATCACCCCGGGCCCCTGGCACCTCGCCCGGATGTTCGAGGCGTTGGAGACCTTTCCCGTCAACATCGGGCTGCTCGGCAAGGGCAACACCATGTCCCGGGACGCCATGCACTCCCAACTGCGCGGCGGCGCCCTCGGCTTCAAGATCCACGAGGACTGGGGCGCGACGCCCGCCGTGATCGACGCCTGTCTGAACGTCTGCGAGGAGACGGGCGCCCAGCTCGCCATCCACACCGACACCCTCAACGAGGCCGGGTTCGTCGCCGACACCCTTGCCGCCGTCGCCGGGCGCACCATCCACGCCTACCACACCGAGGGTGCGGGCGGCGGGCACGCGCCCGACATCATCACCGTTGTCTCCGAGCCGTACGTCCTGCCGAGCTCGACCAACCCGACCCGGCCGCACACCGTCAACACCATCGAGGAACACCTCGACATGCTGATGGTCTGCCACCACCTCAACCCCGCCGTCCCCGAGGACCTGGCGTTCGCGGAGTCCCGCATCCGGCCCTCCACCATCGCGGCCGAGGACATCCTCCACGACCTCGGCGCGATCTCCATCATCTCCTCCGACTCGCAGGCGATGGGCCGGATCGGCGAGGTGATCCTGCGGACCTGGCAGACCGCCCACGTCATGAAGAAGCGGCGTGGAGCCCTGCCCGGGGACGGCCGGGCCGACAATCGCCGGGTCCGTCGCTATGTCGCCAAATACACCATCAATCCGGCGGTCGCACAGGGCATGGACCACGAGATCGGCTCGGTCGAGACCGGCAAGCTCGCCGACCTCGTGCTGTGGGACCCGGCGTTCTTCGGCGTCAAGCCGCAGACCGTCATCAAGGGCGGGCAGATCGCGTACGCGCAGATGGGCGACGCCAACGCCTCCATCCCGACACCCCAGCCGGTCATGCCCCGGCCGATGTTCGGCGCGCTGGGCCGGGCGGCGGCCCAGGGCTCCTTCAACTTCGTCTCCACGGCCGCCATCGAGGACGGTCTGCCCGAGCGGCTCGCCCTGAACAAGCGGTTCGTGCCGATCACCAGCACCCGGGGGGTCACCAAGGCGGACATGCGGGAGAACGACGCCCTCACCGACGTCCACGTCGACCCCGACAGCTTCGCCGTCACCATCGACGGGGAGCCGGTCGAACCCGCACCCGCGTCGGAACTGCCCATGGCCCAGCGCTACTTCCTCTTCTGAGCCGGACGGCCACCCATGTCACGAGCAGCCCTCCTCGTCCTCGCCGACGGCCGGTTCCCCGCCGGCGGCCACGCCCACTCCGGTGGCGCCGAACCGGCCGTCGCCCAGGGGCGCGTCCGCGACGCCGACTCCCTCGCCGCCTTCTGCCGGGGCCGTCTTCACACGACCGGGCTCACCTCCGCCGCCCTCGCCGCGGCGGCCGCCCACGGCATCGACCCGCTCGCCCTTGACGAGGCCGCCGACGCCCGTACGCCCTCGCCCGCCCTGCGGACCACCGCCCGGAAGCTGGGCCGACAGATGATGCGGGCCGCCCGCGCCACCTGGCCCAGTGCCGAACTCGACGCCCTGGCCGGGGCCCGGCCGCGCGGTGCCCACCAGCCCGTCGTCCTCGGGCTCACCGCGCGGGCGGCGGGCCTGGGCCCCGAGGACGCCGCGCACTGCGTCGCGTACGAGACCGTCAGCGGCCCCGCCACCGCCGTCGTCCGGCTCCTCTCCCTCGACCCCTTCCACGCCACCGCCGTACTCGCCCGCCTCGCCCCCGACCTGGACCGGATCGCCGAACGGGCCGCCGAGGCCGCCCGCCGGGGCATCGGCGCCCTGCCCGCCGCCTCGGCCCCGCTCCTCGACATCACCGCCGAGGCGCACGCCGCATGGCCGGTCCGCCTCTTCGCCTCGTAGCCCGCACACAGGAGTCCTCATGCACCTCGGACACACCCACGACGGCCCCGCCGCTGTCAGCGCCGACGCCACCCGCCCCGACGGAACCCGGCGCGCCCTGCGCATCGGACTCGGCGGGCCCGTCGGCTCCGGCAAGACGGCCACCGTCGCCGCCCTCTGCCGGGAACTGCGCGACCGGCTCTCCATCGCCGTCGTCACCAACGACATCTACACCCGCGAGGACGCCGCCTTCCTCCTCCGCAACGCCGTCCTGCCGCCCGAGCGCATCCAGGCCGTCGAGACCGGAGCCTGCCCGCACACCGCGATCCGCGACGACATCTCCGCCAACCTCGAAGCCGTCGAGGACCTGGAGGACGCGGTCGGCCCCCTCGACCTGATCCTCGTCGAGTCCGGCGGGGACAACCTCACCGCCACCTTCTCCAAGGGCCTCGTCGACGCCCAGATCTTCGTCATCGACGTCGCGGGCGGCGACGACATCCCGCGCAAGGGCGGCCCCGGCGTCACCACCGCCGACCTCCTCGTCGTCAACAAGACCGACCTCGCCCCCTACGTCGGCTCCGACCTGGAACGGATGGCCCTGGACGCCAAGCAGCAGCGCGGCGAACTCCCCGTCGCCTTCACCTCGTTGACCTCCGCCGAAGGCGTCGGGCCGGTCGCGGACTGGGTGCGCGCGCAGCTCGCCGCCTGGACCGCATGAGCGTCCGCGCCACGGCCCGGCTCCGCGCCGAGCCCGACGGACGGGGGTCCACCGTCCTGCCCGTCCTGGAGAGCGACGGGCCGCTCGCCCTGCGCCGCACCCGCTCGCCGCACCCCGCGTACGCCCGGGTCACCGTCGTCGGCGCGATGAGCGCCCCGCTGGGCGGCGACCGCCTCGCCGTCCGGGCGGAGGCCGCCGACGGCGCCCGGCTCACGGTCGACTCGGCGGCGGCCACCGTCGCACTGCCGGGGCCGCTCGCGGACGGCGAGCCCGCCACGTACACCGTGGAGCTGCACGTGGGGGAGGGGGCCGTCCTGCGCTGGCTCCCCGAACAGCTGGTCTCCGCCCACGGAAGCGACCTCCACCAGGCCACCCGGGTCGAACTCGCCGCCACCGGCCGCCTGCTGCTGCGCGAGGAGCAGGTCCTGGGCCGCCACGGCGAACCCACCGGGGCCCTCACCACCCGGCTCACCGTCCACCGCGCGGGCCGCCCCCTCCTCGACCAGCAACTGGCCTACGGACCCGGGGCGCCCGGCGGCTGGGACGGCCCCGCCGTGCTCGGCGGCCACCGGGCCGTGGGTCAACTGCTCCTGGTCGACCCGGCGTTCGGGGAGGCGCCGCCGCCCGCACGCCTCCTCGGGCCCACCGCCGCCCTCACCCCGCTCGCCGGGCCCGCCGTCCTGGTGACCGCCGTGGCCGCCGACGCCCGACTGCTGCGCTCCATCCTGGACGACGCGATGCACGAGCTGAAGGCCTGCCCGGAGTGAGGGAGGGCCGCCCGGGTCCCGTTCAGCGGCGGTCCCGGTCGTACGCCTCCAGCCAGGCGTCCTCCGCCGCGTAGTCGAAGAGACCCTCGCCGTAGTTCCTGAGCATCTTCGGGAACGCCTCCCGCCAGTCCCGACCAGCCAGCTCACCGGCGAGCCACTCCACCGTCTCCGGCAGCGACTCGGTATATCCCGTCACCGGCCGGTACCCGAGCTCCTTCTCGGCGGCCGTCATGTCGTACACCACGGGATACGGGATGCTCCAGGGGCTGTCGCCCACGGTGCCCTCGGGCGGCGCGCCGTCGATCAGCACCGTCTCCGTCTCCCGGCCGAGCACGTCGTCGACGGCCGACGCGATCTCCGCCACCGTGGGGGCCTCGGGGTCGCCCGCGTTCAGGACCCGTGAGCCCGGTCGCCGGGCGGCCAGCCGGATCAGCTCCGCCGCGTTGGAGACATGAACCGGGTGGAAGCGGCTCTCCCCGCCGTAGGCCAGCACCCGCCGCTTCCGGCCGTCGAGCAGCCGCTTCACCAGATACAGCTCGCGAGGCGTCCGGCAGTACGGGCCGTGGATCGCGCCCGCCCGCAGCAGGGTCACCGGCAGGGCGTCGCCCGCAGCCAGCAGTTCCCGCTCCAGCAGCACCTTCCGGGTACCGTACGAGGCGTCCCCCGGTGCCACCGTGCGCTGGGTCTCCGGCAGCGGCACCGGGTAGCGGGGGAAGCCGTCCGGCTCGGCCTGGGTGTCGAAATTGCGGCCCCGCTCGTCCTCGTACACCGCGCCGCTGGAGATCACGACCACCGAGCCGATCCGTCCGGCCAGCCCGGTCAGCTGCCGGGCATGCGCGCCGTCGAACGCCACCATGTCCACCAGCACGTCACAGCCGTCGCCCAGGGCTCTGCCGAGGGCCCCCTCCTCGTCCCGGTCGAGCGCGACCGCCCGGACCCCGTCGTCCCACCGCCCGTCCCGGCCGCCGCCCCGCGAGGCCGCGGTGACCTCCCAGCCGTCCGCGGTCAGCGCCCGCACCGCGGCCCGCCCGATCTGCCCCGTCGCTCCCAGCACCCATGCGTGTCCCTGGCTCATGCGCCCGACGCTAAGGGAGCGGGCCCCGTCCGGGCCAGAGCGCTCCGCTGACGGCGAATCCGCCGTCAGCGTCGCAGTCCGGGGAACTTCCGCGACGGCTCGGCCGCCTGCTCGGCCGCCTTCACCTTCGCCGCGTACTGGTCGACGTACTCCTGGCCCGACAGTTCGAGGATCGCGTACATGATCTCGTCCGTGACTGCCCGGATCGCGGCCTTCTGGTTCTCCATGCCCGCGTAGCGGGAGAAGTCCAGCGGTTCGCCGAAGCGGATCGCGACCCGCTTGATCTTCGGCACGAGTCGGCCGGGCGGCTGGATCTCGAAGGTGCCCACCATGGCGCAGGGGATCACCGGCACCCCCGCCGTGATCGCCATCACCGCCACGCCGACCTTGCCCTTGTAGAGCCGCCCGTCGTGCGAGCGGGTGCCTTCCGGGTAGATCCCCAGCAGCTCGCCCCTGTCCAGCACCCCGAGCCCCTCGCGGATGGCGGCCTGCCCCGCGTCCTTCCCGGACCGGTCCACCGGGATCTGGCCCGCGCTGCGGAAGAACGCGGCGGTCAGCCGCCCCTTGAGCCCCGGGCCCGTGAAGTACTCGGCCTTCGCCAGGAAGGTGATGCGGCGCTTGATGATGGCGGGCATGAGGAAGTGGTCGGAGAAGGAGAGGTGGTTGCCCGCGACGATCGCCGCGCCCTCCTCCGGAATGTTCCCCAGGCCCTCGATGCGAGGCCGGAAAAGCAGCCGCAGGACCGGCCCCAGCACGACATATTTGAGGATGTAGTAGAACACCTTGTGCGTCCACCTCGCTCTGCCGGGCCGGCGTCAGGGCTGCGTAGGGGCCCCGGCGCCCGCCCGCAGCGCACGGTCAGATGTCCTGGGTGGCCAGCATGCCGAGGGTGCACAGACCCAGCACCACCCAGCCGAACCACAGCCAGCCACTGCTTCCCAGCGCCACCGTGTACGCGGTCACCGTGACCAGCGCCCCGACGGTCATGTATCCCATGGTTTTCGTCGATCCGGACATGCGCGCACGCTCCTCGTCGGCCGCGCGGCCGTTGTCCCCATGGTCACCCCGGATGCGTCCCGGGCGCTACCGTCCGCGGGCCTGCAATGACGCCAGATAGGCGTTGTACGCCTCCAGCTCCTGGTCGCCGTCGCGGTCGGCGGCCCGGTCCGAGCGCCGGGCGGCGCGCTGCTCGGAGTGGTACCACTGGTAGACGAGCGCGATCAGGACCAGCACGGACGGGATCTCGCTGAACGCCCAGGCGATGCCGCCCGCCCAGTTCTGGTCGCTCAGGGCGTCGATGCCCAGCGAGGCGGGCGGATTCTCGTACGTCTTCACCATCGGCGTCGTCGCCATCATCAGCGCGATCCCGAAGAACGCGTGGAACGGCATCCCGGCGAACAGTTCCAGCATCCGCATCACATAGCCGGGGCGGTGCGGGCCCGGGTCGACGCCCATGATCGGCCAGAAGAAGACCAGGCCGACGGCGAGGAAGTGCACCATCATCCCGATGTGGCCGGGCTTGGAACCCATCAGGAAGTCGAAGATCGGCGTGAAGTACAGCGCGTAGAGGCTGGCGATGAAGATGGGGATCGTGAACGCGGGATGCGTGACGATCTTGATGTAGCGGCTGTGCAGCAGCTTCAGGAGCAGTTCGCGCGGCCCGGTCCGCCCCCGGCCCGCCGGCGGCAGTGCCCGCAGAGCCAGCGTCACCGGAGCGCCCAGGAGCAGCAGGATCGGCGACAGCATGCTGATCACCATGTGCTGCACCATGTGCACGCTGAACATGACCATGCCGTAGTCGTTGAGCTTGGTGCACATCACCAGCGCGATGCTCAGCACGCCCACGACGAAGAACACGATCCGGCTCACCGGCCAGCCGTCCCCGCGCCGACGCAGCCGCACCACGCCGTACCCGTACAGGGCGAGGGCGAGGAGGCAGCCGGTCAGGAAGAACGGTTCCAGGGAGAGCTCCAGCCCCCGTCCCAGCGTGAACGGCGGCAGATCCATGTTCATGCCGTGCCCGCTGTGATCCATCTGTTCACTCCCGATGGGGACACATCCCCGTTTCGTGCCGGTTGTCCGGTACAGCGTAGAACTGCCCCCGGCCGCGGTTGCGGCCGGGGGCAGTTCTCGGAGAGCGGGTGGCTACAGGACGCACTCCGCCTCGGCGTACCGCTCGGCGGGGACCGTCTTGAGCGTCTGTACCGCTTCGGCCAGCGGGACCATGGTGATGTCGGTGCCGCGCAGCGCGGTCAGCATCCCGAACTCGCCCCGGTGCGCCGCCTCCACCGCGTGCCAGCCGAACCGGGTCGCCAGGACCCGGTCGTACGCGGTGGGGGTGCCGCCGCGCTGGACGTGGCCGAGGATGACCGGGCGGGCCTCCTTGCCGAGCCGCTGCTCCAGCTCCCCGGCGAGCTGGGTGGCCACCCCGGCGAACCGCTCGTGGCCGTAGATGTCCTTGGTGCCCTGCTCGAACTGCATGGAGCCCGCACGCGGCTTGGCGCCCTCGGCGACCACCACGATGGCGAACTTCTTGCCCGCCGAGAAGCGTTTGCCGACCAGCTCGGTCAGCTCGTCGATGTCGAAGGGGCGCTCGGGCACCACGATGGCGTGGGCACCGGCGGCCATCCCGGAGTGCAGGGCGATCCAGCCGGTGTGCCGGCCCATGACCTCGACGATCAGCACCCGCTGGTGCGACTCGGCCGTGGTCTTCAGCCGGTCCAGCGCCTCGGTGGCGACACCGACGGCGGTGTCGAAGCCGAAGGTGACGTCGGTGGAGGCGATGTCGTTGTCGATGGTCTTGGGGACCCCGACGATGGGCAGCCCGGCCTCGGAGAGCAGGTTGGCGGCCTTGAGGGTGCCTTCGCCGCCGATCGGGATGATCGCGTCCAGGCCGAGGTCCGCGACATGGCCGCGGGCCCGCTCCACCCCGTCGCGCAGATGCGCGGGCTGGACGCGGGAGGAACCGAGGATCGTGCCGCCGCGGGCCAGGATCCCGCCCACCGCGTCGAGGTCGAGCTTGCGGTAGTCGGCCTCCAGCAGGCCCTTCCAGCCGTCGTGGAAGCCGATGACCTCGTCGCCGTGGTCCACCACCGCGCGGTGCACGACGGAACGGATGACGGCGTTGAGGCCGGGGCAGTCGCCGCCGGAGGTGAGTACGCCAATGCGCATGGCCCGAAAACCTTTGCAACGTGGGTCGACGACCGGACCACGTCGTCCGGTTGGATCCCCGCCACCCTACCGGCGCGGGGTGGCGGGACCGAACCGGACGTCCGCCTGCTGGACTCCGCTCAACCGAGCGGAAAACGCCTCATCAGGCGGGCTGTGTCGCGGCGGCGATCCGCTCGGCGCGCAGCGCCTCGTACCACCGGTCGTCCGTGGGCGGCAGCGCGTTCACGTCGAGGGCGAGCTTCAGCAGGTGATCGGCGATCTGCGGGTTGCGGGCCAGCACGGGACCGTGCATGTACGTTCCGAAGACGGTGTCGTTGTAAGCGCCCTCCGTGCCGTCCCCGGTGCCGTTGCCCCGGCCGAACCGCACCCGGGCGAACGGCCGTGCCGTCGGGCCGAGATGGGTGACGCCCTGGTGGTTCTCGAACCCGGTCAGCGGCTCCAGGCCGAGCTGTGGGTCGATGTCCGCCAGCACGTCGCCGACACACCGCGCACCCTCGCCGCGGGTCGAGACCACGTCGAGCAGACCGAGGCCCGGCTCGCGCTCACCGAGGTCGTTGATGAACTCGTGCCCGAGGATCTGGTAGCCCGCGCAGACCGAGAAGATGATCGCGCCGTTGGCCGCGGCCCGGCTCAGCCCGCCGTCGCGGCGCAGCCGCTCGGCCGCGAGGCGCTGCGGCCGGTCCTCACCGCCGCCGATCAGGTAGACGTCGCCGGACGTCGGCACCGGCTGGTCGCTGCGCACGTCCACGCGCTGCACGTCCAGGCCGCGCTGCCGGGCCCGCCGCTCCACGACCAGGGCGTTGCCCTGGTCGCCGTAGGTGCTGAGGAGGTCGGGGTAGACCCAGACCAGACGCAGACCGTTGTTGCTCATGCTTCGTCCTCTCCGGAGGTGGCCGGGGCCGGGGTCAGTTGCCGACATGGCGGCGCAGATCCTGGAAGGCGGTGTAGTTGGCGATGACCTCGATACGTCCGGGCGGGGCGTGCTGCACGGCCTCGTCGAGGTTCTCGCAGACCCGGAAGTCGAGACCGGCGACTTCCAGGCGGACCGCGAGGTCCAGCTTGCGGTCGCCGAGCACGAAGATCGGGTGACCGGCCAGCTGGGTGTAGTCCACGTCCCACAGCCAGGAGGTGTCCGTGCCGTCCGCGCCACGGGCGTTCACCGAGAGGATCACCGGTGTCGGCGGCGGGTCGATCAGCGAGAACGTCTCCAGCCAGCCCGCCGGGTTCTTCGCCAGCAGCAGGCGCAGCTCACGGTTCTGGAAGGTGACGACGTCGTACCGTCCGGCGACCGCCTGCACCTGGTACATCCGCTCCAGGGCGACCTGCGGCGGCACCCCGAAGACTGCGGCGACGGCGGCCGAACTTGCGGCGTTCGCCTTGTTGGCGCGGCCGGGCAGCTGGAGGTGGATCGGCCAGGCCGAACCGTGCGGGTCCAGGACGTAGTCGCCGTTGAGCGCCCAGCTCGGGGCGGGGCGCCGGAAGCCGCACTGCCCGCAGAACCAGTCGTCGCCGGGGCGCTGCATCACACCGCCGCAGGACGGGCAGGACCAGGCGTCGTCCTTCCACGCCTGACCGGCCGCCACCCACACCACGTTGGCCGAGGAGGAAGCCGCCCAGACGACCAGCGGGTCGTCCGCGTTCGCGATGATCACGGCCTTCGAGCCGGACAGGCCCTCGCGCCAGTGCTCGGCCATCATCCGGGTCTCGGCCGCGCGGTCCAGCTGGTCGCGCGAGAGGTTGAGCAGGGCGATCGCCTTGGGGGTGGTGTCGCGCGCGACACCGGCCAGATACTTCTCGTCGACCTCGATCACGCCGAACTTCGCGTCCGAGCCGCCGGCCAGCGCGGAGGTGATGCCCGCGGGCATGTTCGCGCCGAGCGCGTTCGAGACGACGGGCCCCGCGGCCCGCAGCGCCTCGGCGATCAGTCGGGTGGTGGTCGTCTTGCCGTTCGTCGCCGACACGAGGATCACGTCCAGGTGCTGCGCCAGCCGCCCCAGCAGGTCGGGGTCGAGTTTGAGCGCCACCCGGCCGCCGATCACCGATCCGCTGCCCCGCCCCGCGGCGCGTGACACCGCCGCCGCGGCCTTGCCCGCCGTCACGGCCAGCTTGGCCCGCGGCGACAACGGCTCCGTGTTGCCTGCCATCGTCCTAGATCCTCCTTGCATCGGTCCGCGCCCAGCCTATCGATGTCCGGCGCGGCGACCGCACCGCGGCACCACGGGAACTCCCGGGCCCGGCGGAACGTACGCTTGCCGCCATGCGAAACCGCCCGATCCCCGGCAGCTCCGGTCTCGTCCGAGAGATGAGTCTGCTCGGCGACCCGTTGCTCCACCGGCCCTGCGAGGACGTCACGGAGTTCGGTCCGTCGCTCGCGAAGCTGGTCGAGGACATGTTCGCCACGATGTACGCCGCACAGGGTGTCGGGCTCGCCGCCAACCAGATCGGCGTCCCGCTCAGAGTGTTCGTCTACGACTGCCCGGACGACGACGATGTCCGCCATCTGGGACATGTGGTCAATCCCGAACTGGTCGAGGCGGACGGACTCACCGTACGCGGACCGGAGGGCTGTCTGTCACTTCCGGGGCTGGAAGCGGGCACGGAACGCTTCGACCACGCGGTCGTGGAGGGCCTGACGATGACGGGCGAGCCGGTGCGGATCGCGGGCACGGGGTGGTTCGCCCGGTGCCTCCAGCACGAGTGCGACCACCTGGAGGGCACTGTCTACACGGACCGGCTGACCGGGCTGCGGCGGACCCGGGCGCTGCGCGCGGCACGGCGTGCGCCCTGGGCCCGTAACGGCTGAGCCGCCGTCTCTCAGAACCCCGGGCCGCCCGGGATGTCGCGGTCGCCCACCTCCGCGAGCCGCCCCCACAGCAGGTCGGCGAGGCTGTGCACCAGCCGCTCGCGGGAGCAGGGCCGGTCGGCGAGCCACCAGTCGCCCGCCGCGTGCATCATGCCCACGATGCCGTGACCCCAGATGCGTGCCATCTGCTCGCTGTCGGGCCCGAGGTCCACCCGCTCGACGATCACCTGGCCCAGCTCCTCGCCGAGGCGGCGCAGCAGCGGGGCGGAGTGGCGGCCGACGTCGAAGCCCTGCTCGGGCGAGGGGCCGGTGTCGACGGAGGCGGTTGCGTCGACGGCGTTCTCGGAGGGGTGCATCAGGAAGCGGTAGACCTGGGGGCGGGCCTCGATCGCGGCGAGATAGGTGTCGAGCGTGGACTCCACCCGTGCGCGGCGCTCCGAGGGGGCGTCCAGGGCCGCCCGCAGGGCGCTGAGGAGCGCGTCGGTGTGGCGCTTGGCCAGCGCGCGGTAGAGCCCGCCCTTGTCCCCGAAGTGGCGGTAGAGGATCGGTTTGGTGATCCCGGCCTCGGCGGCGATCGCGTTCATCGAGGCCTGCGGGCCGTCCCTGAGCACCACCCGGTCCGCGGCTTCGAGCAACTCGCGGCGTCGGCGCTCCGCCGCGGTCCGCTGTCGCTCCGCGCCTCGTGCGGTCTCCATGTCGTCTCTCCCACCCCTGCCGCGCGGTGCCGTCGCACCGCTCCTGCACGCCTGCGCAACGTAACACTCCGCCGCGTGGGCAGTTGATCGGCACTGGAGCGTTGACAGTTGCTACTTGCCAGTAACACACTGGGGTTACCGCAAGTAACGCACGCTTTTGCCGCAGTGCCTGGAGGGGAAACATGGCCGAGTTCACGCTTGACCTCAATGACGACCAGAAGCAGGTCCGCGACTGGCTCCACGGCTTCGCGGCGGATGTCATCCGCCCCGCCGCCTCGGAGTGGGACGAGCGTGAGGAAACGCCCTGGCCCGTCATCCAGGAAGCGGCCAAGGTCGGCATCTACTCCCTCGACTTCTACGCCCAGCAGTTCTTCGACCCTACGGGGCTCGGCATCCCCATGGCTATGGAAGAGCTGTTCTGGGGCGACGCGGGCATCGCCCTGTCCATCGTCGGTACCGGCCTGGCGGCCGTGGGCGTCCTCGCCAACGGCACCGAGGAGCAGATCGGCACCTGGATCCCGCAGATGTACGGCGACGCCAACGACGTGAAGGTCGCCGCCTTCTGCTCCTCCGAGCCCGACGCCGGCTCCGACGTCGCCTCCATGCGGACGCGCGCCGTCTACGACGAGGCCAAGGACGAGTGGGTCCTCAACGGGACCAAGACCTGGGCGACCAACGGCGGCATAGCAGGCGTCCACGTGGTCGTCGCCGTCGTCGATCCCGACCTCGGCTCCAAGGGCCACGCCTCCTTCATCGTGCCGCCGGACACCCCCGGCCTCTCCCAGGGCCAGAAGTTCAAGAAGCACGGCATCCGGGCCTCCCACACCGCCGAAGTGGTCCTGGAGGACGTCCGCGTCCCCGGCCACTGCCTCCTCGGCGGCAAGGACAAGCTCGACGAACGCCTCGCCCGCGCCCGGGAGCGCGCCAAGGCGGGCGGCGAGCGAGTGAAGAACGCGGCGATGGCCACTTTCGAGGCCTCCCGCCCGGCCGTCGGCGCGATGGCCGTGGGCACCGCCCGCGCCGCGTACGAGGTCGCCCTCGACTATGCGAAGACCCGCAGCCAGTTCGGCCGCCCGATCATCGACAACCAGGGCATCGCCTTCCAGCTCGCCGACATGCGCACCCGCATCGACGCCGCCCGGATGCTGGTCTGGCGCGCGTCCTGGATGGCCACCACCGGCAAGCCGTTCACCGCGGCCGAGGGCTCCATGTCGAAGCTCTACGCGAGCGAGACCGCCCGGGACGTCACCGCACAGGCGATCCAGATCCTCGGCGGCAACGGCTTCACCCGGGAGTACCCGGTCGAGCGGATGCACCGCGACGCGGCGATCTACACCATCTTCGAGGGCACCAGCGAGATCCAGCGCCTGGTGATCGCCCGCACCCTGTCGGGCATGCCGATCCGCTAGCGGACAGCCGGAAGGGGGGCCGCCCGGGAACGCGTCCCGGACGGCCCCCCTTCCCCTGCTCAGGAGGGCAGCTGCGCCTCGATCGCCGCCACGACCTCCGTCGCCTCCGGCTCGGTGCGCGGGCGGATGCGGGCCACCGGCTCCCCGGCCGGCGAGATCACGAACTTCTCGAAGTTCCACTGGACGTCGCCGGCCTCCCCGTCCGAGTCCGCCACCTTGGTCAGCTCCGCGTAGAGCGGGTGCCGGTCCCCACCGTTGACCTCGATCTTCTCCAGCAGCGGGAAGCTGACCCCGTACGTCGTCGAGCAGAAGGTCCGGATCTCCTCCGGGCTGCCCGGCTCCTGCCCGGCGAACTGGTTGCAGGGCACGCCGAGCACGGTCAGGCCCCGGTCCCCGTAGGTCTGCTGCAACCGCTCCAGGCCCTCGTACTGCGGGGTGAGCCCGCACTTGGAGGCCACGTTCACCAGCAGGACGGTCCGGCCGCTGTACGCGCCCAGCGTGGTCGGCTCGCCCGCGAGGGTGCGCAGCGGAATGTCGTGCAGCGTCATGAAGCTCTCCCTGGTCTTTGCGTGGTGGTGCTCATTGTGCCGTCCGCCGCTCACGGGGCGGCGAGCTCCTTGTAGTAGAAGGTGGTCGGCTTGAGGCTGCCCGCGGGATCAGCCGCGTATCCCGGCACGGAGCCGACCTTTGTCCAGCCCGCCTTGCAGTAGACCTGCTCGGCCAGGCTGCCGGACTCCGTGTCCAGGATCAGCAGCGTGATGCCCTCGGAGGTGGCGTACGCCTCCACGGCGTCCAGCAGCGCCCGGCCGAGTCCCTGGCCCCGGGCGGAGGGGCGGACCATCAGCTTGGCGACCTCCGCGCGGTGGCGGGCGTTCGGCAGCGGCGCGCGGACCAACGCGATCGTCCCCGACACCCGCGCGCCCTCCCGGGCGATCCAGATGCCGACCTGCCCGGCCGCCACCGCCCCGGCGCGCTCCCGCCACCAGACGGCGGCCGCCTCCCGGTCCAGCGGGGCCAGGAAACCGACCGAGGACCCCTCCTCGACGGTCTCCACCAGCAGCTCGGCCATCTCGTCGGCGTACGTGACCAGTTCGGGGGCGGTCACGTGGACGATCTCGGTCATGGGGAGGGACCTTTCACGAAACAGGAGCAGGAGGCGGGAGGAAACCCACGGGGACGATCACACCGCCTTCGGCCCTGCCCTGTCCACCGGCGCGGGCGTCAGCCGGAGGGTGACCACGTACGCCACCACCACCGCCACGATCACCAGGGGCATCACCGTAAGCCCCTCCTTGCCCAGCAGGAGCGTCGCCAGGAGCACCGAGGTCATCGGCAGCCGCAGCATCGCCACGCACATGGCTCCGATACCCATCGCGAACCCCGCGGTGAGATGAAGCCCCGGCAGATGGGACAGCGCGATGCCGGCCGCCGCCCCCACGAACATCGCGGGGAAGACGGGGCCGCCCCGGAAACAGCTCAACGAGGCGCAGTAGGCGAGCGACTTGCAGACGATGAGCAGCACCAGCGCGCCGACCGAGTACTCCGCGCTCGCGGACAGGAGATGGCCCAGGTCGTGCTCGCCCGAGTACAGCACCTCGGACGCGGCCTTGCCCGAGGTCTCGGCGTACACCAGCGCGAGCCCGCCGATGACCAGCCCCATCACCGCCGTGGCCACCACCGTCCTCCGCTCCACGCGTTCCTGCAGAGCCAGTGACAGCCGGCGGATGCCCGCACCGGCGAAGGCGGCCGCGACACCGAGAACCAGCGCCCACCCGAACCCGGCGAAGCCGGGGGCCGCCGCCGGCGGAACCTCCCCCAAGGACAGGGAGTAGGTGCCCAGACCCGTCCAGGAACCCAGCCCCGTGAAGATCAGCGCGCCGATCCCCGCGGAGAGCAGCCCGGGCACCAGGACCACGCCCAGCATCGGCCCGGCCAGCCCCGACACCTCCATCAGCAGGAACGCGCCCAGCAGCGGTGAACCCAGCAGGGCGCTCACCGCGGCGAAACTCCCCGAGGCCCCGACCAGGGCCCGCCCCTCCGGCGCCAGGTCCCGCTTGACGCGGCCCGCCGCCCACACGGCCAGCCCGCCGCCCAGCGCGATCAGGGGCGCCTCCGGGCCGAGCACGGCACCCACGCCCAGGGAGAGCAGCGCCGCGAGAGCGATGCCGGGCAGGTCCGCCGGGGCCGGGGCTCCGGTGGACACCAGCCCCTCCGCCGGCCGGTGCCCGCCCCGGCCCGGCAGCCGGCGGACGGTGAGTCCGACCAGGAGACCCGCGGCGCCGAGCAGCGGGACGGGCCACCACGACGGCGTCTCCTCGAAGCCCATCGCCCTCGGCAGCTCCGTGTACGTCAGCGACTGGAGCTCCGAGACCAGGGCGAGGAAGCCGAACGCGACCGCGGAGACGGGCACTCCGAGCAGCGCCGCCATCACCAGCAGCCCCGCGTACCTGCGTGTGCGGACCAGCTCGTAGGGGTCCTCCGATGCGGTGAAGGGTTTGCCCGGAGGCGTGGCCGGCATGATCTCGACTCCTCGACGTGACGACCCCGGGGAGGGGTGGCGGCCCCGGGAGGGTGCCCCCACGGGTCCACGCCGGAATACCACGCACCGGCGGACCGGGCGCCTCCCCGCCGCCGGAACACGCCCTCCGGTGCGGAAGGTCAGCCACCCGGCCCCGGCGGACCGTTCGCGGCGCCGCCCGCGTGCCCGGCCGGGCCGTCCGTCGGCAGCCGCCCCGAGGCCACCGCGTCGACCAGCACCCCGTGATCGAGCTCGTTGCGGTCCGCGTACGACTCCGCGAACGTGGCGAGCGCCCGGTCGAAGGCATCCTTGCGCCCCAGATAGGCGGCGATGGCGATCCGGTCCCCGGACCGGGCGTGGGCGCGGGCCAGGGTGGCCCCGCACACCTCGCCGAACGCGCGCATCCCCTTCGGCACCATCGACTCCGGTTCGGCGATGCCCTTCCAGTCGCGCAACTGGCGCACGTAGAAGTCCCGGTTCCGGCCGTCCAGGCCGTCGGCCCGCTCCCAGCCGAGGAAGATGTCGCTGGAGGCCTGCATCAGCCGTTGGCCCGCGACGACCCGCTCACCCTGGTTCTCGTACCGGCTCGCCCCGGTGTGCTCGGCCAGCACCGAGGGACCGGCCTCCTTGGCCTGGAGGAGAAGCGGATCCCCGCTGTCCCGGCCGAGCAGCAGGATGATCCAGCACCGGGTCCCGACGCTGCCCACGCCGACGACCTTGCGGGCCACGTCCACCAGTGCGAAGTCCTCCAGCAGACGGCGCCGGTCGGACGCCAGGCTGTGGGCGTAACCCGCCACCATGGCGCCGAACGCCCGGTGCGCCTCCTCACGTTCCACCCCGGGCATCAGATCGGTGAGCGGCACGACCAACGGCGGGTCCGCCGCGATCCGCAGCCGCCCCTCGACCACCTCGGCGAGCTTGCCGAAGGCTTGCAGGCTGTCCCTGGAGCGGGCCTTGCCCAGAGCCCGGTCCACGTTCCGGCGGCCCCGTCCGCTCAACTGCTCCGCGGCCACCGTACGCAGCCGTTCGGCGTCGGTCCTCGCGTACCACACGTCGAGATTGCGCATCCCGGCGAACCGGGCCATCGCCTCCCGGTACGAGCGGACCGCCGCCCGTACGATCACGGACCGCTCCCGGTCCGTGAAACCGTTGGCCCGCGCCGCGATGACCAGGCTGGCCGCCAGCCGTTTCACGTCCCACTCCCAGGGGCCCGGCAGAGTCTCGTCGAAGTCGTTGATGTCGAAGAGCAGATTCCGCTCGGGCGAGGCCAGCAGCCGGAAGTTCAGCAGGTGGGCGTCACCGCACAGCTGCGCCCGGATCCCCGAGTCCGGGGTGCCCGCCAGGTCGGCCGCCATCAGGGCGGCCGCGCCCCGGTAGAAGCGGAACGGGGACTCGGCCATGCGGCCGTAGCGGATCGGGACCAGCTCGGGAACCCGGTCCGCGGACTGCGCTTCGAGGACGGTCAGCGGGTCGGGGCGGCGCGGCGACGCTGTGAACTCCGCATGGCTCGACCGGGGAGCCCTCCGGCGCGCGGCCCTGCCCAGCGCTGCCCGTTCGGCCGGTGTCGCGTGAGGTGCGGCGCGCAGCGGCGCAGCGGCTTCCCGGTCCATGGAGTGCCCCTTCCGTAGTGCGTCACGCCTCTTCGGCGAGCCCGGCGACGACCAGGTAGAGGTAGAAGCTCGGCGGGTAGCGCCCCCCGGACCTGATGCGTGCCTCGACCTGCTCCCAGACCGGCGCCCGGCTCAGCGGCCCCAGCTCGCGCAGCCCTCCTTCGGTGGCCCTGCCGGAGAACGCCATGTCGACCGGCTCGATGACCAGGGAGCCCCGCTGGTCGAGCTGGACGGCGCGCAGCCGGTGCAGCACGTCGTTCGCCGCCCCCGTCAGCACGTCGCAGGCGATGGAGTCGCCGTCCGGATCGCGCGCGGCGTCGCGCTGGACGATGAGATCGAGTACGCAGGGGTCCCCGGAGAGCCGGCCGACGATCTCGTCGGTCAGGTCCGGCGGGCTCACCGCCCGGATGTGGATCATGTCCATCCCGGCACCTCCGCGGCTGCCTGCTCTGTCGGACGGAGCTCCGCCCGGCAGGCGGCCCGGAGCTCACTCCAGTAACGCGGCCCCGGCTCCGTTCGGCAAACCGGACAACCGCCCCGGGCGCACGGCACGGACGTGTGCCGCGCACCCGGGGCGGGAGTGCCGGATAGTGAGGGGACGGGGGCCCGATTCGACCGGGAGGCAAGGCGCATGGACCGGTATCCCCCGATCGCCGACCACGGGCTCGTGGGCGACCTCCAGACGGCCGCACTGATCTCCTCGCGGGGAGTCGTCGACTGGCTCACCGCCCCGAGACTCGACGCGCCCAGCGTCTTCGCCGCACTGCTCGACCACGACCGCGGCGGCTACTTCCGGCCGGCACCCGAAGGCCGCACGCACACGTGCAAGCAGCTCCAATACCCCGACACCGCGGTCGTCGTCACCCGGTTCCCGGCACCCGACGGCGTCGGAGAGCTCCTCGACTGGATGACCCCGATCCGCTCCGGCGGGCCGACCGACCGGCACCCCCCGTCCGCACCGTGCGCTCGGTACGCGGCACCGTGCGCTTCGGCCTGGAGTGCCGGCCCCGGTTCGACTACGGCCCCGCCCCAGCGGCGAACAACTGGGCAACCTTCCCCAGGCGTTCACCCATCTCTCGCTCATCATGGCGGCCCGCACCCTGGACGAGGCGCTCGACCGGCAGCGGGACCGCACCTGAGCCCGGACGCCCCCGCGGGCGGTCACGGAGCCGTACTGGCAGGATCGGGGGGTGGACACTCCCGATGCCTTCCCCGAACCGCTGCCCGGGGCCGCCGGAGCCGTCGGACGGCCCGTCCCACCGGGCTCGGCGGCCGACGACGGGACACCCGAAGGGCGCCGCCTCGTCCGCTGTCGGCTCTGCGGCCGTCCCCTCACCGGGACCGACTCCCGGCGGGCCGGCCTCGGGCCGTCCTGCGACGCCAAGCTGCACCCCGCACCGCCCGACATCCGCACCCGCCGCCACGAGGTCGACCAGGACCCGCTGCCGGGCACGTAAGGCGCTCTACCTGCCCTCCAGCCGCCGGAACAGCCCTTCCTGCACCACCGACACCAGCAGCTGCCCCGAACGGTCGTAGATCCGGCCGCGTGCCAGGCCGCGTCCGCCCGTCGCGATCGGCGACTCCTGGTCGTACAGGAACCACTCGTCCGCCCGGAACGGCCGGTGAAACCACATGGCGTGGTCCAGGGACGCCATGTCGAAGCCGCGCGGGCCCCACAGCGGCTCCACCGGGATGCGCACCGCGTCCAGCAGCGTCATGTCGCTCGCGTACGTCAGCGCGCACGTGTGCACCAGCGGGTCGCCGCCCAGCGGGCCCACCGCACGCATCCACACCGCACTGCGCGGATCGGCGTCCTTGATCTCCTCGCTCGTCCAGCGCAGCCGGTCGACGTAACGGATGTCGAAGGGCTGGCGCCGGGCCATCCGCTCCAGCGCCTCCGGCAGCGCTCCCAGGTGCTCGCGCACCTCGTCGGCGACCGTCGGCAGCTCCTCCGGGTCCGGGACGGTCCGGGCGGGCGGCAGCTGGTGTTCGAACCCCGCCTCCTCGGGGCGGTGGAAGGACGCCGTCAGGTTGAAGATCGTCCGGCCCTCCTGCACGGCCGTCACCCGCCGGGTGGTGAAGGACCGGCCGTCCCGCACCCGCTCCACCTGGTAGACGATCGGCACCCCGGGGCGCCCCGGCCGCAGGAAGTAGGCGTGCAGCGAGTGCACCGGCCGCTCCCCGTCGGTCGTCCGGCCCGCCGCCACCAGTGCCTGGCCCGCCACCTGGCCGCCGAAGACCCGTTGCAGCGACTCCTGCGGACTGCGGCCGCGGAAGATGTCGACCTCGATCCGCTCCAGGTCGAGAAGGTCGACCAGACGCTCGGCCGGATTCGTCATGCGCTCGCTCCCCACTTCGGCCTCAGGGGCCCGCTCACAGCTGGCCGACCTCGGTGACCCGGACGACCGCCCGGCCCTCCTCGTCGGACGCGGCCAGGTCCACCTCGGCCTGGATACCCCAGTCATGGTCGCCCGCCGGGTCGGCGAACGCCTGCCAGACCCGCCACAGCCCGTGCGCCGGGTCCTCCTCGATCTTCAGCAGCTTCGGGCCGCGCGCGTCCGGGCCGGTGCCGATCTCCTCGTGCGCGTCCCAGTACGCGTCGAGCGCCTCGCCCCACGCGTCCTCGTCCCACCGGGAGTCGCCGTCCAGCTCGCCCAGGTCGCGGACCCGGTCCAGCGCGGCCAGTTCCACCCGGCGGAACATCGCGTTGCGCACCAGCACCCGGAAGGCGCGCGCGTTCGCGGTGACCGGCTTGACCTCGTCGGCCCGCTCCTGGGCCTGCTCGGCGGTCTCCACCTCCGGGTTCGCCAGCTGCTCCCACTCGTCCAGCAGACTGGAGTCCACCTGACGCACCATCTCGCCGAGCCACGAGATCAGGTCCTGGAGGTCCTCGGACTTGATGTCGTCCGGGATCGTGTGCTCCAGCGCCTTGTACGCGCTCGCCAGATACCGCAGCACGATGCCCTCGGTCCGGGCCAGCTCGTAGTGCGAGGTGAACTCCGTGAAGGTCATGGCACGCTCGAACATGTCCCGGATCACCGACTTCGGCGACACCGGGTGGTCGCTCACCCACGGGTGGCTCCTGCGGTACACGTCGTAGGCGTGCCACAGCAGCTCGCTCAGCGGCTTGGGGTACGTGACGTCCTGGAGCCGCTCCATCCGCTCCTCGTACTCGACCCCGTCCGCCTTCATCTGCCCGACGGCCTCACCGCGCGCCTTGTTCTGCTGGGCCGCCAGGATCTGTCGCGGATCGTCCAGCGTCGACTCGACGACCGAGACCATGTCCAGTGCGGACGAAGGGGATTCGGCGTCCAGCAGATCGAACGCTGCCAGCGCGAACGTGGAGAGCGGCTGGTTCAGTGCGAAGTCCTGCTGGAGGTCGACCGTCAGCCGCACGATCCGCCCCTCGGCGTCCGGGGTCTCCAGCTGCTCCACCACCCCGCCGTCCAGCAGCGAGCGGTAGATGGCGATGGCCCGCCGGATGTGCCGCAGCTGCGCCCGGCGCGGCTCGTGGTTGTCCTCCAGCAGACTCCGCATCGCCTCGAACGCGTTGCCCGGGCGCGCGATGACCGCGAGGAGCATCGTGTGCGTGACCCGGAAGCGGGAGTTCAGCGGCTCCGGCTCGGACTGGATCAACTTGTCGAAGGTGGTCTCCGACCAGGCGACGAAGCCCTCGGGAGCCTTCTTGCGGACCACCTTGCGCTTCTTCTTCGGGTCGTCGCCCGCCTTCTTCAGCGCCTTCTCGTTCTCGATGACGTGCTCGGGGGCCTGCGCCACGACGAACCCGGCGGTGTCGAACCCGGCACGCCCGGCCCGGCCCGCGATCTGGTGGAACTCCCGCGCCCGCAGGGTCCGCACCCGGGTGCCGTCGTACTTGGTGAGCGCCGTGAACAGCACCGTACGGATGGGCACGTTGACACCGACGCCCAGCGTGTCCGTCCCGCAGATCACCTTCAGCAGACCCGCCTGTGCCAGCTTCTCCACCAGGCGGCGGTACTTGGGCAGCATCCCCGCGTGGTGCACGCCGATGCCGTGGCGTACGTAACGGGAGAGGTTCTGGCCGAACTTGGTGGTGAAACGGAAGGCGCCGATCAGGTCGGCGATCCTCTCCTTCTCCTCCTTCGTGCACATGTTGATGCTCATCAGGGACTGCGCCCGCTCGACGGCCGCCGCCTGTGTGAAGTGCACGATGTACACGGGCGACTGCCGGGTGTCCAGCAGCTCGGTCAGCGTCTCGGTGATCGGCGTGAAGCGGTACTCGTAGCTCAGCGGCACCGGGCGGGTCGCCGAGCGCACCACCGAGGTGGGGCGGCCGGTGCGCCGGGTCAGGTCCTTCTCGAACATCGAGACGTCACCGAGCGTCGCCGACATCAGCACGAACTGGGCCTGCGGCAGCTCCAGCAGCGGAATCTGCCACGCCCAGCCCCGGTCCGGCTCGGCGTAGAAGTGGAACTCGTCCATCACGACCTGGCCGATGTCGGCGTACTTCCCGTCGCGCAGCGCGATGGAGGCCAGCACCTCGGCCGTGCAGCAGATCACCGGGGCGTCCGCGTTGACCGAGGCGTCACCGGTGAGCATCCCGACGTTCTCGGTGCCGAAGAGCTTGCACAGGTCGAAGAACTTCTCCGACACCAGCGCCTTGATCGGCGCGGTGTAGAAGGTCACCTTGTCCTGGGCCAGCGCGGTGAAGTGCGCGGCCGCCGCCACCAGGCTCTTGCCCGAGCCGGTCGGGGTGGAAAGGATCACGTTCGCCCCGGAGACCACCTCGATCAGCGCCTCCTCCTGAGCCGGATAAAGCGTGATGCCCTGGCTCTCGGTCCATGACGAGAAGGCCTCGAAGAGGGCGTCCGGGTCGGCGGTCTGCGGCAACTGGTCGATGAGGGTCACGCCCCCATCTTGCCTGTCTTCCGCGCGGATGAGGGAACCGGCCGACGGCACCAAGATCATGGGCGATACGCTGCGGACTCAACCAGCCCGCGCCGCACCGGTGATGGGCACACGACGCACTGGGGGCGGAAGCGACCATGATGGGACCGGCACACTCTCTGTCAGGGGCAGCGGCCTGGCTGGGGGTGGGTGCGGCGGCCGCCGCCGCGGGCCACACGATGCCCTGGCCGGTCCTGGTCGTCGGGGCGCTGATCTGCGCGGGTGCCGCACTGGCCCCCGACCTCGACCACAAGTCCGCGACCATCTCGCGCGCCTTCGGACCCGTCTCCAAGGCCCTCTGCGAGATCGTCGACAAGCTCTCGTTCGCCGTCTACAAGGCCACGAGGAGCAAGGCCGACCCCCGCCGAACCGGCGGCCACCGCACCCTGACCCACACCTGGCTCTGGGCCGTCCTCATCGGCGCGGGCTGCTCCGCCGCCGCCGTCTTCGGCGGCCGCTGGGCCGTCCTCGGCGTCCTCTTCGTCCACCTGGTGCTCGCGGTCGAGGGCCTGCTCTGGCGGGCCGCACGGGTCTCCAGCGACATCCTGGTCTGGCTGCTCGGCGCCACCAGCGCCTGGATTCTCGCCGGAGTCCTGGACCAGCCGGGCCACGGGGCCGACTGGCTCTTCGACGCCCCCGGCCAGGAGTACCTGTGGCTCGGCCTGCCCATCGTGCTGGGCGCGCTCGTCCACGACATCGGCGACGCGCTCACCGTCTCCGGCTGCCCGATCCTGTGGCCCATCCCGGTCGGCCGCAAGCGCTGGTACCCGATCGGCCCGCCGAAGGCCATGCGCTTCCGGGCCGGCAGCTGGGTGGAGATGAAGGTGCTGATGCCCGCCTTCATGGTCCTCGGGGGAGTGGGAGCGGCGGCGGCCCTCAACTTCATATGACGCACAGGGCGCGCCGCGGTCGGGCGGCGCGCCCGGTGCCTCTTCGCCGAGGGCGCCTCCTCGGCGGGCGGCGTGCCCCGGCCCGTAGCACCATGGCCGCATGCTGCTCGCCGAGCTCGCCCGGGTGTCCCTGGAGGTCGCCGCCGCATCCGCCCGGTCCCGGAAGGTGGCGCTCCTGGCGGGTCTCTTCCGGGACGCCGCACCCGACGACGTGCCCGTCGTCATCCCGTATCTCGCCGGACGGCTGCCCCAGGGCCGGATCGGGGTCGGCTGGCGCACCCTCGGTGACCCCGTACCGCCCGCTGCCGCACCCACCCTCACCGTCACCGGGGTCGACGCGCGGCTGACCGCCCTCGCAGCCGTCTCCGGCACCGGCTCCCAGGCCCTGCGCCGGGAGCACCTGCGTGCCTTGTTCGCCGCCGCCACCGAGGACGAGCAGCGCTTCCTGCGGGCCCTGCTCACCGGCGAGGTACGCCAGGGGGCCCTGGACGCCGTCGCCGCCGACGCCCTGGCCCGCGCCGCCGAAGCCCCGCCCGCCGACGTCCGGCGCGCCGTGATGCTCGCCGGGTCGCTCCAGGAGGTCGCGCGGGTCCTCCTCGCGGACGGCCCCGGAGCGCTCGCCGCGTTCCGGCTCACCGTGGGAAGGCCCGTACAGCCGATGCTCGCGCACACGGCCGCCTCGGTCGGGGAGGCCGTCGACCAGCTGGGCCCCTGCGCGGTGGAGGAGAAGCTCGACGGCATCCGGGTGCAGGTCCACCGCGACGGCGACCGCGTCCGCGTCTACACCCGGACCCTCGACGACATCACCGACCGGCTGCCCGAGCTGACCGCTGTCGTCGCCGCGCTCCCGGCGGACCGCTTCATCCTCGACGGCGAGGTGATCGCCCTGGGGGACGACGGCAGGCCCCGGGCGTTCCAGGAGACCGCCGCGCGGGTGGGCTCACGACGGGACGTGGCCGGTGCGGCGGCGCACGTGCCCGTCGTGCCCGTCTTCTTCGACGCACTGTCGGTCGACGACACGGACCTGCTCGACCTGCCCTTCACCGAACGCCATGCCGCCCTGGAGCGCCTGGTCCCCGAGCACCTCCGGGTCCGGCGCACCCTCGTCGCCGACCCGGCGGACCCGGCGGCCCGCGTAGCCGCTGAGGCGTTCCTCGCCGAAACCCTGGAGCGCGGCCACGAGGGCGTCGTGATCAAGGACCTGGCCGCCGCCTACAGCGCGGGCCGCCGGGGTGCGGCCTGGCTCAAGGTGAAGCCCGTGCACACGCTGGACCTGGTGGTGCTGGCCGCCGAATGGGGGCACGGTCGACGGACCGGGAAGCTGTCCAACCTGCACCTGGGCGCCCGCCGCGCCGACGGTACGTTCGCGATGCTCGGCAAGACCTTCAAGGGGCTCACCGACGCCCTGCTGGCATGGCAGACCGAGAAGCTGGGCGAGCTGGCGACCGCTGACGACGGACACGTGGTGACCGTACGCCCGGAACTCGTCGTGGAGATCGCCTACGACGGGCTCCAGCGCTCCACCCGCTATCCCGCCGGGGTCACCCTCCGCTTCGCCCGCGTCCTGCGCTACCGCGACGACAAGACCGCCCAGGAGGCGGACAGCGTGGAAACGGTCCTCTCCAGGCAGCGGTGAGGGAGCCCCGCGAAGACGGCGGGGCTCCCTCGGGCGGTGGCGGTCAGTGCTGGATGACCGTCGACTCGATGTGCGCCTTGACCTGCTCGGGTGTCAGATAGGCGTCGGTGTACTCGAAGTCCCGCAGCGTCGCCGGTTTGCGGGACTGGAACCCCGTCCGTACGAAGTCGTCGCCGGCGACCGCGTTCAGCAGCCAGTTCGTCAGGACCCGGGTCTTGGCGACGTTCGTCCGCAGCGCCGACCAGTGGTAGCCCCGTGCCACCGCCTGCGCGGCCGTCCCGTGCAACTCGACACCCAGCGGCTTGGACACCGCGTCCCGGCCGCCCAGGTCGACGACGAGCCCCAGGTCCTTGTGGACGTAGTCCTTCGGTGGCAGACCGCGCAGCGAGGCGATCAGGTTGTCCGCCATCACCCGGCCCTGGCGCATCGCGTGCTGCGCGGTCGGCGGGCAGACCGCCCCGTCGCCCTTCGCCAGGTCGGGCACCGCGGCCGCGTCGCCGAGCGAGAACACCCCGTCCGTGCCGGGCAGTTTCAGCTGCGGCGTCACGGCGAGCCGACCGCGTACCGTCTCCGCGCCGAGCGTGGCGATCAGCGGGCTCGCGGCCACTCCGGCGGTCCAGATCAACGTCCGGCAGGGCAGCACCCGGCCGTCGGTGAACGTGACCTCCTCCGCCGCGGCCTTGGCGACGGAAACCCCGAGCGACACCTCGATGTTCCGCCTGCGCAGCACCTCCAGGGCGGCCTGCCCCAGCTTGTCGCCCAGCTCCGGCATCAGCTTGGGCGCGATGTCGATGAGGTGCCACTTGATCAGCCGGGGGTCCAGCCGGGGGTAGTGCCGGATCGCGTTCGTGGTGAGCCGCTGGAGGCAGGCGGCCGTCTCCGTGCCCGCGTACCCGCCGCCGACCACCACGAACTGGAGCCGGGAGGCCCGCTCGGCCTCGTCCTGGCTGGCGTCCGCCAGATCGAGCTGGGCGATGACGTGGTCACGGACGTACGCGGCCTCGGCCAGCGTCTTCATGCCCCGGGCGTGATCCAGCAGCCCGGGGATGTCGAAGGTCCGGGTGACGCTGCCCGCCGCCAGCACGATGGAGTCGTACGGCTCGTTCACGATCTCGTCCGTGATCTTCCGGATCACGCAGACCTTCGCCTTCGTGTCCACTCCGATCGCCCCGCCCGGCACGATCCTCGTCCGGTGGCGGCGGCTGCGGCGCAGCGACACCGCGACGGACTGGGGCGTGAGCACACCGGAGGCCACCTGGGGGAGCAGCGGCAGATACAGCTGGTACGAGAACGGTGTGACGAGCGTGATCCGAGCCTCGCCCGGAGCCAGCCTGCGCTCCAGGCGGCGTACGCACTCGACGCCTGCGAAACCGGCGCCGACAACGAGAATCCTGGGTGGTGCCACGGTCTGCGTCCCTTCTCGGGCTTGCGTGGTTCTGCGCTCGCCTGCCCCGTATGCCGGGTGATTCACCCTCATCCTCACCGGACGTCCAGGCATCCGCCTCCTGGCAGGGGTGAAACGGGGTCCGCCCACCGGGGGCGGACCGGCCCCGGAGGCCGGGGCGCCGGGCGGATTCGCCTGCGCACCTTGCCCGTTGAGGCGGGAATGGGCCGGTCGGCCGCATGCGAGGATGCTGCCGTGACCCCACCGCCCTCCCCGCCCGTGGCCGACTCCCCGCCCCGCGACCGAGGCCTGGGCCCCCGCGCCGCCGCGGGCCTCGTGTTCGGCTCGTCCGCCGCGGTCCTCGTGGTCGAGATCGTCGCGCTGCGGCTGCTGGCCCCGTATCTCGGCCTCACGCTGGAGACCAGCACCCTGGTCATCGGCATCGCCCTCACCGCGATCGCCCTCGGCTCCTGGCTGGGCGGGCGCGTCGCCGACCAGGTCGACCCGCACCGGCTCATCGGCCCCGCCCTGGGGGTGTCGGGCGTTGTCGTCGCGCTCACCCCCCCTGCTGCTGCGCACAACCGCGGAGTGGGCACCGCCGCTGCTCCTGCTGGTCGCGGCGGTGACCCTCCTGGTGCCCGGCGCCCTGCTCTCCGCCGTGACACCGCTGGTGACCAAGCTGCGCCTCACCAGCCTCGCCGAGACCGGGACGGTCGTGGGACGGCTGTCGGGGGTGGGCACCTTCGGCGCCATCGTCGGCACCGTCCTCACCGGATTCGTCCTGGTCTCGCGGCTGCCGGTCAGTGCCATCCTCATCGGCCTCGGGGCCCTGCTGGTGATCGGCGCCGCCCTGGCCGGCTGGCGGGCCCGCCGCTGGCGGCGGGCCTCGGCCGTGGCGCTGGCCACCGTCGTCGCCGGCTCCCTCGCCACCGCGTTCGCTCCCGGCGGCTGCGACGCGGAGACCCGCTACCACTGCGCCCGGGTCGTCGCGGATCCCGGCCGGGAGAGCGGCCGCACCCTGGCCCTGGACGGCCTGCGCCACTCCTACGTCGACGTCGAGGACCCCACGTACCTCCGGTTCGGGTACATCCGGGCCCTCGCGGCGGTCGTCGACACCACCTTTCCCGGGAGCGCGCCGCTCGCCGCCCACCACCTCGGCGGCGGCGGCCTCACCTTCCCCCGCTACCTCGCGGCCACGCGCCCGGGGACCCGCAGCCTCGTCTCCGAGATCGACGGCGGGGTCGTCCGCATCGACCGCGAACAGCTTCGGCTGGGCGTGTCCACCGGGATCGACGTGCGGGTGGAGGACGGCAGGCTGGGCCTGAGGCGGCTGGAGACCGACAGCCGCGACCTCGTCGTCGGTGACGCCTTCGGCGGCGTCAGCGTGCCCTGGCACCTCACGACCTCCGAGGCGCTCAGGGACGTGCACCGGGTACTCAAGGACGACGGGCTGTACGTCGCCAACCTCATCGACCACGGCGAGCTGGCCTTCGCCCGTGCCGAGGCCGCGACCCTCGCCTCCGTCTTCGAGCACGTCGCTCTCCTCGGCAGGCCCGCGGACATCGGCCTGGACCCGACCGCGAGCGTCGAGGGCGGCAACCTCGTGATGGTCGCCTCCGACCGGCCGCTCGACGCCCCCGAGATCCAGGAGGCCCTGGACACCCGGGAGACCGGCTGGCGGATCGCCACCGGTGACATCGTCGCCTCCTGGACCGGGGGCGCCCGGGTCCTCACCGACGACTACGCGCCCGTCGACCAGCTCCTCCAGCCGCACCGCACCCGAACGGTCCGGTGATCCTGTAGGTTCCACGGCTTCGTGCGCACTGACTCCTGCCGTAATGCTTGAACCCGGGCTTGATGCGCAATGCCGTTGCTAGGCAGTGGTGCGCAACCTTGGGCTGGTAGGTGACACGAAAGGGTACTCAGAGTGAGATATGCCGCGCGCTGACACGCGTCGCGGTGGGCCCGCGCTCCTCGCTTCAGCGGTGGCTGTGTGGAATGTCCCTCGCGGCGGTGCGAGCCGTGACACCTGGCATCAGGAAGGGCAGATCTCGGTCGGCAGGCCGTTGGAGAGTCCGCCGCGTTCGTCGTCGGTGAGATCACGGCCGAGGACGGAGCACAGGTGCCGCTTCCAGAGGGCGGGGTCTAGGCGGAACAAACCGATGCGGCCTCCAGAGACGGGTGAGCGCAGAAGCGCCTTGCCGTCCTTGGCGGCCGCCAGGAAGCCCTGCTTCTCCCCAAATTCGTACGTCTCCCGGTACGCGGGGTCGTCCGCCTTCAGGAAGCTTACGGAACTGTCGTTGGCCATGAAGAACCCGGAGCCCCCGATGCTACCCGCCGCCCACCGGTTAGGGGTCAGCGGCCCGAGCGGACCCACCACTCTCTTCGGCGGCTGCCCAGGTTGCACCGACCACAGCTCGACCAGGCCGCCTATGCTCTGCACGGCCGCGTAGCGCGAGTCCCTCAGGAACACGGCCGTGTTCAGGTCGACTCCGAGGCGTACACCAAGTCCTTTGTTCTCCTTGCCTGTTCGCAGATCGACAACGTGCACGTCCGGTTCGCCGCGCACGGTGACCCCCACGTACCCCGGCTCGGGGTGGTTGCCCACGAAGTAGTCCGGTCGGTCTTTCGTGGTGAGCTGAAGGTCACGTAGGTCGATCGGCGGCGTCACGCGGCGGCCCTCGCGAGCATCCCAGTGCTCGACGAGTGTGCCGGAGACTGTCAGGAGCCGATCGTCATCGAGGAAGCGGAAGACAACCAGTTCCGGCTTGCCGTCTTCGCCGACGGGAGGTTGTGACACGGTGAACTCGGTCACCCGGCGCAACGAGGGCAGTGCGCGAACCGTGATCCGGTTCAGGTCCGAGACATCCGCCACCAGCGTCTCGGCGTTGTTGACCCGGAGGGCCTGGTTCGCGTCCGGAGGCGTTTTGGCATCGCTGTCCACTTCGGCGAGAGTTCTCTCCTCCCCTTCTGTTTCCATGACGCGCAGACTGTCGCTGTCCTTGCCCACACGGACCACCATCCTGCTTCCGTCGCCGAGCAGCGTCGGAGGGCTGTAGGTGCTGACGTCCTCCAACTTTGCCAGCGCCCATCCAGTCACCGCGTCCTCGTTCCAGGTGACCATGACAGGCTCGCGCGAAGTCCCGAGAAGAGGAAAATTCTTGACGTCCTGCAGGCTGTCGGGCCCGAAGAACCGCTGAGTCCTGCCGCCGTCTCGAGTGTGGACCAGGTCCCACTCGCCCGTCGCGGAGAGCACCGCGAAGCGGTCGCCTTCCTCGTCAACGGCCACATCACTGCACGAAGTGTCGTCCCCGCGACGGTATTGGCCCAGCACCTCTCCGTCCGCCACGCGTACGGCCTGGTAGTGGGCCTGTCCGCCCACGTTGGGGTCAGGCTTGTCTTTCCGGCAGACGATCACCACGCTGCCGTTTCCCGACACTCCGATGCCATCGAATTCGAGGCCCTTTGCCAGTTCACGCATCGTCCCGGCACCGATATCGACAGCAACCACTGACTGCTTCAGGACCGACCCGGGGCTGCGCTGGGCCACGAGTGTGTTCCCGTCCGGGCCGAACCACACGTTCATAAGCCCGGAGACCTGGACCGGAAGCTCCCGAGGCTGTCGCGTCTCCAGGTCCCACACCTGCACCGGCCGCTTCGCCGACGACGCCGGCACGCCGACCAGTCGACGCCCGTCCGGGGAGAAGTCCATGATCTTGACGTTGAGCCATTGCGCACCCAAGGAGATGTTCTTGAGCGCACCGCTGAGCTGCTGTGGCGGCCCTACCAGCTGTTTCCCTGAGGGGGTCACGTCGTGCCAGACCACCACCCCGTCCACATCGCGCAGGTAGGCGATCCGTCGCCCATCCCTGCTGACCACGGGGGACAGGACGTGGTCGGCGAGGCGGAGTTGCTCCTGTCTGACCCTGCCCTTCGCCGTGCGGACGAAAAGGGTCGCGCGGCCGAACTTGGTCGTCACCAGCGTCACTCTGCCGTCCGCGCTCATGGCGGCCGCGTGGACTGGTCCCTCGGCCCCCGTCAGCACCCATTTCGCGTCCTTGAGTTCCTCGTACCGGCGCATCAGCGCACTGCGGGCCTCTTGTGTCGGAGCGGCCTCGTACGCCGCGAGCGCCGCCAGGGCAGCCTGCCCGGGGTTGCTGTCCGTCAAGTCGTCCGACTGCACCGCAAGCGTCCGGGACCGCCCCTCGGCCTCCCGGTGTGCGCTTACCTGTGATTCCTGCACGAGGAACGTGCCCAGCCCGGCGATCAGCAGAAGGGTCAGGGCCACCGCGACCCACCCCGCACGTGCCCGAACCTGCCGTGCCCGCTGGCGCTGACGGGCCAGCGCAAGGAATTCCCGCTGGTCCTTGGTCAAATCCGTCTCGCGTCCGTGCAGCCTCGCTTCCACGGCCGCGAGCTGAAGGGGGCCGGGCAGCAGATCGGCCGAGCCGTCCGCCTTTTGCCACCGCTCCAGATCGTGCTGTACCTCCGCCCGCCCCGTCAGGAAAGCAGCATCGGCCCGGACCAGCTCCGCCAGGGCCGGCCATACCGCGATCAAAGCCTCGTGGGCCAGCTCCGCGCTCTCCGGTCGGCCATCACCTCCGTACAGGACCAGCAGGCGCTGCTCGGCCAGCGCCTGCGCCAGGCGCCAGCGTCCTTCTCCCGCCTCTTCGCGTGTCAGGGCGCGCCGCAGCGGAGCCTCGCCGCCCGGCAGCACCCGCACCAGCCCCGTCAGCAGCCGTGCCGCTTCGGCCTCACTCTCAGGTGGGACGCACTTCCGCCACGCCTCCTCGGCATGGCGCCGCAGTGCGCCGGATACTCCGTCGATGTTCTCGTACGTCGCGGCCTGTAACCGTCCGGCGGCTCGTCGCTGCCACAACTGCGCCAGGACGAACCCCAGAAGTGGCAGAACTCCCGGCTCGCCGCCCGCATCGTCCAGGATGCGGCGGTCAAGCCCGGGGTCGTACTCGACCGCCGGAATGCGCTTGAGCGGTTCGGTGATCACCGCGTGCAGCTGGTCCCGGGCCATGGGAGTGAGCGGAAGTGTCACCCCGCGTTTCAGCGCGGGACCCAGGTGCGAGTGACTCAGTGCTGCGTCCATGAAGTCGGCGCGCAGGGTGACGAGAACCCGCAGGGCGGCTGGCTGCCGCTGCGGGAACAGCAGCTCGACCGTCTCGGTGAGCTCAGGCTGCGGGCGGTTCAACAGTGCCTCGGCCTGATCGAGTACGACCAACAACCGTGACGCCGGCCGTCCTGTTACCCGATGGAAGGTGTCCGCAAGCCCCAGCTCACTCAACCAATGGTCTACTTGGTCGGCGTTCTGCGCGCGCGGGGGCCGCCCGTACTCCCCCGATCTTGCGATCTCGAACAGCTCGGTGGCGAGCGCGGCCCGCAGGGAAGAGGAACGTGTCGCGTTGACCTGCAGAATCCGGTAGCCGTCCTGCCGCATCCTCGGCACCACACCGGCCAGCGCGAGCGACGACTTGCCGCAGCCCGACGGCCCGTACACCGTCACAGTGGGCTGATCGCCCCGCAGGGCGGTGACGACTCGCTCGATGTCGTCGTCCCGGCCGAAGAAGACATCCGCGTCGTCCTCCTGAAAGGCGGACAGACCACGAAAAGGCGTAGCCGGGCTCATGTACGGGGCGAGGTCGGGTACTTCCTTGAGTAAGGTTCTCGTCCGCAGGACGAACGCCTGCTGGGCCTCGCGGACCGACTGTGCCGCCACCATCATCCCGACGACAGCGCCCAGTTTGTTGTCCCAGACCGGGCTCCCGCTGAAACCCCCCTTGACGTGCACGGCTTCATCGTTGGCCCGCGAGAGCTGGATCCAGCCCGGGCGGGTGGGCCCCCGGAACCTGCCGCTCTGCCAGATCCCTTCCGGGTTTTCGTCGGTGAAGCCCACGGTGCGCGCATCGTGGTCCCATACGCCGCTCTGCGGGTCGGCCATGGGGAGCGGACGGGCTCCGGGAATCCGGTTCCGCAACCGCAGCACGGCGATGTCCCCGGTCTGATCGGGCCTGATCGGCATCCAGTGCTGGACCTCGGCACGGTGGTCGCCCCCGTCGACGCCGTCGGCGTTTCCGGCCAGCGGCACGTCGACCGTGACCTCGGTGCCGGCCTCCACCGTGTCCTCCCGGGGCCGGTCCAGCGCGTCCGACACCACATGAGCGCAGGTCAGCACCAGGTCCGCGGCGATGAGGAAGCCAGCGCCGCCGATCGCACCGTCCGGCCCCTTAACACGGACGACCGCCGCGACCAGTGACGGCTCCGCCTCCCCGGTGTCGTGCTCCTGAATCTCCGTCACTGCGCCCCCCGAGCCCCGTTGTCGCGCCTGACTGGGTCAACTTCACTGCGATGTATTCCCGTTGGGGTCGCTCGCGTCACTCCTGTTCCAGGTCAGGCTCACGGAGAAATTGGCCGCTGTCGCCGTGCTGGCAATGACCACGTCCGCCTCGGCCGACAGCGAAACCCCGAACTCCAGCGTGATCTCGTCCGGCGCGTTCGCCAGCCCTTGGAACCGCCCCACGAAGCTCTCCGCCACCGGACGCACGGTGTCCAGCATCTGACCGAACGACCGTTCGGCGCGCGCTATGGAGCGGCCTCCGCGCCCCACGCGGACCAGCGTCTCGTCCACCTCCCGGATCTGGACACGCACGGACTCGTCGCTGCCGTCCCCCAGGGGGACTTCTACCGTGTGGACAGGGCTGTCGCTCATGACTCTCCTCCGTTGCTCGGGAGTTGGAGATCGTAGCGGCAGGCCCCTCTCTGATCACAGACACCGACAACGATAGCTACGGACTGCAACGAATGCGCATCGAGCCTTGGATCTGCGCATTCATCGCGCATCCTCAGCCGACACCGCGCGCCGACTCGCGGATGCTGGAGATCCGGCGGGCCCGCCGCATCACCCGTGCCAGGACCGCCACAGCGACGCGTACGCGCCGTCCGCCGCGACCAGTTCGTCGTGGCTGCCCAGCTCGCTGATCCGGCCGTCCTCCACCACCGCGATCACATCCGCGTCGTGCGCGGTGTGCAGCCGGTGCGCGATCGCGATCACCGTGCGGCCCTCCAGGACCCGGGCGAGTGAACGCTCCAGATGGCGGGCCGCCCGCGGGTCCAGCAGGGACGTCGCCTCGTCCAGCACCAGCGTGTGCGGATCGGCCAGCACGAGACGGGCCAGCGCGATCTGCTGGGCCTGCGCCGGGGTGAGCGCGAAACCGCCCGAACCGACCTCGGTCTCCAGCCCCTCGTCCAGGGCCCTCGCCCACCCGTCCGCGTCGACCGCGGCCAGCGAGGCCCACAGCTCCGCGTCCTTTGCCCCGTCGCGGGCCAGGCGCAGATTGTCCCGGAGCGAGCCGACGAAGACGTGGTGTTCCTGGTTGACCAGGGCCACATGCTCGCGGACCCGCTCCGCCGTCATCCGCGACAGCTCCGCCCCGCCGAGTGTCACCTCGCCGGTGCGCGGGGCGTAGACCCCGGCGAGCAGCCGGCCCAGCGTCGACTTGCCCGCGCCCGAGGGCCCGACCAGGGCGAGCCGGGTGCCCGGAGCCACGTCGAGCGACACCTTGTGCAGGACGTCGACGCCCTCCCGGTACCCGAAGCGGACGTCGTCCGCCCGCACCTTCCGGCCGTCCGGGCCGATCTCGGCCTCACCCGCGTCCGGCTCGATCTCCCGAACGCCGACCAGCCGGGCCAGCGATACCTGGGCCACCTGGAGCTCGTCGTACCAGCGCAGGATCAGCCCGATCGGGTCGACCATCATCTGGGCCAGCAACGCCCCCGTCGTCAACTGCCCGACCGTGATCCACCCCTCCAGCACGAACCAGCCGCCGAGCAGCAGAACCGCGCCGAGGATCGTCACGTACGTCGCGTTGATGACGGGGAACAGGACCGAGCGCAGGAAGAGTGTGTACCTTTCCCACGCCGTCCACTGCTCGATCCGCCGGTCCGACATGGCCACCCGGCGGCCGCCGAGGCGGTGCGCCTCCACGGTCCGCCCGGCGTCCACGGTCTCCGCGAGCATCGCGGCGACGGCCGCGTAACCGGCGGCCTCCGAGCGGTACGCCGAGGGGGCCCGGCGGAAGTACCAGCGGCAGCCGACGATCAGCACCGGCAGCGCGACCAGCACGGCCAGCGCCAGCGGGGGAGCGGTCACGGCCATCGCGCCGAGCAGCAGCCCGGCCCACACGACACCGATCGCCAGCTGCGGCACGGCCTCCCGCATCGCGTTCGCCAGCCGGTCGATGTCCGTGGTGATCCGGGACAGCAGATCGCCGGTCCCGGCCCGCTCCAGGACGCCCGGCGGCAGCCCCACGGACCGTACGAGGAAGTCCTCGCGCAGGTCCGCGAGCATCTCCTCGCCCAGCATCGCCCCGCGCAGCCGCATGCTGCGGGTGAACAGGGTCTGGATCACCAGCGCGAGCGCGAAGACCGCGACCGTGCGCTCCAGATGCAGGTCGGTGACCCCACTGGACAGGTCCTCCACCAGTCCGCCCAGCAGATACGGCCCGGTGATCGAAGCGATCACCGCCACCGCGTTGACCGCCACCAGGACGGCGAACGCCCTTCGGTGCCGCCGCAGCAGACTCCGTACGTAGTTCCGTACGGTCGTCGGCGTGCCCACGGGCAGCGTGGTGGCCGACTCCGGGGCGGCGGGGTCGTACGCCGGGGGTGCGACGCCGATCATGCCCTCTCCTCGACTTCCTGGATGCTCTTCATGGCGGGGACCGCTCCGATGCCGTTCAGGGCGCTCGACGCGGCGGCCTCCTCGTCGGTCTCACGCGTGACGACCGCCCGGTAGCGCGGTTCGGTGCGCAGCAGTTCGCGGTGGACCCCGACGGCGACCACGGTGCCCTCGTGGACGAGGACCACCCGGTCGGCGGCGTCCAGCAGCAGCGGGGACGAGGCGAACGCGACCGTCGTACGGCCCCGGCGCAGCTTCGCGATCCCCGCGGCGACCCGCGCTTCGGTGTGCGAGTCGACCGCGGAGGTCGGCTCGTCCAGCACCAGCGCCTCCGGGTCGGTGACCAGCGACCGGGCCAGCGCGAGCCGCTGGCGCTGACCGCCGGACAGGGACCGGCCTCGCTCGGTGATCCGGGTCCGCATGGGGTCCCCCTCATTGTCGGGGGAGGCCTGCGCCAGGGCACTCAGCACATCCCCGCACTGGGCCGCCTCCAACGCCGCCTCCGCGGTGACCAGGCCCGAGGACGGGATGTCCAGCAGCTCCTGGAGCGTGCCGGACAGCAGCACCGGGTCCTTGTCCTGGACCAGCACCGCGGCCCGGGCGGCGTCCAGCGGGATCTCGTCCAGGGCGACCGCGCCGAGCAGCACCGACGGAACCTCCGCCGACGGCCTCCCCTCCTTCCCGTCCGCGCCGTCCTCTTCGCCGCTCTGCGCGTGTCCGCCGAGCCGTTCGGCCAGCCATCCCGCCTCGTCCGGGTCGCCGCAGACCACGGCCGTGAACTGCCCCTGGGGGGCCATCAGCCCGGTCGCCGGGTCGTAGAGATCGCCGGACGGCGTGACGCCCTCGACCGTGACGTCCCGGGAGCTGCGGTGCAGCGACAGCACCCGCACCGCGCGCTGGGCGGACGGCCGCGAGAAGGAGTACGCCATGGCGATCTCCTCGAAGTGGCGCAGCGGGAACAGCATCAGGGTGGCCGCGCTGTAGACCGTGACCAGCTGGCCGACGTCGACCCGGCCGTCCCGGGCGAGCGTCGCCCCGTACCAGACCAGCGAGATCAGCAGGATGCCCGGCAGCAGCACCTGCACCGCCGAGATCAGCGCCCACATCCTCGCGCTGCGCACCGCCGCCCAGCGGACCTCCTGGGAGGCGCGGCGGTAGCGGCCGAGGAACAGCTCCTCGCCGCCGATGCCGCGCAGCACCCGCAGCCCGGCGACCGTGTCCGAGGCCAGCTCGGTGGCCTGCCCGGCCTTCTCGCGCTGTTCGTCCGCGCGCCGGGTGGCGCGGGGCAGCAGTGGCAGGACGGCCAGGGCGAGCACCGGCATGGCGATCGCCACCAGCACGCCGAGGGAGGGGAGATAGACGACCAGGCCGACGCAGATCAGCACGAGGGCGGTGGCGGCCGCCGCGAAGCGGGAGAGCGCCTCGACGAACCAGCCGATCTTCTCCACGTCACCCGTCGAGACGGCGACGACCTCACCGGCCGCGACCCGGCGCGTCAGCGCCGCACCCAGCTCGGCGGTCTTCCGGGCCAGCAACTGCTGGACCCGGGCGGCCGCGGTGATCCAGTTGGTCACGGCGGTGCGGTGGAGCATGGTGTCGCCGACGGCGATCATGACGCCGAGGGCCAGGATCAGACCGCCGGCCAGTGCGAGGCGTCCGCCGGAGCGGTCGATGACGGCCTGGACGGCGAGGCCCACGGTGACCGGAAGACCGGCGATGCCCAGCTGGTGGAGCAGCCCCCAGGAGAGGGACTTCAGCTGGCCCGCGAGCTGATTGCGCCCGAGCCAGAACAGGAATCGGGGGCCCGAACGGACATCGGGGTCGCCGGGATCCGAATACGGAAGGTCGCGAATCTGCATGACGTCCCAGGGCTTGTGAACGGGGCTGGTGAAAACGGAGACCCCGTGGAGAACGGAGACCCCCATGGGCAGCGGGCATCTCCATGGACAACGGAGATCCCCCCGTGGATCTCGCTACGGGGTGACGTGCAAGGCTCCCTGTTCGTCCCGTTCCGGGGCAACCGGTTTTCCCGCCCGCTCCCGCCCGCTCCCGCCCGCTCCCGCTGTCCCGCCCTCACTGGCTCCGCCGCCCCGCGGGGTCCCGTGCCCGGTCGGCCCGGGACCCCGTGGTGCTACTCCGCGGGCTTCTCGGAGTCCACTCCGGACCGGGCCCGCTTCCACTCGCCCCGGGTGAAGTCCGGTATCGGCAGCGGTACGCCCTTGGCCTTGACGGACAGATGGCTCAGCGGCACGGGGGCCGTCCAGAGGGCCGCGTCGTACACGTCGAAGTCGGGTACCAGGCCGAGCCGCATGCACTGCATCAGCCGGAACACCATGATGTAGTCCATGCCGCCGTGGCCGCCCGGCGGATTGGCGTGCTCCTTCCACAGCCAGTGGTCCCACTCGGCGTACTTCGTGAAGTCGTCCCACCGGTGGTTCGTGTTCGTGGGCTCCAGATAGATCCGCGACGGGTAGTCCTCGAACACGCCCCGCGTACCGCCGAGGCTGTTGATCCGCGAGTACGGGTGAGGCGTCGACACGTCGTGCTCCAGGCGGATCACCCGGCCCTTGGCGGTCTGCACGAGGCTGATCGTCCGGTCGGCCCCGATGTACGACTCCTTCCAGCTCGGGTGGCCCGGCGGCATGTGCTCCTTGCGGTACTCCGCGAGCCCCAGCGCGGGCGTGCCGATGCTGGTGATGCTCACGGCCCGGTCGCCCCGGTTGAGGTCCATGTAGTTGGCGACCGGCCCGAACCCGTGATTCGGGTAGAGGTCGCCACGCAGCCGGGTGTGCCACAGCCGCCGCCAAGGACCCTCGTAGTAGTCGGGGTCGAACATCAGCTCGCGCAGATCGTGGTTGTAGGCGCCCGCGCCGTGCAGCAGATCGCCGAAGAGACCCGCGTGCGCCATCCGGAGCACCCGCGTCTCGTTCTTGCCGTAACAGCAGTTCTCCAGCTGCATGCAGTGCCGCCGGGTGCGCTCGGAGAGGTCAACGAGCTGCCACAGTTCGCCCAGGCTCATCGCGATCGGGCACTCGACGCCGACGTGCTTCCCGTTCAGCATCGCCGCCTTCGCCATGGGGAAGTGCAGCTCCCAGGGCGTCACGACATAGACGAAGTCGATGTCCCCGCGCCGACAGAGGTTCTCGTAGTCGTGCTCGTCCTTGGCGTAGATGGCCGGGGCCGGCTGACCGGCGGACGTCACCTTGGCGGCGGCCTTCTCCGCCTTCTCCCGGACCGGGTCGCACACCGCCACCACCCGGACGCCCGGGACGGCGAGGAAGAGGTCGATCATGCTGTTCCCGCGGTTGCCGAGGCCGATGATGCCGACCCGGATCACCGACCGCCGCTCGAAGGGCACCCCCGCCATGGTGCGGCCCTGCCGGGCGGGGGCGGCGGCGACCGCCTCCGGGGTGACCGCACCGGCGGCCGACGCGGTGCCCGCGCCCAGAGCGCCGAGACCGAGTCCGGCGCCTGCCACGCCCGCCGTGGTCCACAGCACCGAACGGCGGCTGGGGTCCTGCCGGTTCGCCTCGTCGGCCGCACCGCTGTGCGGGGGGAGGGCCTGCGGTTCCGGTGCGGGCCGGGCGTCGTCGTTCATCGAGCCTCCAGGTGGGGTTGGGGGTTCAGACGGTGCGCGAGAGCTGCCGCTCCCCGTGGACGAGCGTGTGCGGAAGCGGGTCTCGGTAAGGACCCTGGAGGGTGCGGCTGATGATGCGCAAGGGAGGTATTTGGACTCTCGTCCCCAAACCTTGGACTTTTCTCACAGCACGCGAAAGCCCCGACTGGTGCAACCAATCGGGGCCCCGGAACGCTCAGTTGTGCGCCCTTTCAGACGCTCATCGGGAGGGCGGCCGGGTGGCGCGCTCCAGCTCCACCAGGGCCGAGCGGTAGGGGTGTCCGGTGGCCCGTTCCATCCCGATCTCGCACATCCGGTTCGCCGACAGGTAGACGTCGTACGGGCGGCCGCCGACCTCGGTCGCCTCCTTCGCCGTCGCCGAATCAGTCAACTCCTTGTGCAGCATGCCCCGGTCGCCCGCGAACGCGCAGCACCGCGCGTCGTCCGGGACCACGACCTCGTCGGCACAGGCCGCGGCCAGCGCGCGCAACTGCGCCACATCGTCCAGGTGCCGCATCGAACAGGTCGGATGCACGACGGCCGAGCCGGTCCGCTCGACGACCCTCAGCTCCGGCAGCAGCTCATCGGCCGCCCACACCAGCGAGTCCACGACGGTCAACTCCTGGTGGAGCTCCCGGTTGTCCTCGCTGAGATGGGGCACCACCTCCTCGGCGATACCGAGCGTGCAGGAGGATGCGTCCACGACCAGCGGCAGGGCCCCACCTGCCGTCCAGCCCCAGGCGGCCTCCACGATGCGGTTCGCCATGACCTCGTTGCCCGCGTCGTACCCCTTGGAATGCCAGATCGTCGCGCAGCACGTGCCGGCGACGTCCCCGGGAATCCACACCGGCTTCCCGGCCCGCTCGGACACGGCCACCACCGCCTCGGCCAGGGACGGCCCCGGCCGGTCGCCCGGCCCGGCGAAGATCCGGTTGACGCAGGCCGGGTAGTAGACGGCGTGCGCCCCGACCCGGTCGGTGGGCGGCAGCCGCCGGGCCGCCGCACCGGGGATCTGCGGCAGCCACTCCGGTACGAGATCGGGGCGCACGGCCTTGCGGGCGAGCCGCGTCACGGCCTGGAGCGGCCGGTCGCCCACCCGCTCCCCGATGATGCCGGCCGCCGCCACGGCGAGCCGCGCCGAGGCCTCCACCACGCGGAAGTTCTTCGCGGTGAGCGCGGCGATCCGCTCCTCGCGCGGTGAGTGCCTGCGGTGCCGGAAGCCCTTCATCATCGCCCCTGTGTCGATGCCGACCGGGCAGGCGAGCCTGCAGGTGGAGTCCCCGGCGCAGGTGTCCACGGCGTCGTACCCGTAGGCGGCCAGCAGACCCGCCTGCACCGGTGAGCCGTCGGCCTGCCGCATCATCTCTCGCCGCAGCACGATCCGCTGGCGCGGAGTGGTCGTCAGATCCTGGCTGGGACAGGTGGGTTCGCAGAACCCGCACTCGATGCACGGGTCGGCGACCGCCTCCACCTGCGGAACGGTCTTCAGCCCCCGCAGATGGGCCGTCGGGTCCCGGTCCAGCACGATCCGCGGGGCGAGTACCCCCGCCGGGTCGATGAGCCGCTTGGTGCGCCACATCAGCTCCGTGGCGCGTGGGCCCCACTCCCGCTCCAGGAACGGGGCGATGTTGCGTCCGGTGGCGTGCTCCGCCTTGAGCGACCCGTCGAACCGGTCCACGACGAGGGCGCAGAACTCCTGCATGAACGCGGCGTACCGCTCGACGTCGCCCGGTTCCGCCGCGTCGAAGGCCAGCAGGAAGTGCAGATTGCCGTGCGCGGCATGACCGGCGACGGCGGCGTCGAACCCGTGGCGTGACTGGAGCTCCAGCAGCGCTTCGCAGGCGTCGGCCAGCCGGGCGGGCGGCACCGCGAAGTCCTCCGTGATCAGGGTGGTGCCCGCGGGCCGGGACCCGCCGACCGCCGCGACGAACGCCTTGCGGGCCGTCCAGTACCCGGCGATCGTGGCGGCGTCCCGGGTGAACGCGTTGGTCACGGACGCGGCCGGGGCGACCAGGTCCAGCCCGGAGACCACCGCGTCCGCCGCCCGCTCGAACGTCTCCTGCCCCGCCTCGTCGGCCGCCCGGAACTCCACGAGCAGCGCGGTCGTCCCCCGGGGCAGCGCCGCCCAGTCCGCCGGAACGCCCGGCACGCTGACCGAGGCGCGCAGGGTGTTGCCGTCCATCAGCTCGACGGCGATGGCCCCGGCCTCGTTGAACCGGGGCACGGCGGCCGCGGCGGCGGTGAGCGAGGGGAAGAACAGCAGGGCGCTGGAGATCCGCCGGTCCAGCGGCAGGGTGTCGAAGACGACCTCGGAGATGAAGCCGAACGTTCCCTCGGAGCCGACCATGAGCCCGCGCAGGATCTGTACCGGCGTCGCCCCGTCGAGAAAGGCGTCCAGGCGATAGCCGTTGGTGTTCTTGATCGTGTACTTGGCGCGGATACGGGCGGTCAGTTCCTCGTCCGCCTCGATCTCCGCCTTGAGCGCCAGGAGCCCCGCGCACAGCTCCGGCTCGGCGCGGGCCAGCTCCTCGTCGGCGGCCGGGTCGCCGGTGTCGACGACGGTGCCGCTCGGGAGGACGAAGGTGAGCGAGGCGAGCGTGCGGTAGGAGTTGCGGGTGGTGCCCGCGGTCATGCCCGAGGCGTTGTTGGCGACGACCCCGCCGAGGGTGCAGGCGATGGCGCTCGCCGGGTCGGGGCCCAGCAGCCTGCCGTACCGGGCGAGCGCGGCATTGGCCCGCATGACGGTCGTACCCGGCCGGATCCGCGCCCGCGCCCCGTCGTCCAGCACCTCGACGCCGGTCCAGTGGCGGCGTACGTCGACGAGGATGTCCTCGCCCTGCGCCTGGCCGTTGAGGCTGGTGCCCGCGGCCCGGAACACGACGTCGCGGCCCTTGCCGTGGGCGTACGAGAGGATCGCGGAGACGTCGTCGAGGTCCTCGGGGACCAGCACGACCCGGGGGAGGAAGCGGTAGGGGCTGGCGTCGGAGGCGTACCGCACGAGGTCGGACACCTGCCAGAGCACCTTGTCCGCGCCGAGCAGGGCGGTCAGCTCGGTGCGGAGGGGTTCGGGGGTGCCGGTCGCGCTCCGGTCGGTGACCCGGTCGACTGCGGGTTCGCGTGCCGTACCGGGGCGGAGGGCTTCGGGGTCGGGCTCCAGCAGCGGCATGGCGGCAATCCCCTCGGCGGCGCGGCGAGGTGCTCGGCGTACGGTCCGGCCCCGGTGGCCGCAGCTCCGCTCAGCAGGGGCGCGACGGCATGCCGTCGACCAGGGCGGACAGCAGACCGCCGAGCACCTCGCGCTGATCGGCGGTCAGTGGAGCCAGGATCTCCTCTGCGGCCGCCCGGCGCGCGCTGCGCAGGGACCGCAGGGTGGCGCGCCCCTCGTCCGTGATCTCGACGCGGACCACCCGGCGGCTGTCGGGATCCGGGGCCCGGCGCACCCGGCCGCTCGCCTCCAGGGCGTCGACCAGCGTCGTCACGGCACGCGGGACGACGTCCAGGCGCTGGGCCAGATCCGCCATCCGGGGGGCCGCGTCGTACTGCGCGACCGTCCGCAGCAGCCGGAACTGGGCCGGAGTGATCCCGATCGGCTCCAGCTGGCGGCTCTGGATGCGGTGCAGCCGACGGGTCAGCCGCAGCAGCTGCTCGGCGAGCATGCCGTCGGTGTCGTGAGAGCCGGGCAGGTCGGGGCGGCCGCCGGAGGAGCCGGGAGAGGCGTCGGCGGAACCGGGAGAGGCGTCGGCGGAACCGGGGGAATCTGGGGCGTCCATACGGGAACAATATCAGGACCTTGTTCATTGTGAGTATAGGTAACAATGAGCTAGGCTCTCCATGTGCGAGGGCCGGTCTGCCCGGCCACGGCCTCACGCCCGACGAAGGAGCCCATGAAACCCGACGAACCCACGTGGACGCCCCTGCCCGAGGGTCCCGACCGGCCGCCCGCCGAGCTGCGCCGCATCCTCCGCCTCTTCCGTCCCTACCGCGGCCGTCTCGCCGTGGTAGGCGTACTGGTCGGCGCTTCCTCCCTGGTGTCGGTCGCCTCCCCGTTCCTGCTGCGCGAGATCCTGGACACCGCCATCCCGCAGGGGCGCACGGGACTGTTGACCCTGCTGGCGCTCGGCATGATCCTCACCGCCGTGATGAACAGCGTCTTCGGCGTTCTCCAGACCCTGATCTCCACCACGGTCGGCCAGCGCGTCATGCACGATCTGCGCACCGCCGTCTACACCCAGCTCCAGCGGATGCCGCTCGCCTTCTTCACCCGCACGCGCACGGGCGAGGTCCAGTCCCGCATCGCCAACGACATCGGCGGCATGCAGGCGACGGTCACCTCCACGGCGACCTCGCTGGTCTCCAACCTCACGGCCGTCATCGCGACCGTCGTCGCCATGCTCGCGCTCGACTGGCGGCTCACCGTCGTCTCGCTGCTCCTGCTGCCCGTCTTCGTCGCGATCAGCCGCCGCGTCGGCCGGGAGCGCAAGAAGATCACCACCCAGCGCCAGAAGCAGATGGCGGCCATGGCCGCCACGGTCACCGAGTCCCTCTCGGTCAGCGGCATCCTCCTCGGCCGCACCATGGGTCGCTCCGACTCCCTCACCCAGGGCTTCGCCCAGGAGTCCGAGCGCCTGGTCGACCTCGAAGTGCGCGCCAATCTGGCCGGGCGCTGGCGGATGTCCACGATCGGCATCGTGATGGCCGCCATGCCCGCCGTCATCTACTGGGCGGCAGGCCTCACCCTCCAGTCCGGCGCCACCGCCGTCTCCCTCGGCACGCTCGTCGCCTTCGTCACGCTCCAGCAGGGGCTGTTCCGCCCGGCGGTAAGCCTGCTCTCCACCGGTGTGCAGATGCAGACCTCCCTCGCCCTCTTCCAGCGGATCTTCGAGTATCTCGACCTCACGGTCGACATCACCGAACCGGAGAACCCCGTCCGCCTGGAGAAGATCCACGGCGAGATCGCCTTCGAGGACGTCGACTTCAGCTACGACGCGAAGAACGGCCCCACCCTCACCGGTATCGGCGTGACGGTCCCCGCGGGCGGCAGCCTCGCGGTCGTCGGCTCCACCGGCTCCGGCAAGTCCACCCTGAGCTATCTGGTGCCCCGGCTGTACGACGTCACCGGCGGCCGGGTCACGCTCGACGGGGTCGACGTCCGCGACCTGGACTTCGACACCCTCGCCCGGGCGGTCGGCGTGGTCTCCCAGGAGACGTATCTCTTCCACGCCTCCGTCGCCGACAACCTGCGCTTCGCCAAGCCGGACGCCACCGACGAGGAGCTCGTGGCCGCCGCCCGCGCCGCACAGATCCACGACCACATCGCCTCCCTGCCCGACGGCTACGACACCCTGGTCGGTGAGCGCGGATACCGGTTCTCGGGCGGAGAGAAGCAGCGCCTGGCCATCGCCCGCACCATCCTGCGCGACCCGCCGGTGCTGATCCTCGACGAGGCGACCAGCGCGCTCGACACCCGTACGGAACACGCCGTGCAGGAGGCCATCGAGGCCTTGTCCGCCGGACGCACCACCCTCACCATCGCGCACCGCCTCTCCACCGTCCGCGACGCGGACCAGATCGTCGTGCTGGACGGCGGCCGGGTCGCCGAGCGGGGCACGCACGAGGAGCTGCTGGAGCGGGACGGCCGCTACGCGGAACTGATCCGCCGCGACGCCCACCGGGCTCCGATACAGGTCACCTGAACACCGCCGTGCCCCAGCGGCCCCTGAGGTGACCGGCGTGGCGCGAGTGCGGCATGATCGCCGCGCATGAGAGCTCTCCTCGGGGTGGAACTTCCCGGCTACCGCACAGTGGACACGGACACCTGGCTGAACGATCACGGCGATGTGCTGTCGCTGCACTGCTTCGACCTGCCGCCGGACCTGCCCGCCGCGCTCGAAGACGGCCCGTCCCTGCGGCACCGCCTCACCCACTTCACCGCGCAGGCGGCCTGCCCTTCCACGCGGCGGACCACGCCCAGTGGGACGCGGAGTTCCCCGACCACCCGCTCACCCGGGTCCGCCGGACGCTCGACGTGCTCGCGCAGGCCGTGACGGTGGCGCCCGAGTTCACCGCGCTGCCGCCCTTCGCCGCACCGCCCGCACCGTAGGCGGCTCCACGGGGGGCTCCGGCCGCCGGTGACGCAGCGGCGCCGCCGCTCCCGTGGGACGGGGAGCGACGGCGCCGGGCGGAGCTATGGTCAGACGAGCCAACCCACGAAGTGGACGACGCCGGCCAGCAGGTTGGTCAGGAAGTTCATCTGGTCTTTCTCCTTGGACGTGGTGCATCGGTGGGACTGCGCAGTAGCGGTCTGCAGCCCGTTGACTGCGCTCTGCAATCATTGCGCCCCGGACGAGTGAAGAGCAACGAATCCCCTGACGATCACGCGTTCAAGCGAACACCCGATCCCTTGTTCGTGTGTTCTGGTGCTCGTTTGTTCTGGCTGTGCCGTACGGCGTTCGTGTCGCCCGAGCCGACGCCGTGGTCGGGCTACCGGACGCAGCCCACACCCCGGGTTAACGTGCCCGCATGGTGAACGAGTCCCCGGACGCCCGCCCCCGCCCCCGCCGCAGACTCCGCCCGACGCGCCGAGGAAGGGTGGTCCTCGTCCTCGGGGCCCTGCTCGTCGTGTCGGCCGCCGTCCTGATCCCGCTGTCCCTCATCGGACCGGACAAGGGGAAGCAGCAGGAGACGCGGCGGCCGAGCACCCTGATGATCCCCGAGGGCCGTCGCGCCTCCCAGGTGTACGAAGCCGTCGACCAGGCGCTCGACCTGAAGCCCGGCAGCACGAGGAAGGCCGCCGCGACGGTCGACCTGGCTCTCCCCGACCAGGCCGAGGGCAACCCCGAGGGGTACCTCTTCCCGGCTACGTATCCACTCGACGCCACGACCACCCCCGCCGGGCTGCTGCGCTACATGGCGGACACCGCCCGCAAGCACTTCGCGGCGGACCAGGTCACCGCCGGATCCCAGCGCAACAACGTCTCCGTCTACGACACGGTCACGATCGCCAGCATCGTCCAGGCCGAGGCCGACACCGCATCCGACATGGGCAAGGTGGCCCGGGTCGTCTACAACCGGCTGCTCAAGGACATGCCCTTGCAGATGGACTCCACCCTCAACTACGCCCTGAAGCGCTCCACGCTGGACACCAGCGCCGACGACACCCGCATCGACAGCCCGTACAACAGCTACGAGCGCAAGGGGTTGCCGCCGACGCCCATCGGCAACCCGGGGGAGGAGGCCCTGAAGGCGGCCATCAGCCCCACCCCCGGCCCCTGGCTGTATTTCGTCACGGTCGGGCCCGGGGACACCCGGTTCACCGACAGCTATGACGAGCAGCTCAAGAACGTGGCGGAATTCAACGCCAACCGCCGGGCCGCCACGACGAGCTGACGGCGGCGACCGTCAGGGAGCCACCGCCCCGGCCCTCTCCGCATTCCGCCGGTGGCCGGCCTCCTCCAGCAGCCGCATGACCGACCGGACGGCGATGCGCCCCGCGCGATTGGCGCCGATGGTGCTGGCGGACGGCCCGTACCCGACCAGGTGGACGCGCCGGTCGCGTACCGCACGGGTGTCCTCGGCCCGGATGCCACCGCCCGGCTCGCGCAGCCGCAGCGGCGCCAGATGGTCGACTGCGGGCCGGAACCCGGTGGCCCACAGGATCACGTCCGCCTCGACGCTCCGGCCGTCGTCCCACTCCGCCCCGGACTGGGTGATCCGGTCGAACATCGGCAGCCGGTCCAGCACCCCCTGCTCACGGGCGCGCCGTACCGCGTCGGTGACGGGGAGCCCGGTCACGCTCACGACACTGCGCGGCGGCAGCCCGTTGCGTACCCGCTCCTCCACCATCGCCACGGCCGACCGCCCCCACTCCTCGGTGAACGGCCCCTCGCGGAAGACCGGTTCGCTGCGGGTCACCCAGAAGGTGGCGGCCGCGTGCCCGGCGATCTCCATCAGATGCTGCGTACCGGACGCGCCGCCCCCGACCACCAGGACCCGCTGCCCCGCGAACTCCTCCGGCCCCGGATAGTTCACCGTGTGCAACTGCCGCCCCCGGAAGGTCTCCTGGCCCGGGTAGCGCGGCCAGAACGGACGGTCCCAGGTGCCGGTCGCGTTGATCAGGGCCCGCGGCGCGTACGTCCCCTCGGACGTCTCCACGAGCAACCGCCCGCCGGGCCCTTCCCGTACGGCGCTCACCTCGACCGGCCGGTGCACCCGCAGGCCGAAGCGCTCCTCGTACGCGGCGAAGTACGCGCCGATCACCTCCGACGAGGGCCGGTCGGGGTCCGCGCCGGTCAGTTCCATGCCCGGCAGCGCGTGCATCCCATGGACCTTGCCGTACGTCAGTGAGGGCCAGCGGAACTGCCATGCGCCGCCCGGCCGGGGCGCGTGGTCCAGCACGACGAAGCCGTCGTCCGGCTCCAGCCCGGCACGGCGCAGATGGAAGGCGGCGGACAGCCCCGCCTGACCCGCGCCGATCACGACCACGTCCAGCTCGCGCACCCCATAATTGTTCACGCTTCTACTAACTCGCCGGGTGCCCGGGATCTTCCCGAGCGCCCGACCAGCACCCTCGCGAGGCCCGCCGCCCCCGCATCGCCGCGGAACTCAACGCCCTCCGGCGACCAGCAGCGCCGCCCTGCCCGGAACCGCCTCTCGGCGTCGCCACTGGCCCCGCCGAGCAGTGGCGACGCGGGAACGGTCGACAGCAGCCACCTTCGCGCCGGCTCGGGCGTGCCGGTCGGTGGTGGCCCACACCATGTCGCGCGAGGAGCCCCGCGAAACGGTGTGCGGCCGCACACCTCTGCTCCTCGGCCAGTCCGCGAATCCATGCGATCGTCTTCTTCGCGGCGGCGGGCGGCTCGCGACAGGTCGGATGGACATCCGCGTGCGCGGCGGTCACCGGCCCCGCGGCCGCCGAAGAACCGCCGAAGAAGATCTCCGGCAGCGGATCCGGCGGCAGTGTGGTCAGCCCGCCCTCCACCCGGTGGTGCTCGCCGTCGAAGTCGTACGGCTGCCCGCTCCACGCGCCCCGCACCACCGACAGGAACTCCGTGGTGCGCGCGCAACGCCGGTCGTGGTCGAGACGGCCCCCGAACCGCCGCTGCTCGGTCGAGCCGCCCCGGTCACCACGTTGAGCAGCAGCCGCCCCCGGGTGATCCGCCGATAGGTGGCGGCCATCTGTGTGTGTGGGGGGCACGGGTGAGATGGCCCCGGGCCGGAAGGCCACCAGGAACTTCAGCCGCTCGGTGTGCTGCGCGAGCGCCACCGTGGTCGGCCAGGCGTCCTCGCACCAGGTGCCGGCGGGCGTCAACACGGCCGCGAGGCCCAGCTGTTCGGCGGCCTCGGCGATCTGGTCCAGATAGTCGATGTCCGGGGCACGCACTCCGCTCACCGGGGTGAGCCGGTCGCGCTTGAGGCCGCCGTCGGTGTAGGCGGGCCGGTCGACGAGGGTACGGCCATCGCCCGCTCCGCCGGGTGCTCGAAGACCCGCTTCTGGGCCCGCTCCAGCCGGACGAGCAGGTCACCGATGGCCCGCGCCCTCTTGCGGTCCTTGAGCGATGCGGGCGAAGTGGCCCGGAAGCCGAGCCCGTTGACGACACCCTCGCCGGTCGTCAGCACCCCGGGCGTCCGCCGTACCCAGGATCCGCGAGGTGTACGGGTCCCAGATCGCCCAGGCGTCGACCTTGCACCGGCTGCACGCGGCGAGCGCGGCGGCGGGCTGGAGGTGGTTCAGCTTTACGTCCTGGATCCCGATCCCCGCCTGTCGAGCGAGGCGACCGGCTGGAAGCGGGCCGAACTGCCCTGCGCGACGGCGAGGGACCTGCCCTTGTCCCGGGGGCGGTGTGCCGCACCCAACGGGGCACGGACCGCAGCCACGCCCGGCGTTCGGATGCCGGGGCGATGGGCTCCAGACCGGGTGGCGCAGGGCTTTCGGGTGCTGGGGCCTTGTCCGGAGCGGCGGACAGGTCGGATGGTGCGTGACTGACGGCCATGGAGGCTTCAAGGGAGGGCCTACGGAGGCGGCGATCGAGGACGGTGACACGGCTCGGTGCCCGTCCGCGCCTCACGGCGACCGCTGCCCATTGGCCCGGAGGTCCGGGCAGCAGGAGCCCGCCGAACCGAACGGATCGGGAGACCGGCAGGAAGAAGCAGCCCACAACGGCGCGCAAGGCGGAAGGCACGGCCGCGGAGGCGAAGCGGGCGGCAAGACCCGGTCAGAGAATGCGCGAAGGGCGCTGAGAGAACGTCAGCAGCCGCGGCAGCGCGTGGCGGATGCCTCCGGCGGCAGGTCGATGTGACCGCGCGAGGCGAGCGAGCCGATCGGAACATGGCGCTGAACGCAGCCATCGGTTGGGACACGGAATGGTGTCTCGGAGCGTGGACGCGTCATCTCACTCGGGGGAGAGAAGATGGAGGCATGTCCGATTCCTTCACCACCACCGTCCTGAACATCACCACGGGTACGGCCGAGACCGTCACGGACCTGACCCGGGACTGCGAGGCCTTTCTCACCCGTTCGTCAGCCGGTCGGGACGGCCTGCTGAACATCTTCGTCCCCCACGCCACCGCGGGCATCGCAGTCATGGAGACCGGTGCGGGCAGCGACGACGACCTCCTGTCCGCCCTCCACCACCTGCTCCCGGCGGATGACCGCTGGCAACACCGCCACGGCAGCCCGGGCCACGGCCGAGATCACGTACTCCCCGCCCTCGTCCCGCCCCACGCCACCCTGCCGGTGATCGGGGGGCGGCTGGAGTTGGGGACGTGGCAGTCGGTGTGCCTGGTGGACACGAACAAGGACAATGCCGACCGTCAAGTGCGGTTGAGCTTCCTGGGCTGATCAAGCCGATCAAGATCGTCCTGGGCGTGGCCGCCGATTCGCCGTACGCTCCGGCGAATCGGGAGAAGGACGCGCGGTACCACCATTGCGTTCCTGCGGGCGGTGGAGGTGAACGTCTCCCACGGCCTTCCGCTGTCCCTGGCGGACCGGCGATCGCGCGGGCGGCCTCGGATGCCAAAGCGGTCGCGGCGATCCGCCGCCGCGCGGCCGACGTCGTGCCCCAGCTCGCCGCGCGCACCGGCAGGGACGGCCTCGAAAGTGCGGCCCCTCTTCGTCAACACATGGAGCACAACGGCCTCTGCCCGGGCGACATCCAGAACGCGGACGACCTGCTGCGGACTCTGCCGAAGGCGAAGGCGGACTACCGGCGCGACTTCCCCGCGGGGGCGCTGGCCCCGGGGCGCACCCTCAACTCGCCTCACGTCATGCGGTTCCAGAGCTCCGGGACGTCGGGCGACCGTCTCAACAGCGCCCAGCTCTCGTACGACCCGGCGCGTCGGCGGGCGACGGCCCTCGCGGTCAACCGTCGCTTCGACGGTCTCTGGTGTCCCGGCAGCAGACCCAAGGCAGGCCGGTTCGCCCACCGAGCCGCTCGGACGTGGAATGTGCGACAGGACTCTCGACCCTTGAGGACCGGATGCTCCCGGACAGAACCGTGGTGCTGTCCGTGGCCCACGACCTGACGCCACGCCCGAATGGCAGCTCGTCGAAGCCCTCCACGAGCTGGAGATCCGCCAACCCGACCTGCTGCTGGTCGACTCCGCACACTTCGCCTTCCTGGTCAGGTGGGGGCGGCGGATCACCTCGCCGCGCACCCTGCACTTGGTGAGCGGCTACATCCTCATGACGCGTGTGGCCCGTCGAGAGATCGACGCGTTCTCGGGCGGGACATGCCGGGCGTCGCCGAAGCCCCGGCCGAGTCGAGCGAGGTGGCGAGGTAGCCGCGGACGCGGGACCGTCAGGCGTGGTTGAGCCTTCTGCCGCCGGGAGCTTCGCGTACGTGTTCGCCCGCCCTCGATCGATCTGTCCAGCCGCACGTCGCACGTCTGAACGCGCGGGGACGGGGGTGTTCTCGGCACAGACCCGTCCGCCGGAGCTTCCGCGATGTCTGGAGCAGGCGAACCGCGCGAAGGGTCCGAGCGGACGGGGCACCCTGTAGCACCTCGGCGCCGGGACGAGGAGCGGCGGTCGCTCTCTTCGGCCTTGGGCCGCCGCGCCGGTTCTGGGGGAAGGAGTCTTCCGCCGACCGGGCCGGGTGCTGCCACCAGTCGCTCATCTGGGCCCACGGCCATCGTTGGTGACGCTCAGGCCTGCCGACGGACGATCAGACGCTGGAGCACGATGAAGGCGAGCAGGAGAGCGCCGATGACGATCTTCGTCCACCAGGAACTGAGGGTGCCCTCGAAGGAGATCAACGACTGTACGGTGCCGAGGACCAGCACCCCCACCACTGAACCCACCAGGTATCCGGTCCCGCCTGCCAGGAGGGTTCCTCCGATGACGACAGCGGCGATGACGTCGAGTTCCATGCCGACGGCGTGCAGGCCATAGCCGGAGAGCATGTAGAGGCTGAAGAGCAGGCCGCCCAGCGCGGCGCAGAAGCCGCTCACCACATAGACGCCGACCTTGGCCCGGCTGGTGGCCAGGCCCATCAGGCGGGCCGAGGACTCACTGCCGCCCACCGCGTACACGGTCCGGCCGAAGCGCGTCAGGTGCAGGACGTACAGGGCGGCCAGGACCACGGCCAGAGCGATCACGACGCTGTAGGTCAGGGTGATGCCACCCGGCAACGTGATGGCCCCGCCCGCGAACTCGCGGAAGGAGGGTTCGGTGATGGAGACCGATTCGACACTGATGAGGAAGCACAGCCCGCGGGCCAGGAACATGCCTGCAAGCGTGACGATGAAGGGCTGGACTTCGAAGTGGTGGATGACCAGGCCCATGAGCAGGCCCAGAGTGGCGCCCGATCCGAGGACAGTGATGATCGAGAGCAGCGGAGGCCAGCCCGCGTTGAGGGTGGCCGCGGCGATCATGGTCGAGAGGGCGGCGACCGCGCCGACCGAGAGATCGATGCCGCCGGTCAGGATGACGAAGGTCATGCCCACCGCGAGGACGATGAGGAAGGAGTTGTCGACGAACAGGTTCGCGACCACCTGCCCCGACGCGAAGTTCTCGTAGCGGACCGACCCGGCCCCGAAGGTGACCGTGAACACCGCGAAGGTGGCGACCACGGGCAGGAAACGCTGGGGAAAGCGTGCGGAGGAAAGAGCCAAGGCGCTCATCCGGCGGCCACCTCCTGGGAGCGGGGCGTAGGAGCTGCGGTCTTGCGGCGGGCGCGGAGCGTCTTCGTCGTGCGGGGAGACTGGAGCAGGCAGACGGCGATCACCACGACGGCCTTGAAGACCAGAGTGACGTTGGTCGGGACGCCGATGGTGTAGACGGTGGTGGTCAGCGTCTGGATCACCAGCGCGCCCACCATGGTCCCGGCGAGGGAGTACCGGCCCCCGGCCAGCGAGGTGCCTCCGATGACGACAGCGAGGATGGCGTCCATCTCGATCCACAGACCGGCGCTGTTGGCGTCGGCGGCGTTCACGTTGGAACTGATCATCAGGCCCGCGACACCCGCGCACAGGCCGGCGAAGACGTAGACCGTCCAGATGATCGTGCGTGAGCGTACGCCCGCGAGCTCGCCTGCCGTGGGATTGATCCCCACGGCTTCGATAAGCATGCCCAAAGCGGTTCGGCGGGTGATGAGGGCGACTGCCGTCAGGACGGCGAGGCTGATCAGGATCGCGATCGGCAGGATGAGGAAGCCTGAGCCGATCTGCCGGTACAGCGGATCCTTGACGGTGATGATCTGGCCCTCGGTGAGCAGCATGGCGCCACCACGACCCGCCGTCATCAGAACCAGGGTGGCGATGATCGGCTGGATTCCGAGGACGGAGACCAGGAAGCCGTTCCACAGCCCGAGCAGGATGCACACGCTCAGAGCCAGCAGGACCGCGGTCGCCGCGTCCCCGCCGCCGGATATGTAGGTGCAGGCGATCGCGCCGGCGATGGCGGCGACGGCTCCCACGGACAGATCGATGCCGCGGGTGGCGATGACCAGGGTCATGCCGACGGCGATCAGGAGCGTCGGGGCTCCGTTGCGCAGGATGTCGACGATGCTGCCGAAGAGGTGCCCGTCCTGGATCCGGAGTTCCACGAAGGAGGGCTCGAAGGCGACGTTGAGGACGATCAGCGCGGCGAGGGCGACGAGCGGCCACAGCAGCCGCGAGCGCGTCATGAGGCCACCGCCGCGGTGTCGTTGTCGCCCGGAGCGGCGATAACGGACATGATCTTGTCGACCGAGACGTCCTGCCCGGTCAGTTCGGCCACTTTGTGGCGATCGCGCAGGACGACGACCCGGTCGGACACGCGTACCACTTCCTCCAGTTCGGCGGAGATGAACAGCACCGCCATTCCCTCCGCCGCGAGATCGGCCACGACCTTCTGGATGTGCGCCTTGGCGCCGACGTCGATGCCCCGGGTGGGTTCGTCGAGGATGAGCAGCCGGGGCCGGGTGACCAGCCAGCGTGCGAGCAGCACCTTCTGCTGGTTTCCGCCGGAAAGGGTGCTCATGATGGCGCCGGGGTCGGCAGGGCGGATGTCCAGCTTCGCTATGTAGTCCTTCACCAGGGCGTCGGAGGTGCGGCGCGGGATGGGGCGTGCCCACCCCCGGGCGGCCTGCAGGGCGAGCACGAGGTTGTCGCGGACACTGAGATCGGCGAAGACTCCCTCGGCCTTGCGGTCTTCGGAGCAGAAAGCCACGCCCTGGGCGATCATCGCCCGGGGGTCGCGGGGGCGGCGTTCACTGCCGTTGATCGTGAGAGTTCCGGTATGCGCGCGGTCCGCGCCGAAGAGCACACGAGCCAGTTCCGTGCGGCCCGAGCCGAGCAGACCGGCCAGACCGACGACCTCCCCGGCATGGATCTCCAGGTCGACGGGTGCGATCGCTCCGGTGCGGCCCAGGGCGACGGCGCTGAGCAGCGGCGCGGTACCGGGAGCCCGAGCCTCCGAGCGTCGTTGCACCTCCTCCAGCACTCCCAGTTCGCGCCCGAGCATCGCTGCGACGAGTTCGATGTGGTTCATCTCGGAAGGCAGGTATTCGCCGACGAGTGAGCCGTTTCGCAGGACGGTCATGCGGTCGGCGATCTCATAGACCTGGTCGAGGAAGTGGGAGACGAACAGGACGGCGACTCCGTCGTCGCGCAGCACGCGCACGATGCGGAAGAGCTCGGCGACCTCGTCGGCGTCAAGGCTGGAGGTGGGCTCGTCCAGAACCAGGACGCGTGCGTCCACGACGAGTGCCCTCGCGATCGCCACGAGTTGCTGCACAGCGATCGGGTGGGAGCTCAGAAGAGAGGCGGGGTCGATGGACAGGCCGACGCGGGTGAGCAGTTCCCTCGCCCGCGCACGCATGGTCCGTCCGTCGATGTGTCCCAGTCGGCGTGGCTCGCGGCCCAGCAGGATGTTCTCCGCCACCGAGAGGTTGGGCAGGAGATTGACCTCCTGGTAAACGGTGCTGATCCCGGCTTCCTGAGCTTGACCGGGCGTGTTGAAGGCGACCGGTTCGCCATGCAGGTGTATGACGCCTGCTGTCGGAGGGTGTACGCCGGTGAGTGCCTTGATGAGGGTGGACTTGCCTGCCCCGTTCTCGCCCATCAGAGCGTGTACTTCACCGGGGAGCAGGCGGAAGTCGACGCCCGAGAGAGCCTTGACGCCGGGGAACTCGACGCTGATGTCGCGCATCTCGACCACCGGGGCGCCGGTGAAGGCTGAGGAATCGGTCATGACCCATGCTTTCGTCGTGGGTACGGTCCCTGCCACCGCCACGAGGTGCGCGAAGGCAGGAACCGGCGCTCCTGGATCAGTACTGCCGGTCGGGGAGGGCCTTCTTCGCCTGCTCGGGCGTGAAGGTGGTCTCCTCGGTGACCACCCGCTTGGGGACCTTCTCGCCGTCCACGACCTTCTTGGCGAGGTCCATGAGCTGGTCACCGAGGAGCGGATTGCATTCGACGATGTAGTTGATCTCCCCGTCGGCCAACGCCTGCATACCGTCCTTGACGGCGTCAACAGTGATGATCTTGATGTCCTGGCCGGGCTTCTTGCCGGCGGCCTTGATGGCTTCGATGGCACCCAGGCCCATGTCGTCGTTGTGGGCGTAGACGACGTCGACGTCGGGGTTGGAGCGCAGGAAGGCCTCCATGACCTGCTTGCCGCCGGAGCGGGTGAAGTCACCGCTCTGGGAAGCCCTGATCTTGATGTCGGGGCGTACGGCGATCTTCTCCTCGAAGCCCTTCTTGCGGTCGATGGCGGGCGCGGCGCCGGTGGTGCCCTGCAGTTCCACCACGTTGACGGGGCCTTTGGTGTTCTCGACGAGCCACTCGCCCGCCTTCTCGCCCTCCTCGACGAAGTCGGAGCCGAGGAACGTCTCGTACAGGGTGTCGTCGTCGGAGTCGACCGCGCGGTCGGTCAGGATCACGGGGATGCGGGCCCGCTTGGCCTCCAGTAGCACCGCGTCCCAGCCGGTCTCCACCACCGGGCTGAAGGCGATCACATCGACCTTCTGCTGGATGTAGGAGCGGATGGCCTTGATCTGGTTCTCCTGCTTCTGCTGAGCGTCGGAGAACTTCAGCTCGACGCCCGCGGTCTTCGCGGACTGCTGGACGGACTTGGTGTTGGCCGTACGCCAGCCGCTCTCAGCGCCGACCTGCGCGAAGCCCATGGTGATCTTGCCGTCCGCGCCGCTGTCACCGTCCTTGCCCGAGGTGCTGCCCGAGCCACACGCCGTCAGTGTGGCGAGCAGTAGAACGCTGACGCCTGTGGCGATCTTCTTCAACACTGCTTCCTCCGTGCTCAACTGTGCCCACTCAGGGTGGCGAGCTTTGTGTGACCGCAGTCACTGGTGCATCAGAGTGAGCGCTCACATATGCCCCGTCAACCCCTGGGACACCGCGATTTTCCGCGCCTGAGATGGGTGCGGGAGGTGGTGTATGTTAACGCTCATTGTTCAGTGCGCCTGAGGGTCAAAAGGCTCGGAGCGCCTCGCATCCGGATTCCGGCGGACGCGGGGAGGGGGCGCTGGCTGTCGGCCCCCAGCCTGGTTAAGGTTCAAGGTGGCGCGTCCCTGCGTGGTCCCTCACAGGTGTCGGGCAGGCGGAAACGGCGGAGTCAGGAGATGCAGGTGGAGGACGCCTCGGCGGCTGCCCGGGTACGCGAACCGGCGATGACGGATGTGGCGCGGCTTGCCGGGGTCTCCCACCAGACGGTCTCCCGCGTCCTCAACGGGCACCCCAATGTCCGGGAGCAGACGCGGCTGAGAGTGCGTGCCGCGATCACTGAGCTGGGATACCGGCCCAACCGTGCCGCGCGCACCCTGGTGACCGGCCGGTCCCAGCAGATCGGCGTGGTGGCGCAGAACTCGACCCTGTACGGGCCCACCTCGATGCTGGCCGCCTTCGAGCTGGCCGCCGCGGCCCAGGGCTTCGCGGTGAGCGTGCGACGGGTGCGCGTCCTTGACCGCTCCTCCATCGCCGCGGCGGTGGAACACCACCGCGACCAGCGGGTCGCCGGCATTGTGGTCATCGCTCCCACCGCGTCCGCCGACGAGGCGCTGGCGGAGATTCCGGCCGATGTTCCGCTCGTGGCCGTCGACGGGGACCCCGACCGGGGCGGAGCGCTGGTCACGGTCGACCAGGAGGCGGGAGCCTTCGCCGCCACCCGGCACCTGCTGGACGCGGGGCACCAGACCGTGTGGCACATCTCGGGTCCGCCGGACTGGTTCGACGCCGCGGGCCGGGTGCGCGGATGGCGGCGTGCTCTGCGGGAGGCCGGTGCGGAGATTCCCCCCGTCAGTTCCGCGGACTGGAGCGCCTCCTCCGGCTACCGCGCGGGTCAGATGCTGGCCCGCATGCCGGATGTGACCGCGGTGTTCGCGGCCAACGACCACCTGGCCCTCGGTGCCATCCGCGCGATGGCCGAGCGGGGCCGTTGCGTCCCGGGTGACGTGAGCATCGTCGGTTTCGACGACGTGCCCGAGGCCGAGTTCTTCTCGCCCCCGTTGACCACGGTGCGTCCGGACTTCGACGGGGTGGCCACCGAGACCCTCAGCCTTCTGCTGGCCCGGATCGAGGGCGAGTCAGGGCCTTCGCTGCGCACCCTCAACCCCACGCTCATCCCGCGGGAGAGCGTCGCGGTTCCGCGCGGCTGAGCCACGCCCTCGGCCGATCCCCCGAATCCGTACCTGAGCCTTACCTGAGCACGCTCACATGCTGAGCCTTTCCTGTCGGCGGATGTCTTGACGGTCGGATTGTTAGCGATAACACTTCGGGTGTCCTTCGGCGAACGATCAAAGGTGGCTTCATGGCCGACGAACCTGACTCCCTCGTAGTCGGTGTCGACTACGGCACGCTGTCCGGACGCGCCGTGGTGGTGCGGGTCCGGGACGGTGCCGAGCTGGGCACTGGTGTCCATGCCTACCGTCACGGCGTCATCGACCGGTCCCTGCCCGCGACGGGCCTCAGCTTGCCGGCCGACTGGGCGTTGCAGGTTCCCGAGGACTATCTCGACGTTCTGCGGATCGCCGTACCGACCGCGATCGCGGACGCCGGGGTCGATCCAGCTCGTGTGATCGGTATCGGGACCGACTTCACCGCCTGCACGATGGTGCCGACCACCGGGGACGGAACCCCGCTGTGCGACCTGCCTGAACTCGCCGGGAATCCGCACGCGTACGTCAAGCTCTGGCGCCACCACGCCGCCCAGCCGCAGGCCGACCGCATCAATGCCCTGGCGCGGGCGCGCGGGGAGAAGTGGCTGCCGCGGTACGGAGGACTGATCTCCTCGGAGTGGGAGTTCGCCAAGGCGCTGCAGATGCTGGAGGAGGCGCCCGAGGCGTACGCCGCCATGGACCGGTGGGTGGAGGCCGCCGACTGGATCGTCTGGCGGCTCACCGGGGCGTACGTACGCAATGCCTGCAGCGCCGGTTATAAGGGTATCCGCCAGGACGGCGAGTACCCCGCCGCGGACTTCCTCGCCGAACTGAACCCCGCCTTCGCCGACTTCGTGACGGAGAAGCTGGATCAGCCCATCGGCCGGCTCGGCGACCGGGCCGGCGGTCTGAGCGCCGAGGCCGCGGCCTGGACCGGGCTGCCGGAGGGCATCGCGGTCGCCGTCGGAAACGTCGACGCACATGTCACCGCCCCGGCTGCCGGGGCCGTGGAGCCCGGCCAGCTGGTGGCGATCATGGGCACATCCACCTGCCACGTCCTCAACGGCGACACCTTGCGCGAGGTCCCCGGCATGTGCGGCGTGGTCGACGGCGGCATCGTCGACGGGCTGTGGGGCTACGAGGCCGGACAGAGCGGAGTGGGGGACATCTTCGCCTGGTACGTCGACCACCAGGTCCCCGAGGGCTACTACGCACAGGCTCGGGAACGCGGCCTGTCCGTCCATGAACTGCTCACCGAACTGGCCGCGAACCAGAAGGTCGGTGAGCACGGTCTGATCGCCCTCGACTGGCACAGCGGCAATCGCTCGGTGCTGGTCGACCACGAGCTGTCGGGAATGGTTCTGGGGCAGACCCTCTCCACCCGGCCCGAGGACGTCTACCGTGCTCTGCTCGAGGCCACCGCGTTCGGCACGCGCACGATCGTGGAGACCTTCACCACCGCGGGCGTACCCGTCAACGAACTCATCATCGCCGGCGGCCTGGTGCGCAACCCGTTCCTGATGCAGCTCTACTCCGACGTCCTCGGCATGCCGCTGTCGATCATCCGCTCCGCCCAGGGGCCGGCCCTCGGGTCGGCGCTCCATGCGGCGGTGGCCGCGGGCGCGCACCGCGATGTCCGAGCTGCCGCTGCCGCCATGGGCTCGGTCGACCGAGCCGTCTACCGGCCTCGCCCCGAGGAAGCCGCCGCCTACGACCGGCTCTTCGCCGAGTACGTCGCCCTGCACGACCACTTCGGCCGGGGCGGCAGTGACGTCATGCGCAGACTGCGGGCCATGCGCCGCTCTGCCGTCGAACCGAAGGAGAAATGATGGGCGCCGTCGACAGCGTGAAGCACCTCCGGCAGATCGTCGCTGACCTGCACGGCGAACTGACGCGATACGGGCTGGTGATCTGGACCGCCGGAAACGTCTCGGCCCGCGTTCCGGGGGAGGATCTCATGGTCATCAAGCCCTCCGGCGTGTCCTACGACGACCTGAGCCCGGACACCATGGTCGTGACCGACCTGCACGGCAACCTGGTGGAAGGCGACCTGGCGCCGTCCTCGGACACCGCCGCCCACGCCTACGTCTACCGGCACATGCCCGAGGTCGGCGGCGTGGTTCACACGCATTCGCCCTACGCCACCGCCTGGGCCGCGCGTGGCGAACCCATCCCGTGTGTCCTGACCATGATCGCCGACGAGTTCGGCGGCGAGATCCCGGTCGGCCCCTTCGCGCTCATCGGCGACGACTCCATCGGACGCGGCATCGTGGACACCCTCCGTGACAGCCGCTCGCCCGCCGTCCTCATGCGCAGCCACGGCCCCTTCACCGTCGGCCGGGACGCGCGTTCGGCGGTGAAAGCGGCCGTCATGGTCGAGGACGTGGCCCGCACCGTCCACTTCGCCCACCAGCTGGGTACCCCGGACGCCATCGAGGCGGCCGCCGTGGACCGGCTCTACGAGCGTTACCAGAACGTCTACGGCCAGTGAGCCCACGAGGGGAAGACCGATGAACAGCACAACCCAGCCGCGGATCTGGTTCCTGACGGGAAGTCAGCATCTCTACGGTGCCGAGACCCTGAACCAAGTCGCGGAGCAGTCGGCCAGGATCCAGGAGATGCTGGCCGCTTCCGGACGGATCGGCGCCGTCATCGTGGGAATGCCGGTCCTGACCGAGGCCTCCGCCATCAGGCGGACACTGGAGGCCGCCAACACCGACCCGGCCTGTGTCGGGGTGATCGCGTGGATGCACACCTTCTCTCCCGCGAAGATGTGGATCTCCGGGCTCGACGCGTTGCGCAAGCCACTGCTGCACCTGCACACCCAGCTCAACCGGGAACTGCCGTGGTCGTCCATCGACATGGACTTCATGAACCTCAACCAGGCCGCCCACGGCGACCGTGAGTTCGGCTACATACAGACCCGCATCGGGGTGGCCCGCAAGACCGTGGTGGGTCATGTTTCCGATCCGGTGGTGGTCAGGCGGGTCGAGGGCTGGGTCCGGGCGGCCATCGGCTTCCACCGCATGCGCAGTCTCCGACTGGCGCGCTTCGGCGACAACATGCGCGACGTTGCCGTGACCGAGGGCGACAAGGTGGAGGCGGAGCTCCGGTTCGGCGTCAGCGTCAACACCTACGGCGTCAACGATCTCGTTGAACTCGTCGACGCCGTGACCGTCGGCGAGATCGACGATCTCGTCGACGAGTACTCCGAACTCTACAAACTCGCACCGGAGTTGACGCGAAACGGCGATCGTCACTCCTCACTGCGCTACGCGGCCGCCATCGAGGCCGGCCTGCGTCGCTTCCTCGTCCAGGGCGGCTTCGGCGCCTTCACCACCAACTTCGAGGACCTCGGCGGACTGCGGCAGCTGCCCGGCCTGGCCGTCCAGCGCCTCATGGCCGACGGTTACGGCTTCGGCGGCGAGGGCGACTGGAAGACCTCCGCGCTGCTCGCCGCCGCGAAGGCCATGGGCCCGCGGGCTTCGTTCATGGAGGATTACACGTACCACTTCGGGCCCGGCACGCCCAGGACCCTCGGTGCGCACATGCTGGAGGTGTGTCCCTCGATCGCTGACGCCCAGCCGTCCTGTGAGATCCACTCCCTGTCCATCGGAGGGCGTGAGGACCCCGTGCGCCTGGTGTTCGACGCCGCCGCCGGCCCCGCCACGGTGATCGGTCTGGCCGACATGGGCGACCGTTTCCGGCTCGTGGCCAACGACATCGATGTTGTGTTGCCGGATGAGCCGCTGCCGTGCCTGCCGGTGGCTCGGGCGGTGTGGGAGCCCCGGCCCTCGCTGTCCACAGCGGCCGAGTGCTGGCTGATGGCCGGCGGCCCGCACCACACGGTCCTCACCGCGGTGGGGTCGGACGTGCTGCGTGACTTCGCGCAGATGGCCGGTACTGAGCTGGTGATGATCGACGACACCACGACGGCCCATGACTTCGCGGACCGTCTGCGCTGGAACCAGGCCTACCACCGGCTGGCCCAGCGGCTGTGACCCGAACCGTAGGGTGATCCGCCTCTCCCTCGCATGGGAGAGGCGGATCACGGTTGTGCCGCGGGGCGCCTACGCGGTGGAGTGCGGCGAAGGCCCGGTCCGGCGCCGAGTTCACCGGTTGCACGTGCAGAAGGCGATCGGCACCCCCAGCGCCCATGAGCGTTAACGCTCACAACTGGATGCGACACGAGTCCTACGCGCTCGGGTGACCTTCGGAGTCACACCGGTGCTCGGGTGATGCGATGCCGAACGCGCACCGGGGCCGGTCGGCCGGCGACGGTCGGCACGATCGGGTGCGTGTCGGCGGCTTGGCGAACGGCCTTTTGCGTTCTTGCCCTGGGGGGGGGGGGGGGGGGGGGGGGGGGGGGAGTCTACGGAAGCCTGTCGTGCCGACCGGAGGATGGCGTTCGTGTGGCGCTCGCCCTGCCGAGGTCATGGTGTTGGGTGCGTCCATCCCGTCGGTGCCGATGAGGTGCACCCCGAGAGTCGCCCCGTGCTCACATCCCCCCTCCCCGCGCGGTGTTGATCCGATGCCGACCCGGCCATCGTCCGTCCGTGGTCGGCGGGGGAGAGGGGTACGCCGACCCCGGAGGTCGGCAGCCGCGGCTGCGTCGCGAGAACCGCAGGGTGGGGGAGGGGTGCCCGGCTTCCGTGACGGAGACGGCGGCGGCTTCCCGGGCCGTGCGGACGAAGGCCGTTCGTCGCCGGTGGACGTCACTCGTCGGGGAAGACTCCGGGAGGGGTCGGTCCAGGGTGGCCTCCGCGATGGTCGCGGTGGAGGCTGCTGCGGGAGGCCCGAGCGCCTTTGCCGCCGAGCGGCTGTCCATCGGGATGCCGGGAACGTAACCCGTGCGGTGGGTTCGTGAGTTCGCGCCGCTGGTGCGGAATGGCGTCGAAGGCCGCAGTCCTCTTCGCGGGGCCTCCCGTGGGCCGCCCGGTCACCCCGCCGCTGTCTGAGCCGTGGTGGCTCGGCGGGGCTGCCGGAGCTCTTCGCGCCGGATGTCGCCGCCGTGCGATCGGTAGAAGCGTGTCGAGTGGAATGTGCTGCGCTGGAGGCGCCGTCCAGCGGCAGGCTGCCTGTGGCGTCGGTGGGCGGCCTCTGCGGGATGCCCTGCTTTTGCCCCGTTCTTCGCGCCGACGGGCGTGCATCGCCGCGAGAAAAAGCCTGGTTCCTCTTGTACTGCAGTGATGCGAGCGCTAACAATCAGCTCGACCGAGGCTGTCGAACCCCGACCGCCTCCGCGACGACGCCCCGGTGGTGCGAGGACACGTGCTGCCGCCGAAGCCCTTCGGGACAGAAGCACCCTCAACGACGAGATTGCCAGGTAACGCCCATGACGAACTTCCGAGCCGCATCCCTCCTCCTGGCCGCGACCACCGGCTGCTCCCTGCTCCTCACGGCCTGCGGGCAGAACAGTGAGGGAGGAAGTCAGGAGTCGAAGGACGGGAAGGACCTCACCATTGGGATCTCCATGCCCACCAAGTCCTCCGAAAGGTGGATCGCGGACGGCGCCAACATGACCGCGGGCCTGAAGAAGAGCGGCTATCTCACCAACCTGCAGTACGGGGAGGACGACCCCGACCAGCAGGTGGCCCAGATCGAGAACATGATTACTCAAGGTGTCGACGCCTTGGTCGTGGCGGCCATCAACGGTGAGGCGCTGTCCAATGTCCTCCAGCAGGCGGCGGACGCCCGCATCCCGGTGATCTCCTACGACCGGCTCATTCTGGGATCCCCGCATGTCGCCTACTACGCCTCCTTCGACAACGAGGAGGTCGGCAAGCTCCAAGCCACCTACATCGTGGAGAAGCTGGGCCTGAAGGACGGTTCGAAGAAGGGCCCCTTCAACATCGAGCTGTTCGCCGGCTCCAACGACGACAACAACACCAAGTACTTCTTCAACGGCGCCATGGAGGTGCTGAAGCCCTATCTCGACAGGAAGCAGCTTGTCGTACGCTCCCAGCAGACCCGTCTCGCCCAGGTCACCACGCTGCGCTGGGACGGAGGAACGGCGCAGAAGCGCATGGACGACCTGTTGACCTCCTCCTATTCCACGGCCCGGATCGACGCTGTGCTGTCCCCTTACGACGGCATCTCGATCGGCATCCTGTCCGCCCTGAAATCCGACGACTACGGAAGTCCGGCCAAGCCGTTGCCGATCGTCACCGGCCAGGACGCCGAGGTCGCGTCCGTGAAGTCGATCATCGCGAATCAGCAGACCCAGACCGTCTACAAGGACACCCGCGCACTGGCGAAGGTCGCCGCGAACATGGTGACCGCCGTCCTCGACGGCAAGAAGCCCGAGGTCAATGACGACAGCACCTACGACAACGGCAAGAAGGTGGTTCCGGCCTACCTGCTCGACCCGGTCAGCGTCGACAAGGCGAACTACCGGAAGGTTCTGGTCGACTCCGGCTACATCAAGGCCGAGGATCTCCGTTGAGCTCCGCCGCATTCTCCTCGTCCTCGCCCTCGCCCTCGTCCTCGCACAGGCCTGCGGCCCGCCCCGTGCTGGAGATGCGGGCCATCGTCAAGACCTTCCCCGGCGTCAGAGCTCTGTCCGACGTGACCCTGTCCGTGAAGCGCGGCGAGGTTCACGCCCTGTGCGGAGAGAACGGCGCGGGCAAGTCGACGCTGATGAAGGTCCTGTCCGGAGTGCATCCGCACGGGACCTACGAGGGCGAGGTCCTCTTCGACGGCGAACCGTGCCGCTTCAAGGACATCAGGGCCAGTGAGCGGCACGGCATCGTCATCATCCATCAGGAACTCGCACTCGTTCCCCACCTGTCCATCGCCGAGAACATCTTCCTCGGCAACGAGCCGTCGCGGCGAGGAATCATCGATTGGCGCGAAGCGCTGAGGCGGGCCTGCGAGCTGCTGCGGCGCGTCGGCCTCGACGAGCACCCCGAGACCCGGGTGGCCGACATCGGCGTCGGCAAGCAGCAGCTTGTGGAGATCGCGAAGGCGCTGGCGAAGAACGTCCGGCTGCTGATCCTCGACGAGCCCACCGCCGCCCTCAACGACGAGGACAGCGCGAAACTGTTGCGGCTGATGCGGGAACTGAAGGACCAGGGAATTACTTCCATCATCATTTCGCACAAGCTCAACGAGATCGCGCAGATCGCCGACTCCGTCACCATCCTGCGCGACGGACACTCCATCGAGACCCTGGACGTCAGGGACCCGGCCACCACCGAGGACCGCATCATCCAAGGCATGGTGGGGCGGAACCTGGACAGCCGATTCCCCGACCGCACCCCGTACAAGGGCCCAGCGGACGTCAACCCGGTCCTGGAGATCCGGGACTGGACCGTACGCCACCCCCTGGACCACAGCCGCAAGGTCGTCGACCGGGTCTCGCTCCGGGTCCGCCGCGGCGAGATCGTCGGCCTCGCGGGGCTCATGGGCGCCGGCCGGACGGAACTCGCGATGAGCGTCTTCGGCCGCTCCTACGGCCGCTACGAGCAGGGGACCGTTCTCAAGGACGGCCGAGCGGTGCGCACCCGCACGGTTCCCGAAGCGGTTGCCAACGGCATCGCGTACGTCACCGAGGACCGCAAGCGCTACGGCCTCAACCTGGAGGACTCCGTGAGCCGGAACATCTCGCTCGCGTCCCTCCGCACGCTCGCCCGACGGGGCATCGTCGACGCCCACGAGGAGCGCAGAGTCGCTGAACGGTACCGGCGGACCATGGGCATCAAGGCCCCGGACGTCCTCGAAGCGGTCGGCCGACTCTCCGGCGGCAACCAGCAGAAGGTCGTTCTCGGCAAGTGGATCCTCGCCGGACCCGATGTACTCATCCTCGACGAGCCCACACGCGGTGTCGACGTGGGGGCCAAGTTCGAGATCTACACCGTGATCGACCGACTCGCCGCCGAGGGCAAGGCCATCCTCCTCATCTCCTCCGAGCTGCCCGAACTGCTCGGCATGTGCGACCGGGTCTACACCATGGCGGCCGGCCGGCTGACCGGCGAAGTCACCCGCGAGGACGCCACCCAGGAAGTGCTGATGCGGCACATGACGCAGGGCGTCCCCGCACCGTCGGCAGTCGGCGCGGGTACCGCCACCCCCAACGAAGGACATCAGAGATGAGCACCCCCGCCACCACGAAGACGACCGCTCCAGCGCCCCCGGGGGACGGAGCTGCCCGGCCCGCCGGGGTGCATGTGGCTCGCGTGCTTCTGGACGGCGTCCGGCGGAACATGCGCCAGTACGGAATGCTCCTGGCGCTCGGCCTGATCGTGCTTCTGTTCCAGGTGTGGACGGGAGGAGACCTCCTGCTGCCGCGCAACGTTTCCAACCTGGTGCTGCAGAACAGCTACATCCTCATCCTGGCCATCGGCATGATGATGGTCATCATCTCCGGGCACATCGACCTGTCAGTGGGCTCGCTGATGGCCCTGGTAGGTGGCGTGGGGGCCGTGCTCATGGTCGAGCACCACATCTCCTGGCCCGTCGCGGTGATCCTCGCCCTCCTGCTGGGGGCCGTCGCGGGCGCGCTCCAAGGGTTCTTCATCGCGTACGTGGGCATACCGTCGTTCATCGTGACGCTCGCCGGCATGCTTCTGTTCCGGGGTCTCACGGAGATCTTCCTCCAGGGCCAGACACTCGGCCCGTTCCCGGAGGGGCTGCAAAAGGTCGCCAACGGTTTCCTGCCGGAAGCGGGGCCGCCGACCAACTACCACAACCTGACTCTCCTCCTCGGCTTGGGACTGATCGCCTTCGTCGTGTTCCAGGAGGTGCGAGACCGTCGACGCCGGCGGGAGTTCGCACTGGAGTCGCTCCCCACCGGCCTCTTCGCACTGAAGGTGACGGCACTGGTCGCCGCCGTACTGGTCACGACCCTGTTGCTCGCCAGCTACAAGGGCGCTCCTGTCGTACTCCTGATCCTGGCTGTCCTGCTGGTCGGCTTCGGCTACGTGATGCGCAACGCGGTGATCGGCCGCCACGTGTACGCGGTGGGCGGAAACCTGCCCGCCGCGAAGCTGTCCGGGGTCAAGGACAAGAAGGTGACCTTCGCGGTGTTCCTCAACATGGGAATGCTCGCGGCGCTCGCCGGGCTCGTGTTCGCGGCCCGCTTCAACGCGGCCTCGCCCAAGGCGGGCGTGAACTTCGAACTGGAGGCCATCGCCGCCGCGTTCATCGGCGGGGCTTCGATGAGCGGTGGCGTGGGGACCGTGGCCGGCGCCATCATCGGCGGCCTGGTCCTCGGCGTGCTCAACAACGGCATGAACCTGGTCGGGGTTGGCACCGACTGGCAGCAGGTCATCAAGGGCCTCGTGCTGCTCGCGGCGGTCGGATTCGACGTGTGGAACAGGCGCAGAGCGGGCGTCTGACTCCACCCGTGGTGGCTGTCCCCGCCGATGGTCGACCGGCGCATGGAGGGCGGCTCCCCGGCGCAGCGTGCCGTCGCCGTCCGGGGGCAGTACGAAGTCGTGGTCGTACCCCATGCCCGCTGCCATGGGCCGACGCTTGGCGCGGGCCAGTGCCTCGGAGAGCCTGGGCGGCCGGCGGAGGTCGAACGCGGTGCCGGAGACGGGGAGACGCTCCCCGGAACGAGGGTGGCCTCCCGGGCGGCGGTGACGACCCTGGCGGCCGGCCCGTCCGCCGAGAACGGTGAGACAGCCACTCCCGTCGTCCCCCCCCGTGAAGCCCTGACCGAGATCTCGGACAACTTCGCGTACACGTTCCCCGTCGGCTTGATCACGTCCCTGAGGAACGGCGAACGGTAGCGACCGCTGCCCGGTGCTCGCGGGCAGGGCTTGAGGCGTGCTTCGCCCGCACGGGCTGCACAGGGAGGAACGCCCCGGGCGACGGCAGTTCGACGACAAGCCCTAGTTCGGCAGCGGGCCCCGCTTCCCTTCCGGCACGGCGTATCCGGGCACTGACGGCCAGCGAACGGTGAGCAGCACCGACTCTTCCTCTGCGAACCACGAGTGACCGATATCCCGTCCCCAGACGACGTAGTCACCTTGCTCTTCCAGAAGAACGCTGTGGCCGGGGAAATCGACCCGGAAGCGCCCACTGACGAGGACCAGGAGGGCTGTCCGTCTCTCGTCCTCGACCCACTGTGCTCGCTCGTCGCCGCGGGGGTGGACACCCCACTTGATCTCCACAGCTTGGCTGTGGCGCGGATCGTCCACGTCCTTGAAGTGTCCGAGTAGCCACCCTCGGTCCAGAGCCGCGTCCTTGCCCGCGTTGCCCACGTACACGCTGTCATCCACGCTTCGCCACGCTAGCAGTGGCCTGCCCGCCCCGTGCGGTCGGCCTGTGCGCCGAGGAGGACCGCGCAGCCGGCCTGCCCCTCGCTCCCGCGCGGAGACCCAGGAGCCAGGAAGGGTTTGGAGCGGATGCGTACGCGCGTTGACCTGTAACGGTGTTCGCTTCCGCTCACGCGGCGACCTTCTGATGACATGGCCGGTGGAGGGGGCGATCGAGTACCTTGGCGATTGACTTGACGGAGTTTGGTGGTGAGTTCCTCCCAATTTCCGCGATGTACCCGAGTTCCCTTGAACTGCTCGACCAGAGCGACGCGAAGTCGTGCGTCTTCTCGTCGTGGAAGACCCAGCCGGCGCCGTGGATGTAGATGACGACCGGCAGCGGGCCGGTGGCCCCCTTGGGCTTGATGATCCCGGTACGGCCGACCGAGCCGGCCCCGACGGCCGGCGCGCGGAAGGGCCGGCCAGGCGCCGTGCGCGGATCTCCCGCTGCAGGCCCTGGGCCGGCTCGGAGCGCGCCCGGGCCAGAGTAGCGCACGCGGCCCGCCTCCGGCGGTCGCCGTTGTCCCACGGAGGAACCTTGGCAACTGCTTCCGCGCGGAGATGACCGCCCCGTGTTCAGCCGTAGTAGGCCGTGCGCATCAGCTCCCGCATGTCGTCCAGCATCGGCGTGCGGGGGTTGGCCGGTGCGCACTGGTCCTCGTAGGCGTTGAGGGCCTGCTGCGGCAGCGCGTCCAGGAAAGCTCGTTCGTCGACCCCCAGCGTCTTGAACGTCGGCTCGATGCCGACGGCGTCGCGCAGGCGCTCGACGGCAGCGGCGAGGGACTCCACGCCCTCGGCCGGGGTGGTGGCGGGCAGGCCCAAGGCGCGGGCTATGTCCTGGAACCGTTCGGGAGCGCGGTAGTCCTCGTACTTGGGCCAGCCGGTCAGCTTCGTCGGGATGGTGCCGTTGTAGCGGATGACGTGGGGGAGCAGTACGGCGTTGGTGCGCCCGTGCGCGATGTGGAAGGTCGCGCCGAGGGTGTGGGACATGGCGTGGACGATGCCGAGAAAGGCGTTGCCGAAGGCCATACCGGCGATGGTGCCGGCGTTGTGCATCTTCTCCCGTGCTTCCGGGGCGCCCTCGCGGTCGGTGACCGCTGCCTCCAGGTGGTCGAAGACCAGGCGGATGGCGTGCAGCGCGAGACCGTCGGTGAAGTCGTTGGCGTAGACCGACACGTACGCCTCGACGGCGTGCGTGAGGGCGTCGAAGCCGCTGTCGGCAGCGAGGGCCGGGGGCAGGACGGTGGTGAGGAGGGGATCGATGATGGCCACGCTGGGCGTGAGCGCGTAGTCGGCCAGGGGGTACTTCTTGCCGGTGGCGGGGTCGGAGATGACGGCGAAGGGAGTGACCTCGGCTCCGGTGCCGGAGGTGGTGGGCACGCAGACCAGGCTGGCGAGCTTGCCCAGGGTGGGGAAGCGGAAGGCGCGCTTGCGGATGTCGGAGAACTTCTGTCGCATGTCGGCGAAGTCGATTCCGGGCTGCTCGTACAGCAGCCACATGACCTTGGCGGCGTCCATGGTGGAGCCGCCGCCGAGCGCGATGATCGTGTCAGGGCGGAAGTCCCGCATGAGGCCGGCGCCGTGCTGGACGGAGTCGATGCTGGGTTCGGGCTGGACGTTGTCGATGATCTGGAGGGTGACCGGTTCCCGGCGCTGCTGCAGTACGCGGCTGATGCGGTCGACGAACCCGAGGCGGGTCATGGTGGCGTCGGTGACGATGGTGACGCGGTGGACGTCGGGCATGGAGGTCAGGTAGCGGATGGCCTGCGGTTCGAAGTAGATCTTCGGTGGGACCTTGAACCACTGGAGGTTGTTGCGGCGGGTGGAGACTCGCTTGACGTTCAGCAGCTGGGCGGCGGAGACGTTGTTGGAGACCGAGGTGCTGCCCCAGGAGCCGCAGCCCAAGGTGAGTGAGGGCAGCAAGCCGTTGTAGATGCCGCCGATCGCGCCCTGGGAAGAGGGGGAGTTGACGATGATCCGTGCGGTCTTCATCCGCATGCCGTACGCCTCCGCCACGGCCGCGTCTTCCGTGTGGATGACGGCGCTGTGGCCCTGACCGTGGAAGGCGACCATGTCGGCGGCCAGGCCGAAGCCGTGACGTTCGTCCTCGGCCCGCAGCACGGCGAGCACCGGGCAGAGCTTCTCGCGGGTCAACGGCTCGTCGGGGCCGACGCGTTCGGCTTCGACGAGGATGACCGAGGTGTTCTTCGGGACCGAGAACCCGGCCCGCTCGGCGATCCACGCGGGGCTCTGGCCGACAGCGGCGGCGTTGACCTTGGGCTCGCAGCCACCCCCCGAACTACCGGTGGCCGGGAACAGGAAAGTCTCCAGCTTCGCCTTCTCCTGCGGGGTGGCCAGATGGGCGTGCAGGGTGCGGAACTCGGCGAGTGCCGCGTCGAAGATCGCCGTGTCCAGGATGACGGCCTGTTCGGAGGCGCAGATCATGCCGTTGTCGAACGACTTGGACAGCACCAGGTCGTTGACGGCCCTGCGCAGCTTGGCGCTGCGGTGGACGTATGCGGGGACGTTGCCGGCGCCGACGCCGAGTGCGGGCTTGCCGGCCGAGTAGGCGGCCTTGACCATGGCATTGCCGCCGGTGGCGAGGATCAGGGAGACCCCGGGATGCCGCATCAGCGTGTTGGTCGCCTCGACGGAGGGGGCCTCGATCCACTGCACGCAGTGCTCCGGTGCACCGGCGGCGATGGCCGCGTCCCGTACGACGCGGGCCGCTTCGGCGCTGCACCGCTGGGCGGAGGGGTGGAACGCGAAGATCACCGGGTTACGGGTCTTCAGCGCCATCAGTGCCTTGAAGATCGTGGTCGAGGTCGGGTTGGTGACAGGGGTGACCGCGGCCACCACGCCCACCGGTTCGGCGATCTCGACCATGTTCTCGATGTCGTCCCGGCCGATGACTCCGACGGTCTTCATGTGGCCCATGCTGTGCGTGACGTGCTCGCAGGCGAACATGTTCTTGGCGGCCTTGTCCTCGAAGACCCCGCGTCCCGTCTCCTCGACCGCCAGACGGGCCAGCGCGGTGTGCTGGTCCAGGGCTGCGACCGACGCCTTCTTGACGATGTGGTCGACCTGTTCCTGGGTGAGGCTCTCGTAGTCGGCGAGTGCCTTGAGACCGGCCGCGACCAGAAGGTCCACGGCGACCTCGGCGTCGGACGGGGCGTCGGTCCTGGCGCGGTCCTCGGTCCGTACGTCCTGGCGGGTCATGGTGGTGTGCCTCCGTTGTCAGGGGCCGCCGTGGTGTACGGCGGTGCCGGCCAGAAGCAGTGCGACGGTGAACCGCCCCGCTCTTGGCCCTCACTGTCCTTTGGTGCCGACTGCTGCGGGAGGACCCCGGAGGGCCTTCGTCGACGCCGTCCGGCCCGCCTCGGTAGGGACCGTCGGCCCAGGAGCCCGAGCCGCCGCTCGAGGCCGTTCGCCGCGGGCTCATCCGCTCCCGACGCGAGCGGGGCCGGCCGGTTCCGCACAGTCGTCGACGCGGAAGCCCAGACCGTTCACCACGCCGACCACACCTTCGAGGCGCCAGGCGGCGTAAACGATCTCCGGTACCCGGGAACGCAGTTCCACCCGGCCCTCGAGAGTGATGACACCGTCGCTGACGGATACGAGGACCGCGTCGGACGGCAGCGCCTCTGTGGCTCCGATGATCTCCTCGGTCACCTCTCGGCGGATGTCCTCGTCCGCACGCAGGAAGACCCGGAGAAGGTCGCGGCGGGTGGCGATGCCGATCAGGCGGTCGGCCTCGTCCACCACGGGCAGCCGCTCGACACCGCGGCGCTCCATGAGCCGGGCGGCGTCAGGTACGGACTGCTCCGGGTGCACGGTGATGGCCGGGCTGGACATCATGTCCTGTGCGTTCACGGCCAGGGGCGGGGCGGAGCCTTCCCGGTACGCCTGGGCGCGTACCAGGTCGCTTCCGGAGAGGACACCGAGGACCTTGTCGTCGGTGTCGACCACCGGCAGTCCGCTGATCCGGTGGTGGTCGAGCAGTCGCACGACCTCCTTGAACGGTGTCGTCGGGCCGACCTGCACGACGTCCCGTGTCATGACCTCACCGACAGTGCGAGGGGCCACCATCAATCCTCCTTCACGAGCATGGGCGAAGAGAGCCGGAACCGATGTCAGACTCCGGCGCCCCGCCACACCTGGCAGGCGCCGCGTGACGCCCGTTTCTGCAAGCCGTCCCGCCACGGGGACCGCGCGTTCGTCAGACAGGTGCCGCCGTGGTGAGTCCGTTCGGCAGCGGTCGCGGAGCGCTCGCATGGGGGCGGAGGTCTCAGGGGCACCGAGGTGCCGGGCGATCCGGTGCTCAGCTGCCCGTGACCGTGCCGCCACAGCTCAAGACTGCCGTGCTCCGCAGTCGCGTACCAGGGGCGGCCGGTCCCGGTGGGGAGGGCGACCCGGCCCTGGCCACAGGGCCGAGGAGCCCCGCGCCCCGGCTGGTGTCCGCTCCCCTCGGTCCCCTCCGGGGCGGCACGCCCACAAGGGCATAGCAGCCGAACGCGGCGCCAGGATCGGAGCCCGCTTCCTTCAGAACCAGGAGGCCGAGGTCGTCTCAGGATGCCCGGCATGGGACTGGCTCCCGAAGCGGAGCTCGTCAGCGCGGACCTGCGGTGACCTCACCGCTTTCGCCGACTTCGACCCTTGGCCGAGATCGCCGGTTCGGCCCCGTCCCCCTGGGGCTCGGCAAAGGACGCAAGCGGAGGGCCGAAGCCGGTCAGGCTCAGCCACTTCAGCACGATGGTGCTACGAGCTCTTCCGACTGGAGGAGGAGGCTCAGTCCGTGCCTGCCGACTCCGTCAGCTTTTCGAGCTGCGCGGCGATCACCTCGTCCGGGGCCTCGCCCGCCTTCTTGTGCGCGACCATGCGCACGAGCCGGATGAACGTCCACGCCGCGAAGAGCGGCAGTGCGCTCCCGCGTGCAGTTGGAGCAGCGCCGGCGCCGGTAACCGGGCAGGCGGTCGCCGTCGTTCGCTTCCGCCGGTCTGGCCGCCGGTCCTCAAGCGGTTCTGCCGGCCGCGCGGGGCTCGCGCAGCCTGCTGGCGGGCAGCCGGACGGCGTGCGGCCGACTCGGTCGGCACGGTCCGGCCGGGCGCGTCACGGAGCAGGCGAGCGGCGGCGGCGTACAGCGCGAGAACCGCCGCGGTGATCAGGAACGGTGTGGACATGCTGTTGGCGTCGACCAGCTTCACCGTGGTCAGGGCGCTGAGGGCGGTGCCGCCCGTACTCGCGCCGAAAACTCCGATGGCGAGACCGCGTCGCTCGGGCGGGAACCAGGCGCTCACGAGCGGAACGCCGACAGCGAAGGCGGTGCCGCCGATACCGAGGAAGAACCCGCCGATGAGCAGGGCGGTGAGGGAGGAGTGCCCGGCCAGGCCGAGGTGGAGCACCGGCACGGTGGTGGCCGCCGACACGATCGGGGAGCATGACCCGTCCGCCGAACCGGTCGGTCAGTGCGCCGACCGGGATCCGGCCCGGAGAACCGACGGCGACCGGCACCGCCACCAGCAGCGACTGCTCGAACGATGACAGGCCGAGCCTGTTCTTGAACCGAGGGCCGAGCGGGCTGAGCAGCGCCCAGGCCCAGAGGTTGACGGCGAAGCCGACGGTGGCCAGGGCCCAGCATCAGCCAGGCCCGCGCCCCGGATTGCCCACAGGACTCGGTCGGAGCGGCGGATGCGGCCGTCCGCTGCCGGGGTCCGCAGAAGGGGCCGACCGGCCCTACCCGGTGTCACACCGCGACGCGGAGAATGGCGGGATGCTCGAGAACGACGCCATCCGCATTCTCGACCGGCTGGAATGCCTTCGTCTGCTGGCCGAAGTGCCGCTCGGCCGGGTCGTGTACACCCGGCAGGCGCTGCCCGCGGTCCTCCCGGTCAACTTCTTCCTGGACGAGGACGACTCCGTTCTGCTGTACACCTCGGCGGTCTCCGACCTCGTGCAGGCCATTGATGGTGCCGTGGTCGCTTTCGAGGCGGACGAGTTCAGCGCGGCGACCCGGTCGGGCTGGAGCGTGGTCGTCACCGGTCGGGCCGGCGTGGTTGCCGAGCCCGCCGAGCACGAACGGCTCTCGCAGTCCGGCCCGCATTCCTGGATGCCCGTACGCGACGGTGTCTTCGTGCGCATCGAGTCCGAGTTGGTCACGGGACGCGAGATCGCAGGTACGCGCACCGCCGGCTGAGGCGGAAGCCGCGGGCGTTTCCGCATGCCTGTCCGGTCTGCGCAGCTGACCGGACACGGCCAACCGGGCGGGCGGCCCTCCCACCGGAGGCTGCCTTCCCGGGCGTTGCGGGCGATGCGGCGTACGCGGCCGCGCGCGGGGTGCGGCTGCCCTCGGGCTCGTACCCGAACCGGATCAGCAACCGCGGGCACCGCTGCTGCGAACCGTTCACCGCCGCCCGCAGATCCTTCCATTCCATCGCCTGGTGCGGCATGGAGGTGCGTATTCCGTACGAGGTCGCCGTGAGCAGCACGTGTTGCAGCGCTTGGCCCGCCCTCAGCCAGTCCTTGTGCCGGTCCGCGCCGTCCACAACAGTGCTACCGGCGCGTGGCGTTCGAAGTGCAGGGCAGGAAGGTGCGGCACGGGTAGCTGGCCGGTGAAGTCCCGCATCGGTATCCGGCCGGACGCGTCCAGGGCTCCCACCGCGGTGACGGGGATGCCGTACCCGGAGTCGGTTCCTGGGACGGTGAGCCAGCGGTGTGCCTCCGCAGTGCGGCCGGGGTGGGAGGCGTTGCGGACCTCGCCCGTCCGGGTCAACCGCAGCAGACGCCTGGTCCTTACGATGTCGGGGACCTCAAGACGCGCGCCCTGCGTGTGCTCCGCAGTGATCATCTCCGTCACGATCGCTTCAGGCACGGGGCGGCCGGTGAAGGGCATCCGGCTGCTGTGACGCCGTTCGACGGCCTCGTACAGTGGCCGCAAGGACGGGGGCCCGTCCTCGCCGCCCGCGGCCAGGTGCACGACGGCGAGCAGGTCGGGATCGTCCGTGGTGGGCAGCAGTAGCTCGTACAGCCTCCGTCGCTGATCAGATCGTCGGCCCCACGGCCCCCGCGCCGCCTGCGCTCAGGCTTCCGTGTGGGCCAGCCACAGGTCGGGGCCGAAGACCTCGTAGCGGATGTGGCGCGCCGGGACGCCCGACTGGATCAGCTGTGCCCTGACGGCCCGCATGAAGGGCAGTGAGCCGCAAAGGTAGACATCGGTGTCGGCTGACAGGTTCAGCCCTTTGAGATCCATCAGACCGGAGTGGGCGCCGGGCTCGGCAGCGGCGTTCTGCTCGTACCAGAACTCTGCCCGGGCGGCGGGCAGGCTGCTGACCAGGCGGTGGATGTCCGGGAGCAAGGCATGGTCTGCCGGAGAGCGATCGGCGTGCAGCACCGTGACCGGGCGGGTGGCTCCGGTCGCCGCGAGGTGTTCGAGCATGCCGACCATCGGGGTGCAGCCGATACCGGCCGAGATCAGCAGCAGAGGGTTGTCTGCGTCGTCGAGGACCACATCGCCGAACGGAGCGGACAGGGTGAGTTCGTCACCGGCCTCGACGGTGCGGTGCAACTGGTTGGACACCTCGCCCTCGGGCGCGTCGGACAGGCTCGCCACCCGTTTCACGGTGACCCGGCGCAGCTGGTCGCCGGGGGCGCCCGACAGGCTGTACTGGCGCACCTGGTGTATGCCGTCGGGCATCCGCACCCTGACGCTGACGTACTGGCCGGCGCGGGCGGGCGGCACGGGGCCCTCGTCGGCCGGGCGCAGCAGGAAGGAGACCACGTCGGGGGTCTCCTCGCGCCGTTCCACCACCGTCCACCGCCGCCAGGGGTGACGGGGGTCGATCTGCGCCTCCTGATAGAGACGGGCCTCCTGGGCGATCAGGGCGCCGGCCATGAGCCAGTACACCTCGTCCCAAGCGGCGGCCACCTGCGGCGTGACCGCTTCGCCGAGCACCTCCGCGATGGCATGGAAGAGGTACTTGTGGACGATCGTGTACTGGTCCTCGGTCACACCGAGCGCGGCATGCTTGTGGGCGATCCGGGAAAGCAGCGCGTCCGGCCTGGTCTCGGGATCGGCGAGCAGCGCCTGCGCGAAGGCGGCGATGGAACCGGCGAGAGCACGGCGCTGACCACCGCTGGCCTGGTTGCCGCGGTTGAACAGCCCGTCCAGCAGTTCGGGCTGCTCGGCGAACATGGTGCCGTAGAACCGAGCCGTGATCTCGTCCAGAGCCCCGCCGACGGCGGGCAGGGTTGCGCGGACGACGGCGGCCGAATCGGGCGAAAGCATGGGTCTCCTCGACAAGGTGGTGTGCAGGGGAACTGTGCTCACCATCCTGGCGGTCCTGGTGCCGGGCCAGATGGGCCGATCGGCCTTCCCTGTGGGGCCAACCGGCTCGGGGGCGTACTGGAGTCGCGCAACGGACCCGCCGGCCGGGTCGCGCGAGCGCGGAGACTCTGCGGCCCCTCGTCCGGAACGGGCCGTGCGTCCTCGCCCGGTCGGCCGTGACGTCCGCGGGCGTCTGATGCGCGGAAGACCTCACATGCCAGCGAGGCCCGGTCACATGATGTGCAGAACGTCCTTCACCGGTCGGCGAGGAGTGGCCGGGCCTCTCGGGCCGTAGCCGATACGCAGCACCATCTGCACTTGCCCCAAGCCCGATCCCGGGTCGCGTACCAGCAGCCGCAGCTCCGCGGTCTCCAGCGCGTGGGAGGTCAGAGAGGTCGCCAGCTCGGCCAGGGTGGCCTCCAGCAGTACCCGTTCCAGTGCCTGCCCGGCGTGCAACCAGTCCTCAGGGCCGTCACCGGAGGTGCTCAGCAAGGCCAGGTGCGGGGCGAACTCGAAGGTGGTGCTGCCACGGTCGGCCACCGGCCGACGTCCGGCGAAGTCCCGTACGGGGGCTCTGCCGTCCCGTTTGCGGGGCCCGAAGGCGTACTCGGGGACGCCGTCGACGGCCGTGTCCGCTTCCGGACCGAGCCGCGTCCAGCGGATGAGGTCCTCGCGGGCACCGGGGTCCATGGCGTCCCGGCTCTCCGCGTCGCGAACCAGGTCGAGCACCGTCTCGGCGTGCCAGGGGGCGGGGAAGTGCAAAGCTGCGGACTCGCGCGCGGCGGCGTCCTGCAGCATGCTCCGTACCTCTTCGGGAATGTCCGTCTCCGCGAAAGGGTGACGGCTGGTGTGCCGCTGCCGGATCCCCGGGTGCAGCCGCGCCAGGGCATCGTCCCGCTCGCGCCCGGACTGCTCGGCCAGATGGACGGCGGCGAGCAGCAGTGGGTCCTGCGGCTCGGGCAGCAGCCGGACGTCCGGGGCGAGGCCCGCGTGCGCGGCGGCGACACGCAGATTGAACAGCGCAGCCCCACAGCCGATGTGCAGCGCCCGGTCACCGGGATCGGAGCGCGGCATGGCCCGCTCGTCATCGGCGTACAGCAGCAGGAGGCTCTCGCCGGTCAGGAAGCGGAAGCGCCACGGCTGCGCGTTGTGCATGGAGGGCGCCGCCGTGGCCGCGGCCACCAAGGCGACCACTGTTTCCTCATCGACATGTCGCAATGCCACGCCTCCTCCTCTCTCGGACCGGAACGCGGCCTCCACTTACCGGGTGCCCAGTGAGCGGACCGGTGGACACAGCACATCACCGCCGTGGCCGCTCCGCACCCTGCGGGCCCACTCCGGTGTCCACCTCACGAGAGCGCGTGGCTCTGGGCCATCGGAACAGCGGCTGCCGCCGACGCGCGACGTCGACGGCCCCCGGCCGAACACGCAGGTGGCGGGCGATGCGGGGCACAGGCGCTGGAAGCCCGTTCGGTTCCGGAGCGAAGACTTCCGCCGACCGACGCGCCGAGGCATCTGTCCGTGGGAGGCCGAAGGTCCCGCCGGTCGGGGCCGCACGGGATCCGTCGGTGCCCTGACCGGCACTCCTCGCCGCCTGCCCGCACGACGAGTATCGGCAGTGACGAGACCGTCCGACGAGAGGACCTGCGATGACCGCGACGGTGACAGCCGTCCCCCGGACCGCCGACGCCTGGCGACAGTTCACAGGGAACGGGTGGCGTGCGCGTATCGACGTGCGTGACTTCATCCAGGCCAACTACACGCCCTACGAGGGCGACGCTTCCTTCCTGACCGGTGCCACGGACCGCACGCGGGCGGTATGGGAGAAGGTCAGCGCGCTGTTCCCCGAGGAGCGGCGCAAGGGCATCCTCGACGTGGACACCACCACCCCCTCCACCATCACCTCGCACGCCCCCGGCTGGATCGACCGTGACCGTGAGCTGATCGTCGGCCTGCAGACCGACGCGCCGCTGAAGCGGGCGATCATGCCCAACGGCGGCCTGCGCATGGTGGAGAACGGGCTGAAGGCGTACGGCTACGAGCCCGACCCCTTCGTGACGCGGGTGTTCGACACGTACCGCAAGACCCACAACGCCGGCGTGTTCGACGCCTACACCCCGGCGATGCGCGCCGCCCGCAGGGTCGGCATCATCACCGGACTCCCGGACGCCTACGGTCGCGGCCGGATCATCGGCGACTACCGGCGCGTCGCCCTCTACGGCACCGACCGGCTCATCGAGGCCAAGCGCGCCGAACGCGCCGGCCTCGACGGCAGGCCGTCCACCGCGGACGTCATCCGCGACCGGGAGGAACTGGCCGAACAGGCCCGGGCGCTGGGCGAGCTGACGGCGATGGCCGCGACGTACGGCTGTGACGTCAGCCGTCCCGCGGCTACCGCGCACGAGGCCGTGCAGTGGCTCTACCTCGGCTACCTGGCCGCTGTGAAGGAGCAGAACGGCGCTGCGATGTCGCTCGGCCGGACCTCCACCTTCCTGGACGTCTACCTGCAGCGCGATCTGGACGGCGGACTCCTCGACGAGACGGGTGCCCAGGAACTGATCGACGACTTCGTCATCAAGCTCCGCATCGTCCGCTTCCTGCGCACCCCCGAGTACGACGCGCTGTTCTCCGGGGACCCGACCTGGGTGACGGAGTCCATCGGCGGCATCGGTGCCGACGGCCGCCCGCTGGTCACCCGCACCTCCTTCCGCTTCCTGCGGACCCTGTACAACCTCGGCCCCGCCCCGGAACCGAATCTGACCGTGCTGTGGTCCTCGCGACTTCCGGACGGCTTCAAGAAGTTCTGCGCCCAGGTGTCCATCGACACCAGCGCCGTCCAGTACGAGTCGGACGACCTGATGCGGACACGCACCGGCGACGACACCGCGATCGCCTGCTGCGTCTCCGCCATGGCGGTGGGCAGGCAGATGCAGTTCTTCGGAGCCCGCGTCAACCTCGCCAAGGCACTGCTGTACGCCGTCAACGGCGGCCAGGACGAGATGACCGGAGATCAGATCGCCCCCGCGATGCCGCCCCTGACCGGTGAGTACCTCGACTACGACGAGCTGTCGGCCGCGTACGACCGCGTGCTGGACTGGCTCGCGCAGACGTACGTCGACGCGCTCAACGTCATCCATTACATGCACGACAAGTACGCCTACGAGCGCATCGAGATGGCGCTGCACGACTACCCCGTCCACCGCTTCATGGCCTGCGGCATCGCCGGCCTGTCCGTCGCCGTGGACAGCCTGTCCGCTGTCAAGCACGCGCGTGTCAAGGTCTTCCGCGACCGGACGGGGCTGGCCGTGGACTTCCGGACCGAGGGGGAGTTCCCGGTGTACGGCAACAACGACGACCGTGCCGACAGCATCGCCGTGGACCTGGTGGAGTCGTTCATGGCGAAGGTGCGTGAGCACCCCGCCTACCGCGACGCGGAGCACACCCAGTCCGTGCTGACCATCACCTCCAACGTCGTGTACGGCAAGCACACCGGTAACACCCCTGACGGCCGGCGCGCCGGACAACCCTTCGCTCCCGGCGCCAACCCGATGAACGGCCGCGACAAGCACGGCGTGGCCGCCTCCGCCCTCTCGGTGGCCAAACTGCCCTACGACGCCGCACGGGACGGCATCTCCCTGACCACCACGATCACCCCGGAGGGACTGGGGCACGTCCCCGGGGAACGCGCCGGTCACCTGGTCGGCATCCTCGACGCCTACGTATCCGCGGGCGGCTTCCACATGAACGTCAACGTGCTGAGCCGGGCCGTGCTGGAGGACGCCATGGAGCACCCGGAGAAGTACCCCGAGCTGACCATCAGGGTCTCCGGCTACGCGGTGAACTTCGTCCGTCTGACCCGCGAGCAGCAGCTCGACGTGATCAGCCGCACCTTCCACGGAGCACGGTGAGCACCAGGACGACAGGCCGGATCCACTCCTGGGACCTGTCCACCGGCGTGGACGGTCCCGGGACCCGGTTCGTGCTCTTCGTGAGCGGCTGCCCGCTGCGCTGCCTCTACTGCGCCAATCCCGACACCTGGCACATGCGCGACGGGCGGGAGGCCACCGTCGACGAGGTGATGGCGGAGATCGGCAGGTACCGGGGCTTCATCACCACGGCCGGGGGCGGGGTCACCGTCACCGGCGGTGAACCCCTGCTCCAGCCGGCCTTCACCGGGACGCTCCTGCGCCGCTGCAAGGAGGCCGGTCTGCACACGGCCCTCGACACCTCCGGACTCCTGGGGGCCCGGGCCCCGGACGAGCTCCTCGCCGACACCGACCTGGTGCTCCTCGACGTCAAGTCGTTCGACACCACCACCTACAAGAAGCTGACCGGCGGCGCACTCGCCCCCACCCTCAGCTTCGTGAACCGCCTCGATCGGCTGGGCAAGCGCGTGTGGATCAGGTACGTCCTGGTGCCCGGCTGGACCGACGACGCATCCGCCGTCGACGGGCTTGCCGCGTTCCTCTCCGGTCTGGGCTGCGTGGAGCGGGTCGACGTCCTGCCGTTCCACAAGCTCGGCACCGCCAAGTACGACGCACTGGGCGTCCCTTTTGCTCTGCGCGGAACGCCGATTCCCGACCCGGCGCTGGTGGACCGGGTACGGGGTCAGTTCCGCGAGCACGGGCTCGCGGCCCATTGACGCGGGCGAAAGTGGGGCCGACCGGCCCTGGTCCTGGGCCGTCCTACAGGATGAGGATGCCAGCACGGGACGAGGCACACGAGGAGCGGTCGATGGCGCACAGCGAGCAGGACGGCAGCACGGGCAGCCCGATCAGGGTGTTCCTCCTGGACGACCACGAGGTGGTACGGCGAGGGGTGCACGACCTACTGGAGGACGAACCGGGCATCACGGTCATCGGGGAAGCGGCGACGGCGGAGCAGGCATTGGTGCGGGTCCCCGCCCTGCGGCCCGACGTGGCCGTCCTCGACGTGCGTCTGCCCGACGGCGACGGGGTGACCGTCTGCCGTGAACTGCGCTCGACGATGCCGGACCTGGCCTGTCTGATGCTGACCTCCTTCGACGACGAGGAAGCACTGCTGGACTCGATCATGGCGGGAGCCGCCGGGTACGTCCTGAAGCAGATCCAGGGATCGGACCTGGTCACGGCCGTGCGGACGGTGGCCCGTGGGCAGTCGCTGCTGGACGCGAGCGCCACGACCAAGCTCATGGCACGGCTGCGCGGCGGACAGCCGGCCGAGGAGCCGGAGATGCTGCCGGGCCTGACCGACCGCGAGCGCGAGATCCTCGACCTGATCGGTGAAGGGCTGACCAACCGGCAGATCGGGCAGCGGCTGTACCTCGCGGAGAAGACGGTGAAGAACCACATCTCCCGCCTGCTCGCCAAGCTCGGCGTGGAGCGCCGCGTCCAGGCCGCGGTCATCGCCACCCAGGCCCGCGACCGTATGCGACCCGACGGGCGCTGAAGGCGAAGGCCCGGCGGCCGGGCCCGCACGGCTGAGACGGTCCCTCGTCCTGCTCCTGTTCGAGCCGTTACTGTGGTGGTGCACGGGACGGTGGCCAGGCGGTGCGGCGTTGGAGGAGTAGCGGGTGGAGAACGCCGAGGGAGTCCGTGAGGCACGGGTGCGACTGCCGCAACTGCGACTGGACGAGTTGCTGGAGGAGCTGCAGGCCCGGCTGGACGCGGCGCGCGGGACCCGGGACCGGGTTCACAGCCTGCTGGAGGCCGTGCTGTCGGTCGGCCGTGAGCTGGACCTGGAGCAGGCGCTGCGCAGTATCGTGGAGGCCGCGGCGGCCCTCGTCGACGCCGAGTACGCCGCGCTCGGGGTGATCGGCCCGGACGGCAAACGGCTGTCGGCTTTCCACACGGTGGGTGTGGACGAGGAGCAGATCGCGAGGATCGGACCCTACCCGGAAGGCCACGGCATCCTGGGCGAGCTCATCCGCCACCCGGAGCCGTTGCGTCTGCCCAAGCTCTCCGAACACCCTTCCTCCTACGGCTTTCCGGCCCACCATCCGCCGATGAACACCTTCCTCGGTGTCCCCATCCGGGTGCGCGACCACGTCTTCGGCAACCTGTACCTGACGGAGAAGCGCGGCGGGCAGCAGTTCGACGAGGACGACGAGTCGGTGCTCGCCACGCTGGCCGTGGCGGCAGGTGTGGCGATCGACAACGCTCGCCTCTACGAGGAGTCCCGGCTGCGGGAACGCTGGCTGGAGGCGAACGCGGAGATCACCCACACGTTGATGTCCGGTGCCGACCAGGGCGGGGTGCTGCCGCTGATCGCGGACCGGGCGAGGGAGATCACCGCTTCGGCCCTGAGCGTGGTGGCGATGCCGGTGAGCGGGACGGACACACTCGCCGTGGAACTCGCGATAGGCCAGGAGGCCGACGTATGGCGGGGGGTCGTCCTGCCGGTGGAAGGCACTCTCGTCGGGCAGGCGTTCGTTCACCGGGCTCCTGTCAGCACCGCGGACGTTTCACGTGACTCACCGCTCTCGGTCGGCCCGCCGCGCTCCGACGGGCTCGGACCGGCCGTCGCTGTGCCGATCGGCTCGCGCGACGAGGCCCAGGGAGTGGTTCTGCTGGCCCGGCAGTCGGGCGGCCGGGAGTTCACCGGCAAGGAGACCGAGTCTCTCCAGGTCTTCGCCGCGCAGGCCGCCGTCGCGATGGAGCTGGCGGAACGCCGTCAGGACGCCGAGCAGATCACGCTGTTGGAGGACCGCGACCGGATCGCACGCGACCTGCACGACCTGGCCATCCAGCGGCTCTTCGCCACCGGCATGACGCTGCAGAGCGCCGGGCGGCGCGTCCAGGACGACGTGGCTTCCGAGCGCATCCTGCGGGCGGTGGACGACCTCGACGAAACCATCAAGATCATCAGGTCGACGATCTTCGGCCTGCGTTCCCGCGACGACGGCACGGCGCCCGGCCTGCGCTCCCGCGCGGTGCGCGCGATCGGTGAGGCAGCTCCTCTTCTGGGCTTCGCCCCCAGCGTCCGTATGGAGGGCCTGCTCGACACGCACGTGCCCGGTAGGACCGCCGACCACGTCATGGCCGTCCTCACCGAGGCCCTGACCAATGTCGCCCGGCACGCCCGCGCCGACCGCGCCGACGTGGTGCTGGACACCGACGGCAAGCAGGTCCGCCTGACGGTCACGGACAACGGCGTCGGTATCCCGGCCGGAGGCCGCCGCAGCGGCCTGGCCAACATGGCGGAACGCGCGCGGAGCCTCGGCGGCGACATGGAGCTGCAGAGCCCGGAAGGAAAGGGGGCACGGCTCGTGTGGCACGCTCCCCTGGAACAGCCCTCGGGCACGGCGGAGGGTGCCCGTCCGGGCTCGTGAAGCGCGGCTCAGCTGCTGAGCGGTCCTTCGGCCCCTCTTCTCGGCGGCCGGTCGGCGTCCGTCCCGTCGCGGCTCTCCCCTTCCTGTGTGGCACGCGGTGCCGGTCGGTCCCCGGCGGTCCCGGTAGGGGCATCGTGCGCCCCTTCACGAGGGCGGCCTGAACGCCGGGGCAGACGTGGTGCAGGGGCGGCAGGACCCGGCAGCTCCGACTGGTCAATCCCGTGGCGAGACGTCGAGCGTGGCGGGGCTCCTCGATATTCCACTCCGTTGTGTACAGGTCCGAGTCGGCGGAGCCCGGGATGAAGCCTGCCCGACCCCGGCCCGTGGCCGCGCGTGCGCGCGGACCTTGCGGGACTGGTCCGGCCTGTTCGCTCGACCGCCCTGAACGCCCCTTCGTTTAGGGGCCGTTCAGCCCTGGACTGCGGACCTTCGGCGTCGGGTGCGCGGTGGCGCGGGCCGGAAGAGTGAGCGATGTCGGGAACCACTCGCACAGTGCTGAAGGGACCATCGTCATGGCCGTGCACCAGCCCACTCACCGCCGCTCACCTTTCCACCTGCCGTCGTTGCGCGGGAATCAGGCCGCCACCGGACCGGAGGCGGACGTGTCGGCGGGTGCCGGCACGCGTACCGCGCAGGCTTACGTGCTCGCCCCGGCGCGTGTGCTGATGGGCTTCGTCTTCCTGTGGGCCTTCCTCGACAAGACGTTCGGCCTCGGTTACGCGACCGCCTCAAGCAAGGGCTGGATCGACGGGGTTTCGCCCACCGCGGGCTTCCTCGGGCACGTCGCCGTCGGCCCGATGCAGTCGACGTTCCACGCATGGGCCGGTGCGGCCTGGGCGGACTGGCTCTTCATGCTGGGCCTGCTCGGGGTCGGGCTGGCTCTGACGGTGGGGGTGGCGCTGCGTCCGACGGCGCTCGCGGGAACGCTGATGATGGCGTTGATGTGGGTGGCTGAGTGGCCGCCCGCACAGCACCTGTCGGACGGGTCGGCGAGCATGTCGACGAACCCGTTCGCCGACTACCACCTGGTCTACGCGGTGATGCTGATCGCTCTGGCCGCTCTCTCGGCCGGCGACGTGTTCGGTCTGGGCCGGCTGTGGGCCAGGCTCCCGGTCGTCCGTGACCACGGGTGGTTGCGCTGAACTCGGCTGGTGGGGCGGGTCCGCCGAAGGGCCCGCCCCACCAGCCCGTCGACAGGGGCTATCGGCTCTCTTCCGGAACCAGCGGCCCCGGCCCCCGTGCAGCCCCCGCAAGACACGCTGAGAACAGACCGAATGACACAGGAGGTGGGCAGTATGGCCCGCTCGATCACTGTAGGACTCGACGGCTCGCCCGAGAGCCGGGCAGCAGCTGAGTGGGCTGCCCGCGAAGCGGCGCTGCGGAAGCAGCGGGTACGGCTGCTGCACGTGTGGCAGCCGGTGCCGGAGGCCATGGCCGAGGCTCCGCCTCTCGGCACCGAGACACATCAGCACTGGACCGAGCGGATTCCCCGGGAAGCCGCGCAGGAACTGAAGCTGCGTCACCCTGGCGTAGAGGTGACCACCGAGCAGCGGACAGGAGTTCCGGCCGAGGTTCTGCTCGACGCCACGTACGACGCGGAACTGTTGGTACTGGGTTCCCGCGCCCTCAGTGGCCTCGCGGGCTTCCTGGTCGGGTCGGTCGGCCAGTCGGTGGTCGCCCGGGCCGAGCTGCCCGTGGTGCTGGTGCGCGCCGGGGAACGGACCGCCGACGAGCACGTCGAGGACTCCGCCGGTCCCCCGTCCACCGCTACCGGTTCGCGGCCTGTGGTCCTGGGCCTGGACACCGACAGCCCCGACGACACGATGATCACTTTCGCGTTCGAGGAGGCGAGATGTCGCGATGCCACGCTGACCGTCGCCACGGGCTGGAACCTCCCGTCCTCCTACGCGTACAGCCTGGCCGCCGGGGTGGACCTCCGCGAGGACATCATCCGGGAGCAGGCCATGGCACTCACCGAAGTGCTGCTGCCGTGGAGGGAGAAGTATCCGGATGTGGAGGTGGCCGAGGTCTCGCGGCTCGGCAGTCCCGCCGGCCTTCTGATCGACGCCTCCCGCGACGCCTCCCTCGTCGTCGTGGGTCGGCGCGTGCGCCGCAGCCCTTTCGGCGCGCACATCGGTGCCGTCGCCCACGCGGTCATGCACCATGCCATCGCGCCGGTCGCCGTCGTCGCTCACGCCTGACGCGCGGACACGCCTGCTGCCACGACGGCCACCGGGCTCTTGTCCGCGCCGGTCCGGCATCGTCACCCGGCACGACACGCCGCAGGTCTTCCCGCACCGGACGCGGAGATCCACGAATCGGTGATCCGCATGGTGCTGGAGCACGGTCTGCGGAGTGTCTCCGGCGGCATCGCCGTGTTCCGGCCTGCTCACCGCTTCGACGATCGCCGGTTCGGCAACGGCACGAGCGTGCCGCGCGGCGCCGCGAACGACCGGCCGCGGTGACGGTGTGAGGTGGCCTGCCGCGTCTACGTAGCCCGAGCACGGCACGTGAGGGCGTTCTCCGGCAGAGCAGGGACGGTCGGCCCGACCGGCCTCTTCTGATCTCTGCCTGGGGCACCGGTTGTTCGCGAGCCTGGTCCGTACGAGCCGTCCACGACCCGGGCTCCCTGCCGACGATCGGCGCGGTCCGCGCCGCGCCGATCGCCCTTCCCGACCCTCCGAGCGACGCGGATGGCTGTGGGCCGAAGGGCCCTCACCGGCAGTCCGGAGGTCCTTGGGCACGGGCCTCTTACGGGTACGGGTGGCGCCTCGGCGCGGACCCGTCGGCTCTGCCGGGAAGGAGCGGCGGGAGCCAGGATGAGGGAGACCGAGGAGGAGTTGCCATGAGTGGTCTCAGGACCAGCGAAGAAGTCGACGTCCAGGTGCGCAACCGAGGAAGGGTGCCGGACGAGGCGGGCGCCTACGCCCGGAGGAAGGTGCTCGTGGTGATCAGCCATGTGAGCGAACCGGTCCTGTCGGCCCGCGTGAAGCTCACGCAAGCCGCCCATGCTTCGGCGGCCCGTCCGGCTACGGCTCAGGCGGTGGTGGACGTCAACGGCAGGCCCGTGCGAGCCCATGTCGCCGCGACCACCATGTTCGAGGCCGTCGATCTCCTGCAGGAACGCCTGACCGCGCGCATCGCCCGGGCACGGCGGTACAGGGTGCGCGGATCGCGCGGTGGAGGCCCGGACGACCGGACGTGGCGGGAGGGCTCGGGTCATGAGCACCGCCCGCACCGCCAGTACCTTCCGGCCGACGAGCGCCGCATCATCCGGCACAAGGCGTTCAGCCTGGCCCGGCAGACACCGCAGGACGCCGTGATCGACCTGGAGGCCATGGACCACGACTTCTGGCTCTTCACCGACCTGGCCTCAGGGCACGACAGCGTGGTCTACCGGGACGCTGTCGGCGGCCGGCACCGTATGGCGTCGCTCGGGACCACCGGCCGACAACGGGACTTCGAGGGACCGTTGAGCGTCAGCACGGTTCCTGTCCCCGAGAGCGATGTGGACGGGGCCGTCCAGCGACTGCGCCTGACCGGTCTGCCCTTCGTCTTCTTCCACGACACCGGCACCGGCCGGGGCAGCGTGCTCTACCACCGCTACGACGGCCACTACGGACTGATCACCCCGGTCCTGTAGGCGCACCGCCTCACCACCGTGCCGCCCCTTGCGGGACCGGACATCTCGCGGTCGACGGCCGGCGCGCCGCCGCCAGGCACCGCGCACGGGCTGTCGCGCTGTCCTCGCCTTCGTCCTGCCGCCGCTCCTCGACCAGACACACCCTGTATTCGGAGGAACCATGTCCCGACGTACCGTCATCGCCGCTGTGGACGGCTCGGCCGAGTCGCTCGCCGCAGCGGCGTGGGCCGCCCGAGAGGCCCGCCTGCGCGGTCTGCCCCTGCACCTCCTCCATGCCCGGCAGGACCGTTCGCCGCTCTTCAGCCCCGCCCTGGCGGGGGGCATCGGCACCGCGTCCGACGGAACCACCATGACCCGCCACGGGGCGGAGCACGTCCTTGCTGAGACGGCCGATCGGCTGGGGGAAAGGCATCCCGACCTCGACGTCAGCGTCGATCAGGTCATCGGGCGCCCCGCAGAGGTGCTGCTCTCCGCGACGGAGCAGGCGGAGGTCCTGGTGATGGGATCGCGAGGGCTCGGTGTCCTCGGTGGCTTCCTGGCCGGATCGGTGTCCACGCCCGTCATCGCCCGTGCCGAGCGCCCGGTCGTCGTCGTGCGGCCCGGCGGACGGGTCGAGGACGGGGCCGGTGGCGGCCCGGCCTCCAGCCAGTACCTCGACGTGGTGCTCGGCCTCGACCTCTCCCGGCCGTGTGACGAGTTGATCTCCTATGCCTTCGAAGCCGCCACCGCTCGCGCGGCCGGGCTGCGGGTCATCCACGGCTGGACCGCCCCGGCCGTCTTCGACCACGACCCCGCAGCCGCCGACCCCGGCCATCGTGTCGCCCGGGGACTGCGCGAAGCGAGCGCGCTCACGGACGTACTGCGGCCGTGGCGCGGCGCGTTCCCGCAGGTCGAGGTCACGGAACAGTGTGTCGTCGGCAGGGCCGCTCACCACCTCGTGGACGCCTCCTCCAACGCCTCCTTGCTGGTGGTGGGGCGGCGCATACGCCGCGCACCGTTCGTCACGCACGTCGGGCCGGTCACGCACGCGGTGCTGCACCACGCCGCGGCCCCGGTGGCAGTGGTCCCCCACCTGTGAGCGCGCACGGTCGGCTCCACGCGCGCTGAGAGACCGCCGTCTCCGCTTCCACGACACACCGGTTCCCCGTTGCGGCCCTTCCGGAGGTAGCGCCGTCCGCCGCGGCCTGAGACCGGTTGGAGGCCCCGTCGCACAGCGCGATCAGGGCCACTCAGGCCCACACCAGGGACGATCGGCCCCAGTGCCGGGTGCCGGCCCCGTGTGAGGCTCACACCATCACGTCATCGCATTCGCTGGAGTCTTCCCCCTTCAGCGGCAGCATCAGGAGGCAACATGTCCGGCATCATCACCGTAGGACTGGACGGGACCGACCACGCTGCTGCGGCGGCGGACTGGGCGGCTCAGGAGGCGGAGCGCCGGCGATCGGCCCTGCGACTGGTGCACGCCTGGGTCTGGCGCCCCACCGACGTGGCGTACGTCGGAGACCGGGCGGCCGAGGAGCGCTGGGTGCGAAACATGCTCGACGAGGCCCGGGCCCGCGTTGCCAGGGAGCACCCGTCCTTGGACGTCACGACGGAGCTGATCGTCGACGACCCGGTGCCCACCCTCCTGGCCGAAGCCGCACGCGCCGACATGCTGGTACTGGGTTCGCGCGGCTACGGCACCCTGACCGGCTACCTGATCGGTTCCGTCTCGATGAAGGTGCTGCGCCATGCGGCCGGGCCGGTCGTCATGGTCGGAAAGCCGCATTCCGGCACGCCCCAGCAGGCTCCGGAGGTGGTGGTCGGCGTGGAACCCGGGCAGACCGGTGACGCGGTCCTGGAGTTCGCCTTCTCAGCCGCGGCCGAACGCGGAGGGACCCTGCGTGCCGTACACGCCTGGAGCGTCCCGCCGGCCCTCGCCTGGGGTCCGGGTTCGTTGTATCTGGTCGACGAGACGAACGGTCTGGAGCAGATCAACAGGGAGGTCCTGGCCGAGGCCCTCAAGCCATGGCGGGACAAGTATCCGCAGGTCGAGGTCGTCGAGCAGTTCGAGACCGGCTCTGCCTCCGAGGTCCTGCTGTCCAACAGCGCCGATGCCGGCCTCGTGGTCGTCGGGCGGCGCAGCCACGAGGCGGGCCTGCGACGTCTCGGCCCGGTCACCCACGCCGTTCTGCACCACGCCACAGCCCCCGTGGCGGTCGTGCCTCACGACTGTCCCCCCAAATAGGACCGCAAATAGGACCGCGCCCGTATCTCCTCACCGCGCGGACGAAGGCGCGTCCGATGCCTTCTCTCCCGCGCCGGCCGGAGCGGCCTGGGCGGACCGCTGGCTGCCCCGGACCCGAGCGGTACCCGTCCGGTGCCGCTCGGCCCGGCGCGGTTGCGGCCGTCCGCTTCCGTCCCCCTCCGAAGCAACGGATGACTGCGGCTGAGCAACCCGGCCCCTCGGACCGCCGCACACCCGCGCCGATGGGGCCGGTCGGCCCCTGCGGGGGACCAGCGGCCCCTGCCCCGATGTCCGGCCGAACAGCGACGCTGGAACCAGAACATCCCAGACCGGAGGAGAGCATCATGGCCCGCACGATCACCGTAGGACTCGACGGATCGGCCGAGAGCGGAGCCGCTGCGGAATGGGCGGCGCGCGAGGCGAAGCTGCGTGACCTGCCGGTACGGCTGATGCACGTGTGGATGCCGGTGCCGGAACCGATGGCCCAGGCCCCGCTCCTGGGAGCAGAGACCCACCAGCACTGGACCGAGCGGGTTCCGCGCGAGGCCGCCGAAGGGCTCAGGCTGCGCCACCCGGGGGTCGAGGTGGGTACCGAGCAGCGTAGCGGGACGCCGGCCGAGGTTCTCGTGGAAGCCGCCCGCGACGCTGAGCTGCTGGTCCTGGGGTCCCGGGCGCTGAGCGGGCTCGGCGGATTCCTCGTGGGCTCCGTCGGACAGGCCGTGATCGCCCGGACCCAGGTGCCCGTGGTCCTGGTGCGCGCCGGGGAACAGGCCGCCGACGAGCACGTCATGGACCCCGCCGGCATTCCGTCCGCCGCCACCGCTTTCCGCCCCGTCGTCCTCGGGCTCGACAGCCCCGACGACGCCGTCATCGCCTTCGCCTTCGAGGAGGCGAAGCGTCGCGGGGCCGCCTTGTACGCGGTCCGGGCCTGGGACTCGTGGCCCTACGCCGTGTACACCGTCGGGCCGGGTTTCGAACACCACGAGGAGTTCTCCCGCCAGAGGGCCGACGCACTCGCCGAGACCCTGCGTCCGTGGCGGCAGAAGTACCCGGACGTCGAGGTCGTCGAGGTGTCCCGCCCGGGCAGCGCCGCCGCGCTCCTGATCGACGCCTCCCGTGACGCCTCCCTCGTCGTCGTAGGCCGCCGCATACGCCGTAACCCCTTCGGCACCCACATCGGTGCCGTCACCCACGCGGTGCTCCACCACTCCACCGCGCCCGTCGCCGTCGTCGCACACGACTGACGAACATCCGTACACAAGAGAACGAGGACATCATGAAGGCAGCGGTCGTACGGGAATTCGGTCAGCCCCTCGTCATCGAGGAGCGCCCCGACCCCGAGCCCGGTCCCGGACAGGTCCGCGTCCGCGTCGAAGCGTCCGGGCTGTGCCACACCGACATTCACGCCGCGCACGGTGACTGGCCCGTCAAACCCACCCCGCCGTTCGTGCCCGGCCACGAAGGTGTCGGCCTCGTCGAGAAGCTCGGCGAGGGAGTCGCTCATCTCTCCGTCGGCCAACGGGTCGCCGTGCCGTGGCTCGGCCGCGCGTGCGGGCGCTGCGAGCACTGCCTGTCGGGCTGGGAGACGCTGTGCGAGAGCCAGGTCAACACCGGTTACGGCTGCGACGGCGGATACGCCGAGAAGATGCTGGCCTGGGCCGACTTCGCCCAGCTGGTGCCCGAGGGCGTCAGCGCCATCGACGCCGCCCCGCTGACCTGCGCGGGCGTCACCACCTACAAGGCCCTGAAGGTCGCAGGCGTCCGGCCCGCACAGCTCGTCGCCATCTCCGGCGTGGGCGGTCTCGGCCATCTGGCGGTTCAGTACGCGAAGATCGCCGGCGCCACCGTCGCCGCCATCGACGTCACCGACGAGAAGCTCGAACTCGCCCGGGAACTGGGCGCCGACATCCTCATCGACGCCCGTACCCAGGACGTCGGGGCGGAGCTGAAGCGGCACGGCGGCGCCCACGCAGCCCTCGCCCTCGCGGTCAGCCCGGCCGCGTTCGAAGCCGTGAACTCGGGTCTGCGGCGCGGTGGGAAGCTCGTCATGGTGGCCCTGCCCGCGCACGGCACCATCCAGGTGCCCATCTTCGACACCGTGCTCAACGGCACCTCGGTGATCGGCTCCATCGTCGGAACCCGCCAGGACCTCGCGGAGGTATTCCAGCTCCACGCGGACGGCCGGACGAAGGTCATCCAGGAGACCCGACCGCTCACCGCCGTCAACGAATCGATCGACGAGGTGCTGCACGGCAAGGTCAAGGCCCGCATCGTCTTCGACCTCGGCGCGGGAGGCTGAGAGCGATGAACCTGCCTCTGATCGTCGGCGTCGACGGCTCCGAGCCCAGCCTGCGGGCCGTCGACTGGGCGGCCGACGAGGCCGCCCTGCGCCGGGTGCCCCTGCGGATCGTGTACGCCTCCTTGTGGGAGCGCTACGAAGGGCCCGCACTCGCGCCGGAGGTGGGCAGCACGTCCGGGCGTGTCGCCGCGGAGGACATCCTCGCGGCCGCGGCCGAGCGGGCGCTGCGCCATCATGCCGAGCTGCCCGTGACGACCGCCAACGTGCTGGAGGAGCCTGAGCACGCCCTCGTGCGCGAAAGCCGCGACGCGTCCGCCGTGGTCGTGGGCACCCGTGGACGCAGCGGTCTCGCCGATCTGCTCCTGGGCTCCGTCAGCCTGACCGTGGCCGCACAAGCGCACTGCCCGGTGATCGTGATCCGCGGCAACCACAGCAACCGCGCTGTCGGCGGGGGCCGGGACCACATCGTCCTCGGAGCGGCCGATGCGCCGACAGCGGCCGTGGACTTCGCCTACGCCGAGGCGAAGCGGCGCGGTGTCGCGTTGGAGGCGGTACGGGCGTGGCGGTGCCCCATGCACGAGACGGTCGACCACCCTCTGCTCACGGGTGGTCCCGAGCGCCTGCACGAGGAAGGGGCGGCCAAGGAGCTGGAGGAAGCTCTCGCCGACGCTCCCGCTGAGGTTCGGTTGCGGCGGCGCACAGCGGAGGGCCCCGCCCACAGGGTCCTCCTGGCCGCCTCGCGAGACGCCGGCCTCCTCGTCGTCGGCCGACGACGAGGAGGAGGCCTGGGGCCCCGTCTGGGACGGGTCGCCCACACGGTCCTGCACCACTCCGGCTGCCCTGTCGTGGTCGTGCCGGAATCGGAGTGAGGGGGAGGTTCCGAGGCGGGACGGCGGGGAGAGTGCATCGGCTTCTGCCAGGCGGTGGCGTGCCCCCGTTCACCCGCGACACACGGGTGCAGCGACGACCGGAGCGCCCGCGGTGACGGGACAGCTGGACTGCCGGGCTGTGAGGGAGTCGCTGGACGGTGCCCCGGGGCGCTCAAGGACCGCGGTCGGTCCGGTCAGCGGCCGACGTTGCGGGCTCTGCGGTCAGCACGAGGTCGGAACGGTAGGTGCGGCGGTCGCTGTCCCGGTCGGCGCAGGTGATCAACGTCAGTGTGGGGGTCATGGCAGGGCCGTAGGCGCGGTGGGAGGGGAAGTCGTCCTTGGCCCACACCTTCATCGCGGTGACGTCGAAGTGAGCGGTGGTCCCGTCCCGACGGAGAATCATCATCAGGGACCCCTTGCGCAGGGCGCCCAGGCCGTAGAAGGCGGCGGGGCCGGAGCATGAGTCCAGGTGGCCCACGACGACGGCGTCTTCGTTCCGCAGACTCTTGGCGGTTTCGTCGTTGACCGTGATGGTGCGGTGGCAGGTGTACGAGGCGCCCTTGGGGAAGCGGTCGGCCGTGCGGACCGAGTGGTCGGCCCTGGTGTCGCCGGTGGCGTGAGCGAGGCGCCGATCTTGCCGTAGAGGGGCAGGCTGTCGGTCGTGTTGAGGCTGAGCTGTCCGTTGTGCTGCCGGGCCGCGCAGGCCGACGGGCGCTGGCCCTTGGCCCCGATGTGGAAGTGCTGGGCGTGCGGGGCGTCTGCGCCATCCCGGACGCGCATTCGGGGGGGCCGGTGGAAGTGCCGCTGAGCCCTTGCCGGCGGGGCGCCGTGCATGTCCGGGCGGTGCACGGTCCTTGCTGAAGGCGGGGGGCGGCTCTTGTTCGGTACGGGCGGAACGTCCGCGCGCAGGTGGAGCCTGGGGAGTGTCGGCAGTCATGCCGTGAGCGACGACGCCTTGTAGGGGCGTGGTTGTTCAGCAGGAGATGCTCCATCGACCAGGACCGAGGTGGTCCGCCGGTCGACCGGCGGACCACTCACTGCTCGCCTTGTGCGCGGCACGGGACGTCCGGCGGCGTGCGAAGGGCGTGCTCACGCTCCGGCTTCGTCGCCGCGATGAGCGTTCGGGTTGAGCAGCCGCTCTCGTGTCGCCCGGAGTCGGCATGCGACCACCGAGCCGACCCAGACAGCGATCGAGCGCCCGAACTCCGCGTCCGCGGCACACATGGCCCGTACGGTCGCCGCGTCGAACTCCCAGGCGCGCACCTGGCTCAAAGCCTGGGCGCCCAACTGCCACCGGTAGGGCGGAAAGTGCCAGGACCATCCGAGAAGCTCCTCATGGCCCAGAGAATCGATGGTCGGGGCCGACTGCCCGAGGGCTTGTGAGTCGAGGGCGACCGTGCCGCTCCGGATCACCCAGAACCGGTCTGCGGGCTCGCCCTCCACAAGCAGACGGGCGCCCGGCTCGAAAACGGCTTCCCGGGCCGTGCGCATCAGCCGGTTCCGATGTGCGGTCGGCAGGGCCGCGGTCATCATGGTGGTGATCATCGTGCCGGTTCCCTTCTTCCTCCGACGGCTGTCCGGCCTTGGCATGCTGCCGGTCGGAATCGCATGCGCCTATATCGCATGCGCCTATGTCGAGGACTCTTGACTCAGACTGCCCCCAGCAGGGGGTATGAGCGATGTGCCGATCGGCCCCGTTGGGGAGCCGTCCGGCCTCACTGGACTGCCCGGTTGTACCGCTGCGCCCCCAGGAGGAGCGCCGGACGAGGGAGAAGCGCGGGATTCAGCTTTGCGGTGGCCCGCTCCGCAGGGCCGTGCGCCCGGTCCTGGGCCGCGTGCTGTCGCAGGCTCATACGGTGGTACTTCCAGGCTGGACGCCAACCTCATGGGGGCGTGGTGCCGTCTGGCGGATCAGGACACCGGTGTGCTGCGGCGTGGTGAGCGCCTCGCATCGGAGGGGCGCGGTCCCGTGAAGCGGGTGATGACGGGGCCGGCCACGGCGAGCAGGAGGACATAGGCGGCCACCAGGGCGCCGAGCCGGTCATGCCCGGTGCCCATGAGGCCGATGATGACGATGGAGAACTCACCCCGGGCGATGAGCGCGGTTCCTGCCCGCAACCGTCCTCGGCGTCCCACTCCTTCGCGGCGTGCCGCATACCAACCGGACGCCACCTTGGTCGCGGCGGTGACCACGGCCAGGAGCAGGGCGACCGGAAGTACCGGCAGCAGCGAGTCCGGTGGAATGGACAGGCCGATGGCGAGAAAGAACACGGCGGCGAACAGGTCTCGCAGCGGACTCAGTACCTTCCGCGCCCGGTCGGCCGCTTCACCCGTGAGGGAGAGCCCGACCAGGAAGGCGCCGACCGCCGCCGAGACGTGGACGGCCTCCGCGAGGGCCGCGACCACCAGTGTCACGCCCAGGACGCGCAGCAGCAGCTGCTCCGCGTCGGGGTGCGACAGCAGTCGTCCAAGGTGATGCCCCCACCAGTAGGACAGGGTGAGCGCGGCCGCCACCGCGCCCAGGGCCAGCAGCACCCCGAGCAGGGCCTGCTGCCATGTGCCTCCGGCGGCCACGACGGCGAGCAGCGGAAGGTACGCGGCCATCGCGAAATCCTCCAGCACCAGCACGGACAGTACTGCCGGGGTCTCGCGGTTGCTCATCCTCCGCAGGTCGCCCAGGAGCCGGGCGATGATGCCCGAGGAGGAGATGTAGGTCACGCCGGCGAGCGCGAGGACGCCTCCTGCGTCCAGCCCGAACAACCATCCCGCCACCGCGCCGGGGGTCGCGTTCAGTACGAGGTCGACCCATGCCGAGGGCAGGTGGCGACGCAGGCTGACCGTGAACTCCGGCACGGTGAAATCGAGACCGAGCACCAGCAGTAGAAGAACGACGCCGATGCCCGCGCCGGTCTCCACGAAGGAGCCGGCTGCCGGGACGGGGGCGATTCCTCCCTCGCCCAGCGCCAGGCCCGCCAGGAGATACAGCGGGACCGGGGACAGCGCGAAGCGTCGCGCCAGCGTGCCGAGCAGACTCAGGAAGGTGAGGATGATGCCCAGCTCCAGCAGCAGGGCGACCGAGATATGCACCCGCTCAGCCCCGGACGAGCTGTTCCACTGCGGCGATTCCCTCGCGGGTCCCGATCACCACCAGTACGTCCCCCGCACTGAGGACCTTCTCCGGCCCGGGGGACGGGATGACCTCCTCACCGCGGACGATCGCCACGATCGACGCTCCCGTCCGCGTCCGTGCCCTGGATTCTCCCAGTGGGCGGCCGACGAACGGGGTGCCTGCGAGCACCTCGACCTGCCCGGCGCTGAGCCCGGGCACCTCTTTGGTCAGATCCGCGAACCGCTCGGCGATGCGCGGCGCGCCCAGGATCTCGGCGAGGACGTCGGCCTCCTCGCCGGTGAGCCGGAACACGGCCCGTGCCTGATCCGGGTCCCCCTCTCCGTAGACCGCCAGCTCGAAGTCGCCCGAGCGCCGTGCGACCACACCGACCTTGTCGCCCTCCAGATTGACGAACTCGTAGAGGAGTCCCACACCTGGCAGTAGCACTTCGTTGACGTCCACGTGCACTCATCCCATCCGCCGTTACTTGGTTGTCGTGCGGCTCGGTACCCGACCGTCGTGCCCTAGGTATTCGGCACCCGAGGACAACAGCTCAAGTTCCGGCCTCGGCCGCGGAGTCCCACAGGGCACTCTTCCCCGCCTTGTGCTGGGGCCGGCAGGGTCCGAACGGCCCCGGACGGAGGGCCGGACGGGCCCCCGTACGACAACTGGCTCCGGCCGGGTTGCCGGAGCTGTCGTGTCGGACGAGCGTGGCGGGCCGGTCGGCCCTGAAAGTGGCCCACACGCCCCATGGCAGGGAGAGCACGTGTGGGGTGAGCTGGGAGACGAGAGTCAGGCGGTCCGTACGTAGGAGGCATGATGAGCGGTCTGGTGGCTGTGGGTGTGGACGGGTCGGAGTCGAGTTTCGCCGCGGTGGAGGCGGCGGCTCGGGAGGCGCGGGCGCGCGGGGCAGGGCTGCGGGTGGTGCACGCGCTGGTCTGGCCGGTGACGTACGTGCTTCCTCACCCTTCTCCGGGAGGCGCGTCGCCGTTGGGGCCGCCGCCGATGGATCCGTCGGAGGACGGGCTTCGGAAGATGGCCGGGGGGCTGGTGGCCGAGGCGGTCGAGCGGGCGCGGGCGGTGGCGCCGGATGTCGAGGTCAGCCACGCCGTGGTGACCGGCGAGCCTCTGACCGTCCTGGAGGCGGAGTCCCGCGCGGCCGAGCTGGTCGTGGTGGGGTCCCGGGGGTTGGGCGGGTTCGTCGGGCTGCTGGCCGGGTCTACGGCGGTGCACCTCGTGGCACACGGGCGGTGTCCGGTGCTGGTGGTTCGCGAGCAGCCCTTCGTGGACGGTCCGGTCGTGCTGGGCGTCGACGGCTCGGCCGCGGGCGCACCGGCGGTCGATTTCGCCTTCGCCACGGCGGAGCGGCGGAAGGCCCCCCTGGTGGCCCTGCACGCCTGGACGACGTGGAACGCGCCACTGCCCGCTCCACAGGACGCTTCCGCTCCGTACGCCAACCCACCGGGCGCTCTCGCCGAGGAGGAGGAAACACTGCTGTCCGAGGCGCTCGCGGGCTACCGGGCACGGTATCCGGACGTGGTGGTGGAGCGCCGGGTGGTGCACGGCCGAACGCGCGAGGCTCTGATCGACGCGAGCCGCTCCGCACAGCTGATGGTGGTCGGCGCTCGAGGGCGCGGCGGGTTCGCCGGACTGCTGCTCGGCTCGGTCAGCCAGGCCGTGCTGCACCACGCCCACTGCCCGGTCGCGGTGGTGCGGGCGGCAGGCGCGGGGCACTGACCACGCTCCGGCGCGGGGCCGGCCGGCGCGTTCCGGGGGGGCTGACGCGGACTGCCGAGCAGACGGTGATGACGCCGCGGGGCATGTGCGCGCAGAGCGGGTGCCCCGCTCGGTCGCGACGACATCAGGGCCGCCTTCAGGACCGAGTGGTCCTGAGGGCGGCCCGTTGGTCCCTGGGCGCAACGGATGGGCTGCGACAAGGATGAGCGTCAAGGAGCCGCGCATCGGCGGCGCCCAGGACGGGAGACTGTAATGACTGATCCGGTGATCGTAGGGGTGGATGGTTCCGCTTCAAGCCTTGAGGCGGTCGACGTGGCGGCTCGTGAGGCGCGCCTGCGTGGTGCCCCATTGCGGATCGTGCACGCATTCGGCCATGCGCCCGGACACCGGCCGGCCGGCGGGCCGCCGTGGAGCCCGGCCGACCACGGTGTGGAGCCGATGGCCCGGGGAGTGCTGGCCGATGCCGAGGAGCGGGCCCACGCGGCGGCACCGGGCGTGGCCGTGACCCGGTCGGTGGTGGCGGGGGAGCCGTTGGAGGTGATGGAGATCGAATCGAGGTCGGCTTCCTTGGCCGTCGTCGGCAGCCGGGGACTGAGCGGGTTCTCGGGGTTGCTGCTGGGCTCGACGGCGGTGCATCTGGCCGCGCACGGCCGTTGTCCGCTGATGGTGGTGCGAGGCCGCACCGAGCCGTCCGGAGCGGTGCTGCTGGCCGTCGACGGCTCCGATGCCGGCGGTGCGGCGGTGGAGTTCGCGTTCGCCGAGGCCGCTCTGCGCGGGGCACCGTTGGTGGCCCTGCACGTCTGGAACACCTGGAGCGAGCGCGCCTACGAAGGCCCCGGCGACCCCCTCAACGCCATGGTGGTGGACATCGAACGGCTCCGAGAGGCCGAACAGCGTCTGTTGGACGAGACGGTCGCGCCCTGGCAGAAGGTCTTTCCCCACGTCACGGTGGAGCGGCGGCTGGAGCGTGCCCGGATCCGCCCGGCCCTACTGGACGCCAGCAGCGACGCCCAACTGGTCGTCGTCGGAGCCCGGGGACGCGGTGGTTTCACCGGCCTGCTGCTCGGCTCCGTCAGCCAGGCTCTGCTGCACCACGCCCACTGCCCCGTCACCGTGGTCCGCGGCCAGGGGTGACCGTGCCTCAGCAGACCACGACCGAGAGCAGCGCTCTGCCGGTACCGGGGGCCCGGAGCCGGATGCGCACCGACGCGACGCCGCCGACGTGGCCGGCTCGCTCGCAGTGGTTCCGGCACGTGGCCTGACCACTGCTGACGCCGAACGACGGGCCGACGCCTGGGGCGCCAACGAACTGGCCGAACCGGTCCGCCGGCCGCAGTGGTTGCGCCTGCTGGACCAGTTCCGCAGCTGGCTGATCGGTATCCCTGGCGAGCGGTGCGAGAACGGTCGGGTCGTTCGGAGGCGCGGAGTACGAGGCACCATCGAACCGCCGACTCTGGAGGCTGAAGAAGTGACAGGGAGAATCGGCACGGTCACGGTGGTCCTGGGGCCCTTGCCCTTCTCAATCCCACCGGGATCGGCCAGGCGGTGCGTGCGCTTGCCCACTCGTGCGTGCACGACTTCCTCGGGTGGGCCGCAGTCGTGTCGGCGGCTCTCCTGACAGCTCCGGTCGGTCGAAGGTGACGCCCGTCTGACGCTCCGGGCGCCCACGCGGTGCACGAGCAGTCCAAGAATGCCTTCTGACCTGCTGTTTCTTACGGTGGGCGCAAGCTGGCGTCTTCGAAGAACGAGGCGCCGGGAAGGGCGGTCACAGTCTCCTTGTCGGCGTTGATCAGGCCGGGGTCGACCCCGCTATCTCGTGCGGAGCCGCATGGCGTGGAGTGTGGGGCGGGCGTAGCGTGAACCGGGGGCGAGGTACTGCATGTGGGGGTTTACATGCATCATTCCGACTTGCCGGGAGGTAGCGGCATGGTACGGAGTATCCGCAACACCATAGGAATCATCTTGGCGGTCGTCGGCGCTGCCGCGGCCCTCTGGGCCCCATTTCGCAGTTGGTACAACGGTCGGGTCGGACACGACTTCCGAGTCTGGGAACTCTTCACCGGAGCGGGCGTGACGGACTCGGGCGCGGGACTGTTCGCATCCATGTTCCTGCCCCTCCTGGTCGGCGCGGTCCTCACGGTTCTCGGAGTGGTGTTCCGATCGCGACTGCTGGTCCTCACCGCCGGAATCATCACCCTCGGGTTCGCCATCCTTTGGATGGTGCGACAAGGGCAGGCTGAAGGCAGTCTGACGGTAACGGGCGACAGCGACGGGCTCGGCAGCGGAGTGGGGCTCGCCCTGCTCGGTGGTCTCCTCATGCTGACCGGCGCGGCCGTGATGGGTGGCCGTGAGCGCAGGGCCGTGCGCAAGGCGCGCGACGAGCAGGACCAGCAGGAGCGGAACGTGTTGGACCACGAGGACCGGGACAGTCGCGGCGCCGAGGCCGAGCGCCCGTACGACATGGCCGCCCGGGACCAGGAGACACGGGACGTGGCCGGTGCCGGTTCCGCCCGCCGTACCCCATCGGGAGAGGGCGGTCCACCGCAGCGCATGGTCCGGCGGCCGGAGCAACAGGCGTCGGCACCGCGCGGTCTGCCGGTTCCGGCCAGGGACTCGGACAGCGGTGATCGAGGGCGCGAGGGTTCCGACCGTACGCAGTACGAGCAGAACGATGCGGCCGGTGGTTCCCACGACTCGAAGAAGGGCCGCTCGGGAGGGTCGGACGGGTCGCAGTGGTGACAGGCTCAGGAGGCGTCCAAGAGAGCTGACGAATCCAGCTCGGCCACCGCCGCCCCCTGGTCGGCACGGCAGTCATGTGAGACGGTGAAAGAAGCATCCGGACCATGGGCAGCAGTTTTTCCTGCTGTCCACGGTTGGTTGAACAGACATCAGCGCGTGCGAGCTCTCGAAATCTCGCATGCAGCCGCGCCAGCACCCCAGCCCCCGGTGCGCGCCGCTCGATCATTTTTGGGGGCCACGCCCGTGCGACCGTCTACGAACTCCAGGGAAGACCACGAGCGGGACGCTGTGGTCTCCCGAGAGCCGCAAGGCGCAAAGCAGGAAGTACTCCATCTTCGCCGCGAGGTGGACGGGCTGAGACGAGCACTCCAGACCCGCCCCATGATCGACGTGGCGCTCGGCATGGTGATGGCGACCGAGGGATGCTCGTTGGACGAGGCCTGGCTGATCATGGTGAATTCCTCCCAGCGAACCAACACCAAGCTCCACACGCTCGCACTGCGCCTCACGGAAAGTTCCGCGAGCCCGATATCGCCCGGGTTTTCGCACAGCGCGCGGCCTGCCTGGTCCCGCAGTGACGAGGCAGGCGGCGCGAACGCGGCGGCGCCGGATCGCGTCAACCCAGTGGCGACATGACTCCGGTGCATTCACCAAGCCCGTACTGAACGGGGGCGGAGCAGGAGAAGGCTGCTCGAGTAGCCACCGAATCGCGCACGGCGGATCGCGTCCGCTATGAGAGCGGACGAACCGAAGAGAATTCCCCACCCGGAGCGAGCCAACACGCTCCACAAACCACCGTTCGACCGACACTGGTCACGTTCTTGGCTCTTCCCTCGAACCGCGGTGGACCGCCCAACAGCGGCATGCCCGGGTGCTGGCCAAGAGAGGTTCGCGCTTATGGCTGCACAAGTCTTCGTCCGCCCCGAGCGGACGACCGGGAGTGATTTCGCCCGGCTGTCGAAGAAGATCGCCGACCACGGTCTGATGACCCGGCGCCCCGGCTACTACGCGGCCCGCATCGCGGCCGTGACCGCACTCTACGCAGGAGGCTGGACGGCCTTCGTCCTCGTCGGCGCCAGCTGGTGGACCCTGGCCGTCGCCGCGTTCCTGGCCGCGACCTTCGGCCAAGTAGCCCTACTGGCCCATGACATCGCCCACCGTCAGGTATTCCGGCTGCGCAAGGCCAGCGAGACGGGGGGAAGGATCGCCGCGAACATCGGCATCGGTATGGGATACGGCTGGTGGCAGAACAAGCACACCCGCCACCACGCCAATCCCAACCACGACGAACTCGACCCCGACATCGAACCCGACCTGATCGTCTGGTCCCAGGGCCAGGCCCGCTCGGCCCAGGGGCTGCCCCGCCTGATCGGCCGCTTGCAGGCCTATCTGTTCTTCCCCCTCCTCACTCTGGAGGCGTTCAACCTGCACGTGGCGGGTGTCCGGGCGCTGGCAGACCGCTCGCTCAAGCACCGGCCACTGGAGGGAGCGCTGCTCATCGGCCACTTCGCGGTCTACCTGACCGCACTGTTCCTGGTGCTGCCGCCCGGCATGGCGATCGCCTTCCTCGCCGTTCAGCAGTGCCTCTTCGGTGTGTATCTCGGCTCGGTCTTCGCCCCCAACCACAAGGGCATGCCGATCCTGACAGGAAAGGACCGCCCGGACTTCCTGCGCCGCCAGGTCCTCACCTCACGCAACGTCCGGGGCAACTGGTTCACCGACATCGCGCTGGGGGGACTGAACTACCAGATCGAACACCACCTCTTCCCGAGCATGCCCAGCCCTAACCTGCGCAGGGCACAGATCATCGTGCGGCACTACTGTGACGAGCTGAGCGTTTCCTATCTGGAGACGGGCTTGATCACCTCGTACCGGCAGGCGCTCCGCAGCCTCCACGAGGCGGGCGCCCCACTGCGCCGCACCCCGGCCGCCGCTTCCTGAGCGCCGCTCCTCCGTACCCTCCGGGCGGGACGGGGAGCAGCGCCCAGGCAGGTGACGTCCACGTAACAGCCACAGCGTGATCCGGCATCTCCCGGTCATCGGCCTACGGGGGTAGCCCTCCGCTGCGACAGGGCCTAGCCTGAGCACCGCGCCCCTGCCCCCGGCCGTTTCTGACCTTACGGCCGAAAACAGGTGGAGATCATGGCGCACCACAGTCCCGCCCAGTCGCCCCGCAGCAGTCCTCCCAGCGGTGTGCCGGAGGTCCGGCGGGTGCGAGCGCGAGAGGCGCTGGTCGACTACGACTGCCACGGTGACGCCCTCTTCTCCCTGGCTCTCCTTCTGTGCCGGGACGTCGACCTGGCCGCCGACGCAGTCGTCGCCACACTGACCCTGGTGGACGGGACGCCATCCGAGCCTTGTCCGAACGGGGCGCGGCGTCAGCACCTCGCGGCGGACCTGTGGAACCGGTGCGCGCGTGTTCCCGACGGGCGGCTACCGGAACCTGCTCCGTACCTCCGGTCGCACCGGAACCGACCGTCCCGCGAACAGGACCAGCCCGAGCAGTACTTGGCTGTGCTCGGGCTGGTCCTGTTCGGCGCTCACACCTATGGGCAGGCTGCCGCGCTGATCGGTCTGCCGGCCTCTTCGGCCGCCGTGCGGTCGCGAGCCCTCCTGCACCACGCCGCGAGCGTAGCCAGCCACCGCTGGACGTAAGAGGCACGGGCCCCGATACCGGGTTGCCCACCGTGGTCTTGGGGGCCGCAGAGGGCAACCGGAGTCGGCAGCGCCGTGGCCACGAAAGGCCTCCTCACCACGGCGCTGCCACGCATAACCCGACCGGGCGTTCACCCCGGGCCGTTCCACCAGGCCAGCCCCGACCAACAGGCTCGAAGCGAGGATGGCTGATGCAGACTCCACCACTCCTCCACGTCGACCGGCGCCAGGAGGAAACGCGCACCGTCATCGTTCTGGCCGGGGCGATGGACAGGGACTCCGTCCCCGTGTTCACCGCGGCGATGGCTGAGGTCTCGCGTGCCGAGGCCGCGGCCGTTCACGTGGATCTGAGCGCCGTCGCGTTCTGCGACTGCGGTGGACTCACCGCTCTCCTCACGGCAGCTCAGGACAGTCGGACGGAGGGGCGGAAGTTTCAGGCGCATGCTCCGTCCCCGGCAGTCCTTCGCCTGTTCACCCTGACCGGCACCGTCGGCATTCTTCTCGGGCCGGGGTTCCGCACCTCCGGTCCGGACGAGACCGCCGCGAAGCGCTTCGAAGATCGATCCCCTGCCCCGCCGGTATGATGGGGAGTCCGAAAGGTGGCCGCCTGTGCTCAGCCCCGAGATGACCCGGATCCTTCGGGACCTCCACACGGACGTCGGGCCGGGGCTGGACGTCGGCTGTGTAGCGGTTCTCGGCATGGACCACCTCGTGGTGTCCTTGGTGGTCGAAGGGCACATCACGGAACAGTTGTGGTCCTCCGACTCCGTGGGTGCCTCGTTCGAGGACCTCCAGTTCACCTTGGGCCAGGGCCCCGGCCCGGATGCCCTTCGCACCAGCCAGACGGCGGCGGAACACGATGTGACAGCGTTGGGAGCGGCACGATGGCCCACCCTCGTTCCGGCGATGGCCCATCTGCCGATCGGGGCCATGTTCTGCCTCCCGCTGGCCCTCGGCGGCATCTCCGTCGGCGTCCTCACCGCACTCCGCGCGTCCCCCGGGCCCATGAGCGGCCAGGAGATGGATGACGCCCTCGGTCTCGCAGCAGCCCTCACTCTCCAGTTCCTCGGCGGGGCAGGAACGCGAGGCGAGACCTGGTTCGACGCGCAGCCGGACGGAGAGCTGCACCGTGCTGTCGTCCACCAGGCCACCGGCATGCTCAGTGTCCAGCTCGACCTTCCGCTGGGCGAGGCACTGCTCCGCCTGCGCGCGTACACCTACAGCCACGACCGTTCCATCATCGAAGCCGCTGAAGACGTCGTCTCCCGGCGGCTCCGACTCGACGACGACCGTCCGGAACCCGAATCATCCAAGGAGACGAGGGGATGACATCCATGTCCCGCGAGCAACAGGTGTCAACAGTATTCGTGCAGGTCGCGGACTCCCTCATCGATGACTTCGACCTCATCGAATTCCTTGAGGGGCTGTGCGCCCACTGCGTCAGTCTGCTCGACGTCTCCGCGGTCGGCATTCTCCTCGCCAACGAAAAGGGGCTCCTGCATACGATCGCCGCGTCGGACCAGAACACGCACCTGCTGGAACTCTTCGCCATACAGCACGACGAAGGCCCCTGCCTCGACTGCTACCGCGCCGGCGACGCACGCATCAACATCGACCTGCACGATCCCGTGGCCAACGAGAACTGGCCCGCGTTCGCAGACCAGGCCCGGCGCAGCGGCTTCCAGACGAGCCACGTCTTTCCTCTTCGCTTGCGTGACCGCGCCGTGGGGGCGATGAACCTCTTCCACACCGGCCGGCAGTCGCTGACCCCCCAGGACGCTTCACTCGCCCAGGCGCTCGCGGACGTCGCGACGATCGCGATTCTCCAACAGCGCGACCTCGGACAGGAGCAGTTGGAGAAGACACAACTGCAACGTGCCCTGTCCAGTCGCATCGTCATCGAGCCGGCCAAGGGGATCCTCGCCGAACGCTGGAACGCCACTCCCGACGCGGCGTACGACGCTCTGCGCACCTATGCCCGAGCACGCCGACTACGCATCTCCGACTGCGCCCGCCACATCATCGACCAGACCCTCGACACCGACGAGATCCCGCACGTCTAGCATCCTGCGGACGTGCACCGTCCCTTGCGCCGGATCCTGATCGCCGCCGTCCAGGGTGTCATCTTCGCCGTGGACAAGGCCATGGTCGAGCGCACCGACGCGCAGCCACCCGGCGCCTGACGGGGACCTGGCCGGGCTGACGGGCCACGGGGCGGCCCCGGGCAACCGCCAGCCGCCTCGGGCCTGTTCACGATGCCCTCCTCGACGGGGTCGGCCCGGGGGGAACTTCGGCGGTGCGGTAACCGCTATGACCGCGAAGGTGTTTGGGCCCGCCGATCAGGGACAGACGCTGGTTCGGCGTGCTTAGGCAGACAGGCACACACTCACGGGAGCGGCTTCTCCGGCCATCCTGAGGTGTCCTAGTCATGGCCCTCCCGTGCTGTACACGATAAGCAGCCATCGGGAGATGCGAATGCGTAGCACATCGCAACACCCTCGGATTTCCGCCGACGCACCGGAGAATGGACCGCGGGCGCTGTCAGGTACGACAGACGCACAACTGCGTGCGCGCGGGGTCTTCATGTCAGAGTCGACGGCCGGGGATCCGACCATGCCGATATCCGCGGAGGCTCCGGCCGCGATCGCCGTCATCGCTCCGGCGACGCTTCCGCGGATCGAGGAACCCGGGAAGATCGCCCCGAAGGACGCACGGGGGCTGGGGTCCCTGTTCTTCGAGCAGTTGCAGGTGCTCGAAGAGGGCACACCGGAGCACCAGTACGCCCGGAACACGCTGATCGAGATCAATCTGTCCCTGGTGCATTTCTCGGCTAGGAGATTTCGCAACCGTGGCAGCGGTGAGATGGAGGACATCGTCCAGGTCGGCACGATCGGGCTGATCAAGGCGATCGACCGATTCGAGCTCAGCCGTGAAGTGAAGTTCACCTCCTTCGCCATCCCCTACATCGTCGGGGAGATCAAGAGGTTCTTCCGCGACTCCACCTGGGCCGTCCACGTGCCGCGCCGTCTGCAGGAGCTTCGCGTCACCCTGGCCAAGACCCGTGAAGAACTCGCCGGCCGACTCGATCGCGACCCCAGCGTCGCCGAACTCGCCCAGTACCTGGACCTCACCGCGGAAGAGGTCATAGAGGGCCTCATCGCCTCCAACGGCTACACCGCCGGCTCCCTGGACCTGCCCATCGGCGCCGAACACAACGGATCCGAGAACGTCACCTACGGAGATGTGAAGGGCGACGTCGATCCGGCCATGGAACTGGTCGAGAACCTCCACGCGCTGGCGCCGCTGCTGGAGGATCTCGACGACCGGGACCGCGAGATCGTAGCCATGCGCTTCGGCCAGGAGATGACCCAGGCCCAGATCGGTGAGTATCTCGGCATCTCCCAGATGCAGGTCTCCCGACTCCTGACCCGCCTGCTGGCCAAGCTCCGCAGGGGCATGCTCAGCCAGAACTGAGCATGGTCAGCCCTCACCGGTACGAAAGTGACTGCCCGCGACGCCCGACGTCGTCGCGGGCAGCCACCGGGCTCATGGCGGGCGGGAAACCCGGGCGGGCAGCGGGACATGCCCTGCAGGTGGATCTTCGAGCCGTACTTCCCCCGGTCGACAGGATTCGGACCTGTCAGGTCCCCCTTTTCAGGGCCCGCATGTTCACCGAGTCGATCGCGCACCGCGACCAGTCCAGCTCGCCGCGGGCACCCAGTTCGTCAAGGACCAGGCGGTGGAGCTTGGCCCACACCCGTGCCTCCGGCAGCACCCGCTGGAACAACTCCCACAACTCGTCCGGCACCAACCGCTCAACGATCCCCACCATGGCTCACGGAATACCGAGCTATCCAAATGAGATTGCCTCTTACAGTAGTACGCGTCGCCACACGGATAGTCCGGGTTGCCTCAACGGATGTTGGTGGACACCAACAAGAACAACCCGGATCGCACGGTCCGCCTCAGCTTCCTGGGCTGACGAAGCGGTCCGCCCAGGCCCGTACCACGCCGACCGGTGCATGCAGAAGCGCCTGGGCGATTTCAGCCCCGTCGAGTTCGAAGAGAAGTGCCAGGCGCCAGGCCGAGCGGAGCGACCGAACGAGCGAACCTGATCCCCGCTCGGGACAGCCCTTAGCCTCGAAGTTTCACGACGTTCGCACCGCACCCACTATCCGGCCGCGTCGAGCTGATCGAACCGTGCCAGTGTCTGGCGGAAAGCGTCCGGCTCGATACCGAGGGGCGGGGTGAAGGAGTGCCGGAGGCTCGCCACCAAGTACACGGCGAATCCCAAGACGGTGCCGAGGAGAACCATCACCAGCATATGCCGCGGACCGGCGTTGATACCGACCAATGCGGGGAACAGGACGACCAGCACGGCTGTGGCGATCAAGGCGTAGAAGATCGGAACCGGGACAGCCCATCTCATGTCACTGGACCGCTGATTCCGGGACACGATCACGTCGTCCAGCTCGGTTCCGACCACTTCCTTGGCCTTCTCCTGCTCATCGTCCGCTGTCCGCGCGTGCGTAACGAGCAGTCGCGCCTCGTCGAGCGCGCTGGCGGCCCGCAGACTCATCTCCTGGTTCCTCATGAGAGACCATTCAGGCCCAGCCACCTCCCGCGTGTACGTCCTCAGTTGCTCACGAGTCTGTGAACGGACTTCCAGCGGCAGCCCGCGGGCATCGGCGTAGGCCGCCTCCAGATTCCTGGCCTCCTGATACGTGTGGTCGACGGCGGAATTGCGCTGCTGCCAGGAACTCGCCACCAGGAAAGCCGCCGTCAGGACGAACAACGCCAGTGTCGCACTTCCCACGAAAGTCAGTGCGGGAGCTTCCAGATGCGCCTTCTTCGAGGCCTCGCTGCGCGACAGCGCCCACGTCAGTCCGCACGCTGTCGCCGCACCGAGAAACGCGTACAAGAGACCCCAGCCGAGCATGTCAGTTCTCTTTCTTCTGGGACTGCGAACTGCGTGAGTCGAGAGTCATTGCCACCAGGACAGCGGGGACGATGACCATCAAGAAGGCCATGATCGCCCAGTCCAGAGTGTTCACGAGTCCGCCGCCGGTCGGCGGGGACGGCAAGGCGGACCGGGCCGCGCCCTGCGGGCGTGAGGCGGGGGAGGCGGTCGGCGTGGTGACGGGGCGGTCGCCGGGAACCGGTCCGCCGGGGCGTGATCCTGGTGGGAATCGCTGTCCGGGTTCGGCGAGGTACGGCGGTGCGAGGAACTCACCGGCCACCCCCGCCTCGGCAGCGGCCGCTCCGGATACGGCGAATGGCGCCCGGGGGCCCGGTGGAAGTACGCCGGTCACGGGGTCCGCACCGCCAGGTCCAGGGCCGGGAGCCGTCGAGCCCTCTAGCGGGAGTGCGGGAAGAGTCGTGACGAGAGGAGGTGTGGCACGGGGAGGGGATGTGGGCGGGAGTCGCCCGTCCGGGCGTGTCGCCGAGGATGTGGCACGGGGAGAGGCTGTGGCCCGGGTTGGCCCGTCCTGGCGAGCCGCGGCGGGCGGGCCGGGCACGGAGTATCCCGCCGCCGCCTCGGCCGCGAGCGCGAGCGGGGGTAGCAACGATCCCGTAGTGGAAACCGCTCGGTCTGCCGTGGTACCGGATGCCCGAGCCACAGATGCATGACGACCAGGACTGTCCGGAGCCGCCGCCCAGCACTCGACATTCCCGCCAGTCGGCAAGCGCTTGGGAAGGCCCGCACCCGAAGAGCACTTCAGCGTACCGGCCTCGCGCAACAGCGGGTCCCGTAGTCGCAGGTTCTCCAGCCCGGCGGGGCCGGTGTACGTCAGACGATAGAAGAGACGTTTCTGCGACGCCGAACGGCGCAGGGTCAACTTGGCGGAGTGGGCGTTGTACCCCGCAGAGGTGGCGACCTGGGCGCGGCCGTACTCCTTCCTTGTCGCGACGCCCGTTGCCGTGACCTGACCGATGTGACGTCCTGCCAGGGCGACGATCGTCGCGCGGCACGTCATCGTGCCCAGCGGCTTCAGAGAAGTCTGGGGACACCGAATGCTCCCGCCGGTGACCTGGGCATCGCGCACCTCGATATTCCGCAGCCCGTATTCCGCCAGATTCCGCAGTTGGTATACGCGAATCAACTGCTGCCGCTCCCGGACCTGAACTCCGGGAGCGGTGACACTGTTGGTGGATACTGCCATTTTGAGTGCGTCCCTGTCCGTACCTCCCATCGGCACTGAACCGAGCAGGCACACCGCGACGCCAGACAACAGCATTGCCCGTGTCACACCAGACAGCTTGCGACCGAATCTCACGCACTTATTATGCGATCAAGGGATCAACTTAGGAATTCGCCACACGGAGGGCACCTCGACCGTTCCACAGGCCGTGTTCGGAATCTCGCTGGTGGACACGTGAGGTCGTCGGGGCTGGGTCGGCCGCGGTGAGCCGGGGGATCACTCTCGTGAACCGTTCATGGTCTGACGGCATATCCGGCAGCTCTGGTCTCAGGCTCGTGGGCCGCGGGCCCGGCAGAGCGAGACGCGGCCTGACTCCCTCCGCCTGCCCGGGCTGCGGCAACAGCGCCGCCAGCGAATCCGCTGGAGCATCGATATACGCACCGAGCTTCGGCAGCGCCTCGGTAGCCACCCGCGCCGCATGCCGCGCCTGCTGTCAGGCGTGCAACCGCCCGAACGTCACGACGGCCTCCACTGCCAACCCGCCGCCGGCGCCGTACAGCGCGCCCTCGGCCCCTGAAAGCAGCCGACCTCCTCCGCGCGAGCCCGACACCCGCCGAGACGCCTTGCGTGCCAGCGGAATCCAGCGACGTATCAGTTGAACTGGCCTTGTTCCTAAAGAAGTTCCGCCTTTCCGGTGGAACATGGCCGGATCGCGACGGGGCAGCGCCCCGCTGAACACGGGCCCGGGGACGGAAGCCCGCGGCAGCGTGGTCAGCGAGCGGGGCGCGGCCATGACACCGCGGACAGCGCCTTGCCGACCACGGCAGCGTGATCGCGGCCTCCCGCGCCGCAGACGCGGCCCGGCAACCGGTGTTGTCGGTGGGATGCTGCCCACCGGCCGCACCGCGGACGGTGGGTTCCGCGTCGCGGGCATGCGGCCCCGACCCCGGCCCCGGCCCCGGCGAGGCCGGGCCCCAGCGCCGAGGCGCGGAGTCCGCCCGCGTCGGCCGCGACCGCTCGGG
>NZ_NWVL01000170.1 GCF_002382885.1 Streptomyces sp. WZ.A104
AAGGAACTTCCCAATCGTGTTGTCAAGCCGCTCCCGTGACGGGAGGTGAAGCATGAAAGCACTCTCCGTCACGGATCATCGCCCACAGGACGTTGAGGCGTCGGCGTGCGAGGGCCAGCAGGGCTTGCTTGTGGCCCTTGCCCTCGCTCCGCTTCCGGTCGTAGAACGCCTTCGAGACCGGGCAGCATTGAAGGCTCACCATGGCCGACAGGTACATGGTTCTCAGCAGCCCGCGATGGTAGCGCCGGGGACGGCGCAGGTTGCCGCTGACGCGGCCGGAGTCGCGTGGTCTAGGGGCCAGGCCGGCGAAGCCGGCCAGGCGGTCGGGGCTGCCGAAGGCGTCCATGTCGCCGCCGGTGGCGGCGATGAACTCAGCCGCGAGTTTCGTACCCATGCCGGGCATGCTGCGGATCACCTCGGCGTGCGGATGCTCGCGAAACCGGGCCTCGATCAGGGCGTCGAGCTCGGCGATCTCCTCATCGAGGGCCATCACCCCCTTCGCGAGGCGGACCACCATGGCGGCGGCCAGCTTCTCGCCGGGCAGCGCGGTCAGCTGGGCCTGAGCGGCCTCCACGGCCGTCTTCGCCAGGGCGGCGGCGCCACGGACCTTGCGGTTCTTCAGCCACGTCTCGATCCGGCTCGCTCCCGCCCGGCGGATCGCGGCCGGGGTCTGGAAGCCGGTCAGCAGCATCACCGGCCCCCGGTTCGTCATCTCCAGAGCCCGCTCCAACGCGGGGAATATCTCCAGCAGTTGGGCCCGGAGCCGGTTGATCTGCCGGGTGCGGTCAAAGACCGTGTCCAGGCGGCGGGTGGTCAGGGTGCGCAGGTCGACGGCGATCTCGTCGCCGGGCCGCAGCAGGCCGAGGTCGCGGCGGACACGGGCCTGGTCGGCGATGACGAAGGCGTCCTTCGCGTCGGTCTTTCCCTCACCCCGGTAGGTGGCCGAGGCACGGTGGACCGCCAGGCCGGTGAGGTAGGCGACCTGCTGGCCGTGGCTGACCAGAAGGCCGATCAGCAGCGCGGCACCGCCGTGGTTGAGGTCGACGGCCCACAGCACATCAGCGGATACCTCCAGGACATCGCCGATCAGTGCGAGAAGTTCACTCTCGTCGTTTGCGACCCGGCGGGACAGCAGACGCCTGCCGTCCGCATTGATCACCACGCAGTGGTGATGCGTCTTGCCGATGTCCACTCCAGCCCAGATCTCGGGCACGTTCCCTCCGCCAGCTCGCCGTTGCATCGATCCCGCAGACGACCTCGCCGACGTTGTCCTACAGCAGCGATCGGAGTCGCATCTCCCAATTGGCGGTCGAGTCGTCGCGGGGCTCCGGGTGGCCAAGTTCCTTAAGCCATCGAGAGGTCTCCCCCATGCCAGCCATGCCCAGAGCCCCCGGGCCCTCCGATCTTACGAATGACCAGAGCAACCACTCTTGAAAGGTAGGAC
>NZ_NWVL01000171.1 GCF_002382885.1 Streptomyces sp. WZ.A104
CTCGCCCGGGACCCGGAACTGACGCTGGTGGAAGTGCAGACGATCCTCCGCCACGCGCATATCACCACCACCAGCCTCTACACCGTCGTCGGACTGGAGGACCTGGTCGGCAAGCTCGCAGAGCACTACTCCAGGCCCGTTCAACCAGTGGCCTGGCCGACGCAGTACGCCGCAGACGACATCCAGGCGGTGTTCGGTGCCGGGAAGTAAGGTCGGCGACAGCCTGCGCATGAAGGGCCCCACCACCAACTACATCCGGCGGCACGACGCCAATCCGGCGGCCCCGGTCGGTAACTTCGCGCCGACCGCGCTCACCCCGGCCCCGCCGCCGCTTCCCGCCAGGCCGCCTCGTTCGCTGGGCGACTTCAGTACGGCCAGCGTCGAGGAAGTCGCCGAAGCCGCAGCCCAGCACTTCTCGGCACACGTCAGCTACAAGTGGAAGACCCGCAGGGGTATGTCCGATCTCCTCCAGCACCTCGCGAAGTTCCCCGGGAACACCTGGCAGGAGCGCTGGGAAGCCTCCGGACTCAATGAGCGAGGCCGTCCGGTCGGCGGTCTCGCCGAGGAAGACGACAAGCTCCAGCGCAACCGGCTCAACGCGGCTGCCGGCCACGCGTTCGCCATGCGGCTCATCCGCCCGGACCTGCTGTCCTTCCGCTCCAACCCGCTCTGGAACTATCCGCGCTGGTTCCGGGACGTCGCGAAGGACCCGTGGCTGGAGGAGTTCTGCACACGGCTCGACAAGATGCCGGTCAGCGGAGCGCGACGCGGCAAGGCCCGATTCGACGTCTGTTGCGCGCTGACGGTCTTCGGCATCGACCTCAAAGACCTGACCCCCGAAGCCCTGCTTCACTACGCCGTCGAGTCCCGCACCCACGGCCTGGCCGGTGAAAGCAGAGCTTCGGGAACCTTCGCAGCCACACTGGCCTGGCCGGTCCTGCACGAGATGGGACAGTTCCCCGCCTCCGCACCGAAGACCCTGCGGGCCGCGGTCACCCGCGGACAGCTCTCCGTCGAGGAGATCGTCGGCCGCCACGAGCTGAGGAACCATGCGGTCCGGGATCTGCTGGTCGACTACATCCGCCGACGCTCCGCGGAACTCGACTACTCGACCCTGCGCGGGCTCGCGCACCACCTGGCGAAGCTGTTCTGGAAGAGCATCGAGGAGATCAATCCCGAGCAGGCTGACCTGCGGCTTTCGGAAGAGACCTTCACGCAGTGGAAGGAAAAACTGCTGGTCAAGGCTGACGGCAGCCCGCGGTTGGACGTCGACGGCCCGCTCATGTCGGTCCGCGCGCTCTACCTCGATCTGCACACCTGGGCCGTCGCCGAGCCTGAACGCTGGGCCACCTGGGTCGCCCCCTGCCCGGTCCGCGACGCTGACCTGCGCTGGTTCCACCTGCGACGCCGACGCCTCCAGGAACGCATGGCCAACCG
>NZ_NWVL01000172.1 GCF_002382885.1 Streptomyces sp. WZ.A104
CCCGCGGAGCGGGTAAGAAGCTGCTTCGCAGCTTCCCAGCGAACACCCCCGCTTCGCGGGGGTGTTGAGCCGAGCCGCGTTGCGGCTCGGGCCCGGCTTCGCCGGGCGAGCCCCCTCCGCTTCGCTCTGGGGGCTTGAGGGGTTTCGCTGCGCTCTCCTCCCCTTACATGCTCCTCGGCTTCGCCTCGGGGCATGTACCCGCTTCGCGGGGGCTGGCTACGAGTACGAGAGTGGCTGACGTCCTGTCAGGCTGCTTCCTTCATGCAGGACTTTGGGTGATTCCGGATCTGAGGGCCGTGCCCCTTCCCCTGTGAGGCTGGGCCGATCGTTTCAGAGCGGCCGTGGTGTGGGATCAGTCGTGCTGCCGGCTGTTGGGCCGGGGCGTGGCGTTCTTGCCGTTGGGCTCGCGGTGGATCTCATGCGCGACTTGGCGCAGTTCTTCTTCGCCGTAGGCGGTGCGGATCCCTGAGGGGGTCATGCCGCTGGCTTCCGCGAGGGACTCCAGCCGGTAGGGGCGGGTGCCGTGGAACTCCCGTCCGTAGGCGAGGAGTCGGCGGATTTCCGCGTCTGCCGCGGCCTTGCGAGCTCGGGCCTCTTCGAGGGCCAGGTAGAGGGGGTCGGTGTCGAGGCCGTCGCTGGCGGCTTCCAGGTGGTGCGCGTCGGTGGTCCGGTGGTCCTCGATGGCGGCGCAGATGTCGGGGTAGAGGTCGGCCGGCGTGACGCTCTCGGGGGTGGGCATGGGGTTGCGGATGGCGGCGAGGTCGGTGACCAGGTTCATGATTACGATGGTCGCACTCTTTTGCGTTCATCGCAATAGTTCAAATCGGCTTCGTTCGGGCGGTGTTAGGGCGCACCGCTGCAGCACGAGCAGGGGAGGCACATGGACGATGACCGTGTCGGCGCGGACCGTGTCGGCGCGGTCGGCATCTGGCCGGCCCTGGGCATCTGGGCGGACTGGGAAGGCCGCAAGCTGCGGCAGGCATGGTGGCATCCCGCCAAGAACGCGGTAGCGGAGCAGGCGCTGCTGCCCGCTGATCTCAAGGCTCTGCAGGTACTCGGTGCGATCGCAGTCGGGCAAAGCAGGGCTCGCCTCTTCGCGGGTGTGCAGGCGGGCGTCGGGACCGAGCGTGTGGTGCTGTGCCTGCGCGGCACCGTCGGCGCTGTCCAGGTACGTGGGTCGGTTGCACTGCTCGCTCCGGCTCTGAAAGGCCGTACGAGGGCGGCGTTGCTCCGCGGTGCCCAGGAGCACCGGCTGGCGGGGCGTTGCGATGAGGCGGCAGCATGGAGTGCGGCAGCGCGTGGGG
>NZ_NWVL01000173.1 GCF_002382885.1 Streptomyces sp. WZ.A104
TTCGCGCCCCACGACTTCCGGAGGCTGTTCGCCACCGAACTCGTCAACAACGGCCTGCCCATCCACATTGGAGCGGCCCTGCTCGGCCACCTCGATATCCGGACCACTCGTGGCTACGTCGCCGTCTTCGATGAGGACGTCATCAGCCACTACCAGCAGTTCCTCGCACGTCGACGGTCCGCCCGGCCGCAGGAGGAATACCGCAAGCCCACAACCGAGGAGTGGAACGACTTCCAGGAACACTTCGACAAGCGGCGGGTCGAACTCGGCTCCTGCGGCCGCCCCTACGGCACTCCTTGCGCGCATGAGCACGCCTGCATCCGCTGCCCGATGCTCAGCGTCAATCCGAAGATGCTGCCTCGTCTCGACGAGCTGGAGGAGGACTTGATCGCCCGCCGTGAGCGCGCCGTCGAGGAGGGGTGGCAGGGTGAGATCGAAGGACTCGACCTCACTCTGACCTTCCTGCGGGGCAAGCGCGAGCAGACCCGACGTTTCCGGCGAAGCGAGCCCGTTGAACTCGGTCTTCCGCATCCGAGGCCCCCGCTCACAGAAGGGTGATCAGCAGCGCGGACACCAGCAAGGCTGTCTGATGGAGGGCTTGATCGGTTAGATACATGCCGTTCATCCCGGCCGCCTTCAGCTCCGCGAAATCCGGTGAGCCGGTGTGCTGCAACAGCCAGCGCACTGGCCACCGGCGGTCGAAGAACGCGTGAGTCACCGCCGAGACAGCGAGCCCAGCCGTCAGACCGGGCCAGGAGAGCTGGAGCGGAAGGACGGCCCAGACCAGCGTCAGCATCACGGCCATGACCAGGTGATATTGAGCGACATGGCTGAGGCACGCGGCCCAGCCCCGCCGAGGACTCGCGCCGTCGGCGACATCCGTCGCCGACGGCGCCCCCTTGTTCGCGGCCTGGTGGTCACTCTGACCGAACACGTGGTCCGCGAGATTGTGACCGACGGCGAGCACCGCCCACACAGCTCCGAACGTCGCGAGAGTCGCGACCTGCTCAACGCTCGTCATCGGGCACCGCCAGCAGCAGCGTTAGTGCAGAGAAG
>NZ_NWVL01000174.1 GCF_002382885.1 Streptomyces sp. WZ.A104
CCACGCCCACGCCAAGGCCCCCTACCTCCTGGCAGGCGGCGGCAAGGACATGGAAGGCAACGAGAAAGCCACCGAGGAACAGCTCAGGGACGTCCCCGCGGCCGCCCTCGCCGAGGCCGAGCGCCCGCTGATCGGCACCGCCGAGGACAACGGCGTCATCGACCCCGACGTCCTGTGGTCCTGCACCACCTGCGGCGCGTGCGTCGAGCAGTGCCCCGTCGACATCGAGCACATCGACCACATCGTCGACATGCGCCGCTACCAGGTCATGATCGAGTCCGCGTTCCCCTCCGAAGCGGGCACGATGCTCAAGAACCTGGAGAAGAAGGGCAACCCCTGGGGCCTGGCCAAGAAGGCCCGCGTCGAGTGGACCAAGGAAGTCGACTTCGAGGTCCCCATCGTCGGCAAGGACGTCGAGGACCTCACCGAGGTCGACTACCTCTACTGGGTCGGCTGCGCCGGCGCCCTGGAGGACCGCGCCAAGAAGACCACCAAGGCCTTCGCCGAACTCCTCCACATCGCGGGCGTCAAGTTCGCGATCATGGGCGGCGACGAGAAGTGCACCGGTGACTCCGCCCGCCGCCTGGGCAACGAGCCGCTCTTCCAGCAGCTCGGCCAGGAGAACGTGGCCATGCTCAACATGGCCTACGGCGAGTCCTTCGACGACGAGGGCAACGTCGAGCCGGACACGAAGAAGCCCAAGTCGTCGAAGAAGATCGTCGCGACCTGCCCCCACTGCTTCAACACCATCGCCAACGAATACCCCCAGCTCGGCGGCGAGTACGAGGTCATCCACCACACCCAGCTGCTCCAGCACCTCATCGACGAGGGCAAGCTGATCCCCGTGACCCCGGTCGAGGGCCTGATCACCTACCACGACCCCTGCTACCTGGGCCGCCACAACAAGATCTACACCCCGCCCCGCGAGATCATCGCGAAGGTCCCCGGCCTCCGCAACGAGGAAATGCACCGCCACAAGGAACGCGGCTTCTGCTGCGGCGCCGGCGGCGCCCGGATGTGGATGGAAGAACGCATCGGCAA
>NZ_NWVL01000175.1 GCF_002382885.1 Streptomyces sp. WZ.A104
GGAGGGAACGAGGGGAAGTGAAACATCTCAGTACCCTCAGGAAGAGAAAACAACCGTGATTCCGGGAGTAGTGGCGAGCGAAACTGGATGAGGCCAAACCGTATGCGTGTGATACCCGGCAGGGGTTGCGCATGCGGGGTTGTGGGAGTTCTCTTGATCAATCTGCCGGTTGGTCGACGAGTCAGAAACCGTTGGTGTAGGCGAAGGACATGCGAAAGGTCCGGCGTAGAGGGTAAGACCCCCGTAGCTGAAACATCAACGGCTCGTTTGAGAACCACCCAAGTAGCACGGGGCCCGAGAAATCCCGTGTGAATCTGGCGGGACCACCCGCTAAGCCTAAATATTCCCTGGTGACCGATAGCGGATAGTACCGTGAGGGAATGGTGAAAAGTACCGCGGGAGCGGAGTGAAATAGTACCTGAAACCGTGTGCCTACAAGCCGTGGGAGCGTCGCTGTATGTGCTTGCACATGCAGTCGTGACTGCGTGCCTTTTGAAGAATGAGCCTGCGAGTTAGCGGTGTGTAGCGAGGTTAACCCGTGTGGGGAAGCCGTAGCGAAAGCGAGTCCGAACAGGGCGTTTGAGTTGCACGCTCTAGACCCGAAGCGGAGTGATCTAGCCATGGGCAGGTTGAAGCGGAGGTAAGACTTCGTGGAGGACCGAACCCACCAGGGTTGAAAACCTGGGGGATGACCTGTGGTTAGGGGTGAAAGGCCAATCAAACTCCGTGATAGCTGGTTCTCCCCGAAATGCATTTAGGTGCAGCGTCGTGTGTTTCTTGCCGGAGGTAGAGCACTGGATAGGCGATGGGCCCTACCGGGTTACTGACCTTAGCCAAACTCCGAATGCCGGTAAGTGAGAGCGCGGCAGTGAGACTGTGGGGGATAAGCTCCATGGTCGAGAGGGAAACAGCCCAGAGCATCGACTAAGGCCCCTAAGCGTACGCTAAGTGGGAAAGGATGTGGAG
>NZ_NWVL01000176.1 GCF_002382885.1 Streptomyces sp. WZ.A104
CCTCACCGACCCCACCTACCGCAACAACACCCACACCATGCGCCACCACATCACCCACGCCGGCGGCGCACCCGCCGCCGCGGACGTCGTGGAAGCCCTGCTCACGGATGCGCGGGGACAGCGGTGAACGGCGTCGGCACGGCACACATCGCGTTCTTCGCGCTTCCGGGTCACGGGCACGTGAATCCCACCCTCGGGGTCGTGGAGGAGCTGACGGCGCGCGGTCACCGAGTCAGCTTCGCGACGACCGAGCGGTTCGAAGGCGTGGTCGCCGAGGCCGGAGCGACGCCGGTGCGGTACGAGTCGACCATGGACGGTCTGCCCGCCAAGGACACTGCGGCGGAGCGCGCCGACCGCTTCGGCAGCGGCGACCTCGCCGTGGTGCTGCGCGATCTGTTGCGCGAGACCCTGGCCGCCCTCGCCCCACTGGACCGCGCCTTCGCCGCGGACCGCCCCGATCTGGTGGTGTACGACGATCCGTCCGGCTGGGCGGCCCGGCTGATCGCGGCGCGCCGCGGCATCCCGGCCGTGCCGTACCGGACCACCTTCGCCGCGAGCACCGAGTGGTCCCTCGCCACCCATCAGACGGACGTCGATCCGCTCGACCCCGAGATCGTGCGCATCTTCCACGGCATCGCGAACCTCCTGGACCGTCTGAAGGTTTCCCTGAGCCCCAAGGCCCTGATGACCGGCAACGAGGCGGGCCCCGCGCTCGTCTTCGTACCGCGCGAGTTCCAGTTCAAGGGCGAGACGTTCGGCGAGGACGTCCACTTCGCGGGCCCCTGCCTCGCCCGGCGGGCCTCCGACGGCGAGTGGGCCCGCGGGGGCGACGGCGCGAGCGACCGCCCCCTGGTCCTCGTCTCACTCGGCACCATCCACAACGACAACGCCGCCTTCTTCCAGACCTGCATCGACGCCTTCG
>NZ_NWVL01000177.1 GCF_002382885.1 Streptomyces sp. WZ.A104
CAACGCACGCGGACCCGCCATTGACCGCACCACCTACAAAGCCACCATCAGCATCCACATGCTCATGAGCGGGCCTTGACACCCCGGACCTCGATCTAACTGAACGGCGTTGGATCTAGGGCCCATGCGACCCGTGGGACCCGTAGCGGAAGCCGGGCAGGTCAGCGGGGCAGTTCGGCGCGCGGCACCCGGCCCCGGACGGCGAGCAGAAGGGCGGAGGCGGCCGCCCCGGCGGCGAACCCGGCGACGATCCAGCCCATGCTGGTTCTTCAGGTGCCGAGCAGCCGCCGCGCGGCCAGGGCGAGCGAGACCTCGACCGCGTCCCGGGGGCGGGTCAGGCAGCGGCCGGTGAGCTGTTCGAAGCGGCGGAGGCGGTTGAGGACGGTGTTGCGGTGGCAGTACAGCCGCGCGCCCGCCCGCTGTGCCGAGCCGTCCGCGTCCAGCCAGGCGGTGAGGGTCTCCACGATGACGTCCCGGTCGGCGGGATCCAGCCGGTCCAGTGGGCCCAGCACCCGGTCGGCCAGCGCGGAGCCGAGGGCCGGGGAGGACACGACGAGGGCGTCCGGGAGGTGCTCGTCGAGCAGGACGGTGCCGCCGGAGGCGGGACAGGCGCGCAGCGCGGTCTCCGCCAGCCGCCGGGCGTCACCGAGCGCGGCCAGACCCTCGACGGCGGAGCCGATCGCGGCGCGGGTCCCGGCCGGGGCGGTCAGTTCGGCGGCCAGCGCGCTCAGCTCACCCGGCGGGCCCGTCAGCGGCAGGATCGCGAACTCGGCATCCGGGCCCGGGTGCCAGAGCACCGCCGCCCCCGGGAACGAGGAGGGCAGCGTCAAGGGCGGACAGGCGGCCGACCGCGCGGACCGCGGCCCCTGCTCGGCGTGCCGCGTCCGCTGCGGCCCGCCCGCAGCGGC
>NZ_NWVL01000178.1 GCF_002382885.1 Streptomyces sp. WZ.A104
CGGTTCTTCTGCGGCGTTCGGTCGAAACGGTCACCACGGTGCTGGCTCTGGCCAAGGTCGGAGCCGTTCATGTGCCGCTGGACGACCGTTATCCGGCCGAGCGCATCCGCCACGTCCTCACCGACACCGGCGTCTCACTCATCGTGACCGACGAGGCGTCACGGTCGAGACTCGCCTCCCTGCCCACGGACTTGCTCGTCATCGGCCGTCACTCCCGCCAGGGCGAATACGAGGTGCCGAACGTGGCGGCCCCATCGATCGAGCGGTGTAACCCAGGTGGTGTCGCCCCCGACGCTGCGGTGTATGTGATGTATACGTCGGGTTCAACGGGTGTTCCCAAGGGTGTTGTGGTCAGTCACCGCAACGTCGCCGCTCTGGCGCTGGATCCGCGTTTCGACGGCGGGGCTCATGAGCGTGTGCTGCTGCACTCGCCGACGGCGTTCGACGCTTCGACGTATGAGCTGTGGGTTCCTCTTCTCAACGGGGGGACTGTTGTGGTCGCTCCCGCGGGTGACCTTGACGTCCCCACGCTTCAGCAGGTGATCACGGGGCAGCGGGTGACGGCGCTGTGGCTGACCAGTTCGCTGTTCGACGTGGTCGTCGAGCATGCTCCTGAGTGTCTGGCCTCGGTGCGTCAGGTGTGGACCGGTGGCGAGGCCGTCTCCGCGGTCTCTGTGCGGCGGGTCCAGGAGGTGTGCCCGTCGGTGACGGTCGTGGACGGGTACGGGCCGACCGAGACCACTACCTTCGCCACCTGTCATCCTGTCACCCGCCCCTACACCGGGGGTCCGGTCGTGCCCATCGGCCGCCCGATGGCCAACATGCGTACCTACGTCCTGGACGGGGGACTGCAACCGGTCGTACCGGGCGTGATCGGTGAACTCCACATCGGGGGCGCGGGCCTGGC
>NZ_NWVL01000179.1 GCF_002382885.1 Streptomyces sp. WZ.A104
GCCAGGCCCGCGCCCCCGATGTGGAGTTCACCGATCACGCCCGGTACGACCGGTTGCAGTCCCCCGTCCAGGACGTAGGTACGCATGTTGGCCATCGGGCGGCCGATGGGCACGACCGGGCCCCCGGTGTAGGGGCGGGTGACAGGATGGCAGGTGGCGAAGGTAGTGGTCTCGGTCGGCCCGTACCCGTCCACGACCGTCACCGACGGGCACACCTCCTGGACCCGCCGCACAGAGACCGCGGAGACGGCCTCGCCACCGGTCCACACCTGACGCACCGAGGCCAGACACTCAGGAGCATGCTCGACGACCACGTCGAACAGCGAACTGGTCAGCCACAGCGCCGTCACCCGCTGCCCCGCGATCACCTGCTGAAGCGTGGGGACGTCAAGGTCACCCGCGGGAGCGACCACAACAGTCCCCCCGTTGAGAAGAGGAACCCACAGCTCATACGTCGAAGCGTCGAACGCCGTCGGCGAGTGCAGCAGCACACGCTCATGAGCCCCGCCGTCGAAACGCGGATCCAGCGCCAGAGCGGCGACGTTGCGGTGACTGACCACAACACCCTTGGGAACACCCGTCGAACCCGACGTATACATCACATACACCGCAGCGTCGGGATGGACGCTGACCTCGGGTCCACCGGGGCCGGCCTCGGGTCGGCCCGGCACGGGCGGCCGGATCAGCTCACATGCCTCAGCGCCTGGCCGATGGTCCGACAGGTCGTCGGTGACCAGCAGACGGGCGCCGGTGTCGGCGAGGACGTGGCGGATGCGCTCGGCCGGATAACGGTCGTCCAGCGGCACATGAACGGCTCCGACCTTGGCCAGAGCCAGCACCGTGGTGACCGTTTCGACCGAACGCCGCAGAAGAACCG
>NZ_NWVL01000018.1 GCF_002382885.1 Streptomyces sp. WZ.A104
CCGGCTGCGGGGCGGGCGGGCCCGGGGGAACGGGGGGTGCGCCAGCGCGCTCGTGGTCGGCGCGCTCGGCGGGGGTGCGGCGGACGGGGGCGGCGGGCTCCGCGCCGGGCGGGCAGGCCTCGACCTCGCTGCCGTCGACGGGGTTGACCGTGACGAGCAGATCACCGGCGGTCAGCCGGACGACGCGGACCTGCTGCGGTGCCTGCTGCCCGAAGTCGGCGGCGGCGTCGCGGGACGGCCGCCGGTGGTCCGGCTCGCCGCCGGGACGGTCGTGCCCCTGCCCGTGTTCCTCGGGTGCCCGGTGTGTCGGGTCCATCGCAAAGTCCCCCAGACGCGTCGTGCGCGGTCGCCCCTCCCGGCCTCACACGCCCCGCTGTCGCTTCCGGTCCGGTGTCCACCACTTGGGTTTCGGTTTCATTCGGCGGACGGCCGAACATTAGACCTTGCACAGTATCTACGAAGGGGCGGGGTGCCGCGCCGCCCAGGACGTCACGTTCCGGTGAGGATTGCGCGACTTCTGCCGCCGGATTCCGTCCGTCCGTTCACTCGGCGGACCGGCAGGGACAGCAGGACGCCCTCTTAGACGCGCGGCAGCGAGTCGGCGGCGATCCCGCCCTCGATGGCCAGGATGCGGTGCAGCCGGGTGGCCACCAGGAGGCGCTGCATCTGCGGCGGCACACCGCGCAGCACGAGGCGGCGTCCGGCCCGTCCGGCCCGGCGGTGGGCCCCCATGATGACGCCGAGTCCGGTGGCGTCCCAGGAGTCCAGCTCGGTCAGGTCCAGCACGAGGTCGCCGGCTCCGTCGTCGACGGCCGTGTGCAGGACCGTACGGGCGTCCGCCGCGCTTCGGACGTCGAGGCGGCCCCCGACGACCAGCTCGGCGTGGTCGCCCCTGATGTGCATATGCGCTCCCCGGTCATGCTCCGTAGAAGGTCCGTCTGTCTTTTCTTCTGCCTGTGCTTCTGTCTCTGTCACAACTGACTGCCCCGGCGACAGGGAAGTTGCCGTCTGTAAGCGAACCGATACCGAATTCACTCGGTGGAGTGAAGCCGGTTCGCCGGAGACCGGTCGCTGCCGGGTACACTCCCCGGCTTCCCCGGCCCTGACGGCGGCGGGCCGACGGGCCGGGGAGCGCGGTTCGCGGTCAGTACGTGTAGAAGCCCTGCCCGCTCTTGCGCCCGATGTCACCTGCGTCGACCATCCGGCGCATCAGCTCCGGGGCGGCGAACTTCTCGTCCTGGGACTCGGTGTAGATGTTGCCGGTGGCGTGCAGCAGAATGTCGACGCCGGTGAGGTCGGCCGTGGCGAGCGGGCCCATGGCGTGGCCGAAGCCCAGCTTGCAGGCGATGTCGATGTCCTCGGCCGAGGCGACGCCCGATTCGTACAGCTTGGCCGCCTCGACGACGAGCGCCGAGATGAGCCGGGTGGTGACGAAGCCCGCCACGTCGCGGTTGACGACGATGCAGGTCTTGCCGACGGACTCGGCGAACTCCCGCGCGGTGGCGAGGGTTTCGTCGCTGGTCTTGTAGCCGCGTACCAGCTCGCAGAGCTGCATCATCGGGACCGGCGAGAAGAAGTGCACGCCGACGACGCGCTCCGGACGCTCCGTCACGGCCGCGATCTTGGTGATCGGGATGGCGGACGTGTTGGAGGCGAGGACGGTGTGCTCGCCGACGACCTTGTCCAGGGAGCGGAAGATCTCGTGCTTGACCTCCAGCTTCTCGAAGACGGCCTCCACGACGACGTCCGCGTCCGCGACGGCGTCGAGATCGGTGGTCGTGGTGATGCGGGCGAGCGCTGCCTCGGCGTCGGCGGCCTCCAGCTTGCCCTTGGCGACGAACTTGTCGTACGAGGCCTTGATGCCGTCGCGGCCACGCGTCAGCGCGGCGTCGGTGACGTCCCGCAGCACGACGTCCCAGCCCGCCTGGGCGGAGACCTGCGCGATCCCGGACCCCATGAGTCCGGCCCCGATGACGGCGAGCTTCCTGGCCACGTTCGCACCCCTTGGTTTCTGTTCGCCTGTGCGGCATTTGTTCACGGCGGTTCACATGCTCTCCGGCGGAGGTTAGTACCCGTCGGGCGCGCTGGGGCCGCGAAGAGATGCGCGTCACGTCTCGAATGACGGACATCACACCGGGACGCGTCATTCGGCTCCACGCCGTGCGCAGTTGGGGGTTCGGCGTCACTACGCTGACCCCATGGTCAATCTGACGCGCATCTACACCCGGACCGGCGACCGGGGCACCACCGCCCTCGGCGACATGAGCCGCACCGCCAAGACCGATCTGCGGATCTCGGCGTACGCGGACGCCAACGAGGCCAACGCGGTGATCGGGACCGCCATCGCGCTGGGGCAGCTGCGCGAGGACGTGGTGAAGGTCCTCGTACGGGTCCAGAACGACCTGTTCGACGTGGGCGCCGACCTGTCCACCCCGGTGGTGGAGGACCCGAAGTATCCGCCGCTGCGGGTCGAGCAGTCCTACATCGACAAGCTGGAGGCGGACTGCGACCGCTTCCTGGAGGAGTTGGAGAAGCTGCGCAGCTTCATCCTTCCCGGGGGTACGCCGGGGGCCGCACTGCTCCACCAGGCGTGCACGGTGGTCCGGCGGGCCGAGCGGTCCACCTGGGCGGCGCTGGAGGTGCACGGTGAGTCGATGAACGCCCTGACCGCCACGTATCTCAACCGCCTCTCCGACCTCCTGTTCATTCTGGCGCGGAGCGCGAACAAGGAGGTCGGGGACGTGCTGTGGGTGCCGGGCGGCGAGCGCTGAGGCTTCCCCCGGGCGGGGGCCCGCCTACTTCTCGGCCGGTTCCCGCTCGACGGCGGCGTCCTCGTAGCCCTTCGGGGCCTGCTTCGGGAACAGCGTGTAACTCCCGGCGATGATCAGGTTGATGCCGATCACCCAGCCCACCTTCTGCTGCCACATCCGCAGCGAGCTGGTCTCCCCGCCGGAGCCGACGTACCAGACCGCCGCCTGGAGCAGCCCGAGCGCGACGGTCGCGGCGAGGATCCAGCGGGCGGCAACGCGCCACTCGTGGACGGCGCGGGCCGTGCCGTACTTCGGCGGCTTCACCGGCGGCGGGCCGCCGAACCAGCGGTGGGCGACGCGGGCGTCCACCCACTTGATGGTGTGGTGGCCGAGGCCCACGGTGAAGCCGATGTAGACGGCGGCCAGCCCGTGCTTCCAGTCGGGCTCGGCCCCGTTCTTCAGGTCGATCGCCGTCACCACCAGCAGCAGGACCTCCAGCAGCGGCTCGCACAGCAGCACGGCGGCTCCGAGCCTCGGCTTCCTCGCGACGTAGCGCAGTGCGAGCCCCGCGGCCAGCAGCACCCAGAAAGCGACCTCGCAGGCCACGACCAGAATGGCGATCACAGCGTCTCTCCTCCCGTTCCCCTCCAGCCTCCCGTCCGCGGGGCGGGGAATCGTCGTCGGCAGTGACGAAACGGGACTGCATCCTTCGATGTAGTCGCGCATCGGTCCGCGAAGGGAGGCCGGGCGTCCGCGCGGCGTGTTGGATGGAGAGGTGCTCACCTCGATCCGCCCCCACCGCGACGATGTGCTCCTTGCCGTCTGCGGGCTGCTCGGGGGGCTGCTCCTGTGGCGGCTCGGCCTGCACACCCAGGGCGGCCGCCCCTTCTCCGCACCCTGGATCGCCCTCATACCACTGACCGTGATGGCCGCGATGGAGCTGCTGCGCCGCAGCGCCCCGCGCACGGCGCTGGCCTTCGGCGCGCTCGCGCTGATCGCGGACCAGTTCACCCGGGGCAGTCTGGCGACCGTCCTGATGTTCACGGACGTGATGTACGCGGCCGTGCTGTACGGGACCCCGGCCGCGGCACGCCGCCTCCCGGTGGCCACGCTCCTGGTCACCGTCGCGTCCACGATCGGTTTCCTGGCGTGGTTCCGCAGGCCCGAGGCGCTGCTGATCGGTGTCGTCACCGGACTGGTCACCTTCGTCCCGGCGATCACCGGGGTCAGCGTGCGCAACCACCGCGCCGCCGCCGAGGCCGCCCGGCTGGCCGCCGACCAGACCGCGCGGCTGGCGGAGCTGGACCGGACACAGGCGGTGGTCGCCGAGCGGGCCCGGATGGCCCGGGAGCTGCACGACATGGTGGCCAACCACCTCTCCGCCGTGGCGATCCACTCCACGGCGGCCCTGTCCATCGACGACCCGGAGACCTCGCGGCGGGCCCTCGGGGTGATCCGGGAGAACAGCGTGGAGGGGCTCGCGGAGATGCGGCGGCTGATCGGGCTGCTGCGCGAGGGCGGCGAGGGCGGCGCCCCAGCCGCCGCGCCGACGCTCGCCGCACTGGACGCACTGGTCGAGCAGGCGAACACCAACGCCGCGTCCAGCGGGCTGACCTGCACCCTGGAGGACACCCGGGCGACGGGCTCCGACCCGCTGCCGACGCCGGTGGAGCTGGCCGCGTACCGGATCGTTCAGGAGTCCCTGACGAACGCCCTCAAGCACGCGGCGCCGGGCCCGGTGGTGGTGCGACTAGGCCGGACCGGGGAACTGCTGACGGTCGAGGTGACCAGTGTGTTCGGGGAGCGCCCCGGTCCCACGGCGCCAGGGTCCGGGGCCGGGCTCGTGGGCATGCGGGAGCGGGTGGCGTTGCTCGGCGGGACGATCGAGGCGGGGCCCGGGCCGGCCGCCGACGGCACCAGGATCTGGCGGGTGCGGGCCGAACTGCCCGTATGGGAAAGGAAGGTGCGGGAATGACGATCCGGGTACTGGTCGCGGAGGACCAGTCGGCGGTGCGCGCGGGACTGGTGCTGATCCTCTCCAGCGCGCCGGACATCGAGGTCGTCGGGGAGGCGGGGGACGGCGAGGCCGCGGTGCGCCTGGCGCGTGAACTCCGCCCGGATCTCGTCCTGATGGATGTGCAGATGCCCCGGCTGGACGGGGTGTCGGCGACCCGGCAGGTGGTTGCGGAGGAGCTGGCGGACGTTCTCGTCCTGACCACGTTCGACCTCGACGCGTACGTGTTCGGGGCGCTGCGGGCCGGGGCCTCGGGCTTCCTGCTGAAGAACACCGACGCCCGCGATCTGCTGGAGGCGGTACGGACGGTGGCGCGCGGCGAGGGCCTGATCGCCCCGGCCGTGACCCGCCGGCTGATCGCGGAGTTCGCCGGAGCCACACCCGTACGTGCGAGGGAGACGGCCGATCCAGCGGTGCTGGACGCACTGACCCGGCGGGAGCGCGAGGTGCTGGGGTGTCTGGGTGAGGGCCTGTCCAACGCGGAGATCGCGCTGCGGCTGTCGATGGCGGAGGCCACGGTGAAGACCCACGTCAGCAGGCTGCTCGGGAAGCTGGAGCTGCGCAGCCGGGTCCAGGCAGCCGTCCTGGCACAGGAGTTGGGGATCTGACCCGCTTCCGGGCCTCATTCCCCCATCTAAGGTCTGGACCTCTTGACGATTGGTCCAGACCTTCCTACTGTCACCGAAACACACTGCGGTGAGTACGGGAACACTACGTACTCAGGGCGGCGCAGGGTTTGCAGTCCACGAATTACCCCCGTTTGTTGGACCTCACCCGAGGAGCACCGTTGAGCACTGAAACCCCCCAACGCCGTTCCAGATTCCGATGGATACCCACCCGGAGCGGAAGATCCAAGGTCGTGGCGGGCCTGACCGCGCTCGTCGTCCCGCTGGCCGCGATGGTGGGCCTCGCCTCCCCCGCCTCGGCAGCCGCGTCGGCCACTGCCACATACACCAAGAAGTCGGACTGGGGCAGCGGCTTCGAGGGCCAGTGGACGGTGAAGAACACCGGCACCACCGCGCTCTCCTCCTGGACGATCGAGTGGGACTTCCCCTCGGGCACCGCGGTCGGCTCCGCCTGGGACGCCGCCGTCACCAGCAGCGGCAACCACTGGACCGCCAAGAACCTCTCCTGGAACGGGACCATCGCCCCCGGCGCCAGCGTCAGCTTCGGCTTCAACGGCACCGGCTCCGGCTCCCCCTCGGGCTGCAAGCTGAACGGCGCCTCCTGTGACGGCGGCACCGTCCCGGGCGACAACCCGCCCTCCGCCCCGGGCACCCCGACCACCAGCGATGTCACGGACACCTCGGTGAAGCTCAGCTGGAGCGCGGCCACCGACGACAACGGCGTCAAGAACTACGACGTGCTGCGCGACGGGGCGAAGGTCGCCACGGTCACCGGCACCACCTACACCAACACCGGCCTGACCGCGGGCACCGACTACTCCTACGCCGTGCAGGCCCGGGACACCGCCGGCCAGACCGGCCCGGTCTCCGGCTCCGTCTCCGTGCGCACCACCGGCGGAGGCGGCGAGCCGCCCGTCGGCGACAAGATCAACCTGGGCTACTTCACCAACTGGGGCGTCTACGGGCGCAACTACCACGTCAAGAACCTGGTGACGTCCGGCTCCGCCGCGAAGATCACGCACATCAACTACGCCTTCGGCAACGTGCAGAACGGCAAGTGCACCATCGGTGACGCGTACGCCGACTACGACAAGGCGTACACCGCTGCCCAGTCCGTGGACGGCGTCGCCGACACCTGGGACCAGCCGCTGCGCGGCAACTTCAACCAGCTGCGCAAGCTGAAGGCCAAGTACCCGCACATCAAGGTCCTCTGGTCCTTCGGCGGCTGGACCTGGTCCGGCGGCTTCCCCCAGGCCGCGCAGAACCCCGCCGCCTTCGCCCAGTCCTGCTACGACCTGGTCGAGGACCCCCGCTGGGCCGATGTCTTCGACGGCATCGACCTGGACTGGGAGTACCCCAACGCCTGCGGCCTGACCTGTGACACCAGCGGCCCGGACGCACTGAAGAAGCTGGCCTCCGCCACGCGGGCGAAGTTCGGCTCCGACAACCTGGTCACCGCCGCCATCACCGCGGACGCCTCGGCCGGCGGCAAGATCGACGCCACCGACTACGCGGGCGCCGCCCAGTCCTTCGACTGGTACAACGTGATGACGTACGACTTCTTCGGCGCCTGGGCCAAGCAGGGCCCGACGGCCCCGCACTCGCCGCTGAACCCGTACACCGGCATCCCGCAGGAGGGCTTCACCTCCTCCGAGGCCATCGCCAAGCTCAAGGCGAAGGGCGTCCCGGCCAAGAAGCTCCTCCTCGGCATCGGCTTCTACGGCCGCGGCTGGACCGGCGTCACCCAGTCCGCCCCCGGCGGCACGGCGACCGGCGCGGCCTCGGGCACGTACGAGGCGGGCATCGAGGACTACAAGGTCCTCAAGAACACCTGCCCGGCCACCGGCACCATCGCCGGCACGGCCTACGCCCACTGCGGCAACAACTGGTGGAGCTACGACACCCCGGCCACCATCGGCTCCAAGATGACCTGGGCGAAGAACCAGGGCCTGGGAGGTGCGTTCTTCTGGGAGTTCTCCGGTGACACCGCCAACGGTGAACTGGTGAGCGCCATCGACAGCGGTCTCCAGTAGCCGCGGGAGTGATCCCCACGCCGTAACGGCACGCACCACCCCGGAAAAGCACCGGGGAGACGGGTCCGCCCCCCGTCTCCCCGGTTTCTCGCTGTGTACGCGTACGTTCTCGCTGGGTGCGCGGCCGCTACGCGACGTTGACCCGCTGGCCGGGCGGTGCAGCCTCCAGCCAGGCCAGGAAGCCGGTCAGGGCGTCCTCGCTCATCGCCAGCTCCAGGCGCGTCCCCCGGTGGAGACAGCCGAGCACGACGGAGTCGGAGAGCAGCGCGAGCTCCTCCTCGCCCTCCGGCAGCCGGCGGGCGATCACCTCGATCGCAGAACGCTCCAGGCCCCGGCGGGGGCGAGGAGCGTAGGAGAAGACCCGGAACCAGTCGACGCGGTCACCGCTGTAGCGGGCGACCCCGTACACCCAGCCCTTGCCCAGGGCGTCGGGCTCCTCGGACACATCCCAGCGCAGGCTGCAGTCGAAGGTCCCACCGGACCGCTGGATCAGCCGCCGGCGCAGACCGAAGACGAACAACCCCAACAGGACCAGTACGACGACGGACACGCCCACCCACAACGCGAGGACCATCTCCACCGACCTCCTCGCATCGTCGAGTAACGGATACCGAAATACGTATTGCACCTGCATCGCCTCAGCCGCGACACGGCTGGATTGCTCCAGCTCGGGCCGCGGCTGAGTAAAAACATCTGTCAGCGGGGTGCTAGCGCACCGCCACCGCGCGCAGTCGTACGTCCGCACGCCGCTGGGCAGCGGCGTCCGCCTCCGACTTCGCGAGCTCCAGCGCCCGCTCGGCGCGCTCGACATCGATCTCGTCCGCCAGCTCGGCGATCTCGGCCAGCAGCGACAGCTTGTCGTCCGCGAACGAGATGAATCCACCGTGCACGGCGGCGACGACGGTGCCGCCCTCACTCGTGCGGATCGTCACCGGGCCCGATTCCAGCACACCGAGAAGCGGCTGGTGACCGGGCATGACGCCGATGTCGCCGGACGTGGTGCGCGCGACGACCAGGGTGGCCTCGCCGGACCAGACACTACGGTCCGCGGCGACCAGCTCGACATGCAGCTCAGCAGCCAAGGGTGGCTCCTCGGGTCACCACCCGGCGGTCGATGCCGGGTGTTGGGTCAATTCTACGGGGCGTGGTGAGGGGGGCGGGACACACCCGCCCCCCTCGGTGAGCCGGGGGCTCAGGAGACGCCGAGCTCCTTGGCCTTGGCCTTGAGGTCGTCCAGGCCACCGCACATGAAGAACGCCTGCTCCGGGAAGTGGTCGTAGTCGCCGTCGCAGATCGCGTTGAACGCGGCGATCGACTCGTCGAGCGGCACGTCCGAACCGTCCAGGCCGGTGAACTGCTTGGCGGCGTGGGTGTTCTGCGACAGGAAGCGCTCGACGCGACGGGCACGGTGGACAACGAGCTTGTCCTCCTCGCCCAGCTCGTCGATACCCAGGATCGCGATGATGTCCTGGAGGTCCTTGTACTTCTGCAGGATTCCCTTGACGCGGCTGGCCGCGGCGTAGTGGTCCTGCGAGATGTAGCGCGGGTCCAGGATGCGGGACGTGGAGTCCAGCGGGTCCACGGCCGGGTAGATGCCCTTCTCGGAGATCGGACGGGAGAGAACCGTCGTCGCGTCGAGGTGGGCGAACGTGGTGGCCGGGGCCGGGTCGGTCAGGTCGTCCGCGGGGACGTAGATCGCCTGCATCGAGGTGATCGAGTGACCACGCGTCGAGGTGATGCGCTCCTGGAGCACACCCATCTCGTCGGCCAAGGTCGGCTGGTAGCCCACCGCGGACGGCATACGGCCGAGCAGCGTGGAGACCTCGGAACCGGCCTGCGTGAAGCGGAAGATGTTGTCGATGAAGAGCAGCACGTCCTGCTTCTGCACATCGCGGAAGTACTCCGCCATGGTCAGGGCGGACAGGGCGACGCGCAGACGCGTGCCCGGCGGCTCGTCCATCTGGCCGAAGACGAGCGCGGTCTTGTCCAGAACGCCCGACTCGGTCATCTCGTCGATGAGGTCGTTGCCCTCACGGGTGCGCTCACCGACACCGGCGAACACCGACACACCGTCGTGCAGCTTCGCCACACGCATGATCATTTCCTGGATGAGGACCGTCTTGCCGACGCCCGCACCACCGAACAGACCGATCTTGCCGCCCTTGACGTACGGGGTCAGCAGGTCGACGACCTTCAGGCCGGTCTCGAACATCTCGGTCTTCGACTCAAGCTGGTCGAAGGCCGGGGCCTTGCGGTGGATCGGCCAGCGCTCGGTGATCTGCGCCTCGGCCTCCGGCTCGTTCAGGATCTGACCGAGGGTGTTGAACACCTTGCCCTTGGTGATGTCACCGACGGGGACGGTGATACCCGCGCCCGTGTCGGTCACCGGGGCCTGGCGGACCAGGCCGTCGGTGGGCTGCATCGAGATCGCGCGGACCACGCCGTCACCCAGGTGCTGGGCGACCTCAAGGGTCAGCGTCTTGCGGGCGCCGTCCTCGGCCGGGTCGGCGACCTCGACGTGGAGGGCGTTGTAGATCTCCGGCATCGCGTCGACGGGGAACTCCACGTCGACGACCGGGCCGATGACCCGGGCGACGCGGCCCGTGGCAGCGGCCGTCTCAACTGTCGTCGTCATTACTTGTCACTCCCCGCGGTCGCGTCGGCCAGAGCACTGGCACCGCCGACGATCTCGCTGATTTCCTGGGTGATTTCGGCCTGTCGGGCCGCGTTGGCAAGCCGGGACAGGCTCTTGATGAGGTCCCCGGCGTTGTCGGTCGCCGACTTCATCGCGCGGCGGCGGGCAGCGTGCTCGGAAGCGGCCGCCTGCAGCAGTGCGTTGTAGATGCGGCTCTCGACGTAGCGCGGCAGAAGGGCGTCGAGGACGTCCTCGGCCGACGGCTCGAAGTCGAACAGCGGAAGGATCTCACCCTTGCGGGTGCTCTCCTCGGCCACCTCGTCGAGCGAAAGCGGCAGCATCCGGTTGTCGACCGCGTTCTGCGTCATCATCGACACGAATTCCGTGAAGACGATGTGCAGCTCGTCGACGCCGCCCTCGGCCGTGTCCTTCTGGATGGCCTCGATCAACGGGGCGGCGATGCGCTTGGCATCGGCGTACGCCGGGTTGTCGGTGAAGCCGGTCCAGGAGTCCTCGACCTTGCGCTCGCGGAAGCCGTAGTACGCGACACCCTTGCGGCCGACGATGTACGTGTCGACCTCCTTGCCCTCTTCGGCAAGGCGCTCCCGCAGCCGCTCCGCGGCCTTGATGGCGTTGGAGGAGTAGCCGCCGGCCAGACCGCGGTCGCTCGTGACGAGCAGGACCGCGGCCCGGGTCGGGACCTCGACCTCGGTGGTGAGCGGGTGCTTGGCGTCGGAGCCGGTCGCCACCGCGGTCACCGCACGGGTGAGCTCGGTCGCGTACGGCATGGATGCCGCCACCTTGCGCTGCGCCTTGACGATGCGCGAGGCGGCGATCATCTCCATCGCCTTGGTGATCTTCTTGGTCGCGGTGACGGCTTGGATGCGGCGCTTGTAAACGCGAAGCTGAGCGCCCATCGATCAGCCCTCGCCCAGGAGCTTGCCGTCCGAGGTCTCGAACTGCTGCTTGAAGGCGGCGATCGCGTCGGCGACCGACTGCAGCGTGTCGTCGGACATCTTGCCGCCCTCGGCGATGCTGGTCAGCAGGTCCTTGCGCTCGCGGCGCAGGAACTCCAGCAGCTCAGCCTCGAAGCGACGGATGTCCTCGACCGGGACGTCGTCCATCTTGCCCGTGGTGCCGGCCCAGACCGAGACGACCTGCTCCTCCATCGGGAACGGGGCGTACTGCGGCTGCTTCAGCAGCTCGACCATGCGCTTACCGCGCTCCAGCGAGGCCTTCGAGGCCGCGTCCAGGTCGGAACCGAAGGCGGCGAACGCCTCCAGCTCGCGGTACTGGGCGAGGTCCACGCGAAGCCGGCCGGAGACCTGCTTCATGGCCTTGTGCTGGGCGGAGCCACCGACTCGGGAGACCGAGATACCGACGTTGAGCGCCGGACGCTGACCCGCGTTGAACAGGTCGGACTCCAGGAAGCACTGGCCGTCGGTGATGGAGATGACGTTGGTCGGGATGAACGCCGACACGTCGTTCGCCTTGGTCTCGACGATCGGGAGGCCCGTCATCGAACCGGCGCCCATCTCGTCGGAGAGCTTGGCGCAGCGCTCCAGCAGACGCGAGTGCAGGTAGAAGACGTCACCCGGGTAGGCCTCGCGGCCCGGCGGGCGGCGCAGCAGCAGGGACACGGCGCGGTAGGCGTCGGCCTGCTTCGAGAGGTCGTCGAAGATGATCAGGACGTGCTTGCCCTGGTACATCCAGTGCTGGCCGATGGCCGAACCGGTGTACGGCGCCAGGTACTTGAAGCCGGCCGGGTCGGACGCCGGGGCGGCGACGATGGTCGTGTACTCCAGCGCACCGGCCTCTTCGAGCGCACCACGCACGGAGGCGATGGTGGAACCCTTCTGACCGATGGCGACGTAGATGCAGCGCACCTGCTTGTTCACGTCGCCCGAGCGCCAGTTGTCGCGCTGGTTGATGATCGTGTCGACGGCCAGAGCGGTCTTACCCGTCTGACGGTCGCCGATGATCAGCTGACGCTGGCCGCGGCCGATCGGCACCATGGCGTCGACGGCCTTGTAGCCGGTCTGCATGGGCTCGTGCACCGACTTGCGGACCATGACGCCAGGGGCCTGCAGCTCTAGGGCGCGGCGGCTGTCGGTCTCGATCTCGCCGAGACCGTCGATCGGGTTGCCGAGCGGGTCGACGACACGGCCGAGGTAACCCTCGCCGACGCCGACGGAGAGCACCTCACCGGTGCGCTGCACCGGCTGGCCCTCCTCGATGCCGCTGAACTCGCCGAGGACGATCGCACCGATCTCGCGCTCCTCAAGGTTGAGGGCGAGACCGAGGGTTCCGTCCTCGAACTTCAGCAGCTCGTTCGCCATGGCGGAGGGCAGGCCCTCCACCTTCGCGATGCCGTCGCCGGCAACGCTGACCGTACCGACCTCCTCGCGCGAGGCCGCGTCCGGCTGGTACGACTGGACAAAGTTCTCCAGTGCGTCCCGGATCTCCTCCGGCCGGATCGTGAGCTCCGCCATCTGGGTTCCCTGCTCTCCTTGTTGGGCCCGAAGTTTCTTAAGGGGGTCTGGGGGCCGACCCCCAGGAATCTTCTGCAGTTTCTGCACGGCCCAACCGGGCCGCTGGTCTTGCGTGTACTTTTGCGCTGCGCTGTGTCAGCCGGCGATGCGACGGGTCGCCTCGTCGAGGCGCTCCGCAACGGTGCCGTTGATGATCTCGTCACCGACGCGCACCGAGATCCCGCCGAGGACCGCGGGGTCCACGTCGAGGTTCAGGTGCATCTCGCGGCCGTAGAGCTTCGCCAGGGCGGCGCCGAGACGCTGCTTCTGCCGGTCGCTGAGCGGCACCGCCGAGGTGACGACGGCGACCATGCGGTCCCGGCGCTCCGCGGCGAGCTTGGACAGCGAGTCCAGCCCTGCTTCCAGGCTACGTCCACGGGGCTGGGTCACCAGGCGGACGATGATCCGCTCGGTGACCGGCTGCGCCTTGCCGCCGAGCAGGCTGCGCAGCAGCTCACTCTTGGCGGCGGCCGTGGCCGTACGGCTGGTGAGCGCGGACCGCAGCTCCTGGTCGGAGCCGATGATCCGGCCGAACCGGAACAGCTCGTCCTCGACGTCGTCGAGGGCGCCGCCGCGCTGGGCGGCGGTGAGGTCGGCGGTGTTCGCCAGCTCCTCGACCGAGTCCACCAGGTCGCGCGACTGCGACCAGCGGGACCGGACGAGACCGGAGACCAGGTCGACGGTTTCGCCGCCGACCTGACCGCCGAGCAGGCGGGCGGCCAGCTCGGCCTTGCTCTCGCCGCTCTGGGCCGGGTCGGTGAGGACCCGGCGCAGGGATACTTCGCGGTCGAGCAGTGCGGTGACCGAAGCCAGCTCCTCGGCGAGCTTCGCCGCGTCGACCGACGTGTTGTCGGTCAGCGCGTCGAGACGCTCACGTGCGGCAGCCAGTGCCTCGCGGCTCGCGCCGTTCATCGGGCGGCCTCGGCCTTCGCCTCAAGCTCGTCGAGGAACCGGTCGACGGTGCCGCTCTGCCGGGCGTGGTCCTGGAGGGACTCACCGACGAGCTTGCCGGCCAGGTCGGTGGCGAGCTTGCCGACGTCCTGGCGGAGTGCGGAAGCCGCAGCCTTGCGGTCGGCCTCGATCTGGGCGTGGCCGGCGGCGATGATCTCTTCGCGCTGCCGCTGACCTTCCGCCTTCATCTCCTGGATGATGACGGCACCCTGCTCCTGCGCCTCCTGGCGCAGGCGGGCGGCCTCGTGGCGGGCTTCGGCGAGCTGAGCCTTGTACTGCTCAAGAACGCTCTGGGCCTCGGTCTGAGCCGCTTCGGCCTTCTCGATGCCACCTTCGATCGCCTCACGACGCTCGTCCAGGGCCTTGTTGATGGCCGGGAGGAGCTTCTTGTAGAAAGCGAAGAAGACAATGCTGAAGCAGATCAGGCCGATGAGAATCTCGGGCCAGACCGGCAGCAGCGGTGACTGCGGCTCCTCAGCTGCCAAGTGCAACATGGTGGACCTTTCGTCGAAAACGTATCGTCAGGTCGCCTGGACTACTTGGGGTAGATGAAGGGCGCGACGAAGCCGATCAGGGCCAGGGCCTCGATGACGGCGAAGCCGAGCAGCATGTTCTGGCGGATGAGGCCGGCGGCCTCGGGCTGGCGGGCGATGGCCTGCACACCGTTACCGAAGATGATGCCGATGCCGACGCCGGGGCCGATCGCCGCGAGGCCGTAACCGATGGTGCCGACGTTGCCCACAACGGCTGCGAGAGTCTCAGACATTGATCTGTGATTCCTTCTCTTGATTGGCCGGTGGAGATTGCGTCCACCGGACGACTAAGGGGTGTCCGGGCGGTGGCCCGGGTGTCCTCAGTGCGCTTCTTCGAGCGCCTGGGACAAGTACGTGGCGGTCAGCACGGTGAACACGTAGGCCTGGAGCGCCTGAATGAACATCTCGAAGACGGTCAGGGCCAGGGTCACGGCGAACGACGCGGTGGCGTACACGGTGCCGAGCACGGTGCCGAGCATGTACCACGTCGCGATCGTGAAGACCAGGATGAGGATGTGACCGGCGAACATGTTCGCGAAGAGTCGGACCGCCAGCGTGAAGGGGCGCACGAAGATGTTCGAGACGAACTCGATCGGCGTCAGGATCACGTAGATCGGCTTGGGCAGGCCGCTCGGCACGCACAGGTTGCGGATGCCTCCGACGAACCCGTTGTTCCGGAAGGTCACCGACATGTAGACGACCCAGACGACCAGAGCCAGTCCGACCGGGTAGGCAATGACCGAGGTCACCGGGAACTGTGCGATCGGGATGATCGCCCAGAGGTTCATCATCCAGACGAAGAAGAACAGCGACACCAGCAGCGGAACGAAGGGCTCGCCCTTCTTGCCGATGATCTCCTTGGCGATGCCCCGGTGCACGAAGTCGTAGAGGGCTTCGGCGACCATCTGCAGCTTGCCCGGAACGACCTTGGGCTTGGAGAAGCCGGCCCAGAACAGGCTCAGGATGGCGATCGTTCCGATGATCGCCAGCAGCATCGGCTTGTTGAAGTCGACCGGACCGACACTGAAGATCGGGTCGAAAATGAACGACCACGCGCTCGGGGCTGGGAATCCGCACGAACCCTGGAACAGGTGGCAGTCAACCTCGAAAGCGAGCGTCTGGGCGTCAGCAGTCACCAGGAGCTCCTTCTGCATGGCGCATGGATACGGCTACCTCGTTGTATCGGAGCGGCTGGCAGCCGCAGGTCGGCACCGGACTGGATTCTTACGGTGAGGAGGCGGCGGCCGGGCCCGAAGCCTCGCGATGAATCAGGCGACAGCCGTGTTGTCCGCGCCCGCAGTACCGCAACCGAGACCGGACGATAGCAGCATGTCGAACAGGGCTTTATCCCGGCCCTACTGGTCATGCTTGTCCTCGGTTCCGCCCGGGGCGTTCCGGCTCTCCGCCTCCGGATCCACGTACAGGGTCTTGCTCCTGGCATGCAGCACGGTCTGCGTGATGATCCATGTGATCACCGAGGCGACCAGCGTGAGGGCGAAGACCTGGAGGTCGAAGAGCGACGTGTCCCTGATGCCCATGATCAGCAGGAGCAGGAGCACGAGCTGGACCGAGTAGACCATCAGCCCCATGCCCTGGAACAGGTGGGGCATCGACTTGGCGACCCACTGCAACGCCAGCTGTCCGAGGGCCATGAAGAGGATGACCACCACGCAGCCCACCACGGCGCCGATCGCCCCCTTGCCGCCGGCGAGCAAGCCGCCGACAAGCGTGGCGATGGCGCCCACCGCGGCGGTGGGGGCGGCGATGCGCAGTACTTCGCGCATGTCGGACTGCATGGCGGCAGCTCCACTGGTCTTGGGGAGGAATGGGGCGTCGTCATGGACGAGCGTAGGCCCGGTCCGCAGAGCGGAGACCTGGGCCAATGGACCGTCTCACTAGGGTCCTTCGGCTCCGTCACCGGGTCTCGTGAACGGTATCACAAACTATTTGATGAGGTCTTTACCTGGAAAGTGTGCCACCTGTCACACATGAGAGTTACCCCGCGCGTGTGTGCACGACAAGGCGGTGCAATGTCTGGTAATGCACCACGGAATCCGAATCGTCAGCGCGAGGAGTCGATGGAGCGGCGTTCGGGGAAGCGCGAACGAGCGCCGATCGCGGTCGCCCCGTTGACGCCGGACACCCCGACCGCCACAGGGGCCCGTTCGGCGTCCTCCTCGCCCATCCGAGCGCCCTGCACGCCCTGTTGGGCCCCGGAGGCCACGGGTGCCGGGTTCTCCTCGTACGAGGGGGAGGAAGCCCGCACCGCCGCCCCGCGGCGGTAGCGCGGCGGCACGAAGCGGTTGGCCCAGTGCGGGGCGCGCGGGGTGAAGCGCGGCATCAGCAGCAGGACGAGGCCCACCACGCTCGCCGCGATGATGATGAAGACGATCCACGTCGAGGCCGAGTGCACCGAGTAGGCGACGGCGCCGAAGGCGATGATGGCCGACCAGAAATACATGATCAGCACGGCCCGGCTGTGCGAGTGGCCGATCTCCAGCAGCCGGTGGTGCAGGTGGCCCCGGTCGGCGGCGAACGGCGACTGGCCGTTCCAGGTGCGTCGGACGATGGCGAGGATCAGGTCGGCGGCGGGGATCGCGATGATCGTCAGCGGCAGCACCAGCGGGATGAAGACCGGGAACATCGCGTGGGTGGCCCCGCGCTCGCTGCCCTCGAAGAAGATCTTCATGTTGTCCGGGTCGACCTGGCCGGTGATCGAGATCGCGCCCGCCGCCAGCACCAGGCCGATCAGCATCGAGCCGGAGTCGCCCATGAAGATCCGCGCCGGGTGCATGTTGTGCGGCAGGAAACCGAGGCACATGCCCATCAGGATCGCCGCGAACAGCGTCGCGGGGGCCGCCGCCTCGATCCCGTACCCCATCCAGAGGCGGTAGGCGTACAGGAAGAACGCCGCCGAGGCGATGCACACCATGCCCGCCGCGAGCCCGTCCAGGCCGTCGACGAAGTTGACCGCGTTGATCGTGATGACGACCAGCGCCACCGTGAGCAGCGTGCCCTGCCACTGGGTGAGGGCGACCGTGCCGACGCCGGGGATGGGCAGCCACAGGATCGTGAGCCCCTGGATGACCATGACGGCGGCGGCGATCATCTGGCCGCCGAGCTTGATCAGGGCGTCGATCTCGAACTTGTCGTCGAGAACGCCGATCAGCCAGATCAGGGCGGCGCCGGAGAGCAACGCCCTCGGCTCGTTGGAGAGTTCGAAGACGTCCTTCAGGTTGTGCAGGTGGTCGGCGACGATCAGCCCCGCACACAGTCCGCCGAACATGGCGATGCCACCGAGCCGCGGAGTCGGCTCCCGGTGGACGTCGCGGGCGCGGATCGCGGGCATCGCCCCGACCGCGATGGCGAACTTACGCACCGGTCCGGTCAGCAGATAAGTCACTGCGGCCGTGACACAGAGCGTCAGCAGGTAATCACGCACGGGCTGCCCCACAGGTTTCGCCGGCCATCTAAGCCCCACACCCTAGTCTCTGAAACAAGGACTCCACGGTACGGGTGATGGTTGCACAACCCTCGTCTACCCCGGGTACGGAGGATTCCGCATCGCCAGCTCACGGACCTCCGCCGCGACCGGGCCCACCTCGCCCGTCTCCCGTACGGCCGCCCCGAACAGCGCGGCGATCCGGGCCATGTCCCCCTCGTCCATCCCCTGCGTGGTGACGGCGGCGGTGCCCAGGCGGATACCCCGGGCGTCCCCGTACGGCAGCGCGCAGGTGTCCAGGACCATACCGGCGGCGGCCAGCCGTTCGCGGGCGGTGCGGCCGTCGACGCCGAGCGGCGCCGGGTCCGCGACGACGATGTGGGTGTCGGTGCCGCCCGTGGTGACCTCGAAGCCCTCCGCCTCCAGACCGGCGGCGAGCACCCGGGCATGGGCGACGACCTGGTGCGCGTAGAGCGTGTACGCCGGTGTCTCCGCCTCCCCGAACGCGACCGCCTTCGCCGCGACCGTATGCATCTGCGCGCCGCCCTGGGTGAAGGGGAACACCGCCCGGTCGATCCGCTCGGACAGCTCCGCGCCGCACAGGATCATCCCGCCGCGCGGCCCGCGCAGCACCTTGTGCGTGGTGGCGCAGACCACGTCGGCGTACGGGACCGGGTTGGGCGCGGCTCCCCCGGCGATCAGTCCCATCGGGTGCGCGGCGTCGACGATCAGATACGCGCCGACCTCGTCGGCGATCTCGCGGAACAGCTCGTAGTCGGGGTGCCGGGGGTAGGAGATCGAACCGCAGACGATGGCCTTGGGGCGGCGGGCGCGGGCCAGCGCGCGGAGCCGGGTGTAGTCGATGAGCCCGGTGTCCGGGTCCACCCCGTAGCCGACGAAGTCGAACCAGCGGCCGGAGAAGTTGCCGGGCGCCCCGTGGGTGAGGTGTCCCCCGTACGGGAGTCCCATCGCGAGCACCGTGTCGCCGGGGCGCAGCAGCGCGGCGTAGGCGGCGAGGACGGCGGAGGAGCCGGAGTGCGGCTGGACGTTGGCGTGCTCGGCGCCGAAGAGGGCGGTGGCCCGGCGCACCGCGATGCGTTCGGCGGCATCCGCGTGCTCGCAGCCGCCGTGGTGGCGGGCGCCCGGGTAGCCCTCGGCGTACTTGTTGGCGAGCGGGGAGCCGAGGGCGGCGAGGACCGCGGGCGACTGGAAGTTCTCGGCGGCGATCAGCTGGAGGGTGGCGGCCTGGCGGCCGGTCTCCGCGAGCAGGATTCCGGCGATCTCCGGGTCCTCGCGGAGCAGGGCGCCGAAGTCCTGGGGCAGGGCGTCGGGCGCGGACGACACGGCTGCGGGTGCGGCGGGCGAGGTGACCGGCATGGGACGGCTCCGGGCCTGGAGGAGGGTGCGCCGGCGAGGGTGTGCCGGTGTCAGCTCCAATGTAGGCCGGGGCGGAGTGCTGTGCCCGCTGTCACGGCCTCTCCTACGCCGGTCGGCGCACCGGCCCGACCGGCACGGCAGGAGGCACGCGTACGTCCGTCAGCTCGGTGCGCGGACGCCGGTGAGGGCGGTGACGACCGGGTCGAGGGCCTGGTTGATCTCGTCGCCGATGGAGCGGAAGAAGGTGACGGGCGCGCCGTAGGGGTCGTAGACCTCGTCCGCCTCGGCGGTCGGGGCCAGCAGCCAGCCGCGCAGCGCGGCGGCGGCGCGGACCAGGGCGCGGGCGCGCTCGACGACGCCCTCGTCGCGCGGGTCGGGCAGGGTGGCGGGGTCTATCGCCCGCACCAGCCGGGTGAACTCCTTGAGCGTGAAGGTCCGCAGGCCCGCGGAGTGGCCCATGGAGATGACCTGGGCGCGGTGGTCGCGGGTGGCGGTGAGGACCAGGTCGGCGCGGATGACGTGCTCGTCGAGCAGCTCGCGGCCGACGAAGCCGCTGGCGTCCGCGCCGAAGTCGGCGAGGACCACTTCGGCGTTGGCCTCCATGGGGGCGCCCTCATGGCCCCAGGTGCCCGCGCTCTCCACGATGAGGCCGCCGCTGAGCGGGTCGCCGAGGCGGTCCGTCAGGGCATGGCGGGTCAGCCGCTCGGTGATGGGCGAGCGGCAGACGTTGCCGGTGCTGACGTGGAGGATGCGGAAGGTGTCGGTCCGCCCTGCTATGCCACGCCCCTCGGGGGCGGTCAATTGGCCACCTCAAGGTCGGGTACCACCTTGCGCAGCTCCTCCGCGGAGACCGCGCCGGCCCGCAGCAGGACCGCGGTGGCACCGGTGACGTCGACGATCGAGGACGGCACGATGCCGGGCGTCGGGCCGCCGTCGAGGTAGACGGAGACGGAGTCGCCGAGCATGCCCTGGGCGGCGTCGCAGTCCTCCGGGGCGGGGTGTCCGGTGAGGTTGGCGCTGGAGACGGCCATCGGACCGACCTCGGTCAGCAGCTCGATGGCGACCGGGTGCAGCGGCATCCGGATGGCGACGGTGCCCCGGGTGTCGCCGAGGTCCCACTGGAGCGAGGGCTGGTGCTTGGCGACGAGGGTGAGCGCGCCGGGCCAGAAGGCGTCGACGAGCTCCCAGGCCTGCTCGGAGAAGTCGGTGACCAGGCCGTGCAGGGTGTTCGGGGAGCCGATGAGAACGGGGGTGGGCATGTTGCGGCCCCGCCCCTTGGCGTCCAGCAGGTCGTTGACGGCCTCGGAGCTGAAGGCGTCGGCGCCGATGCCGTACACGGTGTCGGTGGGCAGCACGACGAGTTCGCCGCGGCGGACGGCGGAGGCGGCCTCGCGCAGGCCCGTGATCCGGTCGGTGGCGTCGTTGCAGTCGTATCGCCGTGCCATCAGCCGGCCTCCTCAAACGTGTACGGGTACGGGTGGTGGTGCCGGGGGCGGGTCACGGCATGGCCTTGCGGGCGGTGGCGAACCGGGGGCGCTTGTTCAGGTCGGGGTGGTCGGCGGCATCCGCCCAGCCCCGCTCCTCGGTGAAGATCCACGGCACCTGGCCGCCCTGGGTGTCGGCGTGCTCGATGACGACGAGGCCGCCGGGGCGCAGCAGGCGGTGGGCGGTGCGCTCGATGCCGCGGATGGTGTCGAGGCCGTCCTCGCCGGAGAAGAGGGCCATCTCAGGGTCGTGGTCGCGGGCCTCGGGGGCGACGTACTCCCATTCGGTGAGCGGGATGTACGGCGGGTTGGAGATCACCAGGTCGACCTGGCCGTCGAGCTCGGGAAGGGCGCTCAGGGCGTCTCCGCGGTGGACGGTGACCCTGGACCCCTCGGCGTTCTTCCGGGTCCACTTGAGCGCGTCCTCGGACAGCTCCACGGCGTGTACGCGAGAGCGCGGGACCTCCTGGGCCATGGCGAGCGCGATGGCGCCCGAGCCGGTGCACAGGTCGACGACGACGGGCTCGACGACATCCATGGCCCGTACGGCGTCTATGGCCCAGCCGACGACGGACTCGGTCTCCGGCCGGGGCACGAACACCCCGGGCCCGACCTGGAGCTCCAGATAGCGGAAGAAGGCCCGCCCGGTGATGTGCTGGAGGGGTTCGCGGGCCTCGCGGCGGGCGATCGTCTCCCAGTAGCGGGCGTCGAAGTCACTGTCGGGCACCTGGTGCAGCTCGCCCCGCTTCACCCCGTGGACGAAGGCCGCGAGTTCCTCGGCGTCGAATCGCGGTGAGGGGACACCGGCGTCGGCCAGCCGCTGGGTGGCCTGGGCCACCTCGGCGAGCAGCAGGTTCATCGCGGTTCTCCGTACGGGTTACGGGTGTGCGGGGCGGACGGTGCGTTCAGACGCTCACGCGTTGGCGAGCTTGGCGGCGGAGTCGGCGTCGACGCAGGCCTGGATCACTGCGTCCAGGTCGCCGTCGAGCACCTGGTCCAAGTTGTACGCCTTGAAGCCGACGCGGTGGTCCGAGATGCGGTTTTCCGGGAAGTTGTACGTCCGGATCTTCTCGGAGCGGTCGACCGTACGCACCTGGCTGCGGCGTACGTCGGAGGCCTCCTGCTCAGCGGCCTCCTGGGCGGCGGCCAGCAGCCGGGAGCGCAGGATGCGCATGGCCTGCTCCTTGTTCTGGAGCTGGCTCTTCTCGTTCTGGCAGGAGGCGACGACGCCGGTCGGCAGGTGCGTGATGCGGACGGCGGAGTCGGTCGTGTTGACGGACTGCCCGCCGGGCCCGGAGGAGCGGTAGACGTCGATCCGCAGATCGTTGGCGTGGATCTCGACGTCGACCTCTTCGGCCTCGGGGGTGACGAGCACGCCCGCGGCGGAGGTGTGGATACGGCCCTGGGACTCGGTGGAGGGCACGCGCTGCACACGGTGCACGCCGCCCTCGTACTTCATCCGGGCCCAGACGCCCTGGCCGGGCTCGGTGGCGCCGTTGCCGCCCTTGGTCTTGACGGCGACCTGGACGTCCTTGTAGCCGCCGAGCTCGGACTCGGTGGAGTCGATGATCTCGGTCTTCCAGCCGACGCGCTCGGCGTAGCGCAGATACATGCGCAGCAGGTCACCGGCGAACAGGGCGGACTCGTCGCCGCCCGCGCCCGCCTTGATCTCCAGGAGCACGTCCTTGTCGTCGCTGGGGTCGCGCGGGACGAGGAGGAGGCGGAGCTTCTCGGTGAGCTCTTCGCGCTGCTTCTCCAGGTCCTTGACCTCGGCGGCGAAGTCGGGGTCGTCCGCGACGAACTCGCGGGCGGTCTCGATGTCGTCGCCGGTCTGCTTCCAGCTCCGGTACGTGGCGACGATCGGGGTCAGCTCCGCGTAGCGCTTGTTCAGCTTGCGCGCGTTGGCCTGGTCGGCGTGGACCGACGGGTCTGCGAGCTTCTTCTCAAGATCGGTGTGTTCACCGATCAGTTCCTCGACCGCCTCGAACATGCGGGGGCTCCTGGTTGATGACGTCTACGGGCCTGCTGACCGGAAAACGCCGGTCCCGACGCCCCCGGTGAGAGGGCGCCGAGAACCGGCGCAGTGGCTCGCTACTTGCTGGCGGAGCCGGCAGCCTTGCCGAAGCGGGCCTCGAAGCGGGCCACGCGGCCGCCGGTGTCGAGGATCTTCTGCTTGCCCGTGTAGAACGGGTGGCACTCGGAGCAGACGTCGGCACGGATGGTGCCGCCGTCGATGGTGCTCCGGGTGGTGAACGACGCACCGCAGGTGCAGCTGACCTGCGTCTCGACGTACTCGGGGTGAATGTCGCGCTTCAAGGTGTCTCCTAGTTTCGGGAGGGCGCCGGGTCGACCGCGCTGATTGCGCGTCCGTGAACCGGGGCCGACGTACCAGTCTGCCAGGACCGGCCGTATCTCCCAAAACCGGGGGCGGGCCGCAGGTATTCCCCCCGCACCGCGCCGTACGCTGCGTGACCGCTCCGCCGCTATTCGACGACCTTCCCGGCCTCGCCCTTGTCCCCGGCGGACTCCTCGGTGGCGGATGCGGGTATCGGCCGGTCGTTCCTGAGGGCCGTCCAGACCTGCTTCCCGGCCTTCTCCTGGGGAAGGACGCGGTTCGGGTCGACGGGGTCGTACTCCACCGGCAGGGTCACCATGTGCACGTTGTCCGCGCCGAGCCCCTTGAGTCCGTTGGCGAAGGAGCTGAGCTTCTTGACCGACCCGAGGCCGGAGTCCGTGGTGACGGCCTTGGTGGCGGCGTCGGCGAGGCCGAACAGCTTCTGCGGGCTGGAGAGCACCCCGACGCTCTTCGCCTGTTCCATGAGCGCCTTGATGAACGCCTGCTGGAGCTGGATGCGCCCGAGGTCACTGCCGTCGCCGACGCTCTTGCGGGTCCGGACGAGTCCGAGTGACTCCTCACCGTCCAGGGTGTGGGTGCCCGGCTCCAGGTCCAGATGGCTCTTGGAGTCGTTGATCGCGGTCTTCGTGGTGATCTCGACGCCGCCGAGCTCGTCGATGAGCTTCTTGAAGCCGGTGAAATCGACCTCGACGTAGTGGTCCATGCGGATGCCGGACATCGACTCGACGGTCTTCACCGCGCAGGCGGGCCCGCCGACCTCGTAGGCGGTGTTGAACATCACCCGGTGCTGGGCCGGGACCGGGTCGCCCGTCGTGTCGCTCGTACAGGCGGGGCGTTCGATGAGGGTGTCGCGCGGTATCGAGACGACGCTCGCGGACTTGTGGCCCTTGTCGACGTGCACGACCATCGCCGTGTCCGAGCGGGCCCCGCCCTCGTCGGCGCCGTACTCCCCGTTGTCACCGGAGCGCGAGTCGGAGCCCAGCACCAGGATGTCCTGCGAACCGTTATCCACGTCGTCGGGACGGTCGGCGCCGAGCTTCGCATCGATGTCGATGCTGGAGAGGTTGCCGTTGAGCGTCATGTACGCGTACCCGAGCCCGGCCCCGCCGACGACCACGAACCCCGCCACCGACCAGGCCGCGACGGCCTTCGCACGGTGCCGGCGCGAGGGCTTCCTCCGACGGCTGCCGGTGCCGCGTATGCGCCCCGCGCTCCTGCTCTGCTCGCTCACACGTCTCCCTCGGTCCTGCGCTCCGTCGCTCTTCGCTCCCGGGGCGCGATGGTTCCGGGAGGGTTTGTCACCTCTTGGTCAGATGGCGAAGCGGCAAGAAGGGTTGCACACAGGGCTGTGGCCCCCGTCGGAGGACGGGGGCCACAGCCCTGTGTGGTGCGCGAGCGGACATCCGCCGCTCACCTGGGGTTTCAGCCGACGGTGTAGTAGTCGTTCCAGCCGCTGCCGAGCTTGATCTGTGTGGCGAAGATCTCCGAGTTGGCCTGCCCGGTGCCCTTGAGGAGATACAGGCCGCCGGAGTTGGAGCGGGCCACGAGATCGGCCTTGGCGTCCCCGTTCACATCGCCCGGGGTGACGAGGAGGTTGTACGCCGCCCAGTTGCTGCGGACCTTGACCGGTTCCTCGAAGGGGGCGGTGGACTTGCCGGTGCCCTTGACCAGGTAGAGGTCGTTCGTGCCGCCGCGACGGACCAGCAGGTCGTTCTTGCCGTCATAGGTGAGGTCGCCGTGTCCCCGCACCTGGTTGTAGACCTGGTAACCCGTCGCCGACTTGACCGGGGTGTTGAACCTGCCGTTGCCGTAGCTCGGGTACGTGATGAGGTCGCCCGTGGCGGTGACGGCCAGAATGTCGCCCTTGCCGTCGTTGTTGACATCGCCGGGAGCGACGATCGCCCGGACCGTCTTCCAGTTGCTGAAGATCTTCGTCTTGGCGTAGGTCGAGCTGCTCACCGAACGGTGCAGCCAGTAGACGTCCCCGGTCGATCCTTCCCTGGCGATCAGATCCTGGTAGCCGTCCCGGTCGAGGTCCGTCTGGATGAGCAGGTTGTACGCGTTGTAGGAGCCGGCGAGCACCTTGCGGGCGGCGAGCTTCTCGCCCGACGAGGGGAAGGTGTACGCCGCCGCACCGGTGGAACGGGCGAACACATCGGCCCGGTGGTCACGGCTGAAGCTCGTGTCGTCGATGCGGGGCTGGATCGACCGGTAGTACGTCGACACCTTCGTGTAGGCGTCATACGTGCCACGGAGGTTGCACGCCTCGGCGCTGTTGGCGGGACCCCAGGAGGTGATGCCGATGATGCGCCCGGTGACGAACATCGGGCCGCCGGAGTCTCCGGGGCAGGTCGCCCTCCCGGTGGCGTCGTTGCCGGTGCCGCCGACGCCCGCGCAGATCATGTGGCCCGGCTTGTAGGAACCTGGGACGCCGGTGGCGCCGTCGAGGTTCTCGGAGCACTCGGCGTCCGAACGCAGCGGCTGCTCCAGCCGCAGCAGGGTGTCCGACAGGGGGGAGGAGCCCCAGTCCGAACCGGTCATGCCCCAGCCGTACGTGGTGGCCTTCGTTCCCGCGACGTAACGCGCGGTGTCGCCGTACGACGCGGGCTGCGCCGGCTTGTAGCTCAAGGGCCGGGAAAGCGTCAGAAGCGCGATGTCGTTGTCTATCTCGGCCGCGTTGTACGAACCCGCGAAGTAGGAGCGGGATATCCCTACGGCCGTCCCTTCGTCCTTGGGGCCACCCGCCAGTTTGGCGGTCCCCGCGAGCACCAGCCCACGGCCGACCATATCGAGGGCCTTGCCATTCTCGTCGGTAACGCAATGGGCCGCCGTCATCACCTTGTTGGGGGCAACGAGAGTGCCGCCGCAGGAGAAGTAGAAGAGCCCGTCGTTGTCTTCCTCGAAGAGCAGCTGCACCATCCAGGGCGCGTTCTTGAAGGCGGTGTCGGTCCCGCCGATGATCTTCGGTGAGAGCTTCTGCGGGCTCACCACCTCGACGCCCTTCGGCGGCAGGAAGCGTTCGCCGCCTTCAGCCGCCTGGGCCCCGGCCGTCAGGCCTCCGCCCAACAGTGCCAGCGTCGCGGCGCCGGCGGCCGCCAAGCGGCCGACGATTCGTACTGATCCGGCATGGCGCGATATGCGCACGCAAGTCTCCCATTTATCCAGGGGCATCAAGTGGTGGTGCCGTAAGTGGGGGGAGAGTGACGGCGAATTGATGTTACATGCAGAAATCCGCCCCGTCACCGGAGTAACGGGGCGGATTCAAGCGGCGGTTGGTAAACCGTCGAGGGGGCTGCGTCAGTCGTTGCCGTTGCCGCTGCCCGGCGTCGTCTTCTGGATCTGGAGCAGGAACTCCGCGTTGGACTGGGTCTTCTTCATCCGGTCCAGGAGGAGTTCGATGGCCTGCTGCTGATCGAGTGCGTGCAGCACCCGGCGCAGCTTCCAGACGACCGCCAGCTCGTCGGTGCCGAGCAGGATCTCTTCCTTACGGGTGGAGGACGCGTCGACGTCCACCGCCGGGAAGATGCGCTTGTCCGAGAGCTTCCGGTCGAGCTTGAGCTCCATGTTGCCGGTGCCCTTGAACTCCTCGAAGATCACCTCGTCCATGCGCGAGCCGGTCTCGACGAGCGCGGTGGCCAGGATGGTCAGCGAGCCGCCGTCCTCGATGTTGCGCGCGGCGCCGAAGAAGCGCTTCGGGGGGTAGAGCGCGGTCGAGTCGACACCACCGGAGAGGATGCGGCCGGAGGCCGGTGCCGCGAGGTTGTACGCGCGGCCCAGGCGGGTGATCGAGTCGAGCAGGACGACCACGTCGTGACCCAGCTCCACGAGACGCTTGGCGCGCTCGATGGCCAGCTCTGCGACGGTGGTGTGGTCCTCGGCGGGGCGGTCGAAGGTCGAGGAGATGACCTCGCCCTTCACCGACCGCTGCATGTCGGTGACCTCCTCCGGACGCTCGTCCACCAGGACGACCATCAGGTGGCACTCGGGGCTGTTGACCGTGATCGCGTTGGCGATGGCCTGGAGGATCATGGTCTTGCCGGTCTTCGGCGGGGCCACGATCAGCCCGCGCTGGCCCTTGCCGATCGGGGCCACCAGGTCGATGATCCGCGTCGTCAGGATGTTGGAGTCGGTCTCCAGACGGAGCCGGTCCTGCGGGTAGAGGGGGGTCAGCTTCTGGAACTCGGGGCGGCCCCGGCCGGACTCCGGCGCCATGCCGTTGACCGAGTCGAGGCGGACCAGCGCATTGAACTTCTCGCGCCGCTCGCCGTCCTTGGGCTGGCGCACCGCGCCGGTGACGTGGTCGCCCTTGCGCAGGCCGTTCTTGCGGACCTGGGCGAGCGAGACGTACACGTCGTTCGGGCCCGGCAGGTAGCCGGAGGTCCGGATGAACGCGTAGTTGTCGAGGATGTCCAGGATGCCCGCGACGGGGATCAGGACGTCGTCGTCGGCCACCTGCACATCGCCGGCGAAGTCGTCGCGGCCACGGCGGCCACGGCGGTCGCGGTAGCGGCCACGGCGGCCGCGGCGGCCGCCCGCCTCGTCGTCGAAGTCGTCCTGCGGACCGTTGTCGCGGTTCTGCTGGCCCTGACCCTGGCCCTGGCGCTGCGGGCGCTGCCCGCCGCCGCCCTGCTGGCCCTGGTCGTCACCCTTGCCGCGGCGGTCGCGCTGGCGCTCACGGCGCTCACCACGGTCACCGCGGTCGCCACGGTCACCGCGGTCGCCACGGTCACGGCGGTCACCGCGACGGCCCTCGGCCGTGTCGGTGGCGGCCTCGGCCTTGGCGTCGCCCTTGGGCTCGCCCCGGTCCTCGGCCTTCTGCTCGGCCGCGGGCTCCGCCTTGGCCTTGACCTCGGTCTTCGCCTCGGTCTTGGTGTCGGGGCTGCCCGCCTGCGCGGTGGCACGGCGGCGACGGCGCTCGCCCGCGGGCTGGTCGTCGCTGGCCGGCTGACCGGGGATCTCGATCTGCTGCTGGGCCGTGGCCTTCTCGGCAGCGGCGGCCTCGTCGCCGGTGCGCGCCTTGGAGGTCGCGCGGCGCTTCGGCTTGCTCTCCGCCTCGGCGGGGGTCTCTGCGGCCTTGGGGGAGGTCTTGGGGGCAGCGGATCCGCCACCCGCCTGAGCCTCCTTGATGACCTCGATCAGCTGGCTCTTGCGCATCCGCGCAGTACCCCTGATGCCGAGGCCGGACGCGACCTGCTGCAGCTCGGCCAGGACCATGCCCTCAAGGCCGGTGCCGGAGCGGCGGCGCCGTGCGGTGGTGCCAGTGGCAGCACCTTCGGCGGGCGCGGCGCTGTCGACGTTCTTGTCGGCAGTCACGCCCATCAGATCGGTGGTGTCGCTCACGAAGGGTCCTTCCCTGGAGCGGACGTCGGCCTTCTGGCTCGGCGACCGGTTGTGCTGTCCGACTGTGGTCTGTTGATCTTGCTGGATCGCGGACCTTGCCGGGGCGGTGGTCCGCCGGGTACGGCGGAGAGACGAAACGTGCGGGGTCCGGCGCGAGATCCCCCTGCTCGGCCCACTCCTGGACGAGCGAGGGGTGTCGTGCCGGTTCCGGAGCGTGCTCGAAACTGCTCAGGCAGGCTGCTCAGGCAGTTGGGGAGGCTCCCGGAAGAATGGTGGTCCCGGAGGGGGACACGAAGCAACGCGCCTCAAAGACGTCGGTTGCAGACTTGAGGTTAACACTACCGGCTCCAACAAACATTCCCCCTCTCGCTCACCGGTAATCACATGCGGTTACGCGGCCAGCGGCAGCACACTGGCGCCCGGCCCGTCGAGGGCCAGCCGGTTCGCCGCCCAGCCCTCCCCCGCCAGTCGGGCGACCTTGTCGGCCGAACCCTCCTCCGTCAGCGCGAGGACCGTGGGCCCCGCACCGGAGATGACCGCGGGCACACCGTCGGCGCGCAGACGGTTGACCAGTTCCACGCTCTCCGGCATGGCGGGGCCCCGGTACTCCTGGTGGATCCGGTCCTCGGTGGCGGCGAGCAGCAGCTCGGGGCGACGGGTCAGGGCTTCGACGAGGAGGGCCGCCCGGCCGGCGTTCAGCGCCGCGTCGACGTGCGGGACGGTGCGCGGAAGCAGGCCGCGCGCCGTCTCGGTGAGCACCGGTCGTCCGGGCACGAAAACCACCGGAACGACGGAATCGGCAGGGTCCATCCTGATCGCCCGGGCCGCCCCGCCCTCCATCCAGGCGAGCGTGAACCCGCCGAGCAGACAGGCCGCGACGTTGTCGGGATGCCCCTCGATCTCGGTCGCCAGCTCCAGCAGGGCCGCGTCGTCGAGCCGGGCGTCGCCGCCTGTCGTCACGGCGCGGGCGGCGACGATTCCGGCGCAGATGGCGGCGGAGGAGGAGCCGAGGCCACGGCCGTGCGGGATGCGGTTGGCGCAGACGATCTCCAGGCCGCGGGGCTGCCCGCCGAGCAGGTCGAACGCGGTACGCAGGGAGCGCACGAGCAGGTGGCTCTCGTCTCGGGGCAGGGTCTCGCTGCCCTCACCTGCGATGTCGATGTGCAGCCCGGAGTCGGCGACCCGGACGACGACATCGTCGTACAGCCCCAGCGACAGGCCGAGGGCATCGAAGCCCGGGCCCAGGTTGGCGCTGGTTGCGGGGACGCGCACCCTGACGGCGGCGGCTCGGAACGCGGGACCGGCCATCGGTCGGACGACTCCTTGTAAGGCAGCGGGGATGCAGTGCGGTGGCTCTGCGGCGGGGGTCTGCGGGATGGGGCGGACGGAGTTGCACCGGGCGGTACGTGGGGTTCCCGGTGGTCCGCCCCGTGCTCGCCGTCACGGCTGCCGCACCACAGCGAACCGTCGGGCGGATGTCGGGCGGATGGGGTACAGCTTATCGAAGGAAGGTTCTGTGGCGACATAGGGCGCACAGGAGGCGCACGATGCGTGTCGCCCGCCTCCTATGCGCTCTCCGCCCCGAAAAGAGGGCGGTTGAGCCGGGTTGTCGCGGTTGACCGGGTCGAGTGACGTGACTGCCCGGGCCGATCCGGACAACCTGCCGCCCGGTCCGGCCCGGGCAGTCCGTCCCGACCGGCCCGGACCGGTCAGACGAGCCCGAGCTTCTGCGCGGCGGTGGCCGCGTCGACCGGGACCGTGACCGGCTGCGGGGCGCCCGCGACGGCCCAGTCGGGGTCCTTGAGGCCGTTGCCGGTGACCGTGCAGACGATGCGCTGGCCGGGGTCGACCTTGCCCTCCTCGGCGGCCTTGAGCAGACCGGCGACGGACGCGGCCGAGGCGGGCTCCACGAAGACGCCCTCCTGGGAGGCCAACAGCCGGTACGCGGACAGGATCTGGCGGTCCGTCACCTCGTCGATGAAACCGCCCGACTCGTCGCGTGCGGCCAGGGCGTAGTCCCAGGAGGCCGGGTTGCCGATGCGGATCGCGGTGGCGATGGTGGAGGGGTCCTTGACGACCTCGCCGCGCACGATGGGCGCGGAGCCGGAGGCCTGGAAGCCCCACATGCGCGGGGTGCGCGTGGAGACGCCGTCACCGGCGTACTCGCGGTACCCCTTCCAGTACGCGGTGATGTTGCCCGCGTTGCCGACCGGCAGGACGTGGATGTCGGGGGCGTCGCCGAGCGCGTCGACGATCTCGAACGCGGCGGTCTTCTGGCCCTCGATACGGACCGGGTTGACCGAATTGACCAGCGCCACCGGGTAGTTGTCCGAGAGCGAGCGGGCCAGGGTGAGGCAGTCGTCGAAGTTGCCGTCGACCTGGAGGATCTTGGCGCCGTGCACGAGCGCCTGGCCCATCTTGCCGAGCGCGATCTTGCCCTGCGGTACGAGGACGGCGCAGACCATGCCCGCACGCACGGCGTACGCCGCGGCGGAGGCCGAGGTGTTGCCGGTGGAGGCGCAGATGACGGCCTTCGCCCCCTCCTCCTTGGCCCGGGTGATGGCCATGGTCATGCCGCGGTCCTTGAACGAACCGGTGGGGTTGGCGCCCTCGACCTTGAGGTGCACGTCGCAGCCCGTGCGCTCGGAGAGGACCTGCGCCGGAACGAGCGGCGTACCGCCCTCACGAAGCGTGACGACCGGCGTCGTGCTCGTGACCGGAAGGCGGTCCCGGTACTCCTCGATGATGCCGCGCCACTGGTGGGTGCCCTTGCTGGTCATGGGTCCTTACTCCCCTTCAACACGCATGATGCTGGCGACACCGCGCACGGTGTCGAGCTTGCGCAGCGCTTCGACGGTCCCGGAGAGGGCGGCGTCGGGCGCGCGGTGGGTGACGACGACGAGGGACGCCTCGCCGTCCTTTCCCTGCTGGCGGACGGTATCGATGGATACGCCCTGCTCGGCGAAGACCGTTGCCACCTGGGCGAGGACGCCCGGCTTGTCGGCCACGTCGAGGCTGATGTGGTAGCGCGTGACGACCTCGCCCATGGGGCTGACCGGCAGGCGCGTGTAGGCGGACTCACCGGGGCCGGTGGCCTCGCCCAGTTTGTTGCGGCAGACCGCGACGAGGTCGCCGAGGACCGCGGAAGCGGTCGGGGAGCCGCCGGCGCCGGGTCCGTAGAACATGAGCTGACCAGCTGCGTCCGCCTCGATGAACACCGCGTTGTAGGCCTCGCGGACCGAGGCCAGCGGGTGGCTCAGCGGGATCATCGCGGGGTGCACGCGGGCGGTGACAGAGGCTCCGTCGGCGGCGCGCTCGCAGATGGCGAGCAGCTTGACGGTGCAGCCCATGCGGCGCGCGGAGGCGATGTCGGCGGCGGTGACCTCGGTGATGCCCTCGCGGTGCACGTCGCCGATCTTCACCCGGGTGTGGAAGGCGATCCCGGCGAGGATCGCGGCCTTCGCGGCGGCGTCGAAGCCCTCGACGTCGGCGGTCGGGTCGGCCTCGGCGTACCCGAGGGCGGTGGCCTCGTCGAGCGCCTCGGAGTAGCCGGCGCCGCTGGTGTCCATCCTGTCGAGGATGAAGTTGGTGGTGCCGTTGACGATGCCGAGCACCCGGTTGACCTTGTCCCCGGCGAGCGACTCGCGCAGCGGCCGCACCAGCGGGATCGCCCCGGCGACGGCGGCCTCGTAGTACAGATCGCGGCCGTACTTCTCGGCGGCGGCGTGCAGGGAGGCGCCGTCCTCGGCGAGCAGTGCCTTGTTGGCGGAGACGACGCTCGCGCCGTTCTCGAAGGCGGTGGTGATGAGCGCGCGGGCCGGCTCGATGCCCCCGATGACCTCGATGACGACGTCGATGTCGCCGCGCCGCACGAGCGCGGTCGCGTCGGTGGTGACCAGTGCGGGGTCGATGCCCTCCCGCACCTTGGAGGGCCGGCGGACGGCGACTCCGGCGAGCTCGACGGGCGCACCGATGCGCGCCGCGAGGTCGTCGGCGTGCGTCGTCATGATGCGCGCCACCTCTGAGCCGACCACTCCACAGCCCAGCAGCGCCACCTTCAGCGGACGCGTACGCATCATCCGACCTCGTTTCTCATCCATGCTCATGTGGGGACCAGTCTCACTCACCGGACGGGCGATTCTGTCACCCGTCCGGATCCTGAGATGACTATTTCATCAGCCGACATCGAGACGCAGAAGATCTTCCTCCGTCTCGCGCCGGACGATGACGCGCGCCTCGCCGTCCCGGACAGCGACGACCGGGGGGCGCAGGGCGTGGTTGTAGTTGCTCGCCATGGAACGGCAGTACGCCCCGGTGGCCGGCACGGCGATCAGGTCGCCGGGGGCCAGGTCGGCGGGGAGGAACGCGTCCTTGACCACGATGTCACCGCTCTCGCAGTGCTTGCCGACGACCCGGACGAGCATCGGCTCCGCGTCCGAGGTGCGCGAGACGAGCGCGACGCTGTATTCGGCGTCGTACAGCGCGGTGCGGATGTTGTCCGACATGCCGCCGTCGACGCTGACGTACGTCCGCAGCCCCTCCAGGGGCTTGATCGTGCCGACCTCGTACAGCGTGAACGCGGTGGGTCCGACAATGGCGCGGCCCGGCTCGACGGAGATGCGGGGGGTACGCAGATTCGCGGCCTCGCACTCGCGGGTGACGATGTCGTTGAGCGCCTTGGCGATCTCGTGCGGCTCACGGGGGTCGTCCTCGGAGGTGTACGCGATACCGAGGCCGCCGCCGAGGTCGATCTCGGGCAGCTCGACGCCGTGCTCGTCGCGGACCTCGGCGAGCAGCTGCACCACGCGCCGGGCGGAGACCTCGAAGCCCGCCATGTCGAAGATCTGCGAGCCGATGTGCGAGTGGATGCCGATGAGTTCGAGCCCGTCGAGGGCGAGCGCGCGGCGCACCGCCTCGGCGGCCTGCCCGTCGGCGAGCGCGATCCCGAACTTCTGGTCCTCGTGCGCGGTGGCGATGAACTCGTGGGTGTGGGCCTCGACGCCGACGGTGACACGGATCTGCACCCGCTGGCGGACACCGTGCGGCTGGGCGATGTGGGCGACGCGGACGATCTCCTGGAAGGAGTCGAGCACGATCCGCCCGACGCCCGCATCGACGGCCCGCTCGATCTCGGCGACGGTCTTGTTGTTGCCATGGAAGGCGATGCGCTCGGCGGGCATGCCCGCGTCGAGGGCGGTGGTCAGCTCACCGCCGGAGCAGACGTCGAGGTTGAGTCCTTCTTCGGTGAGCCAGCGGACGATCGCGCGGGAGAGGAATGCCTTCCCCGCGTAGAAGACGTCGGCGTCCGGCCCGAAGGCGTCGGCCCAGGCCCGGCAGCGGGCCCGGAAGTCGCTCTCGTCCAGGAAGTACGCGGGGGTGCCGAACTCCTCCGCGAGCCGGGCGACGGCGATCCCGCCGACGGTGAGGGCGCCGTCCGCGTCCCGGGTGACCGTACGGGACCAGACCTTCTCGTCCAGGATGTTGAGATCGGCGGCGGGCGCGGAGTAGTGCCCCTCGGTCAGCACGTCGGCGTGACGGGGTCCTGCGGGGTGTGCGGAGCGGCTCATCGTGTTCGTTCTCTCGGGTCTCTTCTGATCTCGTCAGAGATGTTCGGGCGCACGGATGCCGAGCAGGGACAGGCCGCCTGCCAGCACCGTCCCGGCGGCTTCGGCGAGAGCCAGCCGGGCGCGGTGGGCGGCCGAGGGTTTCTCGTCACCGGCGGGCAGGGGCGGGCAGGAGTCGTGGAAGTCGAAGAACGCGTGCGCGACGGCTTCCAGCTGCCGTGCGGCCCGGTCGGGCGCGCGGTGACGGGCTGCTGCGAGCAGGACGCCGGGATGGTCGGCGATGAGGTCGAGGAGGGGGCGGGCGGCGCTGTCGAACGGGGCGGGTTCCGTGTGCCCGGCGCGCTCGGCGTCCGGGGCGGGCTCGGCGGTGAAGCCGAGGAGGGCGGCCCCGCGGGTGAGCGCACGGATTCTGGCGTGGGCGTAACGCACCCGGAAGAGGGAATTGGCCTCGCCCTGGACGAGCAGTTCGGGGCCGAGGGCGGCGCGGTCGTGCCCGGCGGACCGCAGGAGCCCCCAGCGGGCCGCGTCGGGCCCGAGCCGCCGCAGCAGCTCCGCAGCGGTGGCCCCGGCGGGGACGGGCCGGATCCCGGTGAGCGGTACGGGGGGCGTCCCGTGCGCGTCGACGGTGACGCCGAGGCGGGCCCAGTCCGGGTCGGGCGCCTCCTCGCAGCTGATCCGGACCCGGGCGCCCTGGGAGATGACGAGCCGGCGCACGGCATGGGCGGTCACCGCGGCACGCACCTCGCGCGCGTGATGGAACTGGAGGATCTCGTCGCGGAGCGCGTCCCCGTGTCCGTACGCGAGGCCCTGCTCCCGTACGGCGTCGAGGAGGGCGCGGTGGTGCTCGGCCGTGGCGTCGAGGGTGAAGCTCAGGAACCCGGGACCGGTGATCTCGACCCGCTCGATGCCGGGCTCGGCGGCGACCCGTTCCCGCAGGATACGGGCGACCTCCAGGGCGGGCAGCGCGGCGGGCCCGGCCAGCTGGAGCGCGACGGCGCAGGCGTAGTCCCCGCTGCCGCCGGGCCGTGTCCTCTCCACCCGCACGCGCGCGGGCACGGGCGCGCGCAACGCATCCTCGTCGACCGCGCGGCGCACGGCGTGCAGCACGGTCCGGGAGAGGTCGGCGGGGGTCACGGGACAAGCCTAGGTGAGACAGGGGGGCACTACGCGACCGGTTTCGCCATATGGTCAGCCGGACCCGGTCTCGCCGTACGGCCGGCCCGAACCGGATTTCGCCGAGGGACCGGCCGGACCCGGATTCGTCGAGCGGCCGGTCCGAACCGGATTCGCCACAGGGTCAGCCCGCGGTGCTCCCCGCCCGCCCGGCGCCGCGCCGCCCGTCCACCGGGGGCCGGTCCTCGCCGGTCACCAGCCGGTGCATGATCCGCACCAGCTCGCTCGGCTCGAACGGCTTCGCCAGGAACGCGTCGACCCCGGCCGCCACGCCCGCATCGACCTCGAACGGCGTGCAGGCGCTGATGACGGCGATGGGAAGACGGCGGGTCCGGGGATCGGAGCGAAGGCGGGTCGCGGTCTCCAGGCCGTCCAGCCGGGGCATCACGACGTCGAGGGTGACGGCGTCGGGGCGGACCCGGTCGACCAGGTCCAGGCACTCGACACCGTCGGCCGCGGTCACGACCTCGAAACCCTCAAGTTCGAGATTGACCCTGATCAGCTGCCGGATGACCTTGTTGTCGTCGACAACAAGCACGCGGCCGTACGCCCCTGACACCCTTCGAGAGTAGGGCGGCCGGAGCGGCCGCGTCCGGCTTTTGTCCACTTCCGCCCCGGACGAGTGGCCTCCGCCTGCGCCGACCGGCGCGACGGAATACCTGTTCACGGACACCCCGTCGGAGCTGGTAGTGTTTCACCCGTCGCAGAGCACGACAGCGACACGCCCCCGTAGCTCAGGGGATAGAGCATCGGCCTCCGGAGCCGGGTGCGCAGGTTCGAATCCTGCCGGGGGCACTTCCGGATTGAAGAACCGGACCAGCAAAGGCTGGTCCGGTTTTTTCGTGCGCTCCGCACCGTCGCGGTCGAGCGGAGCGCACCAAGGTGGGCGGGCCAGTACTTTCCGGTCAGTACTTTCCAGTCAGTACTTTCCGTCGACCGGGACCCAGCCGGACCAGGCCTCAGGCTGGTAGAACTTGCCGGTGTCGCCGTCGTAGCGCAGAACGCGAAGGCGCACGTTCCCGCTCTCCCGGTAGTCCTTGTCGCAGCCCGCCCAGGTGTTCACGCCGAGATTGTTGACACAGACCTCCTCGGCGCGCCCGTAGTCGGTGTAGACGCCGACAGCCGCGGACATGCCGTCCTTCTTCGTGTCGCCCGCCCAGACGATGTCGGCGTTGTGCTGGAAGCACCCGCTGGAGCCATAGGCGGCGGTGGAGCCCAGGCATGTGTCCGAGGCCGTAGCGGCCTCGGCCGCTGCGGCCGGTCCTGCGGCCGGTCCGAGTGCCGGGGCTATGCCTTCGACGACCTTCACGTCCGCGGCCATCTCCACTTCCCGGGGGCTCTCCGGTACATCGTCGGCCAGCGCCGGTGCCGCGGTGACGGCCGAGAGCGCCAGTCCCGACGCACCGGCGAGAACGCTCAACTTCGAGCGCCGGTTTTCCCGCATGCTTCACTACCCCCGCGCCTGACCTCTGTCGCAAGATCAGCAATTGTCAGAAGTGAACAGACCACATGTGAACAGAGTGTGAGACTAGGAGATCCCTGTGACGGATGGAAGGGACTTCCGTGACGCAGGTGCCCCACGGTGCGTCTGCGACTGCGACCTCAGGCCTCGGGCTGCGGTCCGGCTGCCGGGGCGGCCCCGTCCGCCAGCCGGTCGGCGTGCTCGGTGAGCCAGGCGGGGGCGATGACTTCGGCGTTGCCGTCCAGAGAGGCGGCCGCTCGGTTCAGGGCGGCCGCCGCCTTCCGCGGCGCGAGGGGGCGGGCACGGGCGGCCTCGGCCAGGAAGCGGGCCGCCTCCTCCTGGGCGGAGCCGGCGATCCGGAGGACGGTCGAGGCACGCTCGGCCGTGTCGGCGGATTGCCCATGACGGCCGTCGCACCAGTACGCCCAGGCGAGATTGAGCAGGCAGACGCCCTCGCCCCGGGGGTTCTCCATCAGTGAGGCCTCGTGGCAGGCCTCTTCGAGGACCGGGATTCCCTGGGCGGGGGCGTCGAGGGCCAGGAACGCGATGCCCTGCGCGTTCAGTGCGTAGGCGATCGCCTCCGGGGTGCCGGAGGCCCGGTAGGCCCTGGCCGTCTCGGCGCCTGCGGCGATGGTGTCCTGCCAGCGGCCCAGGGTGAGCAGGGCGATGGTGCGTGCGTTACCGGCCCGTGCGGTGGTGAGCGGATCTCCGCTCGCGTCGGCGATCGCGGCCAGCCGGTCGGCGCCGTCCAGCGCGCGCTCGCCGTCGCCGAGGTAGCTGTGGGTGAGGCTGAGGGAGAGCAAGGCGTGCGCCTCGCGCTCGGTGTCGCCCAGTTCGCCCGCGAGCCCGGCGGCCCGGGTGAGGAGTTCGACGGTGGTTCCGAGGTTCCCGAGCTGCCGGTGGGCGTCGCCGAGGCCGAACAGGGCGTTCTGTAGCGCGGACCGGTCTCCGAGGCGTTCGGCGAGCTCCACCGCTTCGGTGAACAGGTCGACCGCCTGCTCCATCGGACCGGCGCTGAGCCTGGCGTGGCCGTAGGCGACGGTGTGGGCGAGGCGTACCCGGTCGTCGCCGATGTGCCCGCGGACGGTGAGGTGCATCGAGACCGCGGAGAGGACGGAGCCGTGCCAGACGAGCCATTCACTGATCTCGTTCAGCACGCGTGCGGCGGCGTCGTGGTCGTCCGCGCGCACCAGGTGCTCGAACTGCCGCCGGTGCGGTTCGAGGTCCTCCGGCGACCGCCATGCGTCGTCGGGGCGGCGCTGCCCCGCGTACCAGGCTGCGAGCCGTCGTTCCACGGTCTGCCTCCCGAGGGAACCGTGCGAGGGCATCTGGGCGTAGGCGAGGTCGGCGTCCATGGGGTGCAGGGCGAGGGTACGGCTCGGCCGGTCCACGGAGACCAGGTGCATGCGGACGAGGGAGGTGAGGGCGGGGGTCACCGGCAGGCTCGGGTCGAGTCCGGCGAGGATCTCCTCGACCGCCGCCTGCTTCACGGGGATACGGAGGGCCGCAAGGACTCCGAGCACCGCACGTGCCTGCTCGTCGAGGCGCCGGTAGCGGTCCTGGGCGAGGTCGGCGACGACGTCGTGCCGGTGCGTGAAGTCCTTCAGGACATCGCTGAGCGTGGGCAGCAGCAAGGTGTCTCCGGCGACCGCGCCGACGAGGAGTTCCAGCGCACGCGGCACACCGTGGACGCGGACTGCGGCGTTCAGCAGTTCGTCGTCGGACAGGTCGGCGATGCCGAGGCTGCCGTCCCGGTCGAGTTCACGCAGCAGGGCCGCCGCCTCGGCGGATCCGAGGCCCTTGGAGAGCTCCACCTGCGCGGTGAAGCGCCGCAGTTCGGGCGCGAGGCGTACCGGCAACTGGCTGGTGACGAGGAGACGCGGGGTGCCCCGGGTCCGGAACAGCCAGTCGAGGAAGACCGCAAGGCCCTCGTCGGCGATGCCGCCGTCGTCGTGGAGCAGGTCCTCCAGGTTGTCCAGGAGGATGACGATGAGGCGCCCGCCCATGGCCGCGTGCAGCTGGTCCAGCCGGTCGTGGACCGTCCCGCCGGCGGACCAGACCTCGCGCAGACGCGCTTCCCGCTCGGGGCCGAGCAGGCGGGCGCAGTCGAAGAAGAGGCGCTCCAGGGATATCCCGGTCGTGCGGGTGGAGAGGTTGACCAGGCCGGACGGGACCGGGCCCCGGACGGTTCCGGGCCATGCGCCGCGGTCGAGGAGGTCCATGACCTTCGCGGCGAGCGCGCTCTTGCCGATGCCGCGCCGCCCGATCACTGTCACCATGCGGTTGGCGGGGTCGCTCAGGTGGCCCGCGATCAGGTCGGTCTCGTGGGTGCGGTTCTTGAACAGCTCGATACCGTGCGCCACCGGCACCCCCACCACCCGCACCTCGGGGTCGGAGTCCCTGTCGCCGGGCGGTTCCACCGACTCCCCCGGCACCGCGAAAGGCAGGTCCGCCGTCGCGGGGAACCCGGTGAGCCGGGCGAACTCCACACGGTCCGGGGCGGCGAGCTGGCGCACGGCCCGGTCGAGACGGACGGCGGTGAGCCTGCCCGTACCCTCCAAGCGGTGGTGTTCGGCGACGACGCCGACGATGCGGCTGCCCGCCCACACCGCGGCGCCGGACATGCCTGCCCAGGGCGACACGTCGGGGTCGGGGTCGGCGCCGGCCGGTGCCACGGTCATCTCCAGCGTGCCCGTACGGAGGTTGGAGAGCGCCGCGACTGTACCGTCCGCTTGGTGCAGTTCACGGAAGTACGTACCGTCCGGCCGGCGGCGTCGCTTCCACAGCGGGAACCCCGCGGCGTGCACGACGAACACGCCGTGCCGGTCGTCGGCGATGCGCCCGAAACGCGCCGGAGCGACGTCCGCGTCCGCGGGAAGGGCCGCCGGTGACGTGAGATTCAGTACGGCGAGGTCGCTGCTTCCGTCGGCCCAGGCCACGGCCGCCGGGGCCGACCATTCACCGGGCCGGTCGGCGTCGCACCGCACGACCACCTCGGTCGCGTCGGCGACCACGTGGGCAGCCGTGAGAACGACACCGGCGGAAATCCGGTAGCCGGAGCCGCGCCGCCTGCCGCTTCCGGTCCTGACGATGATCTCCGCGAGCCGATGCGGGTCAAGGCCGCCCCCACCGTTCCGGGGGTCAGGCCTCATCAGGCAGCTCGGCGCCGGAGATCAGCACGGGGCTGTCGGGCGCGTCGCCGCGCACCGGCTGGAGGGTGAGTGTGATCCGCTGCGTGGTCATGTGGGCGGCACGCGCGGAACTCTGCGCGTCGAGCACCCAGAACCGGACCTTGACTCCCGGCTCCAGGCTCCGTTCCACCCCCACGGTGAGTTCCAGCTCCAGCTTCTCCGCCTGGAAGCGGATCTCGTCGTCGTCCCCCGCCGCCATGGCCCGGCTCAGCTCACTCCGCAACTGGGTGATGACATCCGCCAGTTCCACCGCTTTACTCATGGCCGTCCCCCCGTTCCGCCTGTGACAGGCCGCCCGCACGCCCCGCGATCATACCTACGGGTCGTCAACTACGGGTGTGGTCAGCTGACTTCGAGGGGCTCGATGGAACGTTCATTCGGGGCGAACCGCAGCAGGGACACATCGCCGACGGCACGTGCGTCGACCAGTCTCATCCGGGCCGTGGTCCCTCCGGGGTACGGAGCGGGCCTCAGGAACACCGTTGTTGCGGCCTCTCCCACCAGAAGGGGGCTGAGCGTCTCGTCGGCATGGTCGGCAACTTCGGCAGAGGGGACGGCGGTGCCGGGGGTGCTGAGGGCTGTAGCGGATGCGATGGCAGAGTCCGGGCAGCCGGCCGGCAGTGATCTCGGCCATCACGCGCGGAAGTTCGTCGAAGTCGGGCTCGCCGGTGATCAGCGCGTCGAAGACCGGGTCCCGCAGCGGATCGAGTGCCAAGGCGAGCCGGTCTCCGGTGGTGTACCGCCCCCGTCTCCCCGGCGGGACGGCGCCGACCTGGCTGCTCCGCAGCGTCAGGCGCCGGGAATGGAAGAACTCCCCGAGCGGCAGGGTCATCGGCTGGTCCCCGTACCAGCTCAGGTCGACCACACAGCCCTCGGAGGCGAGCAGTTCGAGCGAGCGCCGCAGCCCGGACCGGGTGGCACCGGCGTGAAAGACGAGATCGCAGTCACCCCTCGCGTGTACGGGAGCGGCGAACCCGACGCCCAGCGCGGCGGCGGCCTCCACCCGGGCCGGGTCGATGCCGACGAGCTGGACCCGGACGCCGGGGAACCGGGCGAGGAGCGCCGCTACGGAGCAGCCGACCGCGCCCGAGCCCACGACGGCCATGCGGTCGCCGACCCTCGGCGGCGCGTCCCACAGTGCGTTGAGCGCCGTCTCGGCAATCCCGGCCAGCACGGCGCGCTGCGGCGGGACACCGTCGGGTACCGGGGTGAGGGAAATATCGGCTCCCCATCCGCCACATGACATGACGAAACCCGCACCGGGAACGACTTGCCCGGTCAGGCCATCGGCAGTCCCGGCGCCGGGTGGGCGTCCATCAGCTCCTTCACCTCGGCGCGGATCGTGGTGAGTGCGGCCTCGTCGCCCTTGCGGGCCGCCTCGACGGCTGTGTCGATCCACGTGGCGACGGTGGCCATCGCGGAGGCGGGCACTCCGCGGGAGGTCAGGGCGGGGGTGCCGATGCGGATGCCGGAGGGATCGAAGGGCTTGCGGGGGTCGTAGGGGACGGCGTTGTGGTTGACGACGACGCCCGCGCGGTCGAGGGCCTGGGCTGCCGCCTTGCCGGGGACGTCCTTGTTCGTGAGGTCGATCAGCAGGAGGTGGTTGTCGGTGCCGCCGGAGACCAGGTCGAAGCCGCGATCCGCCAACTCCTCCCCCAGTGTGCGGGCGTTGGCCACGACCTGGTGGGCGTACGCGCAGAAGCCGGCGGTGGCCGCTTCACCCAGGGCGGCCGCGATGGCGGCGGTGGTCTGGTTGTGCGGGCCGCCCTGGAGGCCGGGGAAGACCGCGCGGTCGATGGCGCGGGCGTGTTCGGCCGTGCTGAGCAGCATCGCGCCGCGGGGGCCGCGCAGGGTCTTGTGGGTGGTGGTGGAGACGACGTCCGCGTGCCCGGCGGGCGAGGGGTGCGCGCCGCCCGCGATCAGGCCCGCGATGTGCGCGATGTCGGCGACCAGTACGGCGCCGGTCTCGCGGGCGATCTCCGCGAAGCCCGCGAAGTCGATCGTGCGGGGTACGGCCGTACCGCCGCAGAAGATGAGCTTGGGCCGCTCGGCGCGGGCCAGGTCGCGGACCTCGTCCAGGTCGATCCGGCCGGTGTCCCTGCGGACTCCGTACTGAACGCCCCGGAACCAGCGGCCGGTGGCCGAGACGCCCCAGCCGTGGGTGAGGTGGCCGCCCATCGGGAGGGACATGCCGAGGACCGTGTCGCCGGGCTGGAGGAAGGCCAGGTAGGCGGCGAGGTTGGCCGGGGAGCCGGAGTACGGCTGGACGTTGGCGTGATCCATCCCGAAGAGGGCCCGGGCGCGGCGGATCGCCAGGGTCTCGACCTGGTCGATGACCTGCTGGCCCTCGTAGTACCGCTTGCCGGGGTAGCCCTCGGAGTACTTGTTCTGGAGCACCGTGCCGGAGGCTTCGAGTACGGCGGCCGAGACGTAGTTCTCGCTGGGGATCAGGCGCAGGGTGTCGGCCTGGAGCCGTTCCTCCGCACCGATCAGGGCGGCCAGCTCCGGGTCGGCGGAGATGAGGGCCGGATGGCGGGGCGCGGGCGCGGTGGTGGCAGAGGGTGCGGGTGCGGTTGCCGGGGTCCGGGTGGTCATGGAAGGGGTCCTTCCGGGTCGGCCGCTCGATGCGGCGTGGACCCGGATGCCCAGGCGGACGGCTCTCCGGAGATGACGCCCCGGGCGGGCCCGGGGTGTGCCGCTTCCTCGTGGTCGGTTCCACGGAGCGCCCCTGCCCGGGGCACGCGCCAGTCGCGGCGTTGGGCAGTGTAGAGGATGATCCGTCCGGCCTGCGGCCCGGAGACGCGCCAAGGGGTCGAGGTGGCGGTGACGGATTCTGTGCGTGACCGGGGACAGAACCGGGCAGGATCACGGTGACGTGTGCGGCTCGACGGTGGGGGGACCGTTATGGAGTCCGGTGATCAGCACGGGGTTGCGGGACATGCGGGACAGGGGGCCTCGCCCGGGATCGGCGGGGCGGTCCCGCCACCGCCTTCCCATGCGCCTGATGCCGGGCCGCCGTCCCCCCATGCGCCTGATGCCGGGCCGCCGCCCTCCCCTGCTCAGGATGCCGGGCCGCCGCCCTCCCACGCACCTGGTGCCGGGCCGCCGCCCGACGGGGCCGGGCTGCGGGCGGTTGCCGCCGGGATGCTCAATCTGGCCGGGCTCGGGCTCGGTTACGCCCTGTTGGGGCGCTGGGGGCGGGCGGCCGGGTGCTGGGCGGCGACGGCTGCCCTGCTGTTCGTCGCGCTGCCCGCCGATCCGGACGGGGTGCCCGGGGGCGTCCTCGTCGGGTATCTGGCCGTGCTCGTACTCGCCGCCTCCGACGGCGCCCGGATCGCCCGGCGTTCGGCGCTGGGCGGGTCGTGGCGGCCGGTGCTGGCGGCCGGTCTCGGGGTGGTGCTGCTGGCCGTGCCGGCGGGTGGGGCGGTGGTGTACGGCTCCGCGCGGGACGAGGCCCGGGAGCAGATACTGCTGGAGCGGCTGGAGGGCGGGGACCAGCGGGTCGCGGCGGCGGCGCGGCAGCCCTTCGGGGCGGCGAAGGGCGAGTACGAGAAGGCGCTCGGCGTCTATCGCGCGCTCGCCGAGGACCACCCGGGCTCCCGGGCCGCCAAGCTGCTCCCGGACCGCCTGAAGGCGTACTACGACGCTGTCTCCGCCCCGTACGCGAGGAAGCGGCACTGCGAAGCCGTCGAACCGTTGACCTATCTGCGCACCCTGCCGGACGCGGTCGGCGAGAGGCTTCTCGGGACCCTGGCCGCCTGGCCCGACGAACCCCTCGCCGCCTCGCTGTACGGGTGCGGGGTCTCGCGCCTGGGCGCTGCGGCCGGAGGCAGCGGCGGGGGCGGTGCGGAGCTGGGCGAGTTGCTGCGTACGTTCCCCGACTCCGCGCCCGCCCAGCAGGTCGGACCGGCGATCAGCGAGCGGATCAAGGCCCAGGTCGCGGCGTTGAAGGGCGCCGAGCCGTGTGCGGCCACGGCGGCGCTGCGCCGCCTCGGCACCACCGCGGCCGGGTTGCCTTCCGACCGGGTGAAGGCGCTGCGCGCCGATGCGGACAAGGGTGTGGCGGACGGGGCGTACGCCTGCGGGGTCGATCAGTTCAAGGACAGGAAGTTCGGGGACGCGCGAAGGACGATGACGGACTTCGCCCGGACGTACAAGAGCGACGAGCGGGTGCGCCGGGCGCGGGACATAGCCATCGCCGCCGAGATCGCCGCCGACCGGCCCCCGGCGGGCAGGCGGTTGCCCCCGAAGGGCCGCCCCGGGGGTGCCCGGATGGAGCTGGTCATCAGCAACGACGCGCCGAACGCGGTCGAGGTGCTCTACACCGGCCCGGTCACCGGCACCGTATCCCTGAAGGCCTGCGACGGATGCAGGCGGTACAGCGGCGCGGCCGTCGGCGCGCGGCAGGCTTGCCGGACGAGCGGCAGAAACTACCCGAAGGCACGACTGCGACTCCCGGCAGGGGACTACCACTTCCTCTACAAGCACGGCACGGGCGCCACCGCCCGGGTGGACAGCTACTCCGCCGGGTCGAAGGTCCGGCCCGGCTACACGTACACGAGCTGCACCTACGTCATCGAGCGGAGCCCCTTCGGCCTGGATCTGCCCGTGCTGCCGGACCCGGTCCGGCCGGTGTCGGTGCCCCGGGGCGTCAGCCCTTCGGGCGCGGGCTCTTCTCGATGACCCGCCCGTCCAGGTGCGCGGTGAGGAAGGCTCCGCCGTGTGAGTCGGTGACGTAGACGCGCAGGACCGGGCGGTCGTCGTGGAAGGGTGACGAGGGGTCCACGATGACGTAACGGCTCTCCGGCTCCGGGATGTTGAGCGTCCGCCCCGCCGTGCGCAGGAGGGCGGGCAGCGCGTCCCAGTCGACGGAGTTCAGGTCGACCGTCGTTTCCCCGGACGTCAGCGTGCCGCCCAGCTCGTCGTTCTTCGCCTGGCCATCGCGGTAGCTGAACCGGTCGTAGAGGCGGGAGTTGGACTTCAGCGGCGCCTCGGCGGAGGCGTGTTCGCCGTGGAGCGTGAAGTCGGTGACCTTCGTCCCGCCCATGAGGGGCTTCAGCGCCTTGATCGCCGCCCGCGCTCCGTCCGGGGTGAGCAGGTTCTCGGGGGTCTCCGGTTCCTCGCCCCCCTGGCGATCGTCGTCGTTGCCTTCGTCGTCGGTAACCCCCTCCGGCGTCGGGTTGGAGGCCGGGGGCGTCTCCTTCGAGCCGTCCGCAGGGGCGCCCGCGGTGTCACGGGGGCGGTCGCCGCCGTCGGAACCGGAACGCCCGAAGGGCAGGACGTCGCTCGTCCAGAGGACCACGCCCGCGAGCACCAGGGCCGAGACGACGGACGAGGCGGTGGCAGCCATCCGGGTGCGGCGCCGGCTCCGCCGTCCGCGCTCCTCCTCGGTGAGGACGGGAACGGCAGCCGCGTACGACTGCTGGTAAGGGTTGCCCGGTCGGTAGGGGTTGTTCGGTACGGGCGCCGGCGGGTTGTTCAGTACGGGTGCGGGCACGGGGGTCGGCGGGAAGCCGTACGCGGTCGGGACACGGCCCGCCCGCCCTCCGGGCCCGGCGGGCGCGGGCCGATCGCACACCGGCTCCGTGGGCGTCGGGCCCGGGGCCCGGGCCGGGGCCGGGCTCCCGCCGCCGGAACCGGTGCGGGCGGCCTCGGCCAGCAGGGCGTCCAGGGTCTCGGCGTCCGGGCGGGCCGCGATGTCCCGGGTCAGGAGCGCGCCCAGGACCGGGGCGAGGGCCCCGGCCCGTACCGGCGGCGGGATCTCCTCGTCGAGGACGGCGGCCAGGGTGGCCAGGGTGGTGGCCCGGCGCAGCGGGTGGCGGCCCTCGACGGCGACGTACAGCATCATGCCGAGCGACCAGAGGTCTGAGGAGGGGTCCCCCTCGGTGCCCCGGATGCGCTCGGGGGCTATGTAGTCGGGCGAGCCGATGAGGGCGCCGGTGGCCGTGAGGCTGGTCGACTCCCGGATCGCGGCGATGCCGAAGTCCGTGAGGACGGGGCGGCCGTCGGTGCGCAGCAGCACGTTGGCGGGCTTGACGTCACGGTGGTGGATGCCGGAGGCGTGGGCGGCGCGCAGGGCGGAGAGGATGCCGCGCCCCAGTTCGGCGGCCTCTGCGGGCTCCACGGGTCCGGCGGCGAGCCGGTCGTGGAGGGAGGAACCGGCCACCAGCTCCATCACGATCCATGGGTAGCCGTCCTCGCCGGGGTCGACGATGTGGTGGACGGTGACCACGTTGGGGTGGTCGAGGCGGGCCAGTGCGCGGGCCTCGCGCAGCACGCGGGCGCGCAGGGTGCGGGCGCCCTCGGGGTCGTACTCCGCGAGGTTCGGGTCCGGGGGCCGGACCTCCTTGAGCGCGACGTCCCGGTGCAGGGCCATGTCCCGGGCCCGCCAGACCATGCCCATGCCGCCGCTGCCGAGCCGCTCCACCAGCGTGAAGCGGCCGTCGATCACCCGTCCCGAGGGAGACTCTGCGCTCATGCGCCGTAGCGTACGGGTGGACTGTGACAGCGGGGCGGCGGGGCGGGGTTCGCCGTCAGGCCGAGGCGCGTTTGCGGGAGGAGGCTGACGTCTTCCTGGTGGTGCCCCCGCTCGAAGAGCTCGAAGAGGACGCCGACGTCTGCTTCTTGGCCGTGGTCTTCTTCGTCGTGGTCTTCTTCGCCCCGGTCTTCTTCGCCGTCGGCGTGGACGTCTTCCCGGTGGTCTTCCTCGGCGTGCTCTTCTCCCCCGCCTTCTTCGCCGTCGACGTGGACTTCTTCGCGCCGGTGGACTTGGGGGCGGACTTCTTCGCGGTCGTGGAGCCACTGGAGCGGGTGACCGTCTTGCCGGTCGGCGTGCGGTGCGTGGTCTTCTTCGCGGACGTCCTCTGGATGGGGTGGACATCGGCCATGCCGCCCTCGTCCTCGCCGCCCTCGGCGCTCTCGGCCCCCTCACCCTCGCCGCGGGATTCCTTCGCCGCGCGGACGCTGTTCTCCAGGGCCGCGATCAGGTCGATGACCTTGCCGCCGCCGGAGTCATCGGACGCGGCCGGCCGCAGGGTCTCGCCGGAGGCCTTCGCGGCGATGAGCTCCTCCACCGCCTCCCGGTAGTCGTCGTGGAGGCTGTCCATGTCGACCTCGCCCAGAGTGTCCATCAGAGCGTCCGCCAGGTCGAGTTCGGCGTCGCGGACGGTGACGTCGCCGTCCGGGGCGACACCCTCGGGTGCGCGGATCTCGTCGGGCCAGAGCAGGCCGTGCATCGCGATCACGTCGTCGACGACCCGGAGCATCCCGAGCCGTTCGCGGCCGCGCAGGGCGTACTTGGCGAGGGCCACCTTGTTGCTGCGCTTGAGGGCCTCGCGCAGCAGGGTGTACGGCTTGGCGGCCGGGACGCCGTTGGCGGAGAGGTAGTACGCCGCGTCCATCTGGAGCGGGTCGATCTGGTCGGCGGGCACGAAGGCGACGATCTCGATGGTCTTCGCGGTGGGCAGCGGGAGCTGGGCGAGGTCCTCGTCGGTGATCGGGATCATGGTGCCGTCGGCGTCCTCGTACGCCTTGCCGATCTCGGCGGCGGACACCTCTTCCTCGTCCAGTTCACAGACCTTGCGGTACCGGATCCGGCCGCCGTCGGCGAGGTGGACCTGCCGGAAGGAGATCGAGTGGTTCTCCGTGGCGTTGACCAGTTTGATCGGGATGCTGACCAGCCCGAAGGAGATCGCGCCGTTCCATATGGACCTCACCGTTCACCCCTTTAGCCGTTTTGACCAGGAAGGCCGTTAAGCGCGTTCATATAGGTTTTCGTGTGATTCTTATCGTATGACGCCGATCACCGACGTGGAGGGGCGACGGGTCTCGCTCAGCAATCTCGACAAGGTGCTGTATCCGGCCACCGGGACGACCAAGGGCGAAGTGCTGCACTACTACGCGACCACCGTCGCCGGGGCGGTCCTGTCCCATCTGCGCGACCGCCCGGTGTCCTTCCTGCGCTACCCGGACGGGCCCGACGGGCAGCTGTTCTTCACCAAGAATCCGCCGCCCGGTACGCCCGCCTGGGTGGCCACGGCCGCCGTTCCCCGGAGCGAGGACCCGGCCGCCCGGCAGGTGATGGTGCAGGATCTGGCCTCGCTCATGTGGGCGGCCAACCTGGTGGTGGAGTTCCACACCCCGCAGTGGCGGGCGGACGCGCCGGAGATCGCCGACCGGATGGTCCTCGACCTGGACCCCGGCTCCCCCGCGACCGTCGTGCAGTGCTGCACGGTGGCACTCTGGCTGCGGGAGCGGCTCGCGGCCGACGGACTGCTCGCGTACGGGAAGACGTCCGGGTCCAAGGGACTGCATCTGCTGGTCCCGCTCACGCCGACACCCTCCGGCGAGGTGTCCGCGTACGCCAAGCGGCTCGCCATGGAGGCGGAGGCGGCCCTTCCGGAGCTGGCCCTGCACCGGATGAAGCGTGCCCTGCGGCCGGGGAAGGTCTTCGTCGACTTCAGCCAGAACGCGGCGGCGAAGACGACCGCGACGCCCTACACTCTGCGCGCCAGGCCCGAGCCCACCGTGTCCGCCCCGGTCACCTGGGACGAGATCGCGGACTGCCGGGAGGCCGGTGCCCTGGTGTTCCGGGCCGGGGACATGGGCGGGCGGCTGGAACGGTACGGAGATCTCCTCGCCCCCCTGAACGATCCGGAACAGGCACATCCGCTCCCGGGGGGAGCCCTGGGCGGGGCCGGGTGAGCCCGGAGCGGGTCCAAGTGAGCCCAGGGCGGGCCCAAGTGAGCTCGGGGCGGGGCCAAGTGAGCTCGGGGAGCGCGGATTGCCCTGTGGCGGTCCCTCGTTCACAGCGACCTCACAGCCGAATCGTCTTGACCTGGTCATGACCTGGTCACGGCGTGAGGAAAGGCCGCAAGTGGCGGGTGGATTGTCGGACCCGTGGTGCACACTCTGCGCAGGCGCTTTCTGCGGGGCGCGCCGAAGGGGTGTGACGGACGGGCGCGCCGCGAGGGCGTACCCTTCCGGGCGCTGTCGTGGTCGTGGGGAGGGGATGGCGTGTTCTCGGGGATCGATGAGGTCGACTGGGCCTCGATGGAGCATGCCTACGGGCCTGCCGACGATGTGCCGGAGCTCCTGAGGGGGCTCGCGTCGGACGATCCGGCGGAGCGGGAGACGGCGCTCGACGGCATGTACGGCGCGGTGCACCACCAGGGCGATGTATACGCCTGCACGCTGGCATGCATCCCGTTCCTCTTCGAACTGGTCGTGGATCCGGGCGTGCAGGACCGGGGCTGTGTCGTCGAACTGCTCACCAGCATCGGCGGTTTCGACCTCGACGAGGACGACGAGGACGAGATCGACGAGGACGAGATCGAGGGCGCCGCGAACTACGCGATGGCGGCGGCCGCGGTCACCGCGGGCGCCGGGGTGTTCTTCGAGCTGATCGCCGACGAGGACCCCGGAGTGCGACTCGCCGCCCCGCTGGCCCTCGCCACGCTGCACCGGCACCCTGTGCGGGTCCTCGCACTGCTGCGGGAGCGGCTGCCGGTGGAGCCCGACGAGGAGGTGCGGCTCGCGCTCGTCGAGGCCGCCGGGCGGGTCGCTCTGCGGCACCGGCCGCTGGCGGGCCGGGTGGCGGAGTGGCTGAACGGGCTGGCGTCCCGCGCCCACACACCGGGCCTGCGGCTCGCGGCCCTGGCCCAGCTGGCGCGCTGCTCGCCCGATGTCCTGCCCGGTGATGTGGTGCCGGTGGTGTCGGGGCTGCTGCGCGAGATGCGCGCGGCGCCCGAGGCGCCCCCGGCGCCGACGGAGTGCGCCGCCACGGAGACGAACGGTGCGAGGGAGCCGGGGGGTGCGAGGGACCTGGACGGCACGGGGGGCCTGGGCGGTGCGCGAGCCCCGGACTCGGCACCGGAGCCCGGCCGGGAAACGGCTGCCGAAGCCGGGTCCGGGGCCGGTGCCGGTGCCGGGGCCGCAGCCGGCACCGAGTCCAAGCCCGGGTCCGTTGCCGGGACCGGGGCCGTTGCCGGTGCCGGTGCCGGTGCCGCAGCCGGCACCGAGTCCAAGCCCGGGTCCGTTGCCGGGACCGGGGCCGGGGCCGAGTCAGTTGCCGGGTCCTGGTCCAAGCCCGAGTCCAAGCCCGAGTCCGGGGCCGCAGCCGACCCCGGACCCGCAGACGGCTCCGGGGCCATGGACCAGGACCCCGACTCCGAGCCCGTGGCCGCATCGGAGGGCTGTCGGAGCGAGCAGGTCGCGGCGCCGACGCTCGTTGGACAGCTGCGGGCCCTGCCCGCTCAGGACAGCCCGGGGCACGGCACTCCCTGGGCCGCCGATCTGCTGCGCACGCTCCACGTCGGCCTCGACGACCGGGTGGGCGACCGCACCGCGCTGCTCGCCGACCAGCTGCGCAGCCCCGACCGCTGGCAGCGCATCGACGCCGTACGGATGAGCGGCGGGCTGATACGGGCCTGGCGCGGCCCCTACGAGGAGCTGGTGGCGCTCGTCGGCGACCAGCTGGGCGACCCCGAGCCCCGGCTGGCGGAGGCCGCGAGCCATGTGCTGGAGGAGCTGTTCCGCCTCGCGGCCCCCGCGGCGGACGCCCTGGCCGCCCGGCTGGCCGCCGATCCCGGCGGCTGGGTGAAGGCCTGGGCCGGCGGCCCGCCCGGCCTCGGCTCCACCGTGAAGGCCCTGGCCCGCCTCGGCGACCCCCGTGCGGTGCCCGCGCTCGCGGCGGCCCTGGAGCTTCCCCAGGTGGCGCACGACGTGGGGTTCGCGGTGGGCCACCTCGGGGCGGCGGCCCGGCCGCTCGCCGGGGCGCTGCGGCGCAGGCTCGCGGAGGTGGAGCTGGACGAGGGCGCCTACGACCGGGCGAGCCCGCTGCTGGCCGGGCTGACCGGGCTGCGCGCGGGCGAGGCGGCCCCCGAGGTGCTGCGGGTGCTGCGCGGGGCGCCGGCGTACCGGGGCGATTGGCTGCGTACGGCGGCGCTGCGGGCGCTGGCCTCGTTCGGGCCAGCGGCGCGGGAGGCCGTCCCGGAGCTGCGGGCGCTGATCCGCCACCCAGGGACGGCCGCGGCGACGGAGGCGGCCGAGGCGCTGTGGGCGATCTCCGGGGACACCGGGGCGGTGCTGCCGGTGCTGATCGAGGGCCTCCAGTCCGACCAGGTGCACGGCCGGCGTGCGGCGGCGGTGGCGCTGGGGGCCCTCGGGCCGCGCGCGGAGGTGGTCGCGCCCCGGCTGCGCGGGCTGCTGGCCCACGACGAGCTGTGGCTGCGCGTGGACGCGGCGATCGCGCTGTGGGAGGTGTCCGGACGGCCGCGGGAGACCACCGAAGTGCTGCTGGCCGCCTGGGAACGCAGCCGTCATGTGCGGGTCCGGGTGGCAGAATGCCTGGCGCGGATGGGACCGGTCCCCGAAGGGTCGGCCGCGGCACACGTCCTGCGCACCGAACTCGCCTCCGTACGCCGTCACAACGCGATGGACGGCGGGTACGGCAGCCACGACATCCACGAGGACGAGAAGCTCCTGACGCTGTGCCGACGAGCGCTCCGGAGGACGGGGCACGGCACGGGACGAGAGACGGGGAAAGGGACCACGGCATGATCATTTTCGGCACCAAGGGCTACCTCCACCAGCTGGCCATCCTGACGATGGTGTGCGGCTGGTGCGGCAATCCGGCCGCGCACACCCTGCGCAAACGGGTCACGAAGTTCACGCTGTTCTTCGTGCCGCTGTTCCCCTTCTCGACGAAGTTCGCCACGCAGTGCACGTTCTGCGGCGGGGAGCAGCAGATACCGCAGGAGCAGGCCGACCAGCTGCTCGCGCAGCACGCGGCCGGGCAGGACGGCCGACCGTACGGCCAGGCCCAGCAGCAGCCTGGTTTCACGCCGCCGGGCCAGGGCGGGAATCCTTACCAGCGCTGACCTCCCGGCCCGTACCGACGACGTACCGAGGCGTCACGTAGGGGCACGAAGTGGGCATTGCGTACGATCCTCCGATTAGGGTGTGAGGCCCCTGCCGTCCGCGCGGTCCGGCGGTCGCCCGTGAGCCCGTCGAGCCCCGCCGGAGAGGAGGCGAGCCCGTGCGCCCGCACAGCGTCCCGTCGACGGCCCGCGCCGCGGCGTGCGCCGTAGCCGCGCTCGCCCTGCTGTCCGGCTGCGGTGCGGCGGGCGGCCTGGAGAGCGCGGGGGACGCGCCGTCGGCCGTCGAGCCCAAGCACCTCTGGCCGGAGCTGCCGCCCGCCTCGTCCGCCCCGTACGACTACGGGGAGGGCGAGACGGCCCGCATCCCGGGGATCCGGGTGCCCGGTGGCGATGTGCGGCGGCTGGACCCGGTCGCCGTGGCGCAGGCCGGGCTGAAGGCCAGGACCGACCGGGACAGCGGCCTGGACGAGCTGCCGGACGAGACCGTCCGTCAGATCCGCGCCTGCCGCACGGCGCCCGACGACTGCCCGGTCCTCCCGCCGTACTACCGCGACCTGACCGGCGACGACATGGACGAACTGGTGCTCGGCATTCGCATGCCCGACCAGCAGCTCGCCGTACGCGCCTATATGCCGGACCGGGGCGGGCTGACCCGGATCATGTCCGCCTACGACGCCGTGATCAGCGTGGAGCTGGCGGGCCGGGACGTGATCATGCGGGCCCCCTCGGTGATCCCGGGGTACGAGTACCGCACCGCGTGGTCCTGGGACGACCGGCAGCGCGCGATGCTGCCCACCCGGGACGAGATCCTGCGGACACCCGAGCACCGGAAGGGCCCGAGGAGGCCGAAGGCGACAGCCACGCGGACGTCTTCGCCCACGCCGTCCGCCACCGACGCTTCCACCCCTCCCGATGCCGCTGCCACCGACGCCCCCACGGAGACGCGATGAGGAGGCGCGGGCTCCGCTCCCCCTCCTGGACCGCGGGCCTCACCTGGAAGTCCGCGGTCTTCCTGACCGTCATGTGCTGCACTCTGGCCGCGCTCCTCGGCGTCCTGGTGCACACCGCGGTGACCCGGCAGACGGTCGGCCACGCCCGCGAGAAGGCGCTGGAGCGACTGGAGGTGGTCACCGACGCGTACGAGGCCGGGGAGCCGCTGCCGCGGGGCTCCGGCATCGACCCGCCGGGCCTCCCCGCCTCGCTGCGCGCCCTGGCCGCGGGCGGCGAGCGGGGCACGATCGTGGCGGACGGCCCGCACCGGCCGGGCGACCCGGACGGACAGGGCGGCCCCGCCATGTGGGCGGCCGGTCCGGCGGACGGGCGGGCGCTGGCCACCTGGACGGACTACAGCCACAGCGCCCGCACCATCGCCGGGCTCGACCGGGCGATCATCGGCTCCTCGCTGCTGGCCATCGCCGCCACCCTGTTCGTCGGGCTGTTCGCCGTCGGCCGGGTGACCCGCAGGCTCCACCAGAGCGCCCGGGTGGCCCGCCGGATCAGCGCGGGCGATCTCGACGCCCGGGTGAACGACCCCCGCACCGCCCGCCCGGTCCGCGCGCAGGACGAGGTGGCGATCGTGGCGGGCGCGCTCGACACGATGGCCTCGACGCTTCAGCGCAAGCTCCAGGCCGAGCAGCGGTTCACCGCCGATGTGGCGCACGAGCTGCGCACCCCGCTGACCGGCCTGTCGGCCGCCGCCGAACTGCTGCCGCCGGGCCGCCCGGCCGAGCTGGTGCGCGACCGGGTCAGGGCGATGCGGGCGCTGACCGAGGACCTGCTGGAGATCTCCCGCCTCGACGCCCGCACGGAGCAGGTCGATCTCGCCGTGCACGATCTCGCACCGCTGGCGGAACGGGTCGTGCGCGCCTCCGGCACCGACACCGAGGTCCGGGTGACGGGCGCGGCCCGGGTGGAGACCGACCGGCGTCGGCTGGAGCGGGTGATCGGCAACCTGGTCTCCAACGCCCACCGGCACGGGGCCCCTCCGGTGGTTCTGAGCGTGGACGGAGCGGTGGTGACCGTAAGGGATCACGGGCCGGGGTTCCCGGCGTATCTGCTGGAAGGCGGGCCACAGCGGTTCCGTACGGAGGGGGCAGGCAAGGGCCACGGGCTGGGGCTGACCATCGCCGCGGGCCAGGCCCAGGCCATCGGCGCCCGGCTGGAGGTCGGCAATCCGCCGGACGGCGGCGCGCTGGCTCGGATGACCCTGCCGGAGTACGTACACCTCGACGAGGAGGAAAGGGGCGGGGAGACCGCCGTCGATGACGCCCACGGTGACCCGGACGGCTCACACGAAGGCCCCCCTCACGGACCGTGACGCGTTGCGGACCCTCTGTGGCGAACTTAGCGTGACCAGGGCGAGCCCAGCTCGTGTCCCCCACGGCCCCCTTCCCTTTCGCATGGAGGCAGCATGTCCCCCCTGTCCCGCCCCTCGCGCTTCCGCCGGCTCGGCCTGTGCGTCGCCGCAGGCACCCTCGCGGCGCTCACGGCCGGCGCCCCCGCCGCCCTGGCCGCGGACCCCCAGCCCGCCGGCCAGCGCGCCGAGGCCACCGCCCCGGACCCGACGTCCGACGAGCTCTCCGCGTCGGCCCTCCAGCGCGAGCACGAGGCCCGCCAGGAGGCGCAGGGGCAGGCCGAGTCCCAGAGGCCCAAGCGGACCTACAAGGGCCGGGTCATCGCCAAGCCCTACCTGCTGCTCCGCGACAAGCCGACCCGCAGCAGCCGGATCGTCGGCTCGGTCGAGCACGGTGCGGTCGTCCACATCTTCTGCAAGACCAAGGGCGACAACGTCGACGGCAACAACCGCTGGTACCTGCTGACCGACGGCACCTGGGCCTGGGGCTCGGCCCGCTACATCGAGAACATCGGCGCCGCGCCGCGCTGGTGCTGACTCCACCTCACCCGCACGTCCGTCCGCCCGTCGGGCCCGGCTCCGCAGCCGCCCGCCCCACGGGCGGACGCAGGCGTTCCCGCGCAGGGCGACGAGGACATCAGAAGGGTGTGACATAAGGGAAATACAGCGCACCTCTTGCTACGTTGCGGAGCATGACCGCAACGACGGCGGACGCTTCACCGCCCGAGCTACGCCTGCCCAAGCGGCGCGGGGTGGAGCTCGTCCTTCTCGTCGCGGCCGTCCTCATCTCCGTCTACGGTTACGCGGCGGTGGGCCTGGCCCGCAACGGGGCCGTGCCCCCCGATGTCGCCGGATACGGTGCGGGGCTCGGCATGCTCGCGCTGCTCGCCCATGCCGCGGTCCGCTTCCGGGCCCCGTACGCCGATCCGCTGCTGCTGCCGATCGCCGTCCTGCTCAACGGTCTCGGCCTGGTCCTGATCTACCGGCTCGACCTGGAGACCCCGAGGGACCAGGCCGCGCCCACCCAGCTCATCTGGTCCACGCTCGGCGTCGCACTGTTCACCGCCGTCGTGGTGCTGCTGCGCGACCACCGGGTGCTCCAGCGGTACGCGTATCTCTCGGTGGCCACCGCGCTCGCGCTGCTGATCGTGCCGATCTTCTTCCCGGCGGTGAACGGGGCGAAGATCTGGATCCGGATCGGTGGACTTTCCTTCCAGCCCGGCGAGTTCGCCAAGATCCTGCTGGCGGTGTTCTTCGCCGCCTATCTGGCCGCCAATCGCAACGCGCTGGCGCACACCGGCCGCACGGTCTGGAGGCTCCAGCTGCCCTCCGGGCGGGTGCTCGGGCCCATCGTGGCGATCTGGCTGCTGAGCGTCGGCGTGCTGGTGCTGGAGCGCGACCTCGGCACCTCGCTGCTGTTCTTCGGGCTCTTCGTCATCATGCTGTACGTGGCGACCGGCCGGACCGGCTGGATCGCGGTCGGGCTGCTCCTGGCCGCCGTCGGGGCGTTCGTCGTCGGCTCGTTCGAACCGCACGTACACGGCCGGGTGCAGGACTGGCTGGACCCGTTCGCCTCGATCGACGCGGGGCGGGGCCCCGGCCAGCTCGCCCAGTCGCTGTTCGCGTTCGCCGCGGGCGGCATGCTCGGCACCGGGCTCGGCGCGGGCCACTCCATCCTCATCGGTTTCGCCGCCAAGTCCGACTTCATCCTGGCGACGGCGGGCGAGGAGCTGGGACTGAGCGGCCTGACCGCCGTCTTCCTCCTCTACGCGCTGCTCGTGGCGCGCGGCTACCGGGCCGGGCTCGCGCTGCGCGACCCGTTCGGGCGGCTGCTCGCCATCGGCCTGGCGTCGATCCTGGCGCTCCAGGTGTTCGTGATCGCGGGCGGGGTGATGGGGCTGATCCCGCTGACCGGGATGGCGATGCCGTTCCTGGCCCAGGGCGGCTCGTCCGTCGTCACCAACTGGATCATCGTCGCCCTGCTGATCCGGGTCAGTGACGTCTCACGAAGACCGCACCCGGAGCAGGTGGAGACCGGGGTCATCGCGACGACGGTGGAGAACGGGCCAGAAGCCGGAGCCGGGGAGGAGAACGAGCGGTGATCCGCTACATCCGGCGGGCCGCCGCCTTCTGTCTGCTGCTGCTCGTGGCGCTGCTCGTCAACGCGGCCCGCGTCCAGCTCTTCGAGGCCGAGGAGCTGAACGACAACCCCGCCAACCGCCGTAGCGCCATTGCCCGTTACGACCAGCCGCGCGGCAACATCCTGGTCGGCGACCGGCCCGTGACCGGCAACCGGAGGACCGGCGAGCAGCTCGACTACGAGCGCACCTACCGGCACGGCCCGCTCTACGCCCCGGTGACCGGATACGCCTCGCAGACGTACGGCACCACGCTCATCGAGAACGCCGAGGACTCCGTCCTGTCCGGTACGGACTCAGCTCTGACGCCGCTGCCCTTCTGGAACGATTTCACGCGGAGCCGACAGCCGGGCGGCAATGTTGTCACCACCGTCAAGGCGTCGGTGCAGCGGGCCGCGTACGACGGACTGCGCGGGCGGCGGGGCGCGGTGGCCGCCCTGGAGCCGTCGACGGGCAGGATCCTGGCCCTGGTCTCGACCCCCTCGTACGACCCCGAGCGGCTCTCCGGCACCGGTTCGGCCGTCACCGAGGCGTGGACCCGGCTGAACGCGGCCAAGAGCCTGCCGATGCTCAACCGGGCCATCCGGCAGACCTATCCGCCCGGTTCCACCTTCAAGATCGTGACGGCGGCGGCGGCCCTGGAGTCCCGGGTGGTCACCGACCCGGACGCGCCCACGGACACCCCGTCCCCGTACGTCCTGCCGAACACGAGGACCACCCTGCCCGACGAGTCTCGCGGCTGCGAGAAGGCCTCGCTGGCGGATGCGATCCGGGTCTCCTGCAACACCGTGATGGCCCACCTGGGCGTGCGGGTCGGCCTGGCGGGGATGGCGGAGGCGGCCGGGAGGTTCGGCTTCAACGACTCCGGGCTGCGCATCCCGTCCGGGGTGGCCAGGAGCAACTTCGACACCGACATGAGCGAGGACCAGCTGGCCCTGTCGTCGATCGGGCAGTTCAACACGACCGCGACCCCGCTCCAGATGGCGATGGTGGCCTCGGCGGTGGCGGGCGGCGGCGATCTGCGCCGCCCGCATCTGGTGGACCGGGTGACCACGCATGACGGGGACACCGTCCGGCAGGAGGGTTCCCGGCCGTACGAGCGGGTGATGAGCCCGTCGACGGCGGTGCAGCTCCAGCGGATGATGGTCGACACGGTGGAGAACGGCACCGGGTCGAACGCGGCGATCGACGGGGTGCGGGTCGGCGGCAAGACCGGAACGGCCCAGCACGGAGTCGACAACTCCGGTATTCCGTACGCCTGGTTCATCTCCTGGGCCGAGGCCCCGGGATCCGGCCGCCCGGCCGTCGCGGTCGCCGTGGTCGTGGAGGACGCCTCCGCCGACCGGGCCGACATCAGCGGCGGCGGCAGCGCGGCCCCGATCGCACGGGCGGTGATGGAGGCGGCGCTGGAGGAGTGAGGACGCGAGGCTGAACAGGGGGAGAGAGTGGGCCCATGACGAGGACAACGAGGACGACGAGGACACCGTCCGCCGTGGCGCGGGCCCTGGAACGGATCGGGCGACTGGACCCGGCGCTCAACGCGTTCATCGAGGTCTGGCCGGACGAGGCGCTCGCCCGTGAGCCGGAGGCACGGGAACTCCCCCTGGGCGGGCTGCCGTTCGCGGTGAAGGGCCCGGCGGGCGCCCGCTCGTACGCGGCCCGCCGGCTGATCGCGGCGGGCGGGGTCCCGGTCGGCGCGACCTCCGTCCCCGGCCCCGGGACGGTCTGGCAGACCTGGGGACAGGGCGCCCACGGCCGTACGGTCAACCCGTGGCGGGCGGACCGGACGCCGGGCGGTTCGTCGGCGGGCTCGGCGGTGGCGGTCGCGGCGGGGATGGCGGAGCTGGCGACCGGCAGCGACGGGGCCGGGTCGGTCCGCATCCCGGCCGCCTGGTGCGGGGTGTTCGGCCTGAAGACGACGAACGGGCTGCTCCCCTCCCCCGACCGGTCCGGGCTCGCGTCGGCGGGCGTGCTGGCCCGGTCGGCCGCGGGTGCTGAGCGGTATCTCCGCCATGTGCTGGACGGGTACGAGCCACCCGCCGCCCCGCCGCTCCCGCTTCCCGCCGTCTACAGCGAGGGCCTCGGCTTCGCGGACGTGGACCCGGAGGTGGCGGCCGTCGTCCGGGCGGCGGTGGACCGGCTCGTCGCGGCGGGGACCGTACGCCTGCTGGACACCGGCTGCGAACTGCTCGATCCGGCGCGGGCCTGGCAGGCGGTACGGGGCGGGGCACCCGGGGACCCGGCGGCCGTGGCGGTCCGGCGGGCGAACGACGACCGGCTGGACGCGCTCTTCGCCGCCGCGCCCCTGCTGCTGACCCCGGTCACGCCGAACCGGCCGCATGGGCACGAGGGTCCGGGCGACCTTTACTCCACTGCCCTGACCTGGGTGTTCAACCTGAGCGGCCACCCGGCGGCGAGCCTGCCCGCCGGGTTCACCGGGGACGGCTGCCCGGTGGGGCTCCAGCTGGTGGCGGCACGGGGGGCGGACGTCTCGCTGCTCGGAATGGCCCACGCCGTGGAGAGCATGCTGCCTACCGTGCGGTCATGACCTCTATCGAGACAGAAATCAGCGGCGGAGAACACGAGTTGGCGCAGGTGAACATCTCACGGCTCAGATTCCCGCTGGATTCACCACAGTTGAAGGACTTCGTCGATGGGCTGGACCCGGTGAACACGGTCGCCGACGAAGCCGACGGGTTCCTCTGGCGACTGCGCTCCGACTCCGGGAACGCCACGGACGTCCCGGTCTTCGGGGACGACTGGCTGATCGTGAACATGTCGGTGTGGCGGGACGTCGAAGCGCTCACCGCCTTCATGTACGCCGGGCGGCACCGGGAGCTGATGAGCCGGCGCCGCGAGTGGTTCGAGCAGATCCAGGAGGCGATGACCGCCCTGTGGTGGGTGCCGGCGGGGGTACGCCCGACGGTGGCGGACGCCGAGGAACGACTGCTGCACCTGCGCGAACACGGCCCGACCGAGCGAGCGTTCACCCTGCGCACCCGCTTCCCGGCACCGGCCGGAGTGCGCTGATCGACGACGGACGGGCAGGCGGGCGGCGGGAGACTCCGGCGCCCCCTGCCCGGACCATGGCGGACCGTGGCAGGTCAGCCGATCGGCTTGCGGGCTTCCTCCCGGACCTTGGCGGTCTCCGCCGCGGCCTCGGCCAGGTCGATGGACCGGGGAGACTTGAGGATGCTCTCGGGCCGGATCAGCGCGACCATCGCGGCGGTGCTGTCGTCACCCCAGGCACACATCGGGATGTTGGCGACACCGACGCCCTCCTTCGACTGCACGACCTGGCACTCGATCGTGATGTCGTACCCCGCCGGCGTGAACTTCTTGGGCGGCACGACGAGCTTCGCGCCGTCGCCCTCCGCCGCCCCCTCCATGATCTTGCCGCGCATGAATCCGGGGCTGGCCAGGCGCCCGTGCATCCCGGAGAGCACCAGGACCCCGCCCTTGTCCGAGCCGTACTGCGCGACGATCGCGTTGGCGTCGCGGATGCTGGCGTCGGGGGTCTCCTCGATCTCCTTGCCCTCCGTCTCCGAGAGGTCCTGGGTGAGGCTGAACTCGCCGTCCAGCAGCTGCTTCTCCACGAGGAGTTCGTACTCCGCCTTCGGGTAGACCAGGTCGGAGCCCTTGTCGGCGAGCTGGGTGACGCCGAAGACGATGCCGCCCGCCACGAGCAGCGCGCCGACCGCGATGCCGACGATCAGCCCGGTCTTCGTCCTGCGCGGCGGCTGCGGCCCCTGGGGCGGCCAGCCTCCCGCCCCCGGCCCGCCACCTGCGGGTATGCCGGGCTGCCCCCAGCCGCCCTGCTGCGGCGGGCCGGGAGGCTGCTGCGGGAAGCCGTAGGGCTGCTGCGGCACCCCGGGGGCGGCGGCCGGCGGGCCGTAGGAGCCGTGCGAGGGCGGGGGCGGCGGCCCGTACGGGCCCTGCGATGGCTGCGGCGGGGTGGTCATGGGCTCACGGTACGACACGCCTACGAACGGGCGCCCGGCCGGGGAAGCCCACGCCAGAGCCGGCGCGCCGCCCGGAAGAGCCCGCACCAGAACCGGCGCGCACCCGGTCAGACCGCCTCCTGCCCCAACGGCTCCCGCTTGCGCCGCCATTCCTCCGGTGCCCCGGCCGTCCCGGTGGACGCTCCCACGACGCCCCCGGCGATGGCACACGTGGTGTCCACGTCGCCGAACCCCTCCGCCGTCGCCCAGAGCGCCGCCTCCAGGTCGCCCTGATGACGGGCGGCGGTCCACAGCGCGAAGGGCACGGTGTCGTCGGCCCGTATGCGCTGCCCGTTGCCGAGGAGGTCCGCGGCCCTCCACGGTTCCGTGGTGAACGGGGTCCGGGCGGCGCGCCGGACCCCGTCCCGTACCGGCCCCTCCGGCGTCCCGTCCGCGACCGCGTCCAGTGTGAACTCGCCCCGTACCGAGAGCGCCGCCGCCACGGCGACCGCCACCGCGCCCGCGATGCCGTCCGGGTGGGCGTGCGTGACCTCGGCCGAGAGCGCGGCCTGTTCCGCGACCCGGTGGAGGTCCTCGTGGAACCGGGCGCCGAGGGGTGCGACCCGCATCGCCGCACCGTTACCCAGGCTGCCGCCGTCGAAGAGTCCGGGGGCCAGGGTGCGCCAGTCGGCCGGGGCCGAGAGGAGCTGCGGCAGCAGGAGGTGCATGCCGTGGCCGTAGCCCCGTGCCTGGTCGGCGTCGAAGGCGAGGGCGTAGCAGAGCGCCAGGTGGTCCTGGTCGACCTGGCCGCGCTCGTCGAGGGAGCGTTGCAGGGCGAGCGCGAGGGCCGTGTCGTCGGTCCAGTGCCACAGGGGCTCCGGCGGGGTACGGCGGGCCCTGATCTCGTTCAGGGCCCGCCGCCGCTCGCGGAAGAGCGGGAACCAGCGCTCCCCGAACGCGTCGCCGAGCGCGAGCGCTTCGAGGCTGCGGCGGGCGGCCGCGAGACCGGCGGCGGTGGCGGCTGGGGGCGGGTTCGTCGTCATACGGGCATCGTGCCGCCGTTGCCCGGCGGCACGCATCCGAGTATCCGCTCGGGCATCCGCGTGGCTGCTCAGGCCGCGTCGGCCGCCGCCCCCTCCTCGATGGCGTCCGCCACCTCCGTCACCCGGGCCTGCTCCTCGGCGGCGAAGCGCTCGCGGTCCAGTTCCTCGGCTATCTCCTCGTCCTGCGACATGAGCAGGTCCAGGTTGGAGTCGCCGAGTTCGAGGACGCCCATGTCGACGTACGCCTTCTGGAGCCGTTCGCCCCACAGGCCGATGTCCTTGACGCACGGGACGATCCGGCTGAACAGCAGCTTGCGGAAGAGCTGGAGGTACTCGGAGTGCTCGGAGAGCTCCTTCGCCTCCTGCTTGCCGATGCCGAAGTTCTCCAGGACCTCGACGCCGCTGAGCCGGTCGCGCATCAGGTAGCAGCCCTCGATGACGAACTCCTCGCGCTCGCGCAGTTCGGCGTCGCTGAGCTGCTTGTAGTAGTCCCGCAGCGCCATCCGCCCGAAGGCCACATGGCGGGCCTCGTCCTGCATGATGTACGCGAGGATCTGCTTCGGCAGCGGCTTGGTCGTGGTGTCGCGGATCATCCCGAAGGCGGCCAGTGCCAGGCCCTCTATCAGGACCTGCATCCCGAGGTAGGGCATGTCCCAGCGGGAGTCGCGCAGGGTGTCGCCCAGCAGGCCCTGGAGGTTGTCGTTGACCGGGTAGAGCATGCCGATCTTCTCGTGGAGGAAGCGGCCGTAGATCTCCGCGTGCCGGGCCTCGTCCATGGTCTGGGTGGCGGAGTAGAACTTGGCGTCCAGGTCGGGGACGGACTCCACGATCCGCGCGGCGCAGACCATCGCGCCCTGCTCACCGTGCAGGAACTGGCTGAACTGCCAGGAGGTGTAGTGCTTGCGCAGCTCACCCCGGTCATGGCCCGTCATCTTCGCCCAGTGCGGGGTGCCGTAGAGCGTGAGCACCTCGTCAGGGGTGCCGAGCGGGTCGGCGGGGTCGACCTCCAGGGACCAGTCGATGCGTTTGCTGCCGTCCCACTGCTTGTCCTTGCCCTTCTGGTAGAGGGCGAGGAGGCGTTCGCGGCCGTCGTCGTAGTCCCAGCTGAACCGGGCGGCTCCGGTGGCGGGGACCTGCCAGATCGGTTCGGCGGGCGGGGTGGTGTAGAGGTCATGTGTGGACACGGACGGCTCCTTCGCCTCGACTGGCTCATAAGTTCCGTGACACCGGCGGCAGTTGAGCGTGCCCACCCACCGTCTCCCCAGCAGGTTCACACGTTGGTAGACAGCGGGTCAACAAGTCGTCCGCAGGGGATTGACGGGCTTACTGACGAGCAGTCTCATAAGAGATGACTGCCGGTAACCCCCAGCGTGAGGTGCTCCCGCCATGACGACCGCGACCGATCGCGATATGACCCTGCTCCGTGACGCATTCGGGCCGCTCCGCGACCGCGAGCAGATCGCCGCGCGGCTGCTCGCATCCTCGGCCAGACACTCCTTCGGCCCCGACACCGAACTCGACTGGGACGCGGCCGTCGAGGAGGGCAAGTGGTTCTGGCCCCCGGAGCTGCTCTCGCTCTACGGCACCCCGATGTGGGACCGCATGCCGGAGGAACAGCGCCTCGACCTCTCCCGGCACGAGGCCGCCGCGCTCGCCTCGCTCGGCATCTGGTTCGAGATCATCCTGATGCAGCTGCTGGTCCGGCACATCTATGACAAGCCCGTCACCAGCAACCACGTCCGCTACGCGCTCACCGAGATAGCCGACGAGTGCCGGCACTCGATGATGTTCGGCCGCATGATCGACTGGGGCGGCGCCCCGACCTACCCGGTGCCGCGCGTCTATCACAACCTGGCGCGGGTCCTGAAGACCGTCTCCACCACCCCCGGTTCGTTCGCCGCGACCCTGCTCGGCGAGGAGATCCTCGACTGGATGCAGCGCCTGACGTTCCCGGACGACCGGGTGCAGACCCTGGTGCGCGGGGTGACCCGCATCCATGTGATCGAGGAGGCCCGGCACGTCCGGTACGCCCGCGAAGAGCTGCGCCGCCAGATGGTGACCGCCCCGCGCTGGGAGCGCGAACTCACCAGGGTCAGCTGCGGCGAGGCGGCCCGCGTCTTCTCCGTCTGCTTCGTCAACCCGCAGGTGTACGAGAACGTCGGCCTGGACCGCCGGGCGGCCGTGGCCGAGGTGAGGGCGAGCGGCCACCGCACCGAGGTCATGCAGACCGGCGCCAAGCGGCTGACGGACTTCTTCGACGACATCGGGCTGCTGAACGGCGTCGGTCGCAGACTGTGGCGGAGCTCCGGGCTGCTGGCCTGAAGCGGTGCGGGCCACAGGCTCTAGTCTCGGTGGCATGACGCCCACCGCCGCAGTCCCGCAGCCCCGTGCGACGTACCGCAGGCTCAGTGTCGAGGAGCGCCGCGCCCAGCTGCTGCTGGCCGCGCTCGGCCTCTTCGCGCACCGGGCCCCCGACGAGGTCTCGCTCGACGACGTGGCGGTGGCGGCCGGGGTGTCCCGGCCGCTGGTCTACCGCTACTTCCCCGGCGGGCGGCAGCAGTTGTACGAGGCCGCGCTCGGCTCGGCGGCCGACGAGCTGAAGCTGTGCTTCACCGAGCCGCCGGAGGGCCCGCCCACCGAGCGGGTCGCCCGGGTCCTGGACCGCTATCTGCGCTTCGTCGACGAGCACGACACCGGGTTCAGCGCCCTGCTGCGCGGCGGCAGCGTCGTGGAGACCTCCCGTACGACGACGATCGTGGACGGGGTGCGCAGGGCGGCCGCCGACGAGATCCTGCGCCACCTGGGACGGATCGGCGGCGCGGGGGAGGGGGAGCAGCCCGCCGGGCCGCGGCTGCGGATGATGGTGCGCAGCTGGATCGCGGCCGTCGAGGCCGCCTCGCTGATCTGGCTCGACGACGGGAAGCGGCCCTCCGCCGCCGAGCTGCGCGGCTGGCTGGTCGACCACCTCATCGCCCTCCTCGCGGCCACCGCCGCCACCGACCCGGAGACCGCGTCCGTGGTGAGCGACCTGCTGGCGCTGGAGACCGCCGGGGGACCGGCGGGACAGCTAGCGGAGCGGGTGATTCCGGTCGTTGCGGAGGCGGCGCACCTGCTGCCCGCGGCGGCTGCGTCAGACTGACCCGGTGAAGAGCGAGAACACCCCTTTCCGCGGCGGCCCCCTGGACGGCCGGGTGCTGCCGATCCTGCTGGGCCCGACCGGCCATCCGCCGAAGTGGTACGAGGTCCCGGTACCCTCCCCCGACGGCGGCCCGGCCACCGTGTACGCGTACCAGCGCGTCCCGGCCGGGTACACCAGACGCCTCGGCCTCCAGCGCGGCTGGGTGTACGAGTACGTTCCCGGGGGCCGCGAGCGCCGTACGCTCAAGTGGCCCTGGTCGAAGCCCCCGGGCCGCGGCTGAGTGGCGGACGGGCCGCGCTTCGGCGCAGGCCCTAAGATCGACGGTCAGGTGCCGAGGGACGGTCACAAGGGGGGTGCGCCATGGAGGCGCTGCGTCAGGACGATCCACGCCGCTTCGGCCGCTTCACCGTGCTGGCGCGCCTCCACGAGGGTGCGAGCGCCGTGCAGTACGTGGCCCGGGACACGGAGACCGGTGAGCCGGCCGTCGTCACCGCCGCGCGCCCCGCGCTGGCCGCCGTACCCGCCTTCCGCCGCCGCTTCCAGGCGGAGGCCCGCACCGCCGAACGCCTGGCGGGCGGCTGGGTGACCCCACCACTGGAGACCGGTGCGGACGAGGACGAGGCCCCGGAACTTCTGTGGACGGCGGCGGGTTACGTCCCCGCGCTGCCGCTGGCCGAGGCGGTCGGGATCGCCGGACCGCTGCCCGAGCGGGCCCTGCGGATACTGGGCGCGGGCATCGCCGAGATCCTCTCCCGGGTGCACGCCGCCGGGTCCGTGCTCCAGGGCCTCGCCCCCGGTACGGTGCTCCTCGCCGAGGACGGCCCCCGCCTCACCGCGTTCGGCCCGCTGGGCGCGGCGGCCTCGGCGGAGGCGCGGCCGGGCGGCCAGCTGTCGGTACGGCTCGGCTATCTGACGCCCGAGCAGATCGAGGGCAAGGAGGTCTCCGCCGCCTCCGACCTGTTCGTACTGGGACTGCTCCTGGCGTACGCGGCGACCGGAACGACCCCGTTCACGGAGGGCCCGCCCGAAGAGGCCGCCCGCCGCATCGCCGAGGACGAACCGGAACTGGACGCCGTGCCGGAGCCGTTGCGCGAGCTGATCACGTCCTGCCTGGCGAAGGACCCGGCCGAGCGTCCCACCGCGGGCACGGTCGCCGCCGAACTGGCCCTGGAGGGCGCAGCGGGCCTCGCCCACGGCGGCTGGCTCCCGGAACAGCTGGCGGCGGCGGTCACGGACCAGGAGGCGCGCGTGCGGGCGCTCGGGGCGCCGGAGGGGAAGGCAGGGAAGGCGGGGGCTGCGGAAGGGCCCGGCGCGGGCGCCGATGACACGGATGGCCCGGCCACTACGGATGGCCCGGCCGCTACGGACGGTCCTGGCGCTGCGGACGGCCCTGGCGCCGACGCGCCCCGGGAGGCCAAGGGGGCCGAAGAGCCCCAGGAGCCCAAGGAGGTCAAGGAGCCCGGCGAGGCCACGGAGACCGCCGAGACCGGTGAGGCCACTGAGGCCGCCGAGGCCACCACCGCCCCCACGGCCACCGACTCCGGCTCCGGCCCCGGCTCCACCACCGGCTCCACCACCGACACCGACACCGACACCGACACCGACACCGAAGCCTCCACCGAACCCGCCCCCACTCCAGAAATCCCCGGTATGTCCGCAACCCCCACCGAACCCGAGAACGCCCGACCGAAGGCCCCCCGGCCCGAGGACGCCCGACCCGAGGCCCCCCGGCCGCACGACCCCCGGCCCGAGGACGCCCGGCCCGAGGACCCCCGCAAGGCCCTCGTGCCCCAGGACGCGCGGCCGCTTCCCGCGCTCGCGAAGGGCCCCACCGCCGCACCGGCACCGGCGGCCGCCACCGCTCCCCCAGCAGCCACCCCCGTAGGTGACGGGGACAGCGGGGCCGACGGAGACGTCGGTGAGGACCGGGGCACCACGCGCTTCCTCAACACCGGGCCGCGGCCGCCGCGGAACGACCGCCCGACCACCCAGCTCGCCGTCCCCCACGAAATGACCGCTCCCCCGGGCACCCCCCACCCCCAGGCTCCCCAGCTGCCCGCGGCACCCGCCGCCCCGCAGCAGCCGACCCACACCCAGGGCGGACCGGCCCCGTACCCTCCGGCCGCCCTCCCGGCGCTCCCCGCCGGGCCCTCAGGTCCGGGAGGCCCGGGCGGGCCCGGCGGTGGCCCGATGGTGTCCCTGCCCCTGCCCCCCGCACCGGCCCCCGCGCCCGACCCCGCCACCAGCCGCCGGACCCTGCTGACCATCGCGGCCGCGGCGGTCGGCGGACTGGTCGTGGGCGGCGGTGCTGTTGCCGCGCTCGGCTCCGGGGACACCGCGGCGGCCACGGACGACAAGCCCGCGCCGAAGCCCCGCCGTACGCTGCCGGGGCAGGCCCCCGAGCCGCGCTGGATCTACCGGCACCCGGCCTCCGAGTCCGCCCCACGCACCACCGCGCTGTGGCGGGACCGGCTGCTGGTGGTGACCAGCGAGAGCCAGGCGAGCGCCGTCGACCTGCGGACCGGGAAGCGGCTGTGGCAGCGCGCCGACGCCGCGAAGGGGCAGGCCGCGCTGGCTGCGGGCGATGAGCTGTGCTTCGTGGCCACCCCGACGGAGTTCCTGTGGCTGTCGCCGGAGGACGGCACCGTCGTGCACCGGCTGCGGTACACGGACGGCTTCACCGACCTGCCCGGCCTGGCGGTCGGGCGGCTGGCCGGGCACTCGGGCCCGGTCGTCTGGTTCACCGGCTCGCACACGGTCACCGTGGAGGCGCCGAAGCCGAAGAAGGGCGAGAAGAAGGCCAAGGACAAGGAGGTCGTCCAGGCGTACTTCTTCGCGTACGACATCGTGCAGCGCAAGGAGCTGTGGCGTACGCCCGTACCGGCGGGCCGTGCCCCGGGCACCCCCGTCTACCGGGTCATCGGGGAGCGCTCCACCGACATCCTCGTACGCCAGGAGTCGGGCACGCTCACGCCGGCCGAGGTCAAGGCGGCCAAGGGGAAGGGCTCCATCCGCTCGTTCGACCAGAAGACCGGCAAGCTGCTGGGGACGAAGCAGTACGGCACGGCCTCCCCCGTCGCGGGCATCGCGGGCGACGAGGACGGGGCGCTGTTCGCGGCGGTCGGCACCGACCTCCAGGCCTTCGAGACGGACACCACGAAGCCGCTCTGGCGGGTCGCGGGCAGCCCCGGTTCGGTCTTCGGCACCCCGATCCTCGCCGGACCGCTGATCCACACCACCGAACGCACCCGGCAGGTCGGCGCGGTGGAACGGGAGACCGGCCGGCTCGTGTGGCGCCGCTCCACGGAGGTGCCGGGGATCGGGAACGCCCCGTCCATCACGCTCAGCGCCAGCGAGAAGACCCTGATCGCCGCCGACGCGATCCAGGTCACGGCGTTCTCGGCGGCCGACGGTGAGCGGCTGTGGAAGTTCCAGGACATCGGTGCCACCGACCCCAAGGGCGGGACGGTGATCGCGCCGTACCGGACGCTCACGGTCGGCAGGACCGCCGTCGTCCAGCGGGGCAAGGTCTTCTACGCCTTCCCGGTGGTCTGAGGCCCTCCCCCTCCCCCACCGCCGTCCGGGGGATTCCTCGGACGGCACGCCGCGCAGTGCTTGCATCACCTGACACCGAGTGACCGGATAATCAGATTCACCCACTTTTGGTCACGGAGGTGATGTCGTGTCAGGCAGGCTCCTGCGCGCGGTCTGTACGACCGCCCTCACCGCGGCGCTCACGGTCTCCCCGGCCATCGCCGCACCCGCCGAGCCGGACCCCGTACCGTCCGACGATTCCTCATCCGCTCCCCTCGTCGACGCCGAGACCGCCCTCGCCGCCCCCGAGGCCGGGGCGCCGAGGAGTGTCGCCACCCTGCTGCGCGAGTTGCAGACCCTCTACCAGGAGGCGGAGGAGGCGAGCGAGGCCTACAACGCCACCGCCGAGAAGCTGAAGAAGCAGACCGCGCGGGCGAAGAAGGTCGACTCCGACCTGACGAAGGCGCGGGCCGCGCTGGAACTCAGCCGCGGCGACGCCGGGCGGCTGGCCCGGGAGCAGTATCAGGGGCGCACCGACTTCTCCGCGTTCCTCCAGCTGCTGCTGGCCCGGGACCCGTTGCGGGCCCTGGACCAGACCCACGTCATCGAGCGCGTGGCCGCGGGCCGTGCGGCTACGGTGGACCGGCTGACCGAATCGGCCCGGCGCGCGGACACGCTGGCCTCCGCGTCCCGGAAGGCGATGGACCAGCAGAAGAAGCTGGCCGCGCGGCAGAAGAAGCAGCGCGACACCGTGCGCGGCAAGCTGGAGCGGGTCGAGGCCCTGCTCGCCACGCTCTCCGCCGAGCAACTGGACCTGCTGGCCGGACTTGAGCAGCAGGGCGTGGCGGCGGCCCAGCGCGAACTGGTCGCCTCCGGGGCCCTCAGCTCCACCCGGCCGCCCACACGGCAGGGCGGCGACGCCGTGGCGTACGCGATCCGGCAGATCGGCAAGCCGTACGTGTGGGGCGCGGAGGGGCCGGGGTCCTTCGACTGCTCCGGGCTGACGTCCCGGGCCTGGTCGTCGGCCGGACGGCCGATCCCGCGCACCTCTCAGGAACAGTGGAAGCGGCTCCCGAAGGTGCCGCTCTCCTCACTGCGCCCCGGCGACCTGGTGGTCTACTTCCCGAAGGCGACCCACGTGGCGCTGTACATCGGCAACGGCCTCGTGGTGCAGGCACCCCGCCCCGGTACGGAGGTGAAGGTCTCCCCGGTGGCGTCGAACCCGCTGCTCGGGGCCGTCCGCCCGGACCCCGGCGGCGTACCGCTGTCCGCGTACACGCTCCCGGATCTCCCCGAGGGCGCCCGCGACGGCGCGGACACCGGGTACGGCGCGGACACGGCACCGGACGCGGCACCCGAATAGGCTCCCGGCGGCCGGACCGGCGGTGCGGGCCCGGCCGCCGAAGCACACTCCGCTGTCAGGCTCCGGAGACCGAGGCCAGGTACGCGTTCGTCTTCTCCGGCTCGAAGAAGAAGTCGTCGAAGTCCGCCGGGTCGTTGAACCCGTTGGCGAAGCGGTCCGCGACGGGCTGGAGCTGACCGGCCGCGCCGATCAGGTTCAGCACGTGCTCCGGGGGGACGCCGAGCATCGCGTTGGTCCACCTCACGACGTGCTGGGCGGTGTCCCAGTAGCGGTCGAAGGCGGACTGCATCCACGCCGCGTCGAACTCCTTCTCTCCGTGCTCGATGATCGAGTCCAGGTAGGAGTCGGCGCACTTGGACGCCGAGTTGGAGCCCTGGCCGGTGATCGGGTCGTTGGCCACGACGACGTCCGCGACGCCGAGGACCAGACCGCCGCCGGGGAGCCGGCCGATCGGCTTGCGGACGGTGGGGGCGTAACGGCCCGCGAGGGTTGCGTTGGCGTCGGTCAACTCGACCCTGGTGGCTCGGGCGTACTCCCAGGGCGTGAACTTCTCCATGAGCTCCAGCGTCTTCGCGAGGTGCTCGGATGGGTCCCTGATGCCCTGGAAGGCGTCCAGCGGGCCGCCGGGGATGCCCTCCCAGAAGAGGATGTCGGCCCGGCCGGAGGTGGTGAGAGCCGGCATCACGAACAGCTCGCCGACGCCCGGCACCAGGTTGCAGCGGACCGCGTCGAACTCCGGGTGCTCCGGGCGCGGGCCCATGCCGTGGACGTAGGCGACGGACAGTGCCCGCTGCGGGGCGTCGAACGGCGAACGGGCCGCGTCCCGGCCGAACATGGAGACCAGCTCACCCTTGCCCGCCGAGACCATCACCAGGTCGTAGGTGCGGGAGAAGTAGTCCAGGTCGGAGACGGCCGCCCCGTGGATGACCAGCTGCCCGCCACGCTGGGCGAAGGTCTCCATCCAGCCCGCCATCTTCACGCGCTGGTCGACGGACTGCGCGTACCCGTCCAGCTTGCCGACCCAGTCGACGGCGCGCGAGGAGTCGGGGGCGGCGACGGAGACGCCGAGGCCCTCGATCCTCGGGGCCTGGGACTCCCAGAAGTTCAGCTGGTAGTCCCGCTCGTGCTGGAGCGCGGTGTGGAACATGACCTGCGTCGACATGACCCGGCCCGTGCGGATCTCGTCGGCCGTGCGGTTGGACATGAGGGTGACTTCGTAGCCTCTGGACTGAAGGCCCAGGGCCAGCTGGAGCCCGGACTGACCGGCTCCGACTATGAGTATCTTCCGCATCGCGGCTCTCCGTTGTCTCTGGTTCGAGGCGGTCTGGGCGGTCTGGGCGGTCTAGGCGGGGGTGACGTCGAGGGCGTGACCGACCAGGGCGAGGAGCGACTCGACGACCGTGATCCTGTTGCGCGCGTCCATGATCACTATCGGCACCTGCGACGGTACGGTCAGGGCCTCCCTGACGTCCTCCGCCTCGTAACCGGGCGTCCCCTCGAAGTGGTTGACCGCCACGATGTACGGCAGCCCGCAGCTCTCGAAGTAGTCGAGCGCGGGAAAGCAGTCCTCCAGCCGCCGGGTGTCGGCGAGGACGACCGCGCCGATCGCCCCGCGCACCAGGTCGTCCCACATGAACCAGAAGCGCTGCTGGCCGGGCGTGCCGAAGACGTACAGCACGAGGTCGTCGTCGAGGGTGAGCCGGCCGAAGTCCATGGCCACCGTCGTGGTGGTCTTCCCAGGCGTCGCGGAGAGGTCGTCGGTCTCCTCGCTGGCCTGCGTCATCAGCGCTTCGGTCTGGAGCGGGGTGATCTCGGAGACCGAGCCCACGAACGTCGTCTTGCCGACGCCGAAGCCGCCCGCCACCACGATCTTGGTGGCGGTGGGTGCGCGGGTGTGGTCGAGCTGCCAGGCCTGGAGGGATTCCTCCGCCTGGTCCCGGGGCCCCGGCTGGCGCGGGGCGAAGAGCGGCGCCTCAGAGACGGCGGAGTCCATTGAGCACCCTTTCGAGCAGTGCGCGGTCGGGCTGACCGGTGCCGTGCCCGGTCCCGTACACGCGGATCTTTCCCTGGTCGGCCAAGTCGCTGAGCAGCACCCGGACGACTCCGAGCGGCATCTTCAACAGGGCCGAGACCTCCGCGACCGTACGCATCCGGCGGCAGAGTTCGACGATGGCCTGGAGCTCGGGCATGACGCGCGAGACGAGGTTTCCGTTGGTGAGCTCGCGGCGCTCCTCGGGTGCTTCGAGGGCCGCGACGAACGTCTCGACGAGCAGGACGTGCCCGAAGCGGGTGCGGCCGCCGGTGAGGGAGTACGGGCGGACCCGGGCGGGGCGCCGGTCGGCGCCGCGGACGGGGAGACGCGGGGCGGGTTCGGCTGCGGCGGCGGTCGTCACTGGGCGCTCTCCATCGATGTGCGCAGCTCGCTGCGGAGTTCGGGGGTGAGTACGTGTCCGGCCCGGCCGACGAAAAGGGCCATGTGGTACGCGACGACGCTCATGTCGCAGTCGGGGGCGGCGTGCACCCCGAGCAGGGAGCCGTCGCTGATCGACATGACGAAGACGCTGCCCTCGTCCATGGCGACCATCGTCTGTTTGACGCCGCCGCCGTCCATCAGTTTCGCGGCGCCGACGGTCAGCGAGCCGATACCGGCGACGATGGTGGCGAGGTCGGCACTGGAGCCCTTGGGGCCGTCCGACGTCCCGGCCGCCTTCGCGCTGTGATGGCCGGGGTCGGAGGAGAGCAGCATCAGGCCGTCGGACGAGACGACGGTGACCGAGTGGACCCCTGGCACCTCCTCCACGAGATTGCTCAGCAACCAGTGAAGGTTCCGGGCTTCGGTACTCAGCCCGAATGTGCTGGGCGCAGTCAACTGCGTGCCTCCTCGACTGTGTCCCCCGTCTCTTCGTTCCGGCCGTCCGTACGACGGCCGCCGGTCTGGTCGATCCGTGCGGTGCTGGTGGTGTGGATGGTGCTCGTGGTGCTCGTGGTGCCGGTGGACTCGGCGATCTCGGCCTCGACGTCGCGTCGGCCCTCCTTCGCCGCTTGGTGGAAGCTGCCGAGACGGCGGCGGAGATCGTCCCTGTCGATGCCGCCGGTGCGGGTGCCTCCGGTGAGCCCGGCGGGTGAACCCTCGGGCCGGACGATCCTGGGCGTGCGCTTGGGCAGCCCCTTGTCCGTGACCCGCTCGCCCTCGGGGCGACGGGGACCGGGGACGACATCGGCGGGGAAGGCCTCGGTGTGGGAGGCCTCGGTGTGGGGAGCGGGGCGGAACGCGGGGCCGTCGTCCGGGCCGCCCTCCGCGGGCCGCTCGTGGCGGTCGGGGCCGATCGCGTACGGGTCGGCGGGCTGACGCGTGGCCGGGGTGATGGGGGCTGCGGGGACCACGGGGGCGGTGGGGACCGTGGGAGCCGTGGGGGTGGCCGGGGGCTTCGGCAGGCGGACCTGCATCGTGATCTCGGAGTCCGATTCGGCGGGTGCCTCCGCGTCGGGGCCGGAGTCCGGTTCGGCACCCGCGTCGGGCGTGGGCCGGGCCTCCGCTTCCGGCCCCTGCCCCTGCTCCTGCTCCTGCTCCTGCTCCTGCTCCTGCTGCGGTACGGCGTTGGCTTCCCGGGCCTCGGGGTCCTCGGCCGGCTCCGGTACGGGCGCGGGCTCCGGCCCACGCTGCGCCTCCGCCGAGGCGTTCTCGCGGATCGCGCGCTCAGCGGCGGCGATGATCGGGTCCACGGCGGACTGGGGCTCGACGGCCTGCTCGGAGGCGAGGCCGGGATCGGGCTCGGACACGGGGTCAGGCTCGGACACAGGCCCGGGCTCGGGCTCGGACACGGGCTCGGACACGGACACAGGCCCGGGCTCAGCGCCGGAGACCTCTTCGCGGACCTCCCCGGAGGACGCGTCGAAAGCCTCTGCGGAGACTCCCACGGGCGCGGCCCCCGCTTCGGCCTCCGGCATCGGCTCGGCAGCCGCCTCGGTCTCCGTAGCCTCAGCCGTCTCCGTGGCGGCCTCAGCCCTCTCCGCAGCCGTCGGCGCGACCGGCGAACGGCTCGGCAGCGCGTTGGAGTTGGCCTCGGCCACCGACCCCGGCAGGGTGAGCGCCGGGCCGTCGCCCGGCAGTTGCACGGCGGGCGGCGAGGCCGCGGGCAGGGACTTGGGCAGCAGGGTCTGCGGCAGGACGACGACAGCCGCCACTCCACTTCCCTTCTGCTCGCGCAGCTGGACCCGCACTCCGTGCCGGGCGGCCAGCAACGACGTCACCTGGAGCCCGAGTCCGGCGCCGGTCATGTCGATGTGCCGCTCCCCCGGCTCGAACGAGGCCGGGTCGGCCAGCCTGGCATTGAGCTCGCCCATCCGGACCGTCGACATGCCGATGCCCTCGTCGGACACGGAGAGCATCACCTCGCCGGTCTCCAGGAGCCAGCCGGACAGCTCGACATGGGAGTCCGGCGGAGAGAAGGAGGTCGCGTTCTCCAGGAGTTCGGCGAGGAGGTGGCTGAGGTCGTCGGCCGCGAATCCGGCGATCTGGGCGTGCGGCGGCAGGGACTGGATGGTGACCCGCTCGTACCGCTCGATCTCGCTGACGGCGGCGCGTGCCACGTCGACCAGCGGGATCGGGCCGGCGTGACTGTGGCCGTGGTCGGCGCCCGCGAGGACGAGCATGTTCTCGCTGTGGCGGCGCATGACCGTGGCCATGTGGTCCAGCTTGAACAGGGTGGCGAGGCGCTCCGGGTCCTGCTCGCGCTCCTCCAGGCCCTCGATCACGCCGAGCTGCCGCTCGACGAGGCCGAGGGTGCGCAGGGAGAGGTTGACGAAGGTGTGGTGGACCGTGTTCTTGAGCTGTTCCAGCTGGGTGGCCAGCTCGGCGGTCCGGTCCTGGAGTTCGGACCGCTGCTGGGCGAGGGACTCGCGGCTCTTGATCAGGCCGGAGCGTTCGGCGCTGAGGCTCTCGACGCGACCGGTGAAGTCCTGGTGCAGGGCGGTGAGCTTGCCGTGCAGGGTGTTCATCGACCGGACGACCTGGGCGAACTCGTCGTTGCGGCCGGTGTAGCGGACCGGTTCGGCGGTCTCGGGCTCCTCGGCGAGGCGGGCGGCGCCGATACGGAGGACGGCGAGCGGCTGGGTGAGCGTGCGGGCGACCGCGGTGGAGACGCCGACGGCGAGGAGGAAGCAGCCGCCGAGCAGGGCGATGCTCAGTTCGAGGGCGGTGACGTCGTCGTCGCGGAGCCCCTCCAGGTGCCGGACCTGGCCGGCGGAGAGGGCGGACTCGACGCTGCGCATCCGGTCGACGCGGGCGGAGAGCGCGGCCTCCAGCTTCTTCGGGCTGACCCTGCGCTCCGCCTCGGACAGCTCGGGGCGGTCGGTGAGACGGGTGAGGTACTTCTCCGCGTCGTTGACCTCCGGGCCGGTGACGGTGGCGGAGAGCTTGTCGCGGGCCGCCGGGTTCGCCGCCTGGTCGAAGTCGGCGAGCGAGGCCAGTTCGCGTACGCGGGCCTGCTGGGCGGCGGCGCTCAGCTCGTCGCGTTCGCGGTCGGCCCGGGCGGCGTCCTCGTCCTGGGTCTGCACGGGCAGCCCGGTGAAGGGGTCGGTCTGCGGGACCGTGGGCTCGGGGCTCGGCACGGCGAGCGCGGCGAGGAGGAGCCCCCGGGTCGCGGAGGCCTGTTCGGCCGCGCCGCCGAGGGTGAGCGGGGCCCGGGTGGCGTCGGCGGCGCGCGGCGGGGTCTTCTCGGCCAGCTCGGCGGCGATGCCGTGCAGTTTGGCGATGACGTCGGAGTACGCCTGGTGGGCCTCCAGCGCCGTGCCCTTGCCCGTCAGCGCGTCCCGGCGCAGGGAGGGGATCGTGGAGAGGTCGCGGCGCAGGGCCGCGGAGGCCGCCTCGTGGATCTCGTCGATCTGCTGGTCGACGCGCGTGGCGCGGGCGGTGCGGTTCTCCGCGGCGTCGCTGTCGTCATCCTCGCCCCGGCCGTCGGCGATGTACGCGGTGACCGCGTCGCGTTCGTCGGCGAGGGAGTGCGCGAGGGTGACGGCCTGCTGGTTCAGCTCGGCGAGGGTGACGAGCCGCTGGGACTCGGTCAGATCGGCGGAGGCCCCGAGCACGGCGGGCGCACCCGCCGCCAGGACGATGACGCCGACGACCGCGACTCCGGCGACCAGTCGGCTGCGCACCCGCACGGTTCGCCTGTCGGCGCCGGGCGCCGGAGGCGTCGCCCCGGAACCGTCGTGCGTCGTGCCCTTGCTCCGCGGCCGCTTCTTCTGCACCGGTGCTCGCAATCTTGACTCGTCCACCCTTGAAGCAGAGGTGACGCACGGTCACACAGAGGGGCACCCCGCTCCTGGTACGGCTTCTGACCATTCCAGTGCTTTTGAGAGGGGTGCGCGCATCAACCGCTCCGCCACTCGAACGAGTGAACATCACTCTTGAGTTGGCGAACAAGTCTCCCCCGGTGCGCCCCTGACCATGCATGGACGATGGGGTGGAACTTCCGCTCCGGCTTTGGCAGGATGCCCGCCCGCACTCGTTCGGAGTCTCTCCTTCCGGCCCCTGAGGCCCTGTTGACCTGCTGGTACAAGCCAATGCGACCGGGGTGCGGGTCCCGTGAAGGCGTCGTGGAGACTGACGTCATGCGCATCGAACTGGCCACCGCCCCCGGCAGCCCCGAACGCCCCAACGAGGACTGGGTCTCGGCCGCTCTCCCCGCGTCCGGTCAGGGCGGCACGCTGGTCCTGCTCGACGGCGTCACCCCGCCGCCGACGGAGCCCGGTTGTGTGCACCCGGTTCCGTGGTTCACGGCCCGCCTGGGCGGCGCGCTGGTGGAACTGTCCGGTTCACGCCTCGATCTGTCCCTGACCGAGGTACTGGCCGAGGCCATCTCCCGTACGGCCGACGCACACCGGCCCACCTGTGACCTTTCTCACGTACGCACTCCTCAGGCGACCGTGGTCATGGCGCGTTGGGGCGAACACGCGGTCGAGTACCTGGTGCTCTCGGATTCGGTGTTGCTGCTGGAGGCCCCGGACGGCTCGGTCCGCGCGGTCCTCGACGACCGGCTGGACCGGCTGCCGCCGGGTTCGCTGGCCTCCCATGAGATCGCGGACTCCACGGTGCGCAACAAGGAGGGCGGCTTCTTCACGGCTGCCGCCGATCCGTCGGTGGCGGTGCGCGCGGTGACCGGCAGCGCCCCGGCCTCCGAGGTCCGTGCCCTCGCCGCGCTCACGGACGGGGCGAGCCGCTGGACGGAGATGTTCGGCGAGGGGGACTGGGCGGCCGCGCTGGAGCAGTTGCGGAGGTCGGGGCCGCAGGCGCTGATCGACCGGGTACGGGAGCTGGAGACCGCCGACGCGGGGGCCGGGCGCGCGCGGCTGCGGCGCGGCAAGGCGCACGACGACGCCACGGCGATCCTGGTGGAGCTGTAGGGGCCTTTCGGCGCGGGGCCGGCCCTCGGCTCGGGGTCAGCTTTCGGCGCGGGCGTTCAGCTGGTGCAGCAGCCGGGCCAGCTCCGCCACCTCGGCCCGGTCCCAGCCCGTCAGCTTGCGTACGTAGCGCTCGCGGCGGGCATCCCGGACGCTGCGGAAGCGGGCCAGGCCTTCGTCGGTGAGGTGGACGAGCCAGGCGCGGCCGTCGGCCGGGTCGGGCTCGCGTACGACCAGGCCGAGGTTCTCCAGGGAGTGCAGCTGGCGGCTCATGGTGGCCTTGCCGACGCCGAAGTACGCGGCCAGCTCGGTGGCCCGCTGCCGGCCCGCCGACTCCAGGCGGACGAGCAGCCCGTAGGCGGCGGGCTCCAGTTCCGGGTGGACCTCCCGGGCCATCTCGCCCGAGCTGGCCCGCGCCCGGCGCAGGAACACGGCCAACTCGCGCTCCAGCGCCAAGAATTCGTGGTCCACACCGCTTCCGGCGGCCACGCCCCGCTCCGGCTCGCTCTCACTCCCGTGCACGTCAGCACCCCCTCTACGGCTCCCTGCCGATGAAACATGTCACCGCGGGTGGTCGACGCCGCAGCTCGGCCAGTATTTCGCAGGATGCCCAGGAGGGGGCCGACGGCGACGGCGCGACCCACTATGCACTCCATGTATACGTACTAGGTATAGTCCTCGGCGTACCGCACAGCTGTGCGGGATTTCCCGCACGGAGGAGTGCTTTGCCATGCCCGAAAAGACGCCGCTGTCCAAGGTGCCGTCGTCAAAGACGTCATTGCCCGGGAAGCGGTTGGCCATGGCTCTGGTGGCGGCGCTCACACTGACGCTGAGCGGCTGCTCGATGGACACGACCGCGCCGGGCTCGGCGCGCGGGGAGGCGGCTGCCGACGCCAAGGGCGCGTTCGGGCCGGTGGACTGCCGCGAGGCCAAGTGCATCGCCCTGACCTTCGACGCGGGGCCGGGCGAGGACACCCCCGAGCTGCTGGACATCCTGAAGGAGAAGAAGGTGCACGCCACCTTCTTCCTGCTGGGCAAGCACCATGTCGTCAAGCACCCGGACACCGTGCGGCGCATCCAGGACGAGGGCCACGAGGTCGCCAACCACACCTGGACGCACAAGATCCTTACCGACCACGACCCGGACGAGATACGGGCCGAGCTGGAGAAGACCCAGAAGGCCATCGAGAGGATCACCGGCGAGCGGCCCCGGCTCATGCGCCCGCCGCAGGGCCGCACGGACGACGAGGTCAGCAAGGTCAGCAAGGAGCTGGGGCTGTCGCAGGTGCTGTGGAGCGCCACCGCGAAGGACTACTCGACGAACGACTCCGCACTGATCCGGAAGCGCATCCTGGACCAGGCGAGCAAAGACGGCATCATCCTGCTGCACGACATCTACAAAGGCACCGTCCCCGCCGTGCCGGGCATCATCGACGCGCTCCAGAAGGACGGCTACACCTTCGTGACCGTCCCCGAGCTGATGGCCCCGGCCGAGCCGCAGCCGGGCACGATCTACCGCCCCTGAGCGGCCCCCGGGCATGCGGAACGGCCCGCCCCCGCCGGTATGCGGGAAGCGGGCCGTTCCATACGCCGTACAACGCTCAGGCCGTACGCCCCGTACGACGGGCTCAGGCCGCGGCCGGGATCCTCTCCTCCGCCCGGGCCGAGGCCGGGGTGAGGGCGATCTCCAGCACCTGGCGGACGTCGGTGACCGGCCGGACGTCCAGCTTCTCCAGGACCTCGGCCGGGACGTCGTCCAGGTCGGCCTCGTTGCGCTGCGGGATCACGACGGTCGTGACGCCCGCGCGGTGAGCGGCCAGCAGCTTCTGCTTGAGGCCGCCGATCGGCAGGACCCGCCCGGTCAGCGACACCTCACCGGTCATCGCCACATCCGTACGGACGAGGCGTCCGGAGAGCAGCGAGGCCAGGGCGGTCGTCAGGGTGATACCGGCGCTCGGGCCGTCCTTGGGGACCGCGCCCGCCGGGAAGTGGATGTGCACGCCCCGGTCCTTGAGGTCGGCGACCGGCAGCTCCAGCTCCGCACCGTGCGAGCGCAGGAAGCTCAGGGCGATCTGCGCCGACTCCTTCATGACGTCGCCGAGCTGACCGGTCAGGGTCAGTCCGGAGGCCCCGGTCTCCGGGTCGGCGAGCGAGGCCTCGACGAAGAGGACGTCACCGCCCGCCCCGGTCACCGCGAGCCCGGTGGCCACGCCCGGCACGGCGGTGCGGCGCTCGGCCGGGTCCTGAGCGGACTCGGGCACATGGTGCGGACGCCCGATCAGACCGCGCAGGTCCGCGTCGGTCACCGTGAACGGCAGGTCGCGGTCGCCCAGTTCGTGCTGGGCCGCGACCTTGCGGAGCAGCCGGGCCACGGCCCGCTCCAGATTCCGTACGCCCGCCTCGCGGGTGTACTCGCCCGCCAGCCTGCGCAGCGCCGACTCCTCCAGGGCGACCTCGTCCTTCTCCAGGCCGGCCCGCTCCAGCTGGCGCGGGAGGAGGTGGTCCCGGGCGATGACGACCTTCTCGTCCTCGGTGTAGCCGTCGAGCCTGACCAGTTCCATGCGGTCGAGCAGGGCTTCCGGGATGGCTTCGAGCACGTTGGCGGTGGCGAGGAAGACGACGTCGCTGAGGTCGAGCTCGACCTCCAGGTAGTGGTCGCGGAAGGTGTGGTTCTGCGCGGGGTCCAGGACTTCGAGGAGGGCGGCGGCCGGGTCGCCCCGGAAGTCGGAACCGACCTTGTCGATCTCGTCGAGCAGGACGACCGGGTTCATCGAACCGGCCTCCTTGATCGCCCGCACGATACGTCCGGGGAGCGCCCCCACGTACGTACGCCGGTGGCCGCGGATCTCCGCCTCGTCCCGGACACCGCCGAGTGCGACACGGACGAACGTGCGGCCCATGGCGTGGGCGACGGACTCACCGAGCGAGGTCTTGCCGACACCGGGCGGGCCGACGAGGGCCAGTACCGCGCCGCCGCGGCGACCGCCCACCACGCCCAGCCCCCGGTCTGCACGCCGCTTGCGCACCGCGAGGTACTCGGTGATGCGCTCCTTCACATCCGCGAGACCGGCGTGCTCGGCGTCCAGGACCGCCTGGGCGCCGCGGATGTCGTAGGCGTCCTCGGTTCGCTCGTTCCACGGCAGTTCGAGGACGGTGTCCAGCCAGGTGCGAATCCAGGAGCCCTCGGGCGACTGGTCGCTGGCCCGCTCCAGCTTCTCGACCTCCTTGAGCGCCGCCGTCCGGACGTGCTCGGGCAGCTCGGCGGCCTCGACGCGGGCCCGGTAGTCGTCGGACTCGTCCTCCGGGTCGCCGTTGAGCTCGGAGAGCTCCTTGCGTACGGCTTCCAGCTGGCGGCGCAGCAGGAACTCGCGCTGCTGCTTGTCGACGCCCTCCTGGACGTCCTTGGCGATGGACTCGGCGACATCCTGCTCGGCGAGGTGTTCGCTCAGCCACTGGACGGCGAGCTTCAGCCGGGCGACCGGGTCCACGGTCTCCAGGAGCTGGACCTTCTGCGCGGTGGAGAGGAACGGCGAGTATCCGGAGTTGTCGGCGAGCGCGGAGAGGTCCTCGATCTGCTGGACCCGGTCCACGACCTGCCAGGCGCCGCGCTTCTTCAGCCAGCTGGTGGCGAGCGCCTTGTACTCCTTGACCAGCTCGGCCGCCGATCCGGGCAGGGGGTCGGGCACGACGACGTCGATCACGGTCCCCTCCACCCAGAGCGCCCGCCCCGGACCACTGGTCCCGGCCCCGATCCGGACCCGGTCACGGGCCCGGATGAGCGCACCCGGGTCGCCGTCCGAGAGGCGCCCGACCTGCTCGACGGTGCCGAGGACACCGGTCCCCGTGTACGTCCCGTCGATCCGCGGGACCAGCAGCACCTCGGGCTTGCCGCCGTCGGGACGGGCGGCGGCCTGCGCGGCCTCGACGGCGGCGCGCACCTCGGTGTCGGACAGGTCCAGCGGCACCACCATGCCGGGCAGGACGACCTCGTCGTCGAGCGGCAGCACGGGCAGGTCGATCGGTGTGAACGCCTTGGACTCGCTAGTCATGATCTCCCCTTCGGCAGGCAAGTTGAGCTATGTGGACTCAATGCTCATGAGCCGCCGAATGTTCCCCGGGGCCTGTTCGCTCTCAGCGATCACGCGCCGAGAGGGCGGGACCGGGGTCGGAGGCCGCCGCTCGGGCCTTTCCGGCACAGTGCTCGCATGAACGGAAAAGGTCTCGCCGAGGACGGCACGATCGCCCGCGAAGGAAGCCTCGACCGCGTCCCGGAGACGTTCGCGCCGGTGGTTGCGGATGCCCGTTCCCGTATCGCCGAGGCGTTCGGGGGCGAGCGGCTGCACAGTGCCTACCTGTACGGGAGCGTTCCGCGCGGGTCGGCTGTTCCCGGGCGCTCGGACCTCGATCTGCTGCTGGCACTGCGGGGGGAGCCGACGGACGCGGACCGCGGCGACGCCGACGGCGTCGCCGCCGCGCTCGATACCGACCACCCGGCCATCGACACGGCGGGCATCCTGCTGGTCCGTGCGCGGACCGCACTCAGCGAGCTGGAACGGCACGACCTCGGCTTCTTCGTCGCCTGCCTGTGCACTCCGCTGCTCGGGCCCGACCTCGCCTCCGCCCTGCCCCGCTACCGCCCCACCTCGCTGCTCGCCCGCGAGACCAACGGCGATCTCGCGCTCGCGCTGCCGCGCTGGCGGGCGTCGGCGACGGCGGAGGACCTGGCCGACGCCGACCGGACGCGGCTCTGCCGACGCGTGGCCCGGCGCCTCGTCCGTACCGGCTTCACGCTGGTCATGCCCCGCTGGGGCGGCTGGACGAGCGACCTGGAGGAGTCCGCCGATGTGTTCGGCCGCTACTATCCGGGGCGCGCGGCCCGGATGCGTTCGGCCGCCGCGGCCGCGGCCCGTACCGCTTCCCCCGACCCGGGCCTGCTCCGCCTGTTCCTCGACGACCTGGGGCCCTGGCTGGCGGCCGAGTACACGGCGGTGCACGGGAAGAAGGCGCCTCGGCCGTGAACCGGACGCACCCAGGGCGGGGGGCGGTGGCGGGCGGCCGCAAAGCTTTGGCGTTCCGCGCGGCCCGCAGGACAGGATGGACGGGCACCGACTGCCACGACCGGAGACCGGAGAGCCACGACATGTCCGCGATGACCGCCCCCGATGAATCGATGCCGACGCGTTCCGCCGACACCCCCGTCACCCTCGACCGCCGCGACGGGCCGTTCGGCGAGGTCGTTCTGCGGGAGCGCGGGGAGCACTACGAGATCATCGCCAACGGCTGCTTCCTGATGGACACCTCCGACGGGCGCTCCGAGCGGCTGCTGATCGATGCCGCGCTGGATGCCCTGCCCGCCGGCCGGACCGGCCCCTCCGTGCTGATCGGCGGGCTGGGCGTGGGCTTCTCGCTGGTGCGGGCCACCGAGCAGGGGCGCTGGGGGCGGATCGTTGTCGTGGAGCGGGAACAGGCGATCATCGGCTGGCACCGGGACGGGCCGCTGGCGCGGATCTCCGGGGCCGCACTCGCCGATCCCCGGGCCTCGATCCTGCACACGGACCTGGTGGCCCATCTCCGCACGACCACGGAGCGTTACGACGCCCTGTGTCTGGATATCGACAACGGGCCCGACTGGACCGTCACGGAGGACAACGGGAGCCTCTACTCCCCCACCGGACTCGCCCACTGCCACGACCGGCTGACCCCGGGCGGCGTGCTGGCCATCTGGTCCGCGCAGCCGTCCCTCGCCTTCGAACAAGCTTTGCAGAATGCCGGGTTCAGCGGGGTTAGGGCCGAAGAAGTGGCCGTTGCCCGAGGTGTGCCCGACGTGGTCCATCTCGCATCGAAGGGTCTCTGAAGCCCCGACCCGGTATGCGCGGCACGGCACTGGCACGGGTCATCCGGCACAAGCCCGACGATCCGGCCACGCGCCCGGCCCGAACGCGTACCGGCGGGGCAACACCCTGCGTAGCCGGGAGCCCTCCGCTGCCTTTACGCTGCTGACCGGCACACGGGTTCACCCACGAAATCCACGAGCGAAGACCGTGCCTCCGGGGGGATGCCTCCCGCGAGAACGGGCAGGGGCGGGGCGATGGAACAGACACACACCACCCACAACGGCGTCGCGGCCACCCCGGGGGCTCAGCGCCGGGTGCTGGTGGTCGAGGACGACCCCACGATCGTCGACGCCGTTTCCGCCCGGCTGCGGGCGGAGGGCTTTCTGGTCCAGACCGCGCTGGACGGCCCCGCGGCCGTGGACGCGGCCGAGGCCTGGCAGCCGGATCTGATGGTGCTCGACATCATGCTTCCCGGCTTCGACGGCCTGGAGGTCTGCCGCCGGGTGCAGGCCCAGCGCCCGGTGCCGGTGCTGATGCTCACCGCGCGCGACGACGAGACGGACATGCTCGTCGGGCTCGGCGTCGGTGCCGACGACTACATGACCAAGCCGTTCTCCATGCGGGAGCTGGCCGCCCGGGTGCATGTGCTGCTGCGGCGGGTGGAACGGGCCGCACTGGCCGCCGTCACCCCGCGCAGCGGGATACTGCGTCTGGGTGAGCTGGAGATCGACCACGCGCAGCGCCGGGTCCGGGTGCGCGCCGAGGACGTCCACCTCACGCCGACCGAGTTCGACCTGCTGGTCTGCCTGGCCAACACCCCGCGGGCAGTTCTCTCCCGGGAGCAGCTGCTGGCCGAGGTGTGGGACTGGGCGGACGCCTCGGGCACCCGCACGGTCGACAGCCACATCAAGGCGCTGCGCCGGAAGATCGGCGCGGAGCGCATCCGTACCGTGCACGGTGTGGGCTACGCCCTGGAGACTCCGGCGCCATGACCTGGCCAGGGCCCGGGATGCGGCCCTTCTCGATCAAGGCCAAGCTGGGCACGCTCGTCGTGGTCTCGGTGTTCATCACCACCGGACTGCTGATCGTCGCTCTGCGGACCCGGACCGAGTTCCAGTTCATCACCGTGTTCTCGGTGATCGCGACACTGCTGATCACCCAGTTCGTGGCGCACGGTCTGACCGCGCCGCTGGACGAGATGCGCGCGGTGGCCCGGTCCATCTCGCACGGCGACTACACCCGCCGGGTGAGCGGCGCCGGGCGGCGGGACGAGCTGGGCGACCTGGCCCAGACGATCAACCGCATGGCGGACGATCTGGAGGCGGAGGACCGGCACCGCAAGGAGCTGGTCGCCAATGTCTCGCACGAGCTGCGCACCCCCATCGCGGCGCTGAGAGCGGTGCTGGAGAACGTGGTGGACGGGGTGTCCGCCGCCGATCCCGAGACGATGTGCACGGCGCTGAAGCAGACCGAGCGGCTCGGTCGGCTGGTGGAGACACTGCTGGATCTGTCGCGCCTGGACAACGGGGTCGTCGCACTGAAGGCACGCCGGTTCGAGGTGTGGCCGTATCTCTCGGGCGTACTGAAAGAGGCCAATCTCGCCGCCTCCCACCGACGCCTGCCGTCGGGTTCGGGCAACCACTCCCGTACGGACGTCCATCTGCACCTGGACGTCTCGCCGCCGGAGCTCACCGCGCACGCGGACACCGAGCGACTGCACCAGGTGGTCGCCAACCTCATCGACAACGCGGTCAAGCACAGCCCGCCGCACGGCCGGGTCACGGTGCTGGCGCGCCGCGGGGCGTATCCCGAGTCGCTGGAGCTGGAGGTCGTCGACGAGGGCCCCGGCATCCCGGAGACGGAGCGCCACCGGGTGTTCGAGCGCTTCAACCGGGGCCAGGTGCCGTCCCCGCACGGGCCGGGCAGCGACGGCGGTACGGGGCTGGGGCTCGCGATCGCCCGCTGGGCGGTGGATCTGCACGGCGGACGGATCGGAGTGGCCGAATCCGTTCGTGGCTGCCGCATCCAGGTCACCCTTCCGGGAATCCCCGAGCAGCGCGGTTGACGATGACGTTGACATAGGGTCGAACCGGAAGGGCACGTTCATACGTGCCATGCCAGTACGGGATCTCCAGGGGATACGGTCGGACGGCCGTATCCACGGTCCTGCGTACCCGGAGTGCAGCGGAACCTCGCTTGTTTCCCGCCATTTCCTGCGCCGAAACCCGTCTTCCGATGTGATGTGCACGACGAAGCACCGGCCCGGCCTGCAAGGAACGGTCAGGGGGGCGTAGCCTTGATTTCCGCTGTCCATCACCTTGTGAAGCGGAAGAGGGCGGTTGCCGCCGTGTCGTCTCAGTCCCCCAGTAACTCAAGCGTCTCGACCGACCAAGCCAGCCCGGGCACCAACCCGGCCGCTGCGTTCGGCGCCAATGAATGGCTCGTCGACGAGATCTACCAGCAGTACCTCCAGGATCCCAGTTCGGTCGATCGCGCCTGGTGGGACTTCTTCGCCGACTACAAGCCGGGCACGTCCGGCACGGCGGACAAGCCCGTTCCCGGCGCCGCAGCCTCGGGGGCTGCGGTGACCGCCACCACCCCCGCGCAGGCCGCACCGGCCGCTCCCGCAGCCGCTCCGGCTCCGGCGAAGCCCGCAGCCGCTGCTCCGGCAGCCCCGGCGAAGGCGGCTCCGGCCAAGCCCGCCGAGGCCGCCCCGGCCCCGGCGAAGGCCGCCCCGGCTGCGGCGAAGCCCGCTGCCGCGCCCGCCAAGGCCGAGGAGTCCACCGAGGCCCCGGCCGGCCCGGAGTACGTGACGCTGCGCGGCCCCTCGGCCGCCGTCGCGAAGAACATGAACGCCTCGCTGGAGCTGCCGACGGCCACGTCCGTCCGCGCGGTCCCGGTGAAGCTGCTCTTCGACAACCGCATCGTCATCAACAACCACCTCAAGCGCGCCCGTGGCGGGAAGATCTCCTTCACCCACCTCATCGGGTACGCGATGGTGCAGGCCCTCAAGGCCATGCCGTCGATGAACTACTCCTTCGCGGAGAAGGACGGCAAGCCGACCCTGGTCAAGCCGGAGCACGTCAACCTCGGTCTCGCCATCGACCTGGTGAAGCCGAACGGCGACCGCCAGCTGGTCGTCGCGGCCATCAAGAAGGCCGAGACGCTCAACTTCTTCGAGTTCTGGCAGGCGTACGAGGACATCGTCCGGCGCGCCCGCATCGGCAAGCTCGGCATGGACGACTTCACCGGCGTCACCGCCTCGCTGACCAACCCCGGCGGTATCGGCACCGTCCACTCGGTGCCCCGCCTGATGCCCGGTCAGGGCCTCATCATGGGCGTCGGCGCGATGGACTACCCGGCGGAGTTCCAGGGCACCTCGCAGGACACCCTGAACAAGCTCGGTATCTCGAAGGTCATGACGCTGACCTCGACCTACGACCACCGGGTCATCCAGGGGGCCGCCTCCGGTGAGTTCCTGCGGGTCCTGTCCCAGCTGCTGCTCGGCGAGAACGAGTTCTACGACGAGATCTTCAAGGCGCTGCGCATCCCCTACGAGCCGGTCCGCTGGCTCAAGGACATCGACGCCTCGCACGACGACGACGTCACCAAGGCCGCCCGGGTCTTCGAGCTGATCCACTCCTACCGGGTCCGCGGCCACGTCATGGCCGACACCGACCCGCTGGAGTACCACCAGCGCAAGCACCCCGACCTGGACATCACCGAGCACGGCCTCACCCTGTGGGACCTGGAGCGGGAATTCGCGGTCGGCGGGTTCGCCGGCAAGACGATGATGAAGCTCCGCGACATCCTCGGCGTGCTCCGTGAGTCGTACTGCCGCACCACCGGCATCGAGTTCATGCACATCCAGGACCCGAAGCAGCGCAAGTGGCTCCAGGACCGGGTCGAGCGCCCGCGCCCCAAGCCCGAGCGCGAGGAGCAGCTGCGCATCCTGCGCCGGCTGAACGCGGCCGAGGCGTTCGAAACGTTCCTCCAGACGAAGTACGTCGGGCAGAAGCGGTTCTCGCTGGAGGGCGGCGAGTCCGTCATCCCGCTGCTCGACGCCGTCCTCGACTCCGCCGCCGAGGCCCGCCTCGACGAGGTCGTCATCGGCATGGCCCACCGCGGCCGCCTGAACGTGCTGGCGAACATCGTCGGCAAGTCGTACGCCCAGATCTTCCGGGAGTTCGAGGGCAACCTCGACCCGCGCTCGATGCACGGCTCCGGGGACGTCAAGTACCACCTGGGCGCCGAGGGCACCTTCACCGGTCTGGACGGCGAGCAGATCAAGGTCTCGCTGGCCGCCAACCCCTCGCACCTGGAGGCGGTCGACCCGGTCCTGGAGGGCATCGCCCGCGCCAAGCAGGACATCATCAACAAGGGCGGCACGGACTTCACGGTCCTGCCGGTCGCGCTCCACGGCGACGCGGCCTTCGCGGGCCAGGGCGTCGTCGCCGAGACGCTCAACATGTCGCAGCTGCGCGGCTACCGCACCGGCGGCACCGTGCACGTGGTGATCAACAACCAGGTCGGCTTCACCGCCGCCCCGGAGTCCTCGCGCTCCTCGATGTACGCCACCGACGTGGCGCGCATGATCGAGGCGCCGATCATCCACGTCAACGGCGACGACCCGGAGGCCGTGGTCCGCGTCGCGCGGCTCGCCTTCGAGTTCCGGCAGGCGTTCAACAAGGACGTCGTGATCGACCTCATCTGCTACCGCCGCCGCGGTCACAACGAGGGCGACAACCCGGAGTTCACCAACCCGCAGATGTACACCCTGATCGACAAGAAGCGCTCGGTTCGCAAGCTCTACACCGAGTCCCTCATCGGTCGCGGCGACATCACGCTGGAAGAGGCCGAGCAGGCGCTCCAGGACTTCCAGGGCCAGCTGGAGAAGGTCTTCGCGGAGGTCCGCGAGGCCACCTCGCAGCCCGCCGCCCCGCACGTCCCGGAGCCGCAGGCCGCGTTCCCGGTGACGCTCGACACGGCGGTCTCCTCGGAGGTCGTCAAGCGGATCGCCGAGTCCCAGGTCAACATCCCCGAGTCGATCACCGTCCACCCCCGTCTGATGCCGCAGATGCAGCGCCGCGCGGCCTCGGTGGAGAACGGCACGATCGACTGGGGCATGGGCGAGACGCTGGCCATCGGTTCGCTGCTGATGGAGGGCACCCCGGTCCGGCTCGCCGGCCAGGACACCCGCCGTGGCACGTTCGGCCAGCGCCACGCGGTCCTGGTCGACCAGGTCACCGGCGAGGACTACACCCCGCTGCTGTACCTCTCCGAGGACCAGGCCCGCTACAACGTCTACGACTCGCTGCTCAGCGAGTACGCGGCGATGGGCTTCGAGTACGGCTACTCGCTGGCCCGTCCGGAGTCGCTGGTCATCTGGGAGGCCCAGTTCGGTGACTTCGTCAACGGCGCGCAGACCGTCGTGGACGAGTTCATCTCCTCGGCCGAGCAGAAGTGGGGCCAGACCTCCGGCGTCACGCTGCTCCTGCCGCACGGCTACGAGGGCCAGGGCCCGGACCACAGCTCCGCGCGCCCCGAGCGCTTCCTCCAGATGTGCGCGCAGGACAACATGACGGTCGCGATGCCGACCCTGCCGTCGAACTACTTCCACCTGCTGCGCTGGCAGGTGCACAACCCGCACCACAAGCCGCTGATCGTCTTCACCCCGAAGTCGATGCTGCGTCTGAAGGCCGCGGCGTCGAAGATCGAGGAGTTCACCTCCGGCGGCTTCCGCCCGGTGATCGGGGACTCGACGGTCAAGGCCGAGGACGTCCGCAAGGTCGTCTTCTGCGCGGGCAAGCTGTTCTACGACCTGGACGCCGAGCGCGAGAAGCGCGGTGACACCGAGACGGCGCTCATCCGCCTGGAGCGGCTGTACCCGCTGCCGGGTGCGGAGATCCAGGCCGAGATCGCGAAGTACCCGAACGCCGAGAAGTACCTGTGGGCGCAGGAGGAGCCGGCGAACCAGGGTGCGTGGCCGTTCATCGCGCTCAACCTGATCGACCACCTGGACCTCGCGGTCGGCTCGGACGTGCCGCACGGCGAGCGCCTGCGCCGCATCTCGCGACCGCACGGCTCGTCCCCGGCGGTCGGCTCGGCCAAGCGTCACCAGGCGGAGCAGACGCAGCTGGTCAACGAGGTCTTCGAGGCCTAGGACCACCTGGCTGTACGAGCTGTTCGTACGTCACCGGAGACCCGGTTCCGCACCTGTCGCGGAGCCGGGTCTCCGGCGTTCCGGGCGGGCGCGGGCCTCGATATCCTTCTCCCATGTACTTCACGGACCGTGGCATCGAGGAACTGGAGAAGCGGCGCGGCGAGGAGGAGGTCACCTTCGAGTGGCTCGCCGAGCAGCTGCGGACGTTCGTCGATCTCAACCCCGACTTCGAGGTGCCCGTCGAGCGCCTCGCGACCTGGCTGGCACGGCTGGACGACGAGGACGACGAGGACGCGTAACCCTCGGGACGCGTAGCGCTGGGGCGGTCTACCGTTCGGCGCCCGCCCTGGCCCGTTCGTACGCGAGTCCCAGCGCCCCCTGTGCCAGCAGCAGCGCCCCGGCCGCGACCCAGCCTCCGCTGCGGCGGCGGGCGCCCCACAGCAGCAGCGGGAGCCCGGCCGCGAGCTGGACTGCGGCGATGGCACGGGCCCGGGGGCCACGCACCCACGGCCCCACCCGGCCGCTCTCGACCGCGTCCAGTTCGACGCGTACGGCGTCCCGCCACCCGGCCCACGCGACGCGTTCCGTGCCGGGCCGGGCCTCGGCGACGCTGCGCAGCCGGTCCCCGCTCGCGCCGGGCGTGAGTCCGGCGGGCAGGGTCAGTCCGGTGCGGGTGAGGACGGCGAGCAGCCCGCGCAGCCGGGCATCGGCGTCCGCGTCGGGGTCCGGACGGCTCAGTTCCTCCAGCGCCTGGAGGTCCAGCACCGGGTCGAGTCCGAGCCGGGCCGCGAAGGTGCGCATGGCCTCGTCCTCGCCCACCGGGGTGCCGTCGCCGAGCCAGACGTAGCCCACGGGGCGGCGGAATCCGGCGGCGAGGGTGTATCCGGCGCGGTCGGCGTCCCACCACAGGGCGAGCACCGGCCAGGCGGAGCCGACGGCGAGGGCGGTCGCCCAGCCACCGAGCACCCGGTCCACCGGCTCGGCCGCCTCCTGCCCCGCTCCCCCGGTCCGCCAGGGCTTCCCCTCGGGCACGAGCACGGACCACTCCTTGCCCGCCCGGGTCAGCAGCATCTGCTCGCGCAGCAGGTGGGCGAGCGGCCGTACGGTCTCGGGGTCGGCCCGGCACAGCAGGAGCGCTCCGGTGGATGTCGCGTTCATGGCTCACACGCTAGGGCAATTTGCCCTGTTTTGGTGCTCTTCATTCCGCCCCACGCCCCCTTGGCCAGCCTTGACTTCACCGATCCGCGATATATCGTGTCCTGTAACGAGACGCGATATGTTGCGTCGCCACTCTCCGGGAGGTCACATCCATGGCTGTGTCGACGTGGGCCATCGCCGAGCCGCAGAGGCTGAGCTTCGACGATCCGGTGACCGCGCTGAGCGTGCGTGTCGTGGACGGCACGGTCAACGTCGTCGGGACCGACGAGCCGGCGGCCCGGCTGGAGATCTCCGCGATCGAGGGCCCGCCCCTGATCGTGACCCAGGAGGACGGCCGCCTCACCGTGGCGTACGAGGATCTGCCCTGGCAGGACCTGCTGCGCTGGTTCGACCCGAAGGGCCGCCGCCGCAGCGCGGTGGTCTCCCTGGTCGTACCGGCCGCCTCCTCGGTGGAGGTAGGGGTGATCGGCGCCGGGGCCGTCGTCTCCGGCATCACCGGGCGTACGGAGGTCCGGGGCATCACCGGCGACTCCACGCTCGTCGGGCTGACCGGCGCGGTGCGCGGTGAGTCCGTGTCGGGCAGCCTGGAGGCGCAGAGCGTCACGGGGGACCTGCGCTTCCACTCGGTCTCCGGTGATCTGACGGTGGTCGACGGGGCGGGGGCCTCGGTCCGGGCCGAGTCCGTCAGCGGTGACATGGTGCTGGACGTCGAGACCTCCGGGGACCCCACGGACATCAGACTGACCACGGTCTCCGGCGGGATCGCGATCCGGCTGCCGCACCCGGCGGACGCAAGGGTCGAGGCGAACACCGCGAGCGGGACCGTCTCCAACGCCTTCGAGGACCTGCGGGTCGGCGGGCAGTGGGGGACGAAGAAGATCACCGGCACGCTGGGCGCCGGAACGGGGACCCTGCGGGCGACGACCGTGTCCGGTTCGATCGCCCTGCTGCGCAGGCCGCCCGCCGAGGACGACGCCTACGCCGCCGAGCCGACCGGAAAGGTTCTCTGACATGCCTCCCGTATTCGCCCACGGCCGACTGCGGCTGTATCTCCTCAAGCTCCTGGACGAGGCGCCCCGCCACGGCTACGAGGTCATCCGCCTGCTGGAGGAGCGCTTCCAGGGCCTGTACGCCCCCTCGGCGGGCACGGTCTACCCCCGGCTGGCCAAGCTGGAGGCCGAGGGGCTGGTCACCCACGCCACCGAGGGCGGCCGCAAGGTCTACTCGATCACCGAAGGCGGCCGCGAGGAGCTGGCGGGCCGCAGCGGCGAACTGGCCGATCTGGAGCTGGAGATCCGCGACTCGGTCTCCGAGCTGGCCGCCGAGATCCGCGACGACGTACGGGGCGCGGCGGGCCGGCTGCGCAGCGACATGCGGGCGGCCGCCTCCGAGTCCCGGCAGGGCGCGGGCTCCGGAAGCGGCAAGGCCGGGCAGTCCTCCCCGTTCGGCGACTTCGCGGACTTCGGCGGCCTGGGCGATCTGGGAGACAGCGAGGCCTGGCGTTCGGCCAAGGAAGAGCTACGCCGGGCGAAGCAGGAGTGGAAGGAGCAGGCCCGCCGGGCGAAGGACGAGTCCCGGCGCGCCCGCGAGGACGCCCAGCAGGCTCGCCGTCAGGCCAAGGAGGCCCAGGACAGGGCGCGCGAGCAGATGCAGAACGCCGCCCGCCAGGTCCAGGAGCACTTCGCGCGGGGCGACTGGCCCTCCGGCGTACGGGAGGGTCTGGCCGAGATCACCGGCCAGCTCGGCGGCTTCGCCCGGACCGGCACCTGGCCCCCGTTCGGCAAGCCCGAGCCCGACGGACCGGGGTCCGAGCCCGGGTCCGGGTCGGCACCGGCCCCCGACGACACCGCATCCGGCTGGGGCAAGGACACCTCGGCCACGGGCGACCCGGTGCGCGATCTGGACCGGCTGCTCGACCGCTTCCGCGACGGCATCCGCGACGCGGCCCGCGACCACGGGGTGTCCGAGGCCCAGTTGTCCGAGGCCCGCCGCCACCTGGGCGCGGCGGCGACACGGATCGAGGCGCTGCTGACGGCTGAGGACGAGGAGAACGAGAAGAGGTGAGGAGTGGGGGTCCCCGCCCGCCAGCACCCCTCACCCGGCCTCGGCGTGTCCCTGGCCGTCGGCCCCGGGCCCGTACAGCGCGCGGTGCACGCTCGTGTACGTCGCCCCGTGCTCGGCGAGGACGTCGGCGACGGTTCCGGGGGTCGCGGTGAGGGCCAGGAGGAGGTGCTCCTCGCCGATGAACCGGTCGCCGCGCCCGAGGGCCACCCTCAGCGACTTCTCCAGGATGCCCTTCGCCCCCGGGGTGAAGGGGCGGTGCCCGGACCACCACCGGCGGCTGCGCCGACCGGTGTCGAGAGCGCCCTCGCCATGGGCCCCCTCGACCCGGTCCACGACGGCGCCGACGTCGATCCCGATCCGGCGAGGGCGTCGGTGTCGGCCCTCGTCAGCCCGCCGCGCCGCCGGGCCTCGGTGAAGTCGGCGTCCAGAGCGGCGCGGCGGCCGTCCAGCCCGAGGGCGGCAAGGGCGAAGGAGGCGCGGCTGCCCTCCTGTTCCAGCAGCGCGATCAGCAGGTGCTCCTCGGTGACCGAGGCGGCCCCGGTCCGCTCCGCCCGGGCCACGGCGGCCTTCACGTTCGCGCGGGCCCCTCGGGTGAATCGCTCGAACATCAACGCCTCCCGTACTTCTTGTGCACGGCCTGCCGGCTGACACCCACCTCTCGTCAATCAAAGTTGACATCATCGTCCGCCAGGCGGGCGTGCCGCTCGATGTCGTAGCGGACCCGGCCGTAGCGCAGCTTGGCCCGCTCGATCCCTTCGGGTGCGAAGCCCGAACGCCGGGCGACCGCACAGGATGCCGGGTTGTCGGTGCGGTGGCCCAGCTCCAGCCGGTAGAGGCCGAGGTCGCCGAAGGCCCAGCGCGCCAGCGCGCGCACCCCGGCAGGCGCGACGCCCCGGCCGCGCGCCGCCTCCGTGGTCCAGTAGGAGACCCAGCCCGTGTCGTGGGTCCGGTTGACGGCCTGAACGGCGACACAGCCCAGGGCCTCGCCCTCCTCCCCCACGACGGCCCAGGAGTACCCGGTCCTGGCCCCCCGTTCACGCGTACGGTCCGCGATCCAGGCCAGCGCCCCGGCCTGGTCGGACACGGGCCGGTCGGTCTGGCGGTCCATCTCGGCCGGGGCGAAGGCGCGGAGCACGGCCGGCGCGTCGGCGGGCAGCCAGGGGCGCAGCAGAAACCCTTCAGGGGTGGTCAGTTCGTCCATGCGGACCACCTTCCCGCACGGTCACCTCCACCCGCACGCCGGGCCGGGCGACCACCAGCAGCCGCCCGCCGTGCCGGGCGTTCCCGAGCACACGGGCGGACCCGGCGACGGAGACCCGCCACCCCCGGACGGACGGCGGGAGCGACAGCTCCGTGACCCCGGGACGGGCGGCGGCCCGGTAGTCGAGCCGGTAGCGCCGGCGCTCCGCGTCGTAGGTGTCGGAGCGGACTTCTCCCGCGACGGCCGGGGCGTAGGGGGTGGCCGTCCGCTCCTTGTTCGTACGGAAGCGGCCGCGCTCGTCGAGGGCGCAGTAGCCGCCGCCGTAGCACCAGACGTATCCGGCCCAGCCGGAGCTGTAGCGGTTCAGGGAGGCGACGGCCTCGCGGTAGAAGCGGCCCATGTTCGGCAGGGCGTTGTTCAGCGGCCCCCACTCACCCACGACCACGGGCATCCGGTAGCGGGCCGGGTAGGCGGTGACGGCGGCCTCGTACGCCTCGATCCAGCCGGCCTCCGGGTCGTAGTCCGCGCCCGCCTCCATGGCGGTGTTGTAGAAGTGCGGGGCGTACACGGTCCGGCTGTCCTCGATCCGCCCCAGCCCCGTGGGCACGCCCTCGCCGACGATGGGGGTCGGCTCGACGAACAGCCAGGTGGAGCGGTCCTTGGCGCGGATGGCGCGGGCCAGCCGGTTGTACATCGGGGTGAGGTGCTCGGCCTCGATCCTGCGGGCGGCGGTCGGCAGGTCCTCGCCTTCGCGCAGCTCCCCCATCGGCTCGTTGATCAGGTCGTATCCGATCACCGCCGGGTGGCCGCGGAAGCGTTCCGCGAGGACCTGCCACATGGCGGCCTGGGCGCGTCGCAGGTCGGGGTCCTCGTAGAGGTGGGTGAAGGCCCGCTGGACGGCCGGTTCGAAGTACTCGGAGAACCAGTCGTCGGGGTTCGGGGTGAACGGCAGCCCGTCGGTCCTGGTGGCCCAGGCGGGGATGCCCCGGTGACCGAAGGCGGGCCCGAAGACATCCTGGTGGGCGTCGATGAGGACGTGGATGCGGTGCTTCCGCGCCCAGCCCAGGATGCGTTCGATGCGCCGGAGATAGCGCTCGCTGTACTGGCCGCGCCGGGGCTCCAGGTCGTCCCAGAAGACCAGCAGCCGGGCGAAGTTGAAGCCGCCCGCCCGCAGGTCGCGGAAGTGCCGTTCGGTGATGGCGGTGAGTGCGGCCTCGCCGCGGTTGACCTTGTCCTCGACGTTCCAGCCGCGCAGGGTGAGGGTGCGGCCGCGCTCGTCGGTGAGCGGCGGTACGGAGCGCTCGCGGGACTCCGGTGCCGGTGCGGGTGCGGGTGCGGGGCGCGCCGAGGCGGCGGGGGCGAGGGCCCCCGCCGCGAGCACGGACGCGACGACAACTGCCATGAGTGCTCTGCCCATTCGCATGGGCCCGATCCCATCAGCAGGACTGACGATCCATCAAGAGTCGGTTACCGGCGAGTTGGTGCGCGCCCTCAGTCCGTGGGGCGGAGCACGATCTTCCCGAACAGGTCGCCGGACTCCAGCCGCTGGAACCCTTCCCTGGCCCGGTCCAGCGGCAGCACCTGGTCGATGACCGGCCGTACCCCCGTGCCGGCGCAGAAGGCGAGCAGGTCCTCCAGCTCGTCCTTGGAACCCATGGTGGAGCCGACGACCTTGAGCTCCAGGAAGAAGATCCGGGTCAGCTCGGCGTGCGCGGGCCGGTCCCCGCTGGTGGCCCCCGAGATGACGAGGGTGCCGCCGGGGCGCAGCGACTTCACGGAGTGGGACCAGGTGGCGGCCCCGACGGTCTCGATGACCGCGTCCACCCGCTGCGGCAGCCGGGCGCCGGGCTCGTACGCCTCCAGCGCACCCAGTTCGACGGCCCGCTCCCGCTTGGCCTTGTCCCGGCTGGTGGTGAAGACCCGCAGCCCAGCGGCCTTCCCGAGCACGATCGCCGCGGTGGCGACCCCGCCGCCCGCGCCCTGGACGAGCACGGAATCGCCGGGCCGCACTCCGGCGTTGGTGAACAGCATCCGGTACGCGGTGAGCCAGGCGGTCGGCAGGCAGGCGGCTTCCTCGAAGCTGAGCTCCTTCGGCTTGGGCAGCACGTTCCAGGTGGGGACGGTGACCTGCTCGGCGAAGGTGCCCTGGTAGCGCTCGGTGAGGATGGAGCGCGGCTCCTTCGGCCCGACGCCGTGTCCCGACTGTCCGATGACGGAGTGCAGGACGACCTCGTTGCCGTCCTGGTCGACGCCCGCGGCATCGCAGCCCAGGATCATCGGCAGCCGGTCCTGCGAGAGCCCCACGCCCCGCAGGGACCAGAGGTCGTGGTGGTTGAGGGAGGCGGCGCGGACCGTGACGGTGCTCCATCCGGGACGCGTCTCGGGAGCCGGGCGCTCGCCCAGCTCAAGTCCGTCGAGAGGCTGGTCGGGATCGATGCGGGCTGCGTAGGCGGCGAACATGGCTCGACGATAGGCGGGGCGGGGCGACGACGTAACCGCCTGCGGGTGTGACGCACGCCAACTGGCCCCGCGCCCGCGGTCCGAGCCCCTCCAGCGGCCGCGTTCAAGCCGTCCTGGGCCGACAAGGAACGCGCGCGGAGCCCGCACGGACCGGCCCGCGCACTCAAGCCCCTCCGGGGCCGAAAAGAATGGGCGGGGCCCGCACAGACAGGCCCCGCCCACCAAGCACCGCACAACAGCGCAGCGCGGACTCAGCGCCGCGCCACACCCTCCGCGCGAGCCGCCGCGGCCACGGCGGCGGTGACCGCCGGGGCGACCCGCTCGTCGAACGGCGACGGGATCACGTAGTCGGCGGCCAGCTCATCGCCCACGACGTCCGCCAGCGCGTTCGCCGCCGCGATCTTCATGCCCTCGGTGATCCGGGAGGCCCGGACCTGGAGCGCACCGGCGAAGATCCCGGGGAAGGCCAGCACGTTGTTGATCTGGTTCGGGAAGTCCGAGCGCCCGGTCGCCACGACGGCCGCGTACTTGTGCGCGACCTCCGGGTGGACCTCCGGGTTCGGGTTGGCCATCGCGAAGACGTACGCGCCGGGGGCCATCGAGGCCACCGCCGCCTCCGGGACCGTACCGCCGGAGACGCCGATGAAGACGTCCGCACCGGCGAGCGCCTTCTCCAGCGAACCGGAGATGCCGGCCCGGTTGGTCAGCTCGGCCAGTTCGCGCTTGACGTCGGTGAGGTCCTCGCGGTCGCGGCTGACGATGCCCTTGCGGTCGGCCACCGCGACATCGCCGATGCCCGCCTCAAGCAGGAACTTGGCGATGGCGACACCCGCCGCGCCCGCGCCGGAGATGACGCCGCGCAGGTCGCCGAGCGTCCGCCCGGAGAGCTTGGCGGCGTTACGGAGGGCGGCGAGGGTGACGACGGCGGTGCCGTGCTGGTCGTCGTGGAAGACCGGGATGTCCAGCCGCTCCTGGAGCTTGCGCTCGATCTCGAAGCACCGGGGGGCCGAGATGTCCTCCAGGTTGACCCCGCCGAAGGAGGGGGCGAGCCGGACGACGGTGTCGACGATCTCGTCGGCGTCGGTGGTCGCGAGCGCGATCGGCACCGCGTCGACGCCGCCGAACTGCTTGAAGAGGATGGCCTTGCCCTCCATCACGGGGAGGGACGCCTCGGGCCCGATGTCGCCGAGGCCGAGCACGGCGGTGCCGTCCGTCACGACGGCCACGACCTGGGACTTCCAGGTGTAGTCGTGGACGAGCTCGGGGTTGTCGGCGATGGCGCTGCACACTTTCGCCACTCCGGGCGTGTACGCCAGGGAAAGGTCGTCCTTGTCCCGGATCGGGACGGTGGCCTGCACGGCCATCTTCCCGCCCCGGTGCAGGGCGAAGGCCGGATCGAAGGGCTCGTCGGCCCCGGTGTCCGTCGCGCTCGTGCGCTGGATGCCGCTGTCAGTAGTGCTGTCGCTGCGAGGATTGACGATCTCCGCTGCCATGGTGTTGACCCCTTAAGTCTTCATCGTTTGAGGGTGGCCACTCCTGGTTGAGGAGGGGTGGGCGGGCACCGCGTACGCGCCCTGCGCCGGGCGGTTGGCCCGCCCCGGCAGGGTGAGGTACGTACGCGCGGGCGCGCCGCACACGCGCCCTGAGCCCCGGATGAGGGGTGTAAACGTCTTTCTTACCGGACCAACCCTGTTACGCACGAGTCCATTCCGATGCGGTGACGTGACTCATAGTCGAATATCTGGACAAGTCGGCAAACCGGTATAAATGCCGTCCACCAGTCGAGACGTACCGAAGATTCTCCCGTGCGGAGACCGAACCCCCGCAGAAGGTCCGGGCATGACGTACCGGCCGTTGATGTTCGGGGGTCGCCCGTTATCCGATTTTGACATGACGAGACCCCTGAACGGGCCAGTCCGAATGGCAGGATGCCGTCATCACACAAGGTGGCGACACCCGAAGGTGCGTGCCAAGCCGCCCATCAGCACCTCACCCTCACCTGCCGGAGGATCCCGAAATGACCGCAAGCACCACGCGTCGTACGACCGCCAGGACCCGGATCGCGGCGGTCGGCGCCATCGCGGTCGCCGGCTCCCTGCTGCTCACCGCCTGTGGCGACCAGACCGACAGCTCCTCCCAGGAGAGCGGCAGCGGCAAGGAGACCAAGAGCGGCGCGCCGCTCTTCGAGAAGCTGCCGGAGAAGTACCAGAAGTCCGGTGTGATCAAGGTCGGCACGAATGCCGAATACGCCCCGATGGAGTTCGTCGAGAACGGAAAGATCGTGGGCGTGGACCCCGATCTCGCCGAGGCCCTCGGCAAGCAGCTCGGGGTGAAGTTCGAGTTCACCTCCGGTTCCTTCGAGGGCCTGATCACCGCCCTGAACACCGGGCGCCACGACATCGCGATGTCGTCGATCACCGACAACAAGCAGCGCCAGGAGGGCCTGGACGAGTCGGGCAAGAAGCTGGGCAAGGGCGTCGACTTCGTCGACTACTTCCTCGCCGGTACCGCCGTGTACACGAAGAAGGGCAACCCCGAGGGCATCAACTCCATCGAGGACCTCTGCGGGAAGACCGCCGCCGTGCAGCGCGCCACCACGTACGAGAAGGCTCTCAAGACGCAGTCGAAGGCCTGCACGGACGCCGGCGAGAAGGCCATCAAGATCCAGGCCTTCGAGAACGACACCGAGGCCCAGACCCGGGTCAAGGCCGGTGGCGCGGTCGCCGGGGTCAACGACTACCCGGTCGCGGTGGACCTGGCCCGCAAGGCCGACGGCGGCAAGGCGTTCGAGGTCGTGGGCGAGCAGGTCGACGCCGGCCCGTTCGGCATCGCCGTCAACAAGGACAACACGGGGCTGCGCGACGCCCTGAAGGAGGCCGTCGACGCGATCATCGCCGACGGTTCGTACCAGAAGGTGCTCGACAAGTGGGGCGCCGGCACGGGAGCGATCGACAAGGCCGCCATCAACGGCGGCAAGTGACCGGACGCTTCACCGAAGGGCAGTCACGATGACTGACAAGCTCGACAAGGCACCCGTCGGCTCACCGGCCGGCCAGGTGCCCGTCTCCGGGGCCGCCACCACGGCCCCGGAGTACATCAAGGCCATTCCCGTCCGCCATGTCGGCCGCTGGATCAGCGGCGTCGTGGTCATCGGCCTCCTCGTCACCCTCGGGTACGCCTTCTCCCAGGGCAACATCCAGTGGCACGCCGTGGGCGACAAGCTGTTCGACAGCACCGTCGTCGCCGGTGCGGGCCGCACCCTGCTGATCAGCGTCCTCGCGATGGTGCTCGGCGTGATCCTCGGCGTCGTGCTGGCCGTGATGCGGCTCTCCAAGAACCCGGTCACCAGCTGGGTGGCCTGGCTGTACATCTGGTTCTTCCGGGGCACCCCGGTCTACGTACAGCTGCTGCTCTGGTTCAACCTGGCGCTGATCTTCCCGGTCCTGAACATCCCGTTCATCTACAAGGACGAGATGACGGACGTCATGACCCCGTTCATGTGCGCCCTGCTGGGGCTCGCCCTGAACGAGGCCGCCTACATGGCGGAGATCTGCCGCGCCGGCATCCAGTCGGTCGACGAGGGCCAGACCGAGGCGTCGCACGCCCTCGGCATGACCCAGGCGAAGACCATGCGCCGCGTGGTCCTGCCGCAGGCGCTGCGGGTGATCATCCCGCCGACCGGCAACGAGTTCATCAACATGCTGAAGACCTCCTCGCTGGTCTACGCGGTCACGTACAACGAGCTGCTCCGCTCCACCTCGCAGATCGGCTCCACGTCGTACGCGGTGATGGAGATGCTGTTCGTCGCGTCCATCTGGTACATCGTGATGACCAGCGTGTTCAGCGTCGGCCAGTACTACCTGGAGCGCCGCTACGCCCGAGGCTCGCTGCGCTCGCTGCCGCTCACGCCGTTCCAGCGCATCAAGGCGAACCTCGCCTCGTTCAGCAACCGGCCCTCCGGAGGTGTCTCCGCATGACCACCCCCATGGTGAAGGCCGAGGGCGTCCACAAGTCCTTCGGCGCCGCCCACATCCTCAAGGGCATCGACCTGGAGGTCGCCCCGCGTGAGGTGTTCTGCCTCGTCGGCCCGTCCGGCTCCGGCAAGTCGACCTTCCTGCGGTGCATCAACCACCTGGAGCAGATCAACGCCGGCCGGCTCTCGGTCGACGGCGAGCTGGTCGGCTACCGGCAGAAGGGCGACAAGCTCTACGAGCTCAGGGACAGCGAGGTCGCCCTCCAGCGGCGGGACATCGGCATGGTCTTCCAGCGCTTCAACCTGTTCCCGCACATGACGGCCATCGAGAACGTCATGGAGGCTCCGGTCCAGGTCAAGGGCGAGGCCAGGGCCGTGGCCCGCGCCCGTGCCGAGAAGCTGCTGGACCGGGTGGGCCTCGCCGACAAGACGAAGAACTACCCCTCCCAGCTCTCCGGCGGCCAGCAGCAGCGCGTGGCCATCGCCCGCGCGCTGGCGATGGAGCCGAAGCTGATGCTCTTCGACGAGCCGACCTCGGCCCTCGACCCGGAGCTGGTGGGCGACGTCCTGGACGTCATGCGCGGCCTGGCCGAGGACGGCATGACGATGATCGTCGTCACCCACGAGATGGGCTTCGCCCGCGAGGTGGGCGACGCGCTGGTCTTCATGGACGACGGTGTGGTGGTCGAGTCGGGCCACCCGCGCGACGTCCTGACCAACCCGCAGCACGACCGGACGAAGTCGTTCCTGTCGAAGGTGCTGTAGTCGGCTGCAGCGAGGAGGGCGGTACGGACACGGGTCCGTACCGCCCTCCCGCTCGTTCCGCGCCCGCCTACTTCACAGCGAGTACGAGGCTGTCCGACGGCGACGCCCACACCGCCCGGGCCTCCCCGAAGCCGGAGGCGAGCAGGGTGCGGGCGTGCCAGTCGGCGGACGGCATGTCGCCGTCCGCGTGCTCGCCGTAGATCTTGAAGCGCTCGGCGGTGGGGGCGGCGAGGACCGGGTCCTTCGCGGCGACGGCCCACCACTCGGCCCAGTCCAGTGCGCCGCCGGCCTTGGCGCGGTCCATCGCGGCGTGGCGGTGGGCGCGTTCGGCGGCGTTGATCCGGGGGGTCGCCGGGTCGATGGTGCGGTCGGCGTTCATGAAGACCCCGCCGTCCCGGACGAGCCCGCCGAGCTGCCCGTAGAGCGTGGCGAGCGGCTCACTGTGGAGCCAGTGCAGGGCGGTGGCGGTGAGGACGGCGTCGTACGAGGTGTGGGGCAGCCGGGTGGTCCAGTCCGGGTCCTTGAGGTCGGCGGTGACGAAGGCGACCCGGCCGTCGCCCTCGAAGGTGCCGCGGGCGATGGCCAGGAGCGCGGGGTCGAGATCGACGCCGGTGCTCGTGGCGCCCGGGAACCGCTTGAGGAGCCGGTCCGTAATACTTCCCGTACCGCACGCGAGGTCCAGCACCCGCGGTTCCGGTCCGACGACCGCCTCGACCATGTCCAGCATCACCCGGAACCGCTCCTCGCGGTCGGGCATGTACCACTCCTGCTGCCGGTCCCAGCTCTCCTGCCAGGACCGCCAGTCGGTGCCCGTAGCCGTCTCCGTCACGTCAGCCTCCATGTCGTACCCGTTCGCGTAACACCGGTACGCAGTACCCGTTACGCCCCGCCCGTTGCGTAATACCTGTTCGCAAACACCGACCATTACACTGGTCGACGCCCCGACTCTAGACCGACGCCGTAAGGACTACAAGTGGAACTGGCCTCTTACTCGGACTATGCCGTGCGCCTGGTCAACACCGAAGAGCCGGCCCGCAACAAGGACACGCTCACCTCCGTCGAGGCGGTCCGGGAGCTGTTCGGTGACAGCCGGCAGGCGGCACGGCGGGCGACGGACTCGGACGTGACCCGGTTCCGTTCCGTACGGGCACGGCTGCGCGCGGTCTTCGAGGCGGCCGACGACGGCGAGGAGACGCTCGCGGTCGACCTGCTCAACTCGTTGCTGCTGGACTTCCCGGTGAGCCCGCAGATCTCCGGGCACGACTTCCGGGACGAGGACGGCAGGCCGGACTGGCACATGCACCTGGCCGACCACCCGTCGAACGCGACCGCCGGATACGCGGCCATCGCGGCGATGGGCCTCGCCTTCCACCTCACCGGGCACGGGGTGGACCGGCTCGGCCTGTGCGAGGCGCTCCCCTGCCGCAACGCCTACCTGGACACCTCCACCAACCGGTCCCGGCGCTACTGCTCGGACCGCTGCGCGACCCGGGCGAACGTGGCCGCCTACCGCGCCCGCAAGCGCGAGGAGGCGGAGCGCACCGGCCGCAGCGCGGAGAGCGCCCAGCCCACCACCGCGGTCACCGACCGCTGACCCTTCGTCAGGGGCCGGTAGCGGGCCCGCACCCGGGCGAGGACCAGCTCCGCGGGAACGACCCCGTAATCCGTGCTGTCCCCGCCCGCGAAGGTGTTGTCGCCGCGCACCCACCAGCCGCCGGGCCGCCGCTCGGTGGCGCGCTTGACCACGAGCAGGTCCTGCTGGAAGGGGTGCCGCAGGATCACCACGTCACCCGGGCGCACGGGCACCCCGTACTGCACCAGCAGCAGGTCCCCGTGGTAGAGCGTGGGAACCATCGAGGGCCCCGTCACCTCCACCACCCGCAACGGCCGCCGCCCGGCCCGCCCGCCTCCGGACACCCGTCCCCGCTCCGGCACCTCTGCCACCTCCCGGTCCTCCTCCGGCACACCGTCCCGCGTACCGCGTTCCGCTCCGTACATTCGGCCGACGGCCCGGTTCCCGCCCCGGACTTTTGACCTAAGCCCCTGGGGCAGCCACGGAAAGCGGCGCTCCACGGAGTAATGTCCCACCTGAGAAGACGATCACGAGGAGGACAGCTCCATGCTTTCCCGCCTGTTTGCCCCCAAGGTGAAGGTCAGCGCCCACTGCGACCTGCCCTGCGGCGTGTACGACCCGGCCCAGGCCCGCATCGAGGCCGAGTCGGTCAAGGCCGTCCAGGAGAAGTACCAGGCCAACGAGGACGCGGACTTCCGCACCCGCGCGGTCCTGATCAAGGAGCAGCGCGCCGAGCTCGCGAAGCACCACGTCTCGGTGCTCTGGAGCGACTACTTCAAGCCCCCGCACTTCGAGAAGTTCCCGGAGCTGCACCAGCTGATCAACGACACCCTGAAGGCGCTCTCCGCGGCGAAGGGCTCGAACGACCCGAAGACGGGTCAGAAGGCTCTGGACCTGATCGCCGAGGTCGACAGGATCTTCTGGGAGACCAAGAAGGCTTGATCTACGGATAGGCCGTCTGACCTGCTGTTTCACTGGCCAGACGGCCTATCGACCCGCACCCGGTCCGCAGGCCGCCGAGAACGGCGTCCCTCACGGACCGGGTGCGGTCTTCTTCTCCCGGCCAGAGGTGCGCGTAGATCCGTAGGGAAGAAGCGCGCGGACGCCGGACTCCGATCCGTTCACGCGGAGACCCGCTCCTTCCTGTGGAAGATCGCAGAAGCGATCCGGAACAGAGCAAGGGCGAGAGCGCTGACGCTGAGGACAGCGAGAACGATGATCGTCGGGTTCACCCATGCGGGCACGAGACTGACGTGCTCGTTGCATGCGTTGGCCAGCGGGAAGAAGGAGCTGCCGTCCGCTCCCGTGCGGTCACGCCATGCCTGGTCGTAGTTGGTGTTGTGGGTGAACTCGCACGCTTCACGAACGTCCAGCCCTCCTGCGAAGACGCCGAACCCCCACACCACGGCCGTGAAGCCGCCGGCGGTCAGGGCGGCACCGACGAGCGCGATGGGCCGCTTGTGCCACTGTCGTCCAACGCCGCGAACCAGCATCAGCAACCCTGCCGGGATGGACAGGACGAGTGCCGCGAAGACGAGGTTGAACATTGGTCCCGTGCTTTCATGAAGTGGGCTGTCCGACGAGTGGCCAAGTAGGCGAAGCGCCTCTGACCAGCAAGAACGAGGACTAGCGAGGCCCCTGCTCCTGTCGCCGTCGGAGGCACTTCCCAGGCGAAGAAGCGTATCGGGCGCTCTCCCCGCGTCCATGTTCAGGGCAACGGCCGGGCGGTGGTCGCCTCCGGCCGGTGCTGTGCTCCTGGTTGGTCGAGACCGCTCGCAAAGCCGGTCGCCTCCGACCCGGCGGTCTCCCGTCTCATCGGCACCTTCGCGGCGGCCGGGCGAAGGCCCCGCACGCGATCCGGGCCGCGCGGGCCGGCATGCGCGAGTTCGGGCTCCGGCACAGCTTCTGTGAAGCCGTCACGCCCAGTGGTCCGCCGCCCGCGGATATTCGGGGCAGCGGAGCGCCGGGGCTCGTATGATCCCTGGCAGGGATGGGGCTCGTAGCGCAGTGGTTGTCGCGCCTTCACCGCATGTGGGAGGACGCCGGTTCGAATCCGGCCAGCCTCATCCTGCCTCTTCTGCGACAGCTTTCTTCGACGTCTGGAAGCATCCCGGCCGTTGCCCGGAGTGCTCAGTCACAGACGTCGCGCCAGATCCCGAACTCGTGAACGAAGAGCCGGGTCAGGCGTTCTGCTTCCGCGGGTGCAGGTCGACCGCGATGTGCGGTTCCAGCGAACACAGGAAGTCCGAGGCGTCGAAGATCTCGCCTGCGGAGGCGACACCGGCCGACTTGGTGCGTCCGGCCAGGACGCGTTCGAGAGCCTCGGCGACGAGGGGCGCGGTGACGGCGTAGATGTCCCGGCCGCCCGCCGTGGCCCGGCGTTCGGCTTCGCCGGAGCGGACGACGACGTCGACGAGGAAGGCCTGGTCCGAGCGCCCGCTCTCGTCGGCGGCGGTCGGGATGGGCACCGCCACGACCCTGCACCGCCACGACCCTGCGCCGCCATTTCCACCGCGGCGTCGGCGTCCCGCCCGACACCTACCGCCGCACCCTTCGGCCCTGAGGGCGTAGTTCCGGGGCCGTTCCGGCCGGGGGCGCCGTCGCCGTGCTGGACACGTTCGGCGTCGGTCGGGCGCATGTGGTGGGGATGTCGGCGCCCTCCCCCGCCGGGTGCACACCCCGCTCGCCGCCGCGATCCTGGAGCACACCTCCCGAAGCCGACCCCGCCGCGCCCGCGCCACGCGGAACGGCCCCGCCGTGCCATGGCGGAACGGGAGCTGACCCCACTACGCCCGCCCCGCGTCATACCTGAGAGCTACGCCGAAGATCCACTCCACAGCGGGACTTCAACTACCGCACCCCGCCCATAACTTCTGTACCGGAATCACACAATGTCCCTGGTACGGAAGGACCTCGCCCCATGGCGGACCGCCCGCGCAGACCCCGTCTGCGCCGCACCCTGCTCGCCGCACTGGTCACCTTCGCGGTGGCCGTACCGGTCTCCGGTGCGGCCCGGCCCGCCGCCGTGCCCGCCCCCGCGCCGACCGCGCTCGGGCCGTTGCGGGACGCGGGCCCGGCGGCGCTGGCGGAGCGGTACGCGGTCGGACGGCAGGACATCCTGGCCGCCGAGCGGGCGGCGGTGGGGCACGGCGACCTGAAGCGGGCGGCCACCCTGCGCGCGATGGCCTCGCCGGGGCGGCAGTTCCTCTCGTTCGACGGGCGCGACGGGGGGCGGAGCGTGGAGGTCGTCGGGGAGCTGGCCGCGGCTCGGCGCGTCGCCGTGCTGGTGCCGGGAGCGGGCGTCAGTCTCGACGCGTACGGGCGGCTGCGGCGCGGGGCGGTGGCGCTCCAGCGGGAGTTGGGGGACGGCGGGGCGGTCCTCGCCTGGCTGGGGTACCGCACGCCCGCCACCGTTAGCCCCGCCTCGGTGACCGACGGGCGGGCCGCCGAGGCCGCGCCGGGGCTGCGGGCGCTGGTGGACCGGCTGGCCGCGGTGCTGCCGGGTGCCCGGATCACGCTGCTCTGTCACTCCTACGGTTCGGTGGTCTGCGCCCGGGCCGCCTCGGGCACGGCCGCCGATGCCCTGGTGCTGTACGGCAGCCCCGGGGTCGGGAGCGAGGACGCGGACTCCCTGGGCACCGGTGCTCGGGTGTGGGCGGGGCGGGGCGGCGCCGACTGGATCGCCCGGGTGCCCCATGTGCGGGTGCGGGTGCCGTTCGTCGGGGCGGTGGGGTTCGGGACCGATCCGGTGGCGGAACGGTTCGGGGCGGAGGTGTTCGACGCGGGCGGCGGGGGCCACAGCGACTATCTGCTGCCCGGGTCGCGGGCCCTGACGAACCTCGGCAGGATCGTCTCCGGCCGCGCCCCGCTGGAGGCCCCCGATGCGTGAGGCGGTGCGTCGGCTCGTCGCGCGGGTCGACGCCGCCACTCCGCCCGGCCGGGACCGCGGGATCGACGCCCTGCGGGCACTGGCCGTCCTCGGTGTGGTGGGCGGGCACTGGCTGGTGACCGCGCTGGTCGCCGACAGCGGTACCGTACGCGGCGCGAGCCCGCTGACTCATCTGCCGCAGCTCGTCCCGGTCTCCTGGGTGTTCCAGACCCTCGCCGTGTTCTTCCTGGTGGGCGGGCAGGTGGCGGCCGGGAGTTGGGCCTCGGCCCAGGAGCGGGGTGTGCCGTACGGGCGGTGGGTCGGCGGCCGTCTGGTGCGGCTGTTCCGGCCGGTGGCGGCGGTGCTGGTGGTGTGGTCCCTCGCGGCGGGCGCGATGCTCGCCTCGGGGGTCGGTGAGCCCACCGTGCTGGCGCTGGCCAAGCTGGTCTGGTCGCCGCTGTGGTTCCTGCTGGTATTCGCCGCCCTGACCGCGCTGACCCCGCTGGTGGCGCGGCTGCACCCGGCGTGGCCGCTCGCGGTGGTGCTCCACGTCGACCTCGTACGCCTCGGGCTCGGCGGGCCGCGGGAGCTGGGATGGGTCAACGTGGTGGCGGGCTGGCTGGTGCCGTACTGCCTGGGGGCGCTGGTGGCGCGGGGCGGACTGCGCGGCCTGACGAGCCGTTGGGCGCTGCTGCTCGGCGGGGCGGCGGCGGCCGCGGTCCTCGTCCGGTGGGCGGGCTACCCGGCCTCCATGGTCGGGGTGCCCGGCGGCGCGCTCTCCAATCTGGACCCGCCGAGCCTCGCCGCCGTCACCTTCGGCCTCGCCCAGTGCGGGGCGGCCGTGCTGCTGCTCGGGCCGCTGCGCCGGGCTCTGCGCAGGCCCCCGGTCTGGGCCGCGGTGGCGGTGGTGAACCTGTCGGCGATGACCGTCTTCCTCTGGCACCAGACCGCGATGATCGTCGTCACTGCGAGCGCGCTGCTGGCCGCCGGTGAGCCGCTGCCGGGGCTGCACACCGTGCCCGACGGCACCGGCTGGGTGCTCGCCCGGCTGCTCTGGCTGCCGGTGTTCGCGCTGGCGCTGCTGGTGTGCTGGGCGGCGTTCCGGGGTTACGAACAGGTCGGGCGGCGTACGGGCGGGGGCTCCCTCCTCGTACGGGAGTCCTGCCCCGGGCGGAAGGCGGAGGTGCGTCGTGCCTAGTCTGAGGGCTAGTGGAGCCGAGGGGGCGGTGGGGGCGGTGACGTCATCGGGGGCGGTGCGCCTGCGGGCTGCGGTGCGCCGGGCGCCGCGCGCCCTGTACGAGGACCTGTGGGCTGCGCCCGCCGACCGGGTGCCGCGCATGGGAGAGCCCGGATCGCCGGTGTGGCGGCCGGTGTTCCTGGTACTGCTGGTGATCGTCGCGGTCTGCGTCACGGTGATCCGTACCGTCGAACTCACCCCGCACGGTGCCGCGGTCAGCGCCTTGGCGGTGCTGGTGGCCGCCGCACAGTCCGCGGCGCTGGTGGCCGGAATGATCCGTCCGGTGGGTGCCTGGTGGGCGGCGACCGCGCTGGCGGTCGTGGCGGTGCTGGTCACCGTGGCCGCCGCTCCTCCGGACCACCTGTACCCCTGGCTCAAGGGGCTCCCCGTGAATCCCGCGGCCCTGTATCCCACCCCCTTCGCAGCAGCGGCGCTACAGGGCGGCGCCCTGTTCCTGCTGGCGCTGCGGGTCCGGCCCCGCCGCGCGGTGGCGGCGCTGGCCCTCTCGCTGGCGACGGCGCTGTTCGTCGCCCTGCGCACGCCGCCGCTGCCGCATGTGAGCCCGGCCGCGGCCGCGCTCGTGTGCACCACCGCCCTGGTCCTCGGCACCGCACTGCGCAGCCTGCGCCTGGCCCGTAAGGACCTCGTCGTCCAGGCCGAGCTGACCGCCGAGGAGCGGGCCCGGCGCACCCTCCTGGAGGAGCGCAACCGGATCGCCCGCGAGCTGCACGACGTGGTCGCCCACCACATGTCGGTGATCTCCATCCAGGCGCAGGTCGCCCCGCATCTGGTGGAGGACCCGTCCGACGAGCTCAAGGAGAACCTCACCGGCATCCGTGAGAACGCCCTCGAAGCCCTCACCGAGCTGCGCCGGGTGCTGGGCGTCCTGCGCTCGGAGGACGCCCCCGCGCGCGACGCCTCCCGGCACGCCCCGCAGCCGGGCCTCGACGGGCTCGACGGCCTCCTCGCCACCGTGCGCTCCACCGGTCTGGCCGTCACCCTCACCACCACCGGCGAACCCCGCCCCCTCCCTCCCGGCGTCGAGCTGTCCGCGTACCGCATCGTGCAGGAGGCCCTGAGCAACGTGATGCGTCACGCGCCCGGGGCGAGCGCCCGGGTGGAGATCGGCCACCGCACGACCGGGCTGACCGTACGGGTCACCAACACCCCGCCGGACCGCCCGGCCGCCCCCTCGCCCGGCACCCGCCACGGTCTGCTCGGGATGCGCGAGCGCACCGCGATGCTCGGCGGCGACCTGGCCACCGGGCCCGCACCCGACGGGGGTTGGGAAGTCACCGCGGTCCTGCCCACCGCCCCCACCACGACCGCCACCACCGAGGACGCCCCATGACGACGCCCATCCGTGCCGTGATCGCCGACGACCAGGTGATGGTCCGCCAGGGCTTCACGGTGCTGCTCGACGCCGAGCCGGACATCGAGGTCGTCGGCCAGGCCGTCAACGGTCTGGACGCCGTGGCCAAGGTCGCCGAACTCGCCCCGGACGTCGTCCTGATGGACATCCGGATGCCGGAGCTGGGCGGCATCGAGGCGACCCGGCGGATCACCGCCGCCGAGGGCTCGACGGTGAAGGTGCTCGTCCTGACGACCTTCGATCTCGACGAGTACGTGTACGAGGCGCTGCGCGCGGGCGCCTCCGGCTTCCTGCTCAAGGACGCCTCCGCCGACGAACTCGCCCAGGCCGTACGGGTGGTGGCGGCCGGCGACGCCCTGCTCTCGCCGAACATCACCAAGCGGCTGATCGTGGAGTTCTCCCGGACGGCGGAGGCCCCGCGCCCGCCGCTCAAGGCGCGCATCGGGGATCTGACGGAGCGCGAGACGGAGGTACTGGCGCTGATCGCGGGCGGCCTGTCGAACGCCGAGATAGCCCGGGAGCTGACCGTCGCCGAGCAGACGGTGAAGACCCATGTGGGCCGCATCCTGGTCAAGTTGGGCGTCCGCGACCGGACCCAGGCGGCGGTGTTCGCGTACGAGTCGGGGCTGGTGCGCCCGTCCGGCCGCTGACCACTCGGGGCCGGCGCGCGGCCCGTTTCATAGGATCGCCTCCGTGACGACGGGGAACGCGGCAGAGACAGAGGGCGGCCGGGCGGTTGCGCCCGCGCACGAGGCGTACCGGCCGCATCCACCGTCGTACGCGGGGACTCCTCCCCCTCCGCCGGCGTCCCCGCCCCCCGCTCCGCCCACCGAGGCCGAACGCGAGCTGTCCGCGGCCGTCGCGGGCGGCAGTGCGGAGGCCGTCCTCGACGTGCTCGCGCGCACCCGGCTGTACGTGCTCGTCCCCCGGCTGCACGCGGACATCCCGGACTGGACGCCCCCGCTGCCCACGTTCCGCGACGAGGCGACCCGGCGGATCTGCGTACCGGTCCTGACCCCGGGGATGCTGCCGCCCTGGCATCCGGAGTGGGTGTTCCGGGAGGTGGGGCTCGGAGAGCTCGCCCGGATCTGGCCGTACGACGCCCGCCGCCTCGCCGTGAACCACGGCACCCCGTACACCGCGCTGGTCGCCGCCGGTCACCGTCGGCTGCGGGGCTGGCACCAGGCGGACGAGCGTTCGGGCGGGCCCCGGCAGGGCGTCCTGGTCACCGACGGCGGCGGACCGCTGCACGGGCCGCTCGCCCACGGCCTGGCGCTGGGCGCCCATCTCGCCGTGTCCAACGGCCTCGTGTGGAACCGGCTGGGCGCGGTGTACCAGGACTACGCCGCGGACCGGGCCAGACTCCGCAGGCCCTGGGGCATCCCGCACCGGGCCGAGTTCCGCGACCGGCTGGGCTCCCTGATGAAGAACCAGCTGGTGGGGCGCGTCCAGGAGGCCGTCCTGCGCACCCGGCACACCCTGGCGGCCCGGCTGGGCCGCACGCCCGGCCGGGAGGAGTGGTCGCAGGCGGTGGACCGGGCGCTCGCGGCGCGTGACGGCCACGACCGGGCGGAGGCGCAGCGGGCGCTGAACCGGTTCGTACGGTACGAGGAGCGGTTCCGGGCCGACGGGGTCCTTGCCCCGGACGGCCGGGTCGACACCCTCGCCGCCTTCGATCTGGGGCGCGCGGTCAACGTCGTACGGCTCGCGCTGGGCGCCCGCTACACCGAGCCGCAGGAGGCCGGGCAGGACGTGCTGCGGCTCGGCGCTCTCGCCCGGGAGGCCTACCGCTCCTGGGACGCCTTCTCCCTCGGCTATCTGCTGGCCCGGCTGGTGCACGGTGATGACGAGGACGGCACGCCCGGCGAGGAGCGGACGTACCGGGAGGCGCTCGCCCAGCACCGCGTCCTGACCGAGGACCCCACCAGCCCCTACCGGAACATCCCCTGGTCATGAGCCCGATCCACCCGAACCGTCCCACCGCGCCCCCGGCTGCCCCGGCCCCCTGGACGCCCGCCCCCTGGGTCCCGCCCTCCGAGACCGAGCAGCTCCTCCACGAGGCGGCGCTCCGCGGCGACCCGCGGGCCCAGCTGGCGGCGCTGGCGGGGGCCGAGCTGTACATCCCCGCCCCGCGCGCCGAGGCGGACGCCAAGCCGGACACCATCACCTGGCGTGCGCACCACGACCCGGCGGGCTTCGTCTGCCGGCCGGTGCTCACCCGGGGCATGCTGCCCGCCTGGCATCCGGACTGGGTCTTCCACGGGGTGTCGCTGCGCTGGGCCGCCGAGTTCGGCTGGTCCGACCCGCGCGTGTTCCTCGGGGTCAACGTGGGGACGCCCGGGCAGCTGCTGCTGCCGACGTCCCCGACGGATCTGGCGCTGTGGCAGCGCGCGTACGCGGAGAACGACCGCCTCCGGGAGAACCGGCTGCTCGCGCTGCGCCACGGCGCGCTGCACGGACCGCTGGCATACGGGCTGGCCTGCGGGGCGCATCTCGCGATCGGGAACGCGGTGCCGTGGAACGAGGTCGGCACGGTCTACCGCGAGTACACCACCGAGCGCGATCAGCTGCGCGACTCCTGGGGCATCACCGGCCACGCGGAGTGGCGCGAGCAGCTGGACGCCCTGCTGGATGCCCGTAACAGCCCGCCGGAACCGGACTTCGTGCTGCGCACCCGCGACCAGCTGGCGTCCGCGCTGGGCGAGCTGCCGTCGGCCGATCTGTGGCGGGAGACGGCCGCCGGCCACGCCCAGGACCTGGGGGCCGCCGCCGACGTGGTGAAGGGCATCGAGAACCTCGTACGCCGGATCATGCGCTACGAGGCCCGGTTCCGCGCGGACGGGCTGCTGCCGCCCGACGGCCGGGTGCGTACGACGGTCGCCTACGACTACGGGCGGGCGGTGAACCTGGCGCGCTGGGGGCTGTCCGCGCGCTACTGCACCCCGGCGGACGCGGAGGCGGCGATCGTCCACGCGGGGGCGCTGAGCAAGTCGGCCCACCTCTCCTGGGAGGAGTTCTCGGCGGGGTACGCGCTGGGGCGGGTGCTGCGGTTCGACGAGGAGGAGTACGGCCCGTTCTACGAACAGAACGTCCTCGCCCACCGGCTGCTGGCGGAGAGCGAGGGCAGTCCGTGGCGCCACATCCCGTGGCGGTGAGCCCGGGCCGTGCGGCCGGTCCGCTCAGTCGGCGGGCAGCAGGTGGCGGTAGCTGTCCGGGTTCTCCACCAGGTATTGCGCGAAGCTCTTGGCCGGGTGGCCGGTGAGCAGGGGCACGGCGTCCGACACGGCGGCCAGTTCGCCGCGCGCGATCGCCTCGTACGAGGTGACCCACCCGGCCACCTCCCAGTCCTCGGCCCCGTAGCCGGCCCGGGAGGCGTAGGCCTCCTCGCGGGTCTCGGGGACGTAGGTGACGGTACGTCCGGTGGCCCGGCTCAGCTCCTCGGCGGCCTCGGCGAGGGTGAACGCCTCGGGTCCGGTGAGGTCATAGGTCCTGCCGTCGTAGGTGGTGCCCTCGTCGAGCAGCACCGCGGCCGCCGCGTCCGCGATGTCCTCGTGGGCGACGGCCGCGACCCGCCCGTCGCCGCCCGGTCCGCGCAGCACGCCGTCGGCCCCCGTCATCGCGGGCAGCCCCGCCAGATACCAGTTGTCGCGCAGGAAGGTGTGGCGGACCTCGGCCGTTCGGATGTGGGCCTCGGTGTCCCAGTGGTCGCGGGCGAAGGTGAACGTGGCGTCGGGCGCGGCACCTTGGAAGGACACGTAGACGATCCGTTCCACGCCCACCGCCACGGCCGCGTCGATCGCCGTGGTGTGCTCGCGCACCCGGTAGGGGCTCTCGTGCGCGGAGACCAGGAACAGGGTGTGCGCCCCGTCGAGGGCCCGGCGCATGGCCTCCGCGTCTCCGTATGCGGCGGCGGGCGCGCGGTCCGCGCCGGGCAGGTCGGGCAGGCGGGCCGGGTCACGGCCGAGGAGCCGTACGGGTACGCCGGTGCGGGCGAGGCGCCGGGCGACCCGGCCGCCGACGGCTCCGCTCGCTCCGGTCACGGCGGTCAGGGGGCCGATCACTGGGGTTCGTCTTCCTCTCGTCGCGTTCCGTCGCGCGGGTCCGGCGGCCGGGACTCAGTGGTCCCGGCCGCCGGACCCGTTCCCGTACAGCGGCCGGCGGCGGCTGCTGAACGGGGGGCTGGGCGAGTGCTGCTAGTACGTGCGGCGGCGTGCCCTGCGCGTGGCCACCAGGACCGTTCCACCGGCGGCCACGAGCGCTGCCGCGATGGACCCGATGATCCATTCACCGCCACGGGAGCCGGTGTCGGGAAGCTTGCCCGGGTGGCTCGGCGAGTGGGTGGGGTGCGGGGTGTGGTGCGTGGGGGTGGGCGTCGGGTCGGTGGGGGAGGGAGTGGGGTCCGTCGGGGTCGGCGTCGGGTCCGTCGGCGTCGGGGTGGGGTCCGTCGGAGTCGGCGTCGGATCGGTCGGGGTCGGCGTCGGGTCCGTCGGCGTGGGAGTCGGGTCGGTCGGCG
>NZ_NWVL01000180.1 GCF_002382885.1 Streptomyces sp. WZ.A104
TGGGGCGCGAACTTCACCCCGTCGAACTGCGGGTGAGTCACCGCGAGGGCCTCGCAGGCCCGGCGGATCACGCGCCAGACCGTCGTGCTGGACATCCCCCGCTGGGCGCCGCTGTGAACGGTCTGGAACAGGTAGGGAAGTTCTTCGCTCCAGACCTTGTCGTGCAGGTCATAGCGGGCGCAGACCGGAACGGTGCCGTGTTCGTCACGGTGCCGGCGGATGATCTGGGCGATGACGTGGAAGAGCTCCGCCGACATGGGGACCACCCGTTCCCGGTCACTCTTCGAGGGGCTGATCACCAGCAGGGCCACGACCTCGCCGCTGGGCCGCTGGTATTGCCGGACGCTCAAGTGCGAGAGCTCAGCAAGTTCCTCCGCCCGAAGTCCGGCCAGCCGGAGCGTCTCCACGACTGCCCACTGCCAGAACGCCAGATTCTCTTCCTGCGTGATGCGGACGAGTTTCCCGGTGAGGCGGTTGACGGCCCGGACCGGCGGGCGCCCGTGCTGGGCATCCTCCTTGGTCGCCACTCGCAACCACGCGGTCCCGTTCAGGGTGAAGTCCTCGCCCGGGGTGACGCTTTCGGCGGCTTCGAGCAGGGCTCGGGCCTGGTGCCAGGTGTCGTTGACGTGCTGGGAGAGGATCGGCAGCAGGGGCTGGCGGTCGCGGGTGCGGTTGGCCATGCGTTCCTGGAGGCGTCGGCGTCGCAGGTGGAACCAGCGCAGGTCAGCGTCGCGGACCGGGCAGGGGGCGACCCAGGTGGCCCAGCGTTCAGGCTCGGCGACGGCCCA
>NZ_NWVL01000181.1 GCF_002382885.1 Streptomyces sp. WZ.A104
CTCGCGACCGCCAGCCCCTGCTGCCGATCCTCTCCCAGCATGTCAACGACACCTGGCACCAGGCCCGAGCCCTGCTCGAAGCCGCCGAAAGCGTCCCCCCGGGCGAGGACTTCACCCTGGACGGGACCATGTGGCTGCGAGTGGCAACCAAGGAGGATGCCAAGCATGGGCGCCCGCCGGTCCGGGCCGTCAACCGCCTCACCGGGAAACTCGTCCGCATCACGCAGGAAGAGAATCTGGCGTTCTGGCAGTGGGCAGTCGTGGAGACGCTCCGGCTGGCCGGACTTCGGGCGGAGGAACTCGCCGAGCTTTCGCACTTGAGCGTCCGGCAATACCAGCGGCCCAGCGGCGAGGTCGTAGCCCTGCTGGTGATCAGCCCCTCGAAGAGCGACCGGGAACGGGTCGTCCCGATGTCGGCGGAGCTGTTCCACGTCATCGCCCAGATCATCCGTCGGCACCGCGACGAGCACGGCACCGTTCCGGTCTGCGCCCGCTATGACCTGCACGAAAAGATCTGGAGCGAGGAACTTCCTTACCTGTTCCAGACTGTTCACAGCGGCGCCCAGCGGGGGATGTCCAGCACGACGGTCTGGCGCGTGATCCGCCGGGCCTGCAAGGCCCTCGCGGTGACTCACCCGCAGTTCGACGGGGTGAAATTCGCGCCCCACGACTTCCGGAGGCTGTTCGCCACCGAACTCGTCAACAACGGCCTGCCCATCCACATTGGAGCGGCCCTGCTCGGCCACCTCGATATCCGGACCACTCGTGGCTACGT
>NZ_NWVL01000182.1 GCF_002382885.1 Streptomyces sp. WZ.A104
CCGCCCCTGACGACAGGGCGGGCGCCGAGCCGACCGGACGGCGGCGGGCGCGCCGCGGGCCGGCCGCGGTGGAGGAGCAGCAGGCCCCCGAGCTGATCCCGGCCCAGCAGGGCGAGGGCTCCGGGCGTCGCCGCGGGCGCCCCAGCCCGGCCGAGGCCGTTCCAGGGGCGGCGCGGGGGGCAGTGGCATCGGTGCCGGGTTCGGTTCCGGCGGATGTTCCAGGGGGCGTTTCGGGGACGGTTCCGGGGGGCGCCGAGGCCGTCCTCGCGGAGCAGCAGCCTCAGCGGGGGGCGCTGGCGCTGACCGCAGCTCCTTCCTCCGCTCCTCCCTCGGCCCCGTCGTCGGCTCCTTCGGCTCCCTCGGAGGGGTCCGTCGTCACCGCCGCCGAGGGGGCTCAGGGGGGCGGTGGGCGTCCGCAGCTCGGGCAGACAGTGCCGCCGCAGGGCGTCCCGGTGGACCCGCAGCAGCCCGTTCCGCCCACCGGACGACGGGCCCGGCGGGACGGCGAGAACCGCGCCCTCCCCGCCCTCGCGTCCGGCAACACCAACGGCAACGGCGACCCCGTGGGCGCGGAGCAGCTCCAGCAGGCCCAGGCGCAGCCCCAGCCCCAGCAGCCCAGGGGGCGGCGGGCCCGGCGCGCGCTGGCCGCCGCCCAGGAGCGCACCGCCGCCGACGCCGGTCCGCGTACCGCCTTCGCCCTGCCCCCCGCCGACGCGGACCGGGCCCCCCTGCCCCCCGAC
>NZ_NWVL01000183.1 GCF_002382885.1 Streptomyces sp. WZ.A104
TCCTGGAACGGGATTTGTGGAGAGCCCGGTGCCCGGAGACGGGCACGCCGGGTTCGGGAGGCGGCTCGGGGAAACCCACTGTTGGAAACACCAGCAGGGCGCCCCGAGTCGACCTCACCGATGCCACGCCACTGTTTCAAGCGGTTGAAGCAGCGTTCCACGACGTTGCGGTGCTTGTATGCCTCGCGGTCGAAGCCTGGCGGGCGGCCTCCGCGGCTGCCTCGCCGGGCCCGGTTGCGGGCCTGATCGGCCCGTTCGGGGATCGTGTGCGGGATGCCGCGCCGGCGGAGCCACGTGCGGATCGCTTTCGAGCTGTAGCCCTTGTCGCCCAGGACGTGATCGGGCCGGACGCGGGGCCGACCGGGTCCGATCCGGGGCACCCGGATCGCTTCCATCACCGCGGTGAAACGGGTGCAGTCGTTGGTGTTGCCGCCTGTGACGACGAAGCCGAGCGGGCGGCCTCTGCCGTCGCAGGCTAGGTGGATCTTGCTGGTCAGGCCGCCTCTGGAACGTCCGAGTGCGGGGTCGCGGAGCCCCCTTTTCGTGCCCCGGCAGCGTGCTGGTGGGCCCGGACGACGGTGGAGTCGACCGACACAAGCCAGTTGATGTCCCCGGCGGCGTCCGCTCTGGCTTGGGCGGCCCGGAGCATCCGTTCGAACGTGCCGTCCAGGGCCCACCGGCGGAACCGGGTGTGCAGTGTGGCCCAGGGACCGTACCGCTCGGGCACGTCACGCCA
>NZ_NWVL01000184.1 GCF_002382885.1 Streptomyces sp. WZ.A104
GAGCGGGCGGTCTTCCCATCCACTCCGGCCGTGCGGGCACCCTTGTTTCCCCGGACACGGTCCCACGCCACCAACAGGAAGGCGGGATCGGCCACGAGGTTGAACAGGTCGTCGAACCTGCGATGAGAATCATCAACAGCCCAACGGTGCAGCTTGGTCTGGATCTCCAGTACCCGGCGTTCGGCCTTCATCAAGGCCCATTCCAGCTCGTCGGTATTCACCGGCGACATCCTCCTGGCATTCCAGTGTCCTTACTGCTGACTTGCTGGCCCCCTTCCCCATGTGACCGGCTTTCCCGGCCTCGGAGTACTACGGGGCCTCCGTCCTGCCCGACGGCCATCAGCCGGCGATGGACCTGCCCCCGGTCGGACTGGATGTCCGACACGGGAGCGACCGCGGACAGTTCCCACGTTCACCACGAATCGATCGACAGGTGAGGTGCCCAGCTCTACCCCGGCAGCATCGCCACGCTTACGCCGCAGACTTTCAGCGTGGCCTCCCCACCGATGAGTAGAGTCGGCTTCGGAGTCGACCACCGACGAGCACTGGTGGTCGTGCACTGCGTCCGGCCCAGATCCGCCAGATTCGAGCCGGTGTCGTAATTACGGGGCGTCAGGCACTGATTTCTCGCGTGCACCTTCCTGTCTCGCTAGCCGGACCCGGGTCGTCTGGCAGTACCAACCCGTCCCGGCGTTGTCGGGGCTGCTTGCCGCTCAGCTCGACATCCCCCGAACC
>NZ_NWVL01000185.1 GCF_002382885.1 Streptomyces sp. WZ.A104
CAGGCGGTCCTACGTTGTTCGTGGGTTGGACGGGCCGTCGTAAGGTCCAGAGGCCCAGAGACACCGGGTATGGCTTTCAGGCGGTTGCCCTCGATGGTTCCCCTCACCTGGCCGCCCGGTGTCTCACGACGACTCGGCCGCTGATTAGGAGATGCGAGCGCCCTGCGGTGCATCGCTGAGTAGGACCACGCTGGCGAGGTCGTTCGGGAGAACAGCGCACACCGACGAACCGGAGGAACCCCGTGCCCCAGATCTGGGCGGGCGTGGACATCGGCAAGACCCATCACCACTGTGTGGTCCTGGATGCCGAAGGCAAGCGGCTGTTGTCGCGGCGCGTGCTGAACGACGAGCCGGAACTGCTGGACCTGCTCGCCTACGTGCTGGCCGTCGACGAGAACGCCGTCTGGGCGGTCGATGTTGCCGACGGCATGGCCACCTTGCTGATCAACGTCCTGCTCAACCACGGCCAGCAGCTGCTCTACATCCCCGGCCTCGCCGTCAACCGCGCATCGGCCGGCTATCGCGGCATGGGCAAGACCGACGCCAAGGACGCCACCGTCATCGCCGACCAGGCCCGGATGCGCCGCGACCTGACGATCCTGCGGCCGGATGACGAGCAAGCCATCGA
>NZ_NWVL01000186.1 GCF_002382885.1 Streptomyces sp. WZ.A104
CCGGGTCCGATGCGGCGCGCGCGGCTCCGCCGTCCGGGGCGGGGCCGGTCAGGCCCCGGCCCCGGTCCGGGGTGACCGGGCCGTGGCCCGGAGCCGGGCGGGCCGGGCCCAGGTGCAGGCTCTCCCCCGGCGGCTCCGGGTGAACGGTCCGCAGCGGCGCGGGCTCGGCCGCACCGGCACGGCCAGGCGTCGACTCGGCCAGACCAGAACGCACAGACGCCGACTCGGCCGCACCAGAACGCACAGACGCCGAATCAGACACGCCGGAACGCGCAGGTGACAGCTCCTCCCGGCCCGCATCCACCACCGACGCCGACGCCTCTGACGCCGACGCCGACAACGCATCGCTGCCGCCACCGTCACCATCCGCCTCGCCGCCGATCGGCCCGAACAGCGGCGGCGGGACCTTCCTGTCGGCTCGGCGGGTAGGCGGTGTCGCGGCCTCGCCGCCCGCACCTTCCCCGCCACCGCCACCGGCTCCGGCCCCGGCCCCGGCCCCGGCCCCGGCCAACGGCGGCGGCAGAAGCGGTGTCGCGGCCTCGGCTCCCCCGCCGCCGCCGGCACCCCCGGCC
>NZ_NWVL01000187.1 GCF_002382885.1 Streptomyces sp. WZ.A104
GTCACCGGTGCGACGCTGAACGCGGGCGGGCGGCTCGTCGTCGAGGCCACCCGCGTCGGAGCCGACACCCAGCTCGCCCGAATGGCGAAACTGGTGGAGGACGCCCAGAACGGCAAAGCGGCCGCCCAACGCCTCGCCGACCGCATCTCCGCCGTCTTCGTCCCCATCGTCATCGCCCTCGCCCTGGGCACCCTCGGCTTCTGGCTCGGCAACGACGCAGGACTCACCGCCGCCTTCACCGCGGCCGTCGCCGTCCTCATCATCGCCTGCCCCTGCGCCCTCGGCCTCGCCACCCCCACCGCCCTCATGGTCGGCACCGGCCGCGGCGCCCAACTCGGCATCCTCATCAAAGGCCCCGAAGTCCTCGAAACCACCCGCCGCGCCGACACCATCGTCCTCGACAAAACCGGCACCGTCACCACCGGCCGCATGACCCTCCACACCACCCACACCACCAAAACCACCACCGAACACGAAGCCCTCCGACTCGCCGGAGCACTGGAGAACGCCTCCGAACACCCCATCGCCCAAGCC
>NZ_NWVL01000188.1 GCF_002382885.1 Streptomyces sp. WZ.A104
CTCAACCCGGTGCCCGAGAACCGTGCCCGCAGGGCCGCGCTGTCCCACCGGTCTCCGATCGAAAGCCGGGCTCAGCACCGGCGAGGCCGACTGCGGCCCAAAGTCCCGGTCCGCCAGCCGCGGGCCCTGCCCGACGAGCAGTGGGACGCGCTGTTCGAGCAGATGAAGTGCGCCCGGGACCGGGCTTTGCTGTCCTGCTACGTGACCTCCGGCGCCCGCGCCTCCGAATTGCTGGGCGTTCAGCTCGGTGACATCGACTGGCAGAAGGGACAGCTCTGGGTGATCTCCAAGGGCACCCGGGCCAGACAGCCAGTCCCGGTCTCCCCGGAAGCACTCGCCTACCTCGCCGCCTATCTGGACGAGAACGGCTTGCCGGATGCCACGGTCCCGATCTGGCGCACTCGACGGGGCGAGAGCCGCCCGCTGACCTACTGGGCGGCCCGCCGGATCATCCAGCGCGCAGACGAGAAGCTGGGCATGAACTGGACCCTGCACGATCTTCGGCACACAGCCGCCACCCG
>NZ_NWVL01000189.1 GCF_002382885.1 Streptomyces sp. WZ.A104
AGCTCCCCGGGGACTATCGTGGCCTCCCACGTCCTTCATCGGTTCCTGGTGCCAAGGCATCCACCGTGCGCCCTTAAAAACTTGGCCACAGATGCTCGCGTCCACTGTGCAGTTCTCAAGCAACGACCAGCCACCCATCACCCCGTCCCTAAGGACGAGTTCACTGGGGCCGGCGTCGAAGGCAGCCTTATCGGCCGTACCTTCAGACACCCAACAGCGCGCCCAGTACCCGGAACTCATACGGTTCGCTTTCCACGCCCCGAAGGGGCAGTACTCACGACCCGGCTGAACCACCAGGTACTGAATAGTCAACGTTCCACCCATGAGCTGACCACCGTCGAACATTTGCCGACGTAGTGGCTCTGGATCCCTTGCGGAATCTAGATGCTCCTTAGAAAGGAGGTGATCCAGCCGCACCTTCCGGTACGGCTACCTTGTTACGACTTCGTCCCAATCGCCAGTCCCACCTTCGACAGCTCCCTCCCACAAGGGGTTGGGCCACCG
>NZ_NWVL01000019.1 GCF_002382885.1 Streptomyces sp. WZ.A104
GCCCGGGCGGCGCGCGCGGGCCACGACGCCGCCGGGCGGGCGCTCGACGGCGGGCACCGGGCCGCGGACCCGGTCGAGCTGTGGACCACGGCGGCCGACCTGGCCGCCGTGGCGATCGAGATCGGGCGCTGCGCGCTGGGCGCTCCGCTCGCGCTGGTCGGCCGTGACACCGCGGCCCGCCTGCGGGCCCCGGGTCCTCGCCCGCTCCACGGCCTCGCCGCGATGCTCGACGCCCACCGCTCCGGCGTTGAGTTCGGGCAGACGGCGGCCCTGGCCGGTCACTACGCCAGGTCGGTGCTCCGCCCGCGCACGGGCCCCGGCCTGGTCGTGCTGGCCAACAGCCGGTCCGGTGACCGGCTGAGCGAGGCGGTCGAGGCCCGGCTGAGGGGCATACGCCAGATGACGGAGAACCCCCTGGACAGGCGGTGACGGAACGTGACAGGAGGGGGCTCGCTCCTGGGGGGAGCGGAGAAGGGGCAGGCACGTAGCGTGAGTTGGTAGAGAATTGTGTTGTCAGGGCCAGGCCTGCTTCACACAATGTCTTCGCAGTGTCTTCGCGGGGGGCGGGGCGTGCGGTCCTGGAAGGAGGCGGTGTGACGCCCCGGTTGTCATTCCAGGTGCTGGGCCCGCTCAAGGTGAGCGTTGACGGTCGTCCGCTGCTGCTGCGCAGCGCCCGGCAGCGTACGGTGCTCGCCGTGCTGCTGCTCACCCCGGGCCGCGCCGTCTCCGTGGACGCGCTCGCGGACGCCGTCTGGCACAGCGACCCGCCCGCCACCGCCCGCAACCAGATCGCCATCTGCGTCTCCGCGCTGCGCAAGACGTTCCGCGACGAAGCGGGCGTCAGCGGCCTCATCGAGACGCTGCTGCCCGGCTATGTGCTGCACCGGGAGGGTCATTACGTCGATGTGGCCGACCTGTACGAGTCGGCCGCCGCTGCCCGCTCCGCCGTCGAGGCGGGAGACGCGAGCGAGGCGGCGGCCCGCTTCGAGGACGCCCTCGCCCTGTGGTCGGGCCCGGTCCTCGACGGCCTCGACGGCAGCGCGCTGAGCGGCACCGTGGGCCGGATCTCCGAGCTGCGCATCGACCTGGCCGAGGAGTACGCCGCCGTCCAGCTCCAGCAGGGCCGCTATCGGTCGGTGGTGGAGAGCCTGGGCCCGGTCGTCGCCGAACACCCGCTGCGCGAGCACGCCCGGGCCGTCCTGATGCAGGCCTACCACCTCTCGGGCCGCCGCTCCGAAGCGCTGGACTGCTATCGCGAAGGGCGCCGCGTCCTCGTCGAGGAGCTGGGCGTCGAACCGGGCGCCGAACTGCGGGAACTGCACCGTACGGTGCTGGCGGGCGACGGGCGGGCCCTGATGCGGACCGCCGTCGTGCCGGACGCCGTGGCTCCCGACGCCGCTCCCAGTGCCGTACTCGACCTCGTTCCCCGTCAACTGCCCTTACCTCCCGAGCCGTTCGTCGGACGGGAGGGCGAACTGGAGCTGCTGCGGCGGATCGTGCCGCCGGGGCCCGGCTACTCCGGCGGCCCGACGGCCGGCGTCGCCGCCATCTGCGGTCCCGCCGGGGTCGGCAAGAGCGCGCTCGCCCTGCACTGGGCCGACCGGGTCGCCGGACGTTTCCCCGACGGCCAGCTCTACCTGGACCTCCAGGCGCACGGCCACGGCTGCCCCGGAACACCGCAGGCGGCCCTCGACCGGGCGCTGCGCGCGCTCGGTGTGCCCGGCACCTCGATCCCCGAGAGCCTGGAGGACCGGGCCGCGCTCTACCGCGGAATCCTGGACGGCAGACGGCTGCTCGTCGTCCTCGACAACGCCCGCTCCGTTGAACAGATCCGTCCGCTGCTGCCCGGCCGCGGCTCCGTCCGGGCCGTGGTCACCAGCCGTGACCCGCTGCACGGGCTCGCCGGGACGCTCGCCGTGGCCCGGGTCGAGCTGGGCGCCATGAGCGCGGCCGAGAGCCTGGACCTGCTCGCCGCCACGATCGGCGAGCACCGGGTGACGGCCGAACCGGTCGCGGCCGAGCGCCTGGTGGACCTGTGCGACCGGCTTCCGCTGGCGCTGCGGGTCGTCGCCACCCGCCTGCTCTCCGACCATCGGTGGTCGCTGGGCCAGATGGCGGCGCGGATGGAGGACCGCCGTGAGCGCATCGGTGTGCTCAACCCGGGTGAGAGCGGGCTGCGTTCGGGCGTCTGGCTCGGCTACCGTGCCCTGTCGGTGCAGGCCGCACGCTTCTACCGGCAGCTGAGCATGCTGGAGGTGCCCGACGTCCCCGCCTGGATCGGCGCCCCCGTCCTCGGCGTCACCCCGGCCGCCTCCGAGGAGCTGCTGCACCAGCTCGTCAAGGCCCAGCTCCTGGAGGCCCGCCCCGCACACGGCGGCGGGACCCGCTTCCGCTTCCAGGACCCGCTGCGGCTGTTCGCCCGGGAACGCTGCCTGGCCGAGGACAGCCCGCAGGAGCGCGATCAGGTTCTGGAGCGGGTCATGGCCGCCGTGCTGACGCTGGTGTACGCCGCCCAGGAACAGCTGTACGGCAGGGGCGAGGCCCCGCAGGAGAGCCCGGCGTACATCGAGCCCGTACCGGGGGAGACGGTCAGTGAACTCGTCGCCGACCCCATCGAGTGGTTCGAGGGTGAGCGGGAGACGCTGGGCGCCCTGGTGGCGCAGGCGGTCCGCGACGGGCAGGCGGGCCGCGCCTGGCTCCTGGTTGTCGGGACCGTTCCGTTCTACGAGACCCGCAACTACCTGGAGGACTGGCGGCGCACCGCCGAATGTGCCCTCGAAGGCGCCCGGCGCGCGGGCCACACGCGAGGCGCGGGCACGATGCTCCGCTCCCTGGGGACGCTCGCCATCTACCAGCGCCGCTACGAGGAGGCGCGGGAGCGGCTGCTCACCGCCCTGGTCCACCTGGAGCGGACGGACGACACCCAGGGCCGGGCGATCGCGCGGCGCAACCTCGCGGTGTGCGCCCGCTTCTTCGGGGACATCGCCGAGGCGGCCCGCTACTGCGAGGAATCCCTGGTGCTGTTCCGAAGGGCCGGGGACTACTCGGGCCTCTCCCACGCGCTGGGGCTGCTCGCCCAGATGGAGATCGAGCAGGGCAACCCCGAGCGCGGCGTCGAGCTGAGCAACCAGGCCATCGAGGTCAGTTACGAGGCCGGGTCGCTGCGCAGCCGTACCCAGAACCTCTACCGGCTGGCCGAGGCCCTGCTCGGTACGGGCCGGTCGGCACAGGCGGAGCGGATCTGCCACGACGTGGTGGGTCTCGCCCGCGGCCAGGGCGACCGGCTCGGCGAGGCCCACGGTTTGTGCGCCCTCGGTGAGGCGCAGTGGCGGCAGAACGAGCCGCACCGCGCCCGCGCCAGCCTGCTGCGGGCGCTGCGGCTCGCCGAGGAGGTGGGCGACCGGTTCCTCCAGGCACGGATCGTCATCCATCTCGCCTGCGCCGAGGCGATCCGCGGGACCGCCGGGGCGGGTGAGCCGCTGGACTGGGCCCAGGAGGAGTTCCGCACCTTCAACGCGACGATGTGGGCACGGCGGGCGGGGCGGCTGCGCGAGGTTCTGGAGTCCCACGACACCGTCCGCCCCATCGAGGGCTCGGTCCTGGTCTGCCTGCTCGCCGACGGCTGACCCGCCTGCGGGTCACGTCCAGGGCAGGTCGTCGTCCGCGGTGGTGACGTGGGCCCTGACCTCGGTCCACGGCAGGTCGCCCGTGTTCTGCTCGGCGCCCATGGCGGCCAGCAGGGGAAGAAGCAGGAGGAGCGCGGTGCCGGCGAGCGCACGTGCGACCGAGGTACGGGGCTTACGCATGAACGATTCTCCTCATGGTGGCCGGTAATGCTGGAAGAAACTCCCTGACGAGGTTTCTGTAAGCATCATAGGAGGCATATGCTTTTGATTCGATGTCCCGGCCATTTCGCGCACTCGAAATCGTGCCGATAACGCGCTGAAAGTGCCCGCGCATAGATTTCCGGCGATGGATTCGCCGAGGGTCCGCGGGACGGAGATGCGCTGTGGTGAAGTCTGCTGGTGTGGCTTTCCTGCCCGCCGAGGGAGCCGCCGAGGGAGTCGATGCGGGAGCCGTCGAAACCGATGCCCCGGGGGCGTTGGCCTTCCGGCTGCTGGGCCCGGTCTCCGCGACCCGGGAGGGCGCTCCGGTCCCGCTCTCCGGCACGAAGATCCACACCGTGCTCGCGGTGCTGCTGCTCGCCCGCGGTGCTCTGGTGGCCGACAGCCGGCTGAGCGCCGCCCTGTGGGGCGACGCGCCGCCGCCCACCTCGAACGCGCAGATCTACACCTACGTTTCCCGGCTCAGAAAGACACTCGGAAACCGGGTGGAGATATTCCGGAAAGGGCCGGGCTACGTTCTCGACGTTCGTGCGGCCGAAGTCGATCTCTTCTCCTTCGAACGGCTCGACCGGCTCGGCCGTCAGGCCCTGGAAGAGGGCCGCCACGAAGAAGCGGGCAGACTGCTCGGCGGTGCGCTCGACTGCTGGAGCGGCCACGCCCTGGAAAACGTGACCGAGCATCTTCTCCAGTTCGAGCGGCCGCGGCTGGAATTCCTGCGGGCGCAGGCGCTGGAGCGCCGGATCGAGGCGGACCTGTCGCTCGGCCGCCACCGCTCACTGGTGCCCGAACTCCTCTCCCTGGTGGCCCGCTTCCCCATGGACGAGAACCTCCGCGCCCACCTGATCACCGCCCTGCACCGCTCCGACCGGCAGGCCGAGGCCGTCCAGGTCTACGGCGAGGGGCGGCGCATCCTCGACGAACAGCTGGGTGTCGTGCCCGGGCGACGGCTCAGCACGGCCTATCTGCGGATGCTGCGGGGCGAGGGCCCCGGCGTTCCGCCGCGGCGGCCGCCCGTGCTGCTGCCCGCCCGGGCCGCCGCGTTCACCGGGCGCACCGCCGAGGCGGCCCGGCTCAGATCCCTGCTGCTGAGCCGACCCTCGGACCCCGCCGCCCGGCTCAGGGCGGCGCTGGTCACCGGGATGCCGGGCAGCGGAAAGACGGCCCTGGCCGCCGAAGTGGCCCACGGCTGCGCCGAGGCGTTCCCGGACGGTGTGGTGCACGCCGAACTCCACGACGCCGACGGGGCCGCCCGGCCGCCCGGCGCCGTCCTCGGCGACATCCTCGCCGCGCTCGGCGAGGCCGGAAGCGCCGAACGGACCACGGACCGCAACGGACTGACGACCCGCCACGGCCTGAACGAACTGGTCGTCCGCTACCGGGCCCGGACCGCCGACGCCCGGCTGCTCGTGGTCCTGGACGACGCGTCCAGCGACGTACAGCTGACCGGGCTGCTGCCCGCCGGACCGGACAGCGCGCTGCTCGTCACCAGCCGGGGGCGGCCCGCGTGCGTGCCCGCCGCCCATACCGTCGGACTCGGACCCCTGGGCGACGTTGACGCCGCCGCGCTGCTCGCCGAAACCGTCGGGGCCGAGCGGACCGGCGCCGAGCCCGGGGCCGTCCGGGACCTGGTCCGCCACTGCGCCGGACTGCCACTCGCGCTGCGGATCGCGGCCGCCCGGCTCGCCGCCCGCCCGCACCGGACCATCGCCCGGTTCGCGGACCGGCTGGCCGACCCCCGCACCCGGCTTGCCGCCCTGAGCTACGGAAGGCTCGACCTGGCCCGCACGCTCGGCCGGGCCCTCACCCGGCTGAGCCCGGCCACCGCCGCCCTGGTGCCCTGGCTCGCCGCGGTGGGGCCGGGCCCCTTCACCGCCCGGCTCGCGGGCGAGCTGACCGGCCTGACCGAGGCCCAGGCGGAACACGCCCTGGAAGAACTGGTCGACGGCAGCCTGCTCCTCGCCGAGCCCGACGGCCACCTCGGCGAGGGCCGCTACCGCTTCCACTCGCTGGTCCTGCTGTACGCGGACACCACGCCCCGGCGCGAGCTGCCCCGGTGAGCCCGCGTCAGGCCGACGGCAAGTCCGGCGACAGCCCTGTTCAAGACGCGGCCGAGGGTGGCCGCGATGAAGCCCAAGGATGGTGACTGCCATGAGTGAGGCGGCCCCGATCACTCGCCAGTACGCGGCACAGGCCCTCTCCTCGGCCATCGAGGAGGCGGCCGGACTGCTGGAGGTGCGGTACGAACGCGAGGACGTACTGCGCATCCTGGACCTGTACGGAGGAGATCTTCCCGAGGCCCTGATCGCGTTCCGGGTATCCACCGGCGCAAGCCGCGCGGGTGAGCTGGACTGCCGGTTCACCGTGCCACAGGACAGCGACCCGTACCGGCTCGCCCTGGAGAACGGTCTGCTGGAGACGACGGACCACCCGGTGTCCAGGCTGCTCTCGGAGGTGCACGACACCTGCCCCGTCGACGGATACGGCATCGACTTCGGCGTTGTGGGCGGGTTCAAGAAGATCTGGGTGGTGCTGCCCCGCACCGCTCTCCAGGACGTCGCGAAGCTCGCCGAGCTCCCGTCGATGCCGCCCGCCCTCGGCCGGAGCCTCGACTTCTTCGACCGGCACGGCCTGGGCGACACCGTGGGCCTGCTCGGCATCGACTACCGCAACCGCACCGTCAACATCTACTTCGGCGAGCCGCCAGCCGGGGGCATCGCCCCCGAGTCCGTGCGGGCCATGCTCCGCGAGGTCGACCAGGCCGAACCCAGCGAGCAGATGCTCCGGCTCGGCCGCGAGGCCTTCGGCGTCTACGTGACCCTCGACTGGGACTCGCCGGCCATCACACGGATCTGCTTCGCCGTGGCGACGACCGACCCGGCCTCCCTGCCCGTCGAACTCGACGAGCGCATCCGGCTGTTCGTACAGCACGTGCAACGGGCCGATCCGCACACGCGGTTCGTCTACGCGGTCGCCTCCCAGCCGGACGGCGAGTACTACAAGCTCCAGTCCTACTACCGGTGGGGCGCCGGCGTGCCGGAGATCATGCAGCTCCCCGAAGGGTCCCTCGCGGACCCGGTGTGAGCCCGCCTCCCTCCACTGCCCCCTCTTCCCTCTCCCTATCTCTCCCTCTTCCTCCTCGACTTCCTCTGGAAGGACGCACCTTGAGCACCGTAGAAGTCCCGGTACTGATCGTCGGCGGTGGCGGATCCGGCCTGGCCGCCTCCGTCTTCCTGTCCGGCCACGGCGTCGACCACCTGCTGGTCGAGCGCCGCGACGACACCTCGCGCCTGCCGAAGGCGCACTACCTCAACCAGCGGACCATGGAGATCTTCCGCCAGTACGGCCTGGCGGACGACGTCACCGAACCGGCGGCGTCCCCCGAGCAGTTCGGCAAGGTCCGCTGGCAGACCACTCTCACCGGCGACGGCCCGCTGGACGGGCGGGTCATCCACGAGATGGACGGCTTCGGCGGCGGCGGACTGCGCGAGGCGTACGAAGCGGCGGGACCCGTGCTGCCCGCCAAGCTGCCGCAGCTGCGCCTGGAACCGGTGCTGCGCCGCCATGCGGAGGAGCGCAACCCCGGGCGCGTCCGGTTCGGCCACGAGCTGATCTCGCTCACCGAGGACGAGGACGGCGGGAGCGTCACCGCCGAGATCCGCTCCACCGAGAACGGCGAGACCACCACGGTCCACGCGCAGTACGTGATCGCGGCGGACGCCGGCCGCACGGTGGGCCCCGCCCTCGGCATCCGTATGGAGGGGCTGCCCGCCCTGTTCGACGCCACCACCGCCTACTTCTCCGCCGATCTGTCGCCGTGGTGGACCGAGGGCTCGGTCATCACCTGGTTCCTCAACCCCTACCGCGCCGACCTGTCCAGCGCCCTCATCGAGATGGGCCCGACCTGGGGCAAGCACTGCGAGGAGTGGGGCCTGCACCTGCCGCTCGCCGGGATCGACCGCGACGACGACGAAGCGGTGACCGGCCGCATCCGCGAGGTGCTGGGCCTGCCCGAACTGGAGCTGACCCTGCACGAGGTGACCAGCTGGACCGTGGAGGCCGTGCTCGCCGAGCGCTACCGCCACGGCCGGGCGTTCCTCGTCGGCGACGCCGCCCACCGCCAGCCGCCTGCCGTCGGACTCGGCCTCAACAGCGGCATCCAGGACGCGCACAACCTCGCCTGGAAGCTCGCCGCCGTGCTCTCGGGCCGGGCGGGCGAGGGCCTGCTCGACACCTACGAGGCCGAGCGCCGGCCCGTCGGGCAGTACAACCTGGGCTGGGCCATGTCCGCCGCCGCGCACCACCAGGTCGTCATCGACGCCGCCGTCGGCCTCGGCCCGCACGTGCCGCCGGAGCGCCGCACCCCGGTGTTCTTCTCGTACTTCTCGCCGACCCCGGTCGGGGCCGCCCAGCGCGCCCGGGCCGCGGAGATCTTCGCCACCCACCGCGGCGAGTGCCAGGCACTCGACGTGGAGACCGGCTTCGCCTACGAGCAGGGCGCGGTAGTTCCGGACGGCAGTCACCCGCCGGCCCGCTCGCCGCTGGGCGATGTGTACCGGCCGACGACCCGGCCGGGACATCTGCTGCCGCACGCCTGGGTCGAGCGGGACGGCCGCCGGGTCTCCACCCACGACCTCGTCGGCTCCGCCACCGGCTTCACGCTGATCACCGGGGCGGACGGGGCGGCCTGGGCCGACGCCGCCGCCGTGGCTGCCGAGAAGCTGTCCGTCCCCGTGACCGTGGTCCGGATCGGCGCGGGCGGCGAAGGCACGGAGTGCACCGACGCCGACGGCGTCTGGCAGCGGCTGCGCGGTACGGACGGGGCGGGCGCGGTCCTCGTCCGGCCCGACCAGCACGTGGCCTGGCGCGTCACGGGCACCGCGACCGATCCGGCCCAGGCCCTGACCGAGGTGCTCTCCCTCGTCCTGGGCCACGGGGCCCCGTGACCGCCCACGACGTCTGCTCCACCTGCCCGGACTCCCTCACGAACACGGAAGAAGCAGCATGATCAACAGAAGGTCCTTCCTCACCGGCGCCGGCGGTGTCGCGCTCGCCGCGACGGCGCTGTCCGGTGCCGCGCAGGCGAAGCCGGCCGGCTTCGGCACCCAGTGGAGCCGACTGGCCGACCGGCTCCGGGGGCGTCTCGTGCTCCCGTCGGACGCCGACTACCAGCGGGCCAAGCAGCTCTACCAGGTCCAGTTCGACGCCACCAGCCCGCGGGCGGTCGCCTACTGCGTCTCCACCTCCGACGTGGCCAACTGCATCCGCTTCGCCGAGGCCTACGGCATACCCGTCGCCGCGCGCAGCGGTGGGCACAGCGCGGGCGGCTACTCCACCACCCCGGGCCTGGTCATCGACGTCTCCGGGCTCAACTCCGTGGAGCTCGGCAACGGTTCCGTGCGGATGGGCCCCGGCGCCCAGCTCGTCGACATCACGGACACGCTCGCACCGGCCGGGCTCGGCATCTCCGGCGGCTACTGCCCCACGGTCGCGGCGGGCGGGTTCTTCCAGGGCGGGGGGATGGGCCTGTTCACCCGCAGCATCGGCATCGCCTCCGACAAGGTGACCTCGGCGCAGGTGGTCCTCGCCGACGGGTGCACCGTCACCGCCTCGGCGAACCGTCACAGCGACCTGTTCTGGGCGTTGCGCGGAGGCGGCGGCGGCAACTTCGGGATCGTCACGTCCTACGACGTCACGCCCTCGCCGCTGACCGATGTGGCCGCCATCAACCTCGTGTGGACCTTCGACCAGGCCCTGGACATGCTGGACGGCTGGACCCGGTGGCTGCCCGACGCCCCGTGGACGGTCGGCAGCGGTGTCAACGTCACGCTCGCCGACGCCGCTCCCGGCGGAGTGCCGACCGCCTCGGTGTTCCTCGGCTCGGTGGACACCGGCCCGGGGTTCCAGGAGGAGATCGCCCGGCTGATCTCGCTGGTCGGCCGCCCCCCGGTGTACCAGCAGAAGTTCAACGCCCCGTACAAGTCGGTACTGATGTCGCTGTACCAGTGCTCCGAGCTGACGGTCCAGCAGTGCCACCGCGCCGACACCTCCCCCGACGGGAAACTCCAGCGCCCGGCGTTCGGCGCCTGGCGCAGCCGTCTGTTCGAGCGGACGATGCCGCGTGAGGGCTGGGCCAGGGCCCTGGAGACGTTCGACTCGAAGCGGTTCTCCGGGCAGATGCGCCAGTTGCAGATCTCGGCACTGGGCGGCCGGGCCAACACCGTGGCCCGCGACGCCACCGCCTATGTCCACCGCGACAGCCTCTTCTCGGTCAGCTACCTCACCTCGAACGCCTCCGGGCCGGTCTCCGACGAGGCCAAGAGCGCCGCGTGGGAGTACGTGGACGACGGCTTCGCGACGATCGACCCGTACTCCAACGGTGAGACGTACCAGAACTTCATCGACCCGCGCCTGCCGAACTGGCAGCGCTCCTACTACGCCGAGAACTACGCGCGGCTGGCCCGGGTCAAGCGGAAGTACGACCGGTACGGATTCTTCCGGTTCGCGCAGAGCATCCGCTGATCCGCCACCCGGCTCCGCACGGGGTTCCTCCCGGCGGAGCGGGTCCCTCCCGTAATCCCTGGCCATTCCCGCCGGTTCGGACCGGCCGAGACAGGAGCACTCCATGAAGATCGCGGACCGCGCGCGTCCGGCCCCGCCGACGCTGCCCGACGGGATTCGCCCAAACGAGGTGACCCGGGCCACGAACCGGCTGGTGGCGTACGTCAGCGGCAGAACCGACGACGACGGCGCGATACGGGAACAGTGCGAGAGCAGAGTGCTGGAATCCGCGCTCGCCCTCGCGCTGATGACCCGGGCCGGGGACGTCTCCCCGGCCCGGGACCGCCTCCTGGCCTATCTGCGCGGCCACCAGGAGTCCCCCGACGAGCTCGACCGGGTCCTCGCCTCACTCGCCGTCGGCGGTGCCGCGGGCCGGGCTCCCGGCGGCGACAGCGCCCTGGTCGCCACCCTGGCGGCAGGCGTACTCGGTGCCGCCCCGGGCTTCATCTCCACCCGCCGCCGCCTCATGGTCTACGCGGTGCTCGCGGTGCTCGGCTGCCCCCTGCCCGCCGACGCCGAACTGCCGGGCGGCGGCGAGGTGCCCACCGACCCGCTGCACTCCTGGGCAGCCGTCCAGCAGGCGTCCATCACCCTGATCCTGGCCGCCGCCCTCGGCGTACGGAACCGGGCCACCGACGCCGCCCTGGACACCCTGGTCGCCACCGACCCGGCCGCCACGGTATGGGAGGGCTACGCGCTGATGCACCTGCTGGTGCTGCACGCGCTCGCCGGTACGCCCGGTCACGAGGAGACCGTGCGCCGGGGCCTGGCGACGCTGCTGCGCCACCAACGTACCGACGGCGGCTTCCCGTTCGTCCTGGAGATGCACAACTGGTGCACGTCCACCGGAGGCCTCGCCCTGCACGCGGCAGGCGCGGACCCCGCACTGCTGCGCCGGATGGCTGCGACGCTCGCCGCGCAGCGGGGCGGGGCCGAGCTGCGCTCGCTCTCCCGTGGCGCGGCGCTGACCGGCGGCTGGTCGATGTCGCCGATCGTCGCGCAGAACGATGTCGACGACACCTCCTGCGCCCTGGAGTTCCTCCAGGTGGTCGACCCGGTCGCGCATGCCGCGACGGTACGGGACGGGGTGGCCGCACTGCTGGCCGTGCAGGGCGCCGACGGCGGCTTCCCCACCTATGTCCGGGACGCTTCGTCCGAGCCGTGCATGACGGCCGCCGCGGTCTGCGCGCTCGGCCCGCACCCGGCCACCGCACCGCAGCGGGCCAAGGCGCTCGGCTTCCTCGCCGACCACCAGCTCGCCGACGGCGGCTTCGAGCCGGGCTGGAGCCGCAGTCGGCTGCACAGCCTGTTCCGGGTGCGGCTCGCCGCCTGCACGGCGGGCCCGAACGACCCGCGCACCGCCGCGATGGCCGCGCGGATCGACCGGACGGTGCGCGAGACGCAGAACGCCGACGGCGGCTGGGGCATGCAACCCGGCGACCCCAGCGACGACATCAGCACCGCCTACGGACTCATCACGCTGTGCCACGCGGAGGACCCGCGGCCCGTCGGCACCGCCCTGACCTGGCTGCTCGACCGGCAGAAGGCCGACGGCAGTTACGGCGGCCCACCCGACATGGTCGGCCCGCGCCCCTTCGCCTACCACTTCCCGCTCCTCACCGACATACCGGTGCTGCTCGCCCTCGGGCACGTCCGTGCCCGGGTCCTGCACCTCTGAACGCACCATTCACCCCCACACCGACCACGGATCACCCCCACACCAACCACGGAGAGACAGACATGCTGCGAAAACTGGCCGCCTTGCCCAGCGGAAGGGTGGGCAAGTGGGTCGTCATCGCGCTCTGGGCCGTCGTACTGGTCCCGGCGCTGATGCTCGCCGGGAAGCTCGGCGAGGCGGAGGAGAACGACAACTCGGCCTGGCTGCCCGCCAACGCGGAGGCCACCGCCGTCGTCGAGCGCGCCCAGAAGCTGATGCCCACCGACTCCGTGCCCGCGATCGTGATCTACGAACGGTCCGGCGGCGTCACCGACGCGGACCTGGCCAAGGCGGGGGCTGACGTCCAGGCCTTCCAGGACATCGACAACGTCGTGGGCCCGGCCCAGGGCCCGGTCAGGTCCCAGGACGGCAAGGCCATCCAGACCGTCATCCAGGTCCACAAGGACAAGACCGGCTGGGAAGGGCTCGGCAAGGTCGTCGACGCGATGGCCGAGGTCGGCGAGAAGGACGCCGACGGACTCAACTTCTACGTCACGGGACCGGCGGGCTACGGAGCCGACTCGATCAAGGCGTTCGGCGGCGGCGACAGCGCGCTCACGACCATCACCGCGCTGGTCGTGGTCGCGATCCTGCTGCTCACCTACCGCAGTCCGGTACTGCCCCTGCTGCCGCTGATCACCGTCGGCGTCGCCCTGACGGTGGCGCAGGCGCTGATCTACCTGCTGGCCAAGGACGCCGGCCTGGTCGTCAACAAGCAGACCAGCTTCATCCTGGTCGTCCTGATCTTCGGTGCCGCCACCGACTACGCACTCCTGCTGATCTCCCGCTACCGGGAGGAACTGGCCCGCCACGAGGACCGGCACGAGGCGATGGCGGAGGCCCTGTACCGGGCGGGCCCGGCGATCGTGGCCAGCGCGGCGACCGTCGCGATCAGCCTGATGCTGCTGATGCTCGCCGTGCTCAACTCCACCAAGGGGATGGGCCCGGCCTGCGCCATCGGAGTCCTGGTCGGCCTGCTCGCCATGGTGACGCTGATGCCCGCGCTGCTGGTCGCCTGCGGCCGGTGGATCTTCTGGCCGTCCAAGCCGGTGCACGGCGCGGTCGCGGAGGAGAAGGAGACGATCTGGACCCGGATCGGCAACGCGATCTCCGGCCGTCCCCGGCTGGTGTGGGTGGGAACCGTGGCGGTGCTCGGCCTGATGTCGCTCGGCGCGCTCGGGCTCGACGCCAACGGCCTTTCCAACAAGGACCAGTTCACCAACAAGCCGCAGATGGCGGTCGGCGAGGAGATCCGCACCGAGCACTTCCCGGCCGGATCCGGCGACCCCGTCTACGTCGTGGCCAAGGCCGAGGCGGCCGACGAGGTCCGGACGGCACTGGCCGGGGTGGCCGGGGTCAGCAGCGTCGCGGACCCGGTGGTCAAGGGCGGCGAAGCGGTGCTGCTCGCCCAGCTCGCGGACGAGCCCAGCAGCGAGGGGGCGATGCGCACCGTCGAGCGGGCCCGGGACGCGGTCCACGGCGTCGATGGCGCGAACGCCCAGGTCGGCGGCAGCACCGCGATCATGGTCGACACGCAGAACGCGGCCGCCCGGGACTCCAAGGTGATCATCCCGATCGTGCTGCTCGCGGTGCTCCTGATCCTGGGTGTACTGCTGCGCGCGGTGGTCGCGCCGCTGCTGCTGATGGGGACGGTGCTGCTGTCGTTCGGCGCGGCCCTCGGCGTGAGCAGCCTGGTGTTCGAGCACATCTTCGGCCTGGCCGGGGCCGAGTCCTCGTTCCCGCTGCTGGCGTTCGTGTTCCTGGTCGCCCTCGGCATCGACTACAACATCTTCCTGGTCACCCGGGTCCGCGAGGACGCGCTGCGGCTCGGCACCCGGCGCGCCGCGCTGACCGGACTGTCGTCCACCGGCGGTGTGATCACCTCGGCGGGCGTGGTGCTGGCGGGCACCTTCGCGGCGATGGCCTCGCTGCCGCTGGTGTTCGCGGTGGAGCTGGGCTTCGCGGTGGCGTTCGGCGTGCTGCTCGACACCCTGGTGGTGCGCTCGGTGCTGGTCACCGCGCTGACCCTGGACGTGGGCCGCTGGATGTGGTGGCCCAGCAAGCTGTTCCGGCGCTCCGACGGCCTGGGGCAGCCCGAGACGGAGGAGTCCGGCAAGGTGCCCGCGTACAGCGGGAGTTGAACCAGCCCCTGCCACCGGCCCCCGGCACCGCCGCCTGTCGCGGCGGTGCCGGGCGGGCCCGGTGGCAGCGGCGATCGCATGCACAGTCCGGGGCAGGCCCGGACACACTTTCGCGGGGGCAGACCTATGAGTGCAGCGAGAACGGACGGCGATGGTTCCCGCCGTATAGCCGAACTGGAGTACGAAGTACGGGAGTTGAAGCGAGCCAACGAGACGCTCAAGCAGTACGTCAGCAGGGCGCTCGACCTCGACACCGCATCCCACCGACGCCCGGACGACCGGGCCCCGGACAGCGTGGCACGAGCCGCCCCGGGTCTCACGGCACGAGCCGCCCCGGAGCCGACGGACCCGCCGCGCCGCCCCGGTCTCGGTACCGGCACCGGTCTCGGCAGCGGTCTCGGCACCGGACCGGGCGCCGTGGTGGAATTCCGCGTGCTCGGCCCGGTCGAGGCGGCCGTCGGCGGTCGGTGGGTGGACCTGGGCGCGCCCAAGCAGCGCGCGGCGCTGGTGCTGCTGGTGAGCCAGGTGGGCCAGCCGGTCTCGGTCGACGTCCTGGTGGAGGCGCTGTGGGACGGGCGGCCACCGCAGTCCGCGATCACCTCGCTGCACGCCTACATCGCCAATCTGCGCCGAGCCCTCGAACCGCACCGCGCACCGCGCACCCCCTCGACGGTGCTGTGCACGCGCGGCCGCGGCTACCTGCTGAACAGCCGGGCCGTCGAGGTCGACGCCCACCGCTTCTGGACGAACGCCACCGCCGGCTGGCAGGCACTGGACCGGGGGGACCCGAGGCGGGCGCTGTACGCGTTCGAAGCGGGCCTGGCCCTGTGGCGTGGGGAGGCCTACGCCGAGGTGGCCGCGGCCCCGCTCGTCGCACCCGAGGCCGTACGCCTGGAGGAGCTGCGCCTGTCGGTGATCGAGGGCCGCTGCGCCACCCTGATCGCGGTGGGCAACCACGAGATGGCGGTGCCCGAACTGGTGGCGTTCACCCAGGCCCATCCGCTGCGCGAGTACGGCTGCGAACTGCTCAGCCTCGCGCTGTACCGGGCGGGCCGGCAGGCCGACGCGCTGTCGGTTCTGCGGGCCCACCAGAAGCGGATGGTGGAGGAGCTGGGCATCTCCTCCAGCCCCGCGCTCCAACACCTGGAGCTGGAGATACTGCGTCAGGCGCCGGAACTCGAACACTCCTGAGGGCTGTCCCGCCAGGGACGACGGGACAGCCCCTGGCCCGGCCACTGCCGAGGAAGCCTCTGGCGCGGCGACCCCGAACGGGGCCGCCGCGCCAGAGGCTTCCTCGGCCGGGTCAGCGGGCGAGCACCAGCGTGGTGGGGGAGGGGGTGTCCACGAACCGGATGTCCTCGAACCCGGCGGCGGTGAGCCACGCGTGGTAGTCGGCGCGCCGCCATGTGGAGCCGTGGCGGCTCTTGAGGAGCATCTCCCCGGCGAAGGTCAGGGCGAACGGCGGCCCGCTGCGGTCGTCGTCGGTCGTGTAGTCGGAGACGACGAGCGTCCCCCCGGGCCGCAGCGCCCTGCGGATGCGGGCGAAGACCGCCCGGTTGTCCTCGGGCCCCTCCTGGTGGGCGATGTTGGAGTACATGACGACGTCGTGCTCGCCCTCGCCGAAGCCGACGGTGTGGAAGTCGCCGTCGATGTGGTCGACCCGGTCGCCCACCCCTTGTTCGGCCAGCAGTCGGCGGGCGATCGCGTTGATCGGCGCCCAGTCGATCTGGGTGGCCCGGGCATCGGGGTTGAGCCCCAGCCAGACGGCCGAGCAGACCCCCGAACCACCGCCGATGTCGAGGATCGAGACCTTCCCCGCCCCGGCCAGCCCGAGCTCCTCGGCGGCGAGGTGCGCCACGGGCACGGCCTGGGCGGCGATGGCCTGGACGAGGTTCTCCCAGTGCGGGTTGTCGGCGACCTCCACCACCGCGTCCGTCACCGGCCCCCCGGCGCGTACGACGTCGGGCAGCGCGGCCAGCGACCCCAGGTGCCCCATCTTCAGCCGGGCGAACCCGGCCAGCGACCTCGGCCGGTCCGCCACGAGGAAGGCGGACGCCTCGGGGGAGTTGCGGTAGCCGCCCCGCTCCACCTCGACCACACCGAGCGCGACCAGCCCGTCCAGGAGCGCCTGCGCGCCGCGCGGCGCGATCCCGGCCCGCTCCGCCAGTGCCGCCGGAGTGGTGACGCCGTCCTCCAGGTGCGTGAACAGGTCGTACGTCGCCGCCGTGCCCAGGACCCCGGTGGCCCAGTAGCCGTTGATCATCCGCAGGATGCGGTCGGAGGAGATGCCTGTCGGTGTGCCGGTGCTGCTCATGCGATCCTCCCCGCGTACGGACGCGGCGCGGCCTCGGCGGCCAGGCGCGTCCGGTGGTCGTGTGATGTGCCGTCGACCCAGGTGCCGAGGGCCATCTCGGCGGTGATCCCGGGGCCGAAGCCGGCGATGACGCCGGTGGCGTCCGCGGGCAGCGGCCCCTCCTCGAACCGTCGGCGCAGCGCGTCGAGCACCACCGCGCTGGCGATGTTCCCGTACTCGCTCAGCGTTCCCCAGCTGTGCCGGAACACCGTGCGGTCGACCCCGAGGTACTTGGCGAGGTCGTCCAGGATCCGGGGGCCGCCCGCGTGGACGATGTAGAAGTCGAGGTCCGCCGCGTTCCAGCCGTGGCTCGCGGCGAGGTCGCGCAGGACCGGGGCGAGCGGTTCCATGGTGCCGGGTACCCGGCGGTCGAGCTGGAAGTGGAACCCGGTGTCGCGCACCGCGTACGAGATCCACTCCTCGGTGTGGGGAATGAGGTAGGAGGCGTTGCGCCGCAGTTCGACGCCGGTGACTCCGGGGCCGCCCCGGCCGCGCACCACCGCCGCCGCGACCGCGTCGCCGAACAGCCCGTCGGACAGCAGCGAGCCGATGTCGTCGGCGTCGGGCTGGTAGCACAGCGAGCACAGCTCGCACGAGACGATCAGCACATTGCTGTCGGGGTGGGCCGCGCAGAAGTCGTGGGCGCGGTTGATCGCCGCCCCGCCCCCCGCGCAGCCCAGCTGGGCGATGGGCAGCTGGCGGGTGTCGTAGCGGAACCCCATGGTGTTGATCAGCCAGGCGGTGAGCGAGGGCATCATGAATCCGGTGCACGACACATAGATGATCGCGTCGATGTCCTCGGCCCGCAGCAACGCGTTCGCCAGGGCTTCTTCCACGGCCTCGGGGCAGCGCTTCTTGGACTCGGTCTCGTAGATGCGGTTGCGTTCTTCGAACCCCGGGTGGTCCAGGGTCTTTTCGATGGGCTGCACCAGGTGCCGCTTCTGCACCCCGGTGTTCACTATCAGTCGGAGAGCGAGCGGAAGCTGTGGCTTTCCCGCATGGGCTTTCCTGGCGAAATCCAGGGTCTGCTCCATGGTGATGATGTATTCCGGTACGCGCACCGCGGGCTTGCAGAGGATGGGCATGTCCGGCGTCTGCCTCTCAGAAAGTGAAGACATTTCTCGTGTCTTGTCTTCGGTTATCAGGGTGTCAATTTCGTACGTCGGGCTTGCCCGCTCCTTGGCGTGCGCTTGCGAGCACCGCGCGGGCGATCGCGTCCGCGTCGCCGAGGGTCATGGAGTCGACGCCGGGGCGGATTCCGGCGGCGGTGACCCAGTGCACGCCCTCGGTCGGCACCCCGAGGGCGAACCGGCGCGGATGGACCCGCCCGGCCGCGTCGACGAGCCGGTACGGGCGCTCGGTGACGGCCAGCCCCCGAGTCGTGTACGCGGCCCCGCAGGAGCCGCCGATCCGGAACGGGGCGGCCTGCCCGCTCCCCACCAGCCCCCGCAGCAGCGGGTCCGCGGTGCGGGTGAGATCCGGCTCGGGCAGCCGCGCCTCGATCAGGGCGGTCGCCGACACCGGCGGCCCGGGCACGACATCGGAGACGACGCGGAACGCGGCCCGCCGCCCGCCGGGTTCGGCGGCACCGGGGGCGAGGACCCGCACCTGGGGCCCCATGATCTCCACCACGCCCGCCTCGACGAGCGCGATCAGTTCCTCCACCCGCGAGACGGGCGGGCCGATCGACAGGAACGCGTTCAGCGGGGTGTACCAGCCCTGGAGATCGTCCCGGTACGAGTCGCCCTCCAGCCGCCCGTGGTCCACCGCCGCGCGTATCTCGTTGCGCAGATCCCGCAGGACGTCCAGCGCGGCCTTCAGCGGACCGTCCGCATTGCCCGCCCGGGCCTCGCGCACATCGTCGGCCAGATGGCGCAGGAGCCAGGCCCGGTGGGCCTCCCGGTCGCTCAGGTCACGGCCCTGCCAGGGACGGGCCAGCCGCTCCCAGTCCCACCGCTCGCCCGGCGCGATCGCGGCCGCCTCCAGCAGCCGGCCCTCGGCCGCCCTGTCCTCCGCGGCCAGGAAGTCCCGTACGAAAGACGCACGTTCGGGCTGCCGGCCACGGGCGGACAGCAACGTGCCGTAGTAGACGCTCTCCACCTCCTTGGCGATCAGCGGCCACAGATCGGCGACGAAGGACAGCCGCTCGCCGTCCTCGGCGCGCCGGTGCAGCCGGGCCACCGTGCGGAGCGTCAGCAGCCGCGGCTCGTGGCGGTCGTAGGGACCCTTCCGGTTCTCGCCGCGCGCGTGGTACGGCACACCGCGCCGGGACCCGGCGACGATCCGCGGCTCCCGCCCCGAGGGCCGGTAGTGCAACAGGCCGCCGTCGCGGACGAAGACACCGCCCCGGTCCTCGGTCAGCAGGGCGAGCACGTCGAAGAAGCTGAGCCCGAGGCCCCGTACGAAGACGGTCTCGCCGGGCGCGAGGGCCGACAGGTCCAGGTCGGCCGGGTTCGCCGGGGCGATGTAGGTCAGACCGTGCCTGGCGGCGGTCGCCGCCAGGGTCCGCTGCCCGGACATGGGGACCGCCGGGACGTGTCCCTGGGCCAGGACCACGGCGTCCAGGCCGGTCAGCCGGGAGCCGTCCGCCAGGAGGAGCGACTGCGATCCGCCCGGCCCGCTCCCGTCGTGCAGCGCCACCGCACTGGTGCGGTGCTCGACGACGGTGACATGCGCGGGCGCCGCCTCCCGTACGGTGCGGAAGGCGTCGAGCAGGTACGCGCCGTAGAAGGCGCGCGTGGGGTAGTCGTCGGGGCCGAGCCGGGCCGCCTCGGCCAGCACCTCCGGTGGGAACCGGGCGCGTACCGGAGGGTCCGCCGACCGCAGGGCGAGGTCAGTGGCCCACGCGTACAGACTCGGCCCCTCCTCCACCGGGCCGTCCATCGTCACGGTGTGGTCGGTGAACACGGTCACCTGCGAGGCGACGGTGTTCATCAGCAGCCGCCGCGACTGCCCGGTGCGCCACACCTTTCCCGCGCCCGGTGCGTACGGGTCCACGACATGCACGGTCACAGCCGTGTGCGCCGGGGACTTGCGCTCGTTGGCGCACAGCCGCTCCAGGACCGACAGACCGCGCGGCCCCGCTCCGACAAGACAGACGACAAGCACGGACTCTCCTTGAAGGGGGATACGGAAACGGAGGGGGCGCCCCGGGCACCTCGGTCAGCTCGGGCGCAGGTTGTTCCGCAACTCGGCCCGCAGGACGTCCACGACGCGTTCGACCTGGCCCGGGCGGAGTTCGGCGTGCATGGGGATGGCCAGGTTCCGCTGGAAGAGATCCGCGGAGACCGGGCAGCTCTGCCGGGCGTCGTACACCGGCTGGAGATGGCTGGCCCAGGTGCCGTGCCCGCAGCCGACGCCCTGGGCGCGCAGCGAGGCGGCGAGCCCCGAGCGGTCCACACGCGGATCGAGGGTCACCAAGTAGGACTGCCAGGCGTGGGTGCGGTCACCGGGGACGGACGGCACCGTGAGCAGCTCCTCGTCGGCGAGCAGCTCTCCGTACGCCGCCGCGACCGTGCTCCGGCGCTCCAGAAGTTCACCGACCCGCTCCACCTGCACCTGGAGGATGGCGGCGGCGATGTCGGACAGCTTGTAGTTGTAGCCGATGTCGGTGAACGTGGGGATCGGCAGCCCGACCACCTGCGCCTGGTCGTAGATGCTCCCGATGCCGAACGAGGACCGCAGGCGGGCGTCCGCCCCGATCACCGGATCGGCGGCGAGCAGCGCCCCGCCCTCTCCGCTGCTGGCTCCCTTGCGGCCGTGGAAGGAGAGGCACGCCACCGGGGCCAGCGCGCCCGCCGGGCGGCCCTGGTAGGTGGCGCCGACCGCGCAGGCGGCGTCCTCGACGACGAACAGGCCGTGGCGGTCGGCGACGGCCATCAGCTCGGTGTAGTCGGCGGGCAGCCCGACGGTGTCCACCGCGATCACGCCCACCGTGCGCGGGCCGATCAGGTCCGCCACCGCCCGCGGGTCGATGGTTCCGGTGTCGGGGCGGACGTCGGCGAAGACGGGGGTCGCGCCGACGTAGCGCACGGCGTGGGCAGGGGCGGGGAAGGTGTAGTCGGCGACGATCACCTCGTCGCCCGGTTCGACGCCGAGTGCCAGCATGGCCAGGTGAAGCGCCGCGCCGCAGTTGCTCAGCGTGACCGCGTCACCAACGCCGTAGAGCTGCTTCAACCGCGCTTCGAGCGCCTTGCCCCGCGGCCCCTGGCCGGCCGGCCAGCCCGAGGCGAACACCTCGGCGACGGCGGCGAGTTCCTGCTCGCCCAGGCTCGCGTGCACGAGCGAGATGCTGTCCGTGGTCGTCACGGTCATCGGAGGTCACCCCTCGGTTCTTGGTCCCGGGTCGGATCGGAGCCGGTCACGCCGCGGACCGCCCGGCCGTCGTCGGGACGGGCTGCTCGGGGACCCGTGGGTGCGGCACGGGCGGGGTGAAGCGCAGCGGGGTGATCTGCTGGACGTCGTAGCGCTCGCGCATCCGCTCCACGGCGTCGGAGTCCACCGACCGGCCCGCGGCGAAGATCTCGACGATCTCCTCGAAGTAGCGCTCGTGCTCCGGCGACGGGGAGCTCTGGAAGAGCATCCGGGCCGGCTTGCCCGTGGGGTTGCGGAAGGCGTGCGGGCAGCCCGGCGGCACGAACATGCAACTGCCCGCGACCGCGCGAGTGGCACGGGCGCCTTCCGGGGACTCCCAGCCGTGCCAGGTGTCCTCGGTCCGCTCGGTGGGCTCGAACGCGAAGAGCTCCAACTCCCCTTCCAGGACGTAGAAGAACTCCTGCGAATGGCTGTGGGTGTGCGCGCCGACGTCGAAACCCGGCGGTACGACCACCTCGAAGATCGAAACCGCGGAGCCGTCCGCGGCCGTGACCTTGAACGTGACGTCCTGCGCTTTGGTGACGAGTTTCCTGCCCTGGCCGGGCGGGACGACGAGACCGCTCATGGAGTGCTGCTCCTTCGGTGGAATACGGGCGCGGGCAAGAGAAGTCCGCGCGGCGGGGGAATTCCGGAACGGGGAATCGAGAAGTGAGGCTGCCAGCGGTCTCTTGACGGCCACTTGGGGCCCCGATTGGCGTCCGCTTGACGCCAAGCCGGGACCAACTCGCCGCGTATTCCCCGGCAAGGGGCGGTGCCGAGGATGCGTTTCGCGGTCCGCCGATCACGGTCGGAACGGCTGCACCCGTACGGAATTCCAGAATCCGGCGGGCGAACCGCACTCCGTCGAATCTCGTTCCGACCCATCCCGAGGGGGAAACCATGCCGTCCGCCCTGCAACGAGTCCTGCTCGCCGAGCCCCGCGGGGCCTGTGCCGGAGTGCACCGGGCCATCGAGACGGTGGAACGCGCGCTCCGGATACATGGCGCGCCCGTCTACGTACGCAAGCAGATCGTGCACAACGAGCACGTCGTGCGGGAACTGGAGGGCCGGGGCGCCCGGTTCGTCGAAACGGAGGAGGAGGTGCCGGCCGGAGCGGTGTGCGTCTTCTCCGCACACGGGGTGTCCCCGCAGGTCCGCGAGAACGCCCGCCGCCGGGAGCTCACCGTCATCGACGCGACCTGCCCGCTGGTGGCCAAGGTCCACCAGGAGGCCGTCCGGTTCGCCCGGGACATGGACACGCTGATCCTCATCGGGCACGTCGGCCACGAGGAGATCGAGGGCACCTACGGAGAGGCCCCGGAGCGCACCGTAGTCGTCGGCAGCGTGGAGGAGGCAAGACGGCTCGATCTCCCGCCGGACGTCCGGGCCGCCTATCTCACCCAGACCACCCTGTCGGTGGACGACACGGCGGGCATCGTGGCCGTCCTACGGGAGCGGTTCCCGGAGCTGACCGGCCCGGCGAGCGCCGACATCTGCTACGCCAGCCAGAACCGGCAGAACGCGGTGAAGGCGATCGCGGGCCGCAGCGACCTCGTCCTGGTCGTCGGCTCGGCCAACTCCAGCAACTCACTGCGCCTCGTGGAGGTCGCCCGGGCCGCGGGCGCCGAAGCCCGGCTCCTGCCCGACCCCGAACTACTCGACCCCGCCTGGCTGGAGGGCGTGCGCACGGTCGGCCTCACGGCGGGCGCGAGCGTGCCCGAGATACAGGTGGAGCGGGCCCTGAGGCTGCTGGCGGAGCTGGGCTACGGAGACCTGGAGACAGAGGTGACGGCTACCGAGAACGTGGTGTTCAAACTGCCGCCGGAGCTGGAGGAGCAGAGCATGGCGAAGCACGGGGGAGACACGGTGGCCGGTCCTCCGGCGGCCGTGGAGCGCGGCGTCGTCGAGGAGGCCTGCGGCAAACTCCTGGACCGCGTCGACCGGCGGATCGAGGAGCTGCTGAGGGCCGAGGAGGCCCGCTGGAACGCCGTGGATGCCCGGGTCGCGGTGCCGGTGTCGGTCATCGCGGAGCTGATCGCGGCGGGCGGCAAGCGGCTGCGCCCGCTGTTCTGCCTCACCGGCTATCTGGCCGCCGGGGGCGCGACGGACGAGGACACGGTCGTCGACGCGGCGGCGGCGCTGGAACTGCTGCACGCGTTCGCGCTCATCCACGACGACATCATGGACAACTCACCCACCCGGCGCGGCGTCCCGACCGTCCACGCCGCCTACACGGACCTCCACGCGCGACGCGCCTGGGCGGGGGAGTCCCGGCGGTACGGGGAGGGCGTCGCCATCCTCGCCGGGGACCTCGCGCTCAGCTACGCCAACCGCCTCGCGGGCCGGCTGACCGGCCCGGCGGCGGAGGTCTGGCACGAGCTGGCCGCGGAGATGATCATCGGCCAGCAGCTGGACATCGCCCTGGCCGCCGAGGTCAAGGCGGACCCTGACCTGGCCCGCTGGGTCGCCGTCTGCAAGTCAGGCCGCTACACCATCCACCGCCCGCTCGCCCTCGGCGCGGCCATCGCCGGACGCCCCGGGCTGAACGGGGTCTTCGAGGCGTACGGGGTCGCGGCGGGCGAGGCGTTCCAGCTGCGGGACGACCTGCTCGACGCGTTCGGGGACGCGGCGGTCACCGGCAAGCCGACCGGCCTGGACCTCGACGAGCACAAGATGACCCTGCTGCTCGCGCTGGGCGCCGCCAAGGACCCGCGCGTCGCCGAGCTGGTCGAGGGCAGCCGCCGGGCCGACTGGGACCCGGCCGGACTCCGTGCCGCCCTGCTGGCCTCCGGGGTGCGGGCGGAGGTCGAGGAGCGGATCGACGCCCTGGTCGCCGACGCCCGCACGGCCGTGGCGGACGCGGGCCTGCCGGACCACTGGCGCCTGCGCTTCGGAGAACTGGCCGACATGGTCGCCTACCGCGACCGCTGACACCGCATCCGCACCCCGTACCACCGCCCCGTACCACCGTCCCCTCGGACGCTCAGGGAGAACTCATGGGAAGCACGTTGCTGGACAAGCTGAGCCACCGGCCGAAGCACACGCCGGTGCGCACACCGGACCACAAGCGGGGCCTCTACCTCGGACTCGTACCGGCGAGAGCCGCACGCGTCCACGGGGTCTTGCCGCTCGTCCTGGACCACGACCTCGACGTCCTGCCGGAAGCCGGACGCAGGCTGACGGTGCGCCGACTCGCCTCGTACGTGGAGGACATCGCCAACCGGTTCGCCGCGGCCGGGGTGCGCCCCGGCGGCCACGCGGTGGTCTGCAAGGCCCCCAACTTCGACCTCTGGCTGCTGGCGACGGCCCTGGAGCGCATCGGCGCGGTTCCGGTCATGCTCTCGCAGCACCTGGACTCCGAGGCCCTCGGCGCACTGCTGGACCGGCTGGACCGGCCGCACCTGGTCACCGACGGGCCCAAGCTCCGATCCCTGACGGCGGACGGCGTGGACCTGGCGGGACTGACCCGGGGCGTGATCGGCGTGGGCGACGCGGGGCCGGGCGCGGTGGCGCTGGCCGACTTCGAGGGCGCCGCGCCGGTACGGCCGGTGCTGCGCGGGCTGGACGATCCGGCCATGATCACGCACACGTCCGGCACCACGGGACTGCCCAAGCTGGTCGTGCACACACCCCGGACGATGCGTTCCCGGCTGCGCCCGCAGCTGTTTCTGCTGGGGCTGATGAGAACGCGGGGAACCGTCGCGATCCATATCCCCTTCGGCCACTCCCGGACCTTCGCGGCGATGTCGCTCTGCCTGCTCCAGGGGATGCCCGCGCTGCTGGTCAACGAGGGCGCTCCCGACGCCGTCGCGGGATTCTTCGCCGAGCGCCGCCCCTGGCTGATCGAGGCGCTGCCCAACTCCTTCCTGGCCTGGGAGGAGCTGGCGGACGACCCGCGCCGCCCGTTCGCGTCGGTGAAGTTCTTCAGCAGCACGTTCGACGCGATCCACCCGCGGACCGTACGCCGTCTGCTCAACGCCTCCGACCGGCGGGCGCAGTTCTTCCAGATCTACGGACAGAGCGAGGTCGGTCCCGCGGCGGGCCGGCCCTACTACCGCCGGTTCGCCCACCGGATGGACGGCCGCTGCGTCGGCTACCCGCTGCCGGGCAGCGCCCGGGTCCGGCTGGTGAGCCGGGACGGCAGACGCCCTTCGCAGCAGAACCCCGGTTTCATCGAAGTCCGTTGGGACGGGATAGCGAAGACGTACCACGGTGAGCAGGACCGCTACGACGCCAATCTGCACGACGGCTGGTGGCGTACCGGCGACGTCGGCTACCGCAGTGCGTTCGGCTGCCTGCACATGCTGGACCGCGAGTTCGACGCGATCCCCGGGGTGGGCAGCAACCTGGAGATCGAGGACGTCCTCCTGGACGAGCTGGCTGAGCTGGCCGAGGTCGTCGTGGTGCCGGGCCCCGGGTCCGACGCGGTCCCCGTCGTCTGCACCCACCGGGACGAACCGCTGGACCCGGACCGCTGGCGCGCCGCCACGGCCGGTTACCCGCAGCTGGCGGCACCCGTTCAGATCCCGCTGGCCGAACTGCCCCGCACCGCCACGCTGAAGACCCGCCGGGTCGAACTGTCCCGTCGCCTCAAGGCCGGTCTGCAGAGGTAGAGCCTGTCGGCCCCGGACCCCGGGGCTACCAGGCGCCCCGGTCGAGGATGCCGAGGACGAGGACGGCCGCCGCGGTGATCAGGAACGAGATGCCGCCCACGATGTCCCGGGAGCCGACCCGCAGGTGGGCGATGATGGCGCCGATGAAGTAGAGGATGAGCCCGATGGCGGCGAGCGTCCCCAGCAGCGGCACGGCGAGCCCGGCCAGCAGCCCCAGGGCGCCCGCCGCCAGCAACAGGCCAAGAACCGGGACGTACTTCCGGGGAATCCCCTTCATGTCCGCCTGGGTCTTGGGGTATTCGTGGCCGATCAGATACGTGACGGCGGCGGCACCGTTGAAGAGCACGCCGAGGATCGTGACCGTGATGAAGGCGATGTGCACGTTCTCTCCAACCTGTGGGGCCCGTGGTGCGATGTGATGGTGCTGTTGGGGCAGGGTGTGCTTTTGATGCGCTGATGATCGTACATGGCGCCCGCTGGCCGTAACTGGCCTTCCTTGAATGAGAGTTCAGCCGAAAATGAGCGAAGCCCCCTGGCCGGAAACCGACATGCGGATTTCGGACAGAGGGCTCTGATTCCCGCGCTGTTCGCTTTTCCCTACCGCCCCGCCTCCACCCGCAGCTCCGCCACCCCCGCGGGCTTCTCCGGGTCCTCGGACCGCACCGTCACCCGCACCTTGCGGGCCGTGGCACCGGGCAGGTACGGGCGCCAGAAGCGGCCGTCGAGCGAGGTCTCCAGAGTGTGGGAGGCGGGCGGTACGTCGCTCCAGCGCGGGGCCACCGACGCGATCCGGAGCGGGCGGGCGCCCAGGTCCACCGTCAGGCTCCCCGTCGCACCGCCCGGGGACCAGGACGTCGCCGGGCTGCCGTCCACCGCCGCCTCCGCGTACAGGCCAGGGGCCTCCGAGTCCGCCGTCACCGGGCGGCAGCGCGCCACGTCGGCCGTCGGGGCCAGGTCGGGGCGGCGCGTGGGCAGGGTGAGGGCCGAGGAGAGCAGGCGCGGGCCCTCGGCCGTACGCACGGTGAACGGGGTGCCCGAGGTCAGGCGGACCGTGCTCGTGCGGGCGCCGATCTCGACCTCGTACGTCGCGTCCCGGTGGCGCAGGCCCTTCAGCGTGACGCCCTCGCCCAGCTGCGGCGGCAGCATCGGGTCCAGGCGCACCCCGTCCTCGCGGAGGCGCAGGCCCGTCAGTCCGTGGGTGAACACCTGGAGGAAGCCGCCCTTCCCGGTCAGGAAGTCGTCGGCCGGGAAACCGGACAGCGGGTCCTCGGCACCGGACTTCTCCCCCCGCGCCTCGGAGAACAGGTCGTACGGGCCCCGCAGGTAGGGCCGTACCGCGCGCTGGAGATACGTGTACGTCGAGCAGCCCGGCTCCCCGGTCCCGGCCGCGGCGATCGCGTGCACCGAGTCCGTCATCGCCGGGCCGTCCGGGTCGGTGCGGGCCGCGTAGTAGTCGAGGGTGGCGGCTGCGGCGCCGGGCTCCATCGGCCACTCCAGCGGGTACATGAGCAGCACGGTGTCCGCCTGCTTGATCGTGGAGCCGTTGTACCCCGCGTACTGGAGGAAGACCTTCCGCTCCGCGTCGTACGGGATGCGCAGCCCGTCCGCGACCTTGTTCCAGGCGGCGGGCGGGCGGTGGCCGAGGAGTTCGGCGGCGCGGGTCGCGTTGCGGAGGGCGGTGGCGGCGACGGCGTTGGTGAAGACGCCGTCGTCGACGCCGTTGCTGTACTCGTCGGGCCCCGCCACGTTCCGGATCGAGTAGCCGCCGTCCGTGTTCGCCGTGGCGCGGGACCGCCAGAAGTCGGCGATGCCCTTCAGCAGCGGCCAGCCCCGTGCCGCCAGCCAGTCGCGGTCGCCGGTGGCCAGGTAGTACTGCCAGACGGCGAGGGAGACATCGCCCTGGAGGTGGTTCTGGGTCAGGCAGTGCGGCGGGTCCCAGCTGTGGCACTCGGAGTCGAGCCGGCCCCGGCTCGCGCTGGTCCAGGGGTAGAACAGGCCCTCGTAGCCCAGCTTCTCGGCGTTCGCACGTGCCGCGTCCCGGGTGCGGTAGCGGTACTCGACGACCGAGCGGGCCAGCTCCGGCCGGGTGGCGAGCAGCCCGGGGAACATCCATGTCTCGGCGTCCCAGAACACCAGGCCCGCGTAGTTGTCGCTGGTCAGACCGGCCGGGGCGAGGCCGTCGGCGGAGCCGCGCCGGGTGCCGGCGAGCAGCCCGTACTGGGCGGAGCGCAGCCAGCCCTGGAGCTCGCGGCTGCCTGGCACCAGGACGTCGGCGGACCATGCCTCGCGCCAGGCGGCCTCGTTCGCCGCGAAGACCCGGTCCCAGCCGCGCCGGGCCGCGCGGTGGGCGGCCTCGCGGGCGTCATCGGCCGGGGCGGCCGAGGTGAGGGCGGTGTCGACGCCGACGTACTTCTCGAAGGTGTACGTCCGGCCCGCGCGCACCGGGGTCCGCTTCGGGGACGTACGGGCGTCCGGCCGCAGCGTCTCGACCACCCCCGAGCCGCGCCGCATCGTCTGGGCGACGGCCCCCTCGACCCCCGTGCCGTGTGTCCTGAACGTGCCGTCCTCGCGGAGCGTGATCCGGCGCGCGCCCCGGTCGTCGAGCCGCCCGACGACGGTCACCTCGCCGCTCCAGTGCGGGGTGATCCGCAGCCGTACGGCCCCGGTGTGCACGTCCGCGCGGTTGGCCAGCACGTCGTAGACGACGTCGGTGGCCCGGCCGTCGGCGGTCGTCCAGCGCAGGGACGTGCGGACGAGCCCGCAGCCGAGGAAGAGCGTCTGCCGGTACCGCGACACCCGGCCCGCGGTGGTGCCGTCCCCGAGAGTCTCCCGGCCGACGCGGACGTCGATGTTCGTCCAGCTCGGCAGGGCGGCGACCACCTCGCGTCCCTGGGCGACGGCCTTGTCCGCGGCGTACAGCCCGGAGACGAACGCCCCGTCGTAGCGAGGGGTGTAGAGCGGCCAGCCGGTCTTCCCGCCGGTGGCCGCGTATCCGGCCCCGGTGGCGGGGACCCGGTGGCCGAGATAGCCGTTCCCGACGTACGGGTCGTATTCGTCGGCCTCACCGAAGCGGGTGGACGTCCGCACCCAGGCGCCCCCGGACGCGCCCTGGCCGCAGGCGGGGACGGACGCGGGTGGCGGGGCCGGGGTGGGACCGGGGGCGCGGGACCCGTGGGCGAGGGGCGGCAGCGGGGCGATCAGGGCGGCCGCGAGCAGGGGCGCGAGGACGGAGGTACGCGAGAGGCTCACGGTACGAAGGTAGGGAGACGCTCGCACGCTCGGCGATCACGGCACGCACGGCCCCGGCCCATGGCGTGAACACGCCCACCGGATGGAGCAGATCCGCGCCGCCGTACGCGCCGGGGCACGGCGAGGGCCCGCCCGGGGAAGACGCGGCGAGCCCCCCGCCCCCTCTCACCCTCCCCCCACCCCCATCCCCGTCTTCAGCCCCGCACCGCACAGCGGCACGACCACACCGCCGCGTACGAGGTCGGCGCCCCCCTGCCGTACCGCCGCCCAGCAGGCCACCCCTGTCGTCTCGACGTAGAACCCGCGTGCCGCCAGGTCGCGTTGGGCCTCGCGGATGTGGTCCTCCGGAACCGTCAGGAACGTGCCGCCCGAGGCCCGCACCGCGGCCAGGATCTGGCGGGCGCGCGGCGGGCGGGGGATCGCGATGCCCTCCGCGAGGGTGGGCGCGGCCTCGGCCGGGGTGCCGGGCGGCAGGTCCTCCGCGCCCGCGTGGAAGGCGGCGGCCAGCGGGGCGACCGCCTCGGCCTGGACGGCGATCAGCCGGGGGCGGGCCGTGATCAGGCCCAGCGCGTGCAGCTCCGCGGTGGCGAGGGCCGCACCCAGCAGCAGGGTGCCGTTGCCGACGGGTACGGCCAGCGCGTCCGGCAGTCGGCCGCCGAGGTCCTCCCAGATTTCGTATACATATGTCTTCGTGCCGTGCAGGAAATACGGGTTGAACACGTGCGACGCGTAGAACGTGCCCGGCTCGTCCGCCGCCGCGCGGGCCGCCAGGGCCGTCGCCTCCCGCCCGCCGGGGACGGTCACCAGGCGTGCGCCGTGGGCCCGGATCTGCTCGGTCTTCTTGGGCGATGTGCCCTCGGGGACGTGCACCGTGCAGGGGAGCCCGACCCGCGCGCAGTACGCGGCGACGGAGGTGCCCGCGTTGCCGGTGCTGTCCGCCACGACCCGGTCCGGTCCCAGCCGCCGGGCCAGCTCCGCGAGCATCACCGCGCCCCGGTCCTTGAAGGAGAGCGTCGGCATCAGATAGTCGAGCTTCGCCGAGACGGTGTCCGTGAGGGGGACGAGCGGGGTCCGGCCCTCGCCGAGGGAGGCCGCGGGGGCGGCGAGCGGCAGCATCTCCTCGTAGCGCCACAATGAATTCACCCGCGTGGAAAGCGCGTTCGAGCCGAAGCCCGGTGCGGGGGTGAAGTCGAGGTCCCAGGGGCCCCGGCAGACCGGACAGCACCAGGTCAGGGCGGTGGTGCTGGACCGGGTCCCGTCCACGGGGCAGTGGTAGGTCGTCATGTCCGCCAGCATTTCAGGCGTATGGCAGATGAATGGCGGGCGTATGGCAAACCCTCACGCACCCTTGTGGGTTTGCCATGGATCGGTCAATCTTTCGCTGGCAGCAGGGCATGCCGGTCACGGACGGCGCAGAAAACGGGGCGCCGGACGGCTGATTTGTCATGCCCCTGTCGGGAGCTGTGTCCTGGCTCCGGTACCACCCCCCACCAAAGCACCGCCTATGAGGAGGACCCCTCACATGTCAGTGATGCGTCACACCCCCCATGCACGGCGAAGACTCGCCACGGCGACTGTCATAGCCACCGCTGCCGCCGTCGCCCTCGGTGCCGCCGCCGCACTCCCGGCGACCGCGGCCGAGCGGGCACCCGAGGGCGTGATCCAGAACGCGGGCGCTCCCGGCACCATCAGTGACAGCTACATCGTCACCCTGAAGGACTCCGCCGCGAAGTCCGACTCCGCGAAGGGCAAGGCCCTCGCGAAGAAGTACGGCGCGAGCGTCGAGCGGACCTACCGCGCGGCCCTCAACGGGTACGCGGTCGAGGCCACCGCCGAGGAGGCGAAGAGGTTCGCCGCCGACCCGGCCGTGGAGTCCGTCTCGCAGAACCGCACCTTCACGGTCTCCGACACCCAGAACAACCCGCCCTCGTGGGGTCTGGACCGGATCGACCAGAGGAACCTCCCGCTGGACCAGCGCTACACCTACCCGGACAAGGCGGGCGAGGGCGTCACCGCCTACGTCATCGACACCGGGGTGCGGATCAGCCACAACGACTTCGGCGGCCGGGCCTTCAACGGCTACGACGCCGTCGACGACGACAACGTCTCGCAGGACGGTCACGGCCACGGCACCCACGTGGCGGGCACCGTCGCGGGCTCCGCCTACGGCGTCGCCAAGAAGGCGAAGATCGTCGGCGTCCGCGTGCTGAACAACCAGGGTTCGGGCACCACCGCGCAGGTCGTCGCGGGTATCGACTGGGTGACGGCCAACGCCGTCAAGCCCGCCGTCGCCAACATGAGCCTCGGCGGTGGCGCGGACTCGGTGCTCGACGCCGCCGTGCGCCGGTCCATCGACTCCGGCATCACCTACGCCGTCGCGGCGGGCAACGAGTCGACCAACGCCAGCACGAAGTCCCCGGCGCGCGTCGCGGAGGCCATCACGGTCGGCTCGACGACCAGCTCCGATTCCCGTTCCAGCTTCTCCAACTACGGTTCGGTCGTCGACCTGTTCGCGCCCGGTTCCTCGATCACCTCGGCGTGGAACTCCAGCGACAGCGCCACCAACACCATCTCCGGTACGTCGATGGCCAGCCCGCATGTGGCCGGCGCGGCCGCCATCTACCTCGCCGACAACCCGGGCTCGACCCCCGCGCAGGTCTCCGCGGGCCTCGTCGGCGCCGCCACCACCGGCGTCGTCGGCAACCCGGGCAGCGGCTCGCCCAACCGGCTGCTGTACGTCGGCACGGGCAGCACCAACCCGCCGGACCCGGACCCCAAGAAGTTCGAGAACACCACCGGGTACCCGATCAACGACAACTCGACCGTCGAGTCCCCGATCGCCGTCACCGGGGTCGACGGCAACGCGCCGGCCACGCTCAAGGTTCCGGTCAACATCTCCCACACGTACATCGGTGACCTGAAGATCGACCTGGTCGCACCGAACGGCACGGTCTTCAACCTGAAGGCCTTCGGCTCCGGCGGCAGCAGCGACGACGTGGTCACCACGTACACGGTCAACGCCTCCTCCGTCGCCGCCAACGGCACCTGGAAGCTCCGCGTCACCGACAACTGGACGTGGGACACCGGGCGGATCAACAGCTGGGGTCTGCACTTCTGATCCCCTCGGTCGCTGCTTGATAGCTGACTGAAGTACGGGAACAGGGTGGGGGCGGTCGCTTCGCGCGACCGCCCCCACACGCGTGCCCTGGGTATGCCGGGGTATGCAGGGGTATGCGTCGCCGACCATGACTTCATTACATTGAGTGAAACCTTGGCCTACGCTTGCGGCGCACAACCCACGGTTGTCAGGCTGTCGCAGACTGTCAACCTGTTGGGAGTGGCCTGTGGCTTTCGGTGAGCAGCCCGCCTATCTGCGCGTGGCGAGCGATCTGCGGGAGAAGATCGTCAACGGCGCGCTGCCGCCCCATACGCGCCTGCCGTCGCAGGCTCGCATCCGGGAGGAGTACGGGGTCTCGGACACCGTCGCCCTGGAGGCGCGGAAGGTCCTGATGGCGGAGGGGCTGGTCGAAGGGCGTTCCGGCTCCGGTACGTATGTGCGCGAGCGCCCCGTCCCCCGCATGATCGCCCGCTCCGGCTACCGGCCGGACAAGGGGGCCAGTCCCTTCCGGCAGGAGCAGGCGGCCGAGGGGGCGCGCGGGACGTGGGAGTCCCGCAGTGAGCAGGAGGGGGCGAGCCCCGAGGTCGCCGAGCGGCTGGGCATCGAGCCGGGCGACCGGGTCATGCGCACGCACTATGTCTTCCGGGAGGCGGGTGAGCCGATCATGCTGTCCACCTCGTGGGAGCCGCTCGCCGTCACCGGGCGGACCCCGGTGATGCTCCCGGAGGAGGGCCCGTTGGGCGGCTGCGGGGTGGTCGACCGGATGGCCGCGATCGACGTCGTCGTGGACAACGTCGCCGAGGAGGTGGGCGCGCGCCCGGGTCTCGCGGAGGAGCTCCTGGCGCTCGGCGGGGTGCCCGGCCATGTGGTCATCGTCATCGGGCGTACGTACTACGCCTCGGGCCGTGCCGTGGAGACGGCCGACGTCGTGGTGCCGGCGGACCGCTATCGGGTCGCGTACCACCTGCCGGTGCGGTGAGTTGACGCTCCGTCGGGCCCCGGGCGGGCCCGACGGGCGGGGCCGCTGGGGCAGGAGGGGTGTGAGAGGGGCACGAGGAGGGGCGCATTCCATGGATGCGCCCCTTCGTGCTGGCCGGATGCGTATCTCTTTGTGCAAAGACGCCTGCGCTGAGTGAAGGTCAGGCGTACGCTCAGGCATATGCGTATTGCGGTTTCCTGGGGATCCTTAGAGACGTGCACGCCGGCGGGGAGAGGGGCGACATGCGGGGGAGCGACACGATGAGCGACAGCGGCGCCGTGCTTCCCTGGCAGGTGATACGGCAGGACGACACCGGCAATCGCTACCGCGTAGGCAGGTATGCCACCCAGGCCGAGGCCCAGGAGGTCGCCGACGGCCTCGACGACCGCCGCCACCACCAGACCTACCGGGTGGAGCGCGTGGGGCAGGGCCCCCGCCCGTAAGGCGGCGCCCCCGGCCGGATGGGCGGTAAGGTCCCGCCCGGCCGGAGGTGCGGAGCCGCCGGGGCGCGAAACGAGGGCGGAGTCATGGCGGTGCTGATCGACACGGTGGCGTGGGTGCGGATCGAAGGGGGCAGAATCCTCTGCGCGCGACCCCGGGGCAAGGATGTCTTCTACATCCCGGGCGGCAAGCGCGAGGGGGCGGAGAGCGACCTCCAGACCCTCCTGCGCGAGATCGAGGAGGAACTGACGGTCGGCCTGATTCGCGAGACCGTCGTCCACGCCGGGACGTACGAGGCCCCCGTCGACGCGGGATCCGGCGCCGCCGTGGTGCGGATGAGCTGCTATTACGGCGACTACCGCGGCACGCTCGCCGCGAGCAGCGAGATCGAGGAGGTCGCGTGGTTCTCCTTCGCCGACCGGGCCCTCGTGCCGCCCGTGGACCAGCTGCTCTTCGATGACCTCAAGGCGGCCGGTGAGCTGATCTGACCCGCGCCCGCGGGCCGCGTACGGCCGTCTGCACCAAACGCCGGATTGCACGGTAGTAAGCAATCAATGGTGGGTATGGGCTGTTTAGTCCCCATTTGCCTGTGGGGTGTGCCCGTGGTCGTCCCTGGGAAGTGATCGGCGTGATCGATACCGAAGGCGACTGCGCCGAGTGGACTTTTCCGGCCGAACCAGGTTCCGTGCGCAGTGCCCGGCACGCCGTCCGGGACGCCTTGGGCGGCTGGGGGCTGGACGCGGCGGTCGGCGACATGACCGTACTGCTCGTCAGTGAGCTGGTGACCAATTCCCTGCGGTACGCCTCCGGCCCCATCGGCGTACGCCTCGTCCGGGTCCAGCCGGACGCCTCGGGCAACGGGTCCGGGAGGCTGACCGGGGACTTCTCCACCGATCTCCGGCTCGACAGCCGACCGGTCCGCCCGGCCGCCGCCCCGCCGCTCTCCCCGGGGCTGCTGGTCGAAGTCTCCGATCCGCTCCCGGATCCACCCACCGAACGCAGTGCGGGACCCGAGGACGAAGGAGGCCGGGGACTGCAGCTCGTGGCCTGTTCCGCACGCCGCTGGGGGACCCGGCGAGGAAAGAGCGGCAAGACGGTGTGGTTCGAGCTGCCTCTCCCTGGTTAGGAGTGGGTAGGGACGCACAGCGATCACCAGAGGTCGGGCAGAACCTGGCTGAAAGGGACTGAGACCTTGCTGTGATCGTGAACGCCGTGCCGGTCGGGGCCGTAGTGCTGAATACTGCGGGCAGGACCGGTCCGGTGTGTGAGCTGGAGGGGACGGTCGCGTGAGCGAAATACCTGGGACGACGGGCGATGCCGTCGGGACGACGGGCGACGTCGTGTGGCAGAACAGCCCGCCCGGCTCGATCTACGACTACATCAGGGTCGCCTCCTTCTCGATCGGCCCCGACGGGCTGATCGAGCAGTGGAGCAGCCGGGCCGCCGGTCTGTTCGGCATGACTTCGAACGAGGCTGTCGGCCGTGACCCGGTGGAGGCCTTCATGCCCGCCGAGCTGCGCTCGGAGGGCCACCGGCGGGTCGGCGAGATCCTCGACGGCAAGGAGTGGACGGGGCTCGTCCCGTTCCGGATGCCGGGCGAGGGCGGGGCACACGGCCTCGCCGAGGTCTATGTGATGCCGAGTCTGACGGGCGACGGGGAACGGGCCGCGCTCTGCATCGTCGTGGATGTCAGAGCCCTGCGCCGCATCGAAACCGACCTCGCCGCCTCGCAAGCCATATTCGGCCAATCTCCTTTCGGCTTTGTGCTGTTCGGCACCGACTTCACCGTCGTACGGGCCAACCAGCGCTTCGCGACCGTCTTCGGCGGCGCGGCCGAGGACCACCGCGGCCGCACGGTGGAGGACTATCTGCCCCGGGGCGAGGCCGACCGGCTCTCCGCCACCCTCGAACGCGTCCTGGAGACCGGCGAGTCCGTCACCGACCTCCAGCTCGTCGGCACCGCCCCCGGCACCACCGACCGCCGCCACTGGTCCATGAACCTCTACCGGGTGCACAGCGGGGCCGGCCGCCCCGTCGGCATCGCGGGCCTGGCCACCGACGTCACCCGCCGCCACATCGCCGCCCGCGAGGCGGCCAGCGCCCGCCGCAACCTCGCCCTCCTCAACGAGGCCAGCGCCCGCATCGGCAACTCCCTCGACCTGGAGACCACCGCCCGCGAGCTCCTCGACGTCGCCGTCCCCGGCTTCTGCGACCTGGCCGCCGTCGACCTCTACCAGGGCCTGCTCTCCGGCGAGGAGGCCGCGCCCGGCAGTTGGGCCCCCGCGCACCGCGAGTCCGCCGGAGGCTCCGCCGAGCTGCGCCGGGTCGCCCACGCCAGCGCCGTGGCCGACGCGCTGCCCACCGCCGTGGCGGGCGGCGGCACCCCCGGCCCGGACGACGTGCCGCCCGCGCTCGGCTCCGTCCACCGCTTCCCGTTCGGCTCGCCCTGCGCCGTCGCCTTGCGCTCAGGCCGGGTCGAGGACGTCCCCGGCGACGAGATGGGCTTCGTGCAGTCGACGCTAGCCGTGCCGATGGTCGCCCACGACACCGTCGTCGGGCTCGTCCAGTTCTCCCGTACGAAGGGCAGCGAGCCGTTCGGGGAGCGGGACCGGGCCCTGGCCACCGAACTGGCCGCCCGCGCCGCCGTCTGCATCGACAACGCCCGCCTCTACCGCCGCGAGCACGAACGCGCCCTGATCCTCCAGCGCAGCCTGCTGCCCCCCGGCGACCCCGAGGCCGCCGGGCTCGACATCGCCTGCCGCTACCTCCCCGGCAACACCGCCACCGAGGTCGGCGGCGACTGGTTCGACGTCATCGAGCTGCCCGGGCACCGCACCGCCCTCGTCGTCGGCGACGTCATGGGCCGCGGCCTGCGCGCCGCCGTCGCCATGGGCGAACTGCGCACCGCCGTCAGGACCCTGGCCCTGCTCGACCTGGAGCCGGCCGAGGTGCTCTCCGCCCTCGACGAGGTCGCCCGCGGCCTCGGCTCCCCGGGCTGCGGCGAGCGCAACGAGGGGCTCGGCGGCAGCGGGGGAGCCCAGTGGCCCTCCCGCGCCGCGCAGAAGTCCCGCGAGGCGGACCTCTCCGAGGTGTATCTCGCCACCTGCGTGTACGCGGTCTACGACCCGGTCACCCGGCGCTGTACGTTCGCCAACGCCGGGCACCTCCCCCCGGCGGTCGTCGAGCCCGGCCGGCCCGCCCGGCTCATCGACGTACCCCCGGGGATGCCGCTCGGCGTCGGCGGCGAGCCGTTCGAGGAGGTCGAGGTCGAACTCGCCGAGAACGCCCTGCTCACCCTCTACACCGACGGTCTGGTCGAGTCCCGGGACCAGCCGCTGGACGAGGGCCTGGCGGCCCTGCGCACCGTGCTCACCGGCCCGCAGATGCCCCTGGAGGACGCCTGCGACCACGTCCTGACCACCCTCGACACCCGGCACGGCGAGGACGACATCGCCCTGCTGATGGCCCGCATCCAGGGCCTGCCGGGGGAGGCGGTCGGGGACTGGACGCTGCCGCGCGAACCGCGCTCGGTGGGCCGCGCCCGCGAGCTGGCCCGCGCCCAGCTGCGCTCCTGGGACCTCGACGACCTGGTCGACACCACCGAACTCCTCGTCAGCGAGCTGGTCACCAACGCCCTGCGCTACGGCGAGGGCGAGATCCGGCTCCGGCTGCTGCGCGACCGCACCCTCGTCTGCGAGGTGTGGGACGCCGGACTCGTCCAGCCGCGCCGCCGCCGCGCCCGCGACACCGACGAGGGCGGGCGCGGACTCCAGCTGGTGGGCCTGCTCAGCGCCGCCTGGGGCTCGCGCCGCACCCCGCGCGGCAAGACCGTCTGGTTCGAACTGGCCCTGCCGGACGGGGCCCCGGCGGCCGAACTCTCGGTGGAGCAGCTGCTGAGCATGTACTGAGCCCGTTACGCCGACCCGGCTTTCAGAGCTGCCAGCCGCGCCTCCACCTCCGCGCCGGCGCCCAGGCTGTCCAGCTGCTCGAACTGGGCGTCCAGCGAGGAGGCGGCCAGCTCCTGCTTGCCCAGCGCCTTCGCCTCCTCGCGCCGCACCTTGTCCTCGAAGCGGCTCAGCTCGCTCGTCGGGTCGAGGATGTCGATGCTCTTCACCGCGTCCATCATCCGGTTCTGCGCCTGAGCGGACTTGGCACGCGCCACCAGCTCATCGCGCTTGGCCTTCAGCTCGGACAGCTTGGTCTTCATCTGGTCGAGCCCCGTCCTGAGCCTGTCCACCACCTCGGACTGCGAGGCGATGGTCGGCTCCGCCGTCCTCGCCTCCTGCTCCGACCGGAGCTGGCGGCCCAGCGCGACCTTGGCCAGGTTGTCGAACTTGTCGGCCTCCGCCGCCGACCCCGCCCCGCGCAGCTCGTCGGCCTTCCGGCTCGCGGCCAGAGCCTTGCCGCCCCACTCGGCGGCCGCCTCGACGTCCTCCTTGTGGTCCTGCTCCATCAGCCGGAGGTTGCCGATGGTCGACGCGACCGCCTGCTCGGCCTCCGCGATGTTGTTCGTGTAGTCCCGGATCAGCTGGTCCAGCATCTTCTGCGGGTCCTCGGCCTGGTCGAGGAGGGCGTTGACGTTGGCCTTCGCCAGCTGGGTGACGCGGCCGAGGACGGTCTGCTTGGTCATGGAAACGGCTCCTTGCGTGTGTCGAGATCTCTGGTGCGGGTGACGGGATGAGGCCAGGCCGGGCCGGAAGCGGCCGCCGCCGCACAGGCCCCCGGGTGGGTCAGAAGCGACCGCCACCGCCCCGGCGGCCGCGCGTCCCGCCCCCGCCGAAGCTGCCCGGCCCGCCGCCCATACCGCCGCCCCTGCCGCCCCCGCCGAACAGCCCGCCGAGGATGATGCCGCCGAGCACCGCCCCGCCCATACCGCCGCCCCCGCCCCGCACGGCTCCCGGCCCCAGACGCCCGCCGAAGCCGCGGACGTCCTGCTCGGCCAGGCTCAGCGCCTGCCCGGCCAGCGCGTCCGCCTGGCGCGCCTCGGTCAGCGCCGACCTGACGTCCGTGCTCGCCAGCTCCCGGGCCCGCTCCCACCGCCGCTGCGCCTCGGCGAGCCGGGTACGGGCCTGGCTGCCGACCGCGCCCCGGTTGGTGGTGACGTAGTCGGCCGCCGCCCCGATCGCGGACCGGGCGGTGAGCATCGCCTGATCGAGGAGGGTGCGGGCCTTGGCCTCGCCCCGCTCCTGCTCCCGCGCGCCGGCCAGCGCCTCGTCCAGGGCCGCGTCCGCCTCCTCCACCCGGCGCAGCGCGTCGACCGGGTCGTACGGGCCCGCCGCCATCGCGCCCCGGACGTCGGCGAGCACCGCCTCGGCGCGGGCGATCCGGCCGCGCAGACCGGCGGTCGACGCGCCCCCGGCGGTGCCTTCCAGCAGCCCGCCCGCGTCCGCGAGGTCGGTGTCCGTCTCGGTGAGCGCGGCGGGCAGCTTCCCGGCCGCCTCGCCCAGCTCCGCCGCCCGCCGGTCCACCGAGTCCAGCAGCGTGCCCGCCTGCCCCACCGCGCCCTCGGCGGCCCGGATGTACACCGCGGCCCGGGAGTTCTCGCCCGCGTCGACCGCCGTACGGGCCTGGTCCACGGCCGAGGTGGCGAAGACGAGCCGGTCCTCGGCCTGTTCGATGTCGGCCGCGGCGGGTGCGGCGGCGCCTTCCCCGTACCGCTCGCGCAGTCCGCCGACGCCCGTCTCCGCCGCCGACACCCGCCCGGCGAGCTCGCGGTAGGTGGCGTCCACGGCGGCCAGCGCCTGCGGAGCGGTGCGTTCCAGGGCGCGCAGCCGGTCGAAGTCCGCGGAGACGGTGTCGAGCCTCTCGTTCGCGGCCGCGCACCGGGTGAGGATCTCCTTCAGCATCCGGCGGCGGGTCGCGTCGTCCTCGGGGAAGGCGTCGTCGAGCTGCTGGCGCAACCGGAACGACTGCGTCAGCTCGTCCTTCGCCCGCGCGACGGCCTCGGTGAAGGGCTTCGCCGCCTCCTCGCCGAACTGGGCGGTCGCGAAACCCAGTTCCTCCTCGCTGGTGCGTACCGCGTCGTCGGTGTCCACCAGCACCTCCTTGGCCCTCTCGTCCAGCTCCGGGAGCGGCGTCGGCGGCTCCGGAGCGCCGCCCGCCTCCCCGCCCCGCCCCCAGCCGGTCGCTGCCGGGGTGGTGCGGGTCGTCGTACGCCGTTTGCGCCGGGTGTACGCGTAGAGGGCGACCGCGCCCGCGCCTCCGACGACCGCCACCGGCAGGATGAGGTCGCCCGCGCTCGTGCTGGAGCCGCCCGTTCCGGGGTCGGCGGGGCCCGGGGTGACAGTGGGGGCGGTCACGGGACGTCCGCCCAGCACGGCCACGAATCCGTTCGCCGCCCCGATCGCGGCCCCCGCCCAGTCGTTCTCCCGCAGCGCGGGTTCGACGGCGGTGCCCGCCACCTCCCGCAGCTGCCCGTCCGTGAGCCGGGAGTCCGCGTCGACGGAGTAGGCGTACTGCCGGTCGTGGGTGGCGACGGACAGCAGCACGTCGTCCTGGCCCAGGCCGTTGCGGTCGGCGGTCTCGTTGCTCCAGGTCTGCGCGGACCGGCCGGAGAAATCGCGTACGTACACCACGAAGAGCTGGATGCGCTGTTCCGCGTAGAGCCGGTCGAGGGCGTCCTCCACCTGTGCCGTCCGGTCGCGCAGGGCCCCGACCCGGTCGGTGATCTGCCCGTCCCGGGACAGCTCGACGGGGTCGTCGGCGCGGGCGTCGCCGGCGGGCAGCGCGAGCCAGCAGACGGCGGCCAGCGTGGCGAGGAGGCCGGTGAGCAGGGCCCTGCCGGGTGCGGCGGGCCGGGGCCGCGACCGTACGGAAGACATCACGTTTGCGAGGCTATGTTCCGTTGTGCACCCTCGCGACCCGGCGCGAGGCACCTCCCGCTTCCCCGCCCGCCCACCGGCCGCGTCGGCTGTTCGCATGAACGGGCGCGGTAAAGGAGGGGCCCGTGCGCGTGTGAGCGGCGGCGGACACCACGCGTCGTCGTCAGATGGGGCGGACGCGGCGCAGGGACCGGAGCCCGGAGGTGACGAGTGGCAGGCCTTCAGCTGTCGGTCGTCGTGCCATGCTTCAACGAGGCCGAGGTCATCGAGTCCTTCCACGCCGCGCTGCTCACCGTCCTGGACCCGCTCGGCAGCACCTTCGAGGTCTGTTACGTGGACGACGGCAGCCGCGACCGGACCCGTCCGCTGCTGAGCGCCATTGCCGCCCGGGACCCCCGTGTCCACTACACCGCCTTCAGCCGCAACTTCGGCAAGGAGGCCGCCATGCTCGCCGGTCTCCGTATGTCGCAAGGGGCGGCCGTGGTGATCATGGACGCCGACCTCCAGCACCCGCCCGAGCTGATCCCCCGCATGCTGGAGCTGCACCGGCACGGCTACGACCAGGTCATCCCGCGCCGCGACCGCACGGGCGACGGCATGCTCCGCAGCACGCTCAGCCACACCTACTACGCACTCGTCCGGCGCTGCATGGACGTCGAACTCATCGACGGCACGGGGGACTTCCGGCTGCTGTCCCGGCGGGCGGTGGAGAGCGTCCTGTCCCTGCCCGAGAGCAACCGCTTCTCCAAGGGGATCTTCTCCTGGATCGGCTTCGACACGGTCAGCTTCCGCTACCGCAACAGCAGGCGTGCCGCCGGAGAGTCGAAGTGGGGCGGCAAACGCCTGCTGAACTACGGCATCGACGGACTCCTCTCCTTCAACAACCGGCCGCTGCGGCTCGCGATCTACGCCGGTTTCTGGGTCTTCGTCTCGGCCCTGGCCTACGCACTGTGGACGGTCGTGCGGGTCGTTGTGCACGGCGTGGACACCCCCGGCTACGCCACCCTGCTCACCGCCGTCGTCGCGCTCAGCGGCATCCAGCTGGTGACGCTCGGCGTCATCGGGGAGTACGTGGGCCGCATCTACCACGAGGCGAAGCACCGCCCGCCGTATGTGGTGCGGGAGACGGACGCGACGTGCCGGCCCCTGCCGGCGGGCCCGGGGCCGTACTCGGGGGGTCCGGGGCCGTACATACTGACGGGCGGGCCCGTCGGTATCCCCACCCGGGCCGAACCGGTCGGCCCGCTCGACCCGGGCGGCGGAGCGCCGGGCCGGGCCCGTACGGCTCGTCAGTTCGCCAGCTTCGTCCTCATCGGCTGCGTCAACACCGCTGTCTACCTCGGCGTCTACGTCGCGCTGAACCGCTGGATCCCCTATCTGACCGCCCACGCCGTCGGTTACGCGGTCAGCATCGTGTGCTCGTTCCTGCTCAACTCCTACGTCACCTGCCGGACGCAGCCCACCTGGCAGGCATTCCTGCGCTTCCCGCTCTCCAGCCTGGTCAACCTGGTGGCGTCCGGGGCACTGCTCTACGGCGCGGTCAGTGGCCTCGGGATGGACAAGAACCTCGCCGCGCTGGCGGCCGGGGTCATCGTGACACCGATCTCGTTCCTGCTGGCCCGCTGGGCGATCACCTCGGGCCAGGCCGAGGCCGCCGCCTCCGTACCGGACCACGCGGACCACGCGGTGCGCCCGGTGCCTACATCGCTGCCCACCCGCCCGACCGAGGACGGGTGACCGCCGATGCCCGAGCACGTTCCCGGAACGACCGCCCCGGAACGGCCTGAGGGCCAGGACGCGCGGCAGCTGAGAGGGAAGGGCAGGGGAAGGGGAAAGGGCAGGACCAGGGGCAACGGGAACGGCAACGGGGGTGCGCAGGGCCGCCCGTGGACCGCTCTCTGGGTGACCGCCCTGGCGCTCCCGCCGCTGTCCCTGCTCGCCGCGGCGTCCTGGTTCGGCCGGTGGGTGAGGCCCAGCGCCGACGACTGGTGCTTCCTGCCTGTCGTACGGGACGACGGCATCGCGGGAATCGTCGGGAAGTTCTACTTCGACGACAACGGCCGCGTCGCCAACGCTCTCATGGTCGGCGCCTACGCGAAGTTCCAGGTGGCGGGCCACCAGTGGTTCCCACTGGTCAGCGGGGCCCTGGTGCTCGCGGTCCTGTGGGCCGTGGCCGTCGTGGCACTGCGCCGGGCCCGGCTGAGCACTCCGCGCGGCCTGCCGCTCCTGCTCGCTGCCATGGTCACGGCGCTGTTCCTGTTCGTCACCCCGAACACGTACAAGACGTTCTACTGGCCCGCCGCCTCGGTCTCGCACACCCTGCCACCGGTCCTGGCCTGCGCGGCCCTGATCCCGCTGCTGCTGGCCCGTACTCGTCGGGGCAGGGCGGCCGCGGTGGCCGTGGCGCTCCTCATGTCCGCCTTCCTCGCCACGCTGTCCGAGGAGACGGCGATCGTGGTGGTGATGGTGCTGGTGGCCGCCCTGCTCCTGAGCGGCCGCGTCGTTCCCGCCCCTGACCGGGCCTTCGTCCGCCTGTGGTGCGCGGCGGGCATCGCCGGGACCGTGGTCGGGGCCCTCGTCCTCATCACCTCCCCCGGCTCGACCAACCGCCGGAACCGGTTCGGGGCGGAGACGACGTCGCTGCTGGCCCCCGAGTCGCTCGCCGCGTCGCTGCGCGGCTTCGCCGAGATCACCGTCACCGTCGCCGCGACCTGGCAGTACGTGGGCGCGGTCGCGGCAGGCGTACTGCTCGGCCTGCTGTGCGCCCGCTCGGACGGCAGGGCACCCCGCCCGCCGGCGCACTGGCCCCTGCTGACCGCCGCCGGATTGCTCACGCTCCTGTCCTCCGGCTACCTCTGCACGGTCATCGCCTACCCGGTCTTCCAGGACCGGGTGAGCGACCCGAGCGCCAACCGGTTGTGGAACGACTACCTCCTGCTGTACGTCATCCTGCTGGTCGGCGTCGGCACCCTCCTGGGCCTCGCGGTCCGCCGCCGCGCATGGCGCACCGCCCCGGTGAAGGCAGGGGCCGCCGCGCTGTGCGTGCTGGTCTGCTTCGGTCCGGCGGTCGCGCTGCTCAACCTGGACACGAACATGCGCGCGCGGGCCGAGAAGTGGGACGCCCAGGACCGCCGCCTGCGGGAGGGAGCGGCGGCGGGCGAACGAGTCCTCCCCTACGAGCGACTGGTCATCAGCGGCACCCTGGAGCCCTTCAGCAAGGGGGGCCGCAGCTACTGGCCGGGCGGATGCGTCGCCGACTTCTATGGGCTGGACCGCGTCACGGACGGGGCCAGGAACCCCTGAGGCCGGCAGCTGTCGGGGTCCGTCGATGCCCGAGGTTCGGGGGATCTCCGGCCGCGGATCTCTGGCTGCTGAGAGCCGATGGCCCACAAACGCGCCGGTCTCCGGCGGGCAGGTGTCCGGCAGCGCCCTTGCGTCTCGATCGGAACCTTGGTGTGCCAGGGGTTACCGGCGCAGCTCGCCGTCCCAGTGCTGTGACCGGGATGGTTCACCGTGGTCGGGAGACGGCTCACGGGGCGAGCGCGGTCCGCGGGGCGACTGGTATTACTGGTGCATGCAGGAAGAGCAGGAAGAGACCGCGCGGTCCGCGATCGACACGTTCATCTCCGCGTTCAACGCCTCGGACGACAGCTATGTGACTGCGCTGCTCTCCCAGGCCCTCACCTCGGACGTGGTCTTCTGGGGACCGTTGGGTCGCAGTGAGGGGATCGAGGCGGTCGAGCGGTTCGTGCTGGACATCCGGCGCCACCCCGCGGGGACCGGCACGATGGTGCGCTGTTCGGCGGTGGACATGCCGGACGAGTGGGCCCGGTACCAGTGGGTCTTCACGACGCCGGACGGAGGCCCCCGCCTGGCGGGAACGGACGTCGTCCATCTGCGTCGGAGCCTCATCGACCAGGTCATCGTCTTCGCGGGGGAGATCGGGCCGTCCGCCTCCTGAGTCGTTCTCCTCCGGCGCCGTCCTCCTCCTGAACCGGCCCCGTCCGGGGCCTCGGGTCTGCCCAGCCGAGATCATCTTCACTACGCTTCGGTCGTCCCGTGCGGAGGTCGTCCGCCCCGGCCGCACGCGGGTGGTCTGCCGGTGCGATCTGCTGATGGTGGACGCCGAGGGCTCTGCGGCCGGGCACGTCAGTCGACACAGAGCTCGTTGCCCTGGATGTCCTGCATCACGAGGCGGGATCCGTTCTCCTCGTCGGCCTCCATGACCCGCACACACACCAGTGGGAGGCTCCATGGCCGGTTCCTGCGGACCGTGTACACCGGACCATGCACACCGGACCGTCTCCATGCCCTGGCGCAGTGGAACCGTGACCAGCTCGCCGAAGGCGCGAGGGCTCAGCGCGTAGAACGGGTTATCCAGGCGCGGCTCCGACGCCGTGATCACACCAGCCACGCCCGGAGCGTCTCAGCTCGCCGGTCGGCCTGCGTGCCTTTCACGGCTGACGGTCGGCCCGCTTCCGTCGCCTCCCGGGCGGGTGTCTCCGGCCACCGCGCTGGCCATCCTGCAACGGAACGTCGACTACCTGCTGGAAGGCGGGTCCGACCGCAACTGACTCCTCAGCTCCGGGCGACAGGCGCGCACCAGTTCCAGTGGCAGCCTGCTCAAAGTGGATTCGGAGTCACGGAGCATCGCTTAGGGGGCCGTACGACCAGAGGCGTACGCCTAAATGTCCCATAGTTTGATGCTTTCAGGTCATTCGCAGTCGAAAGTGGAGGTGAGCAAAAGAGATTCGTTCGCAGTCGAACAGGAGAGAACATGCGTGGCGTTCTGATAGGCGTCGTGGGCGCCGTGGCGGTGCTCGGAGTCGCGGCCGCGGTGGCCGTACCCGAGGCCAAGGAGTGGTACGAAGGGCGTCACGAGCAGACCTCGGCCTACGCGACGGGCAAGGAGGCGAAGGAGGAGCGCGAGTCCGTTCCCCGCTGGCTGCCGGACGACGCGGCCTCTGTCGAGTACGCCATGAAGACCACCGGCGGCGAGCGCATCCTGAAGGCCACGCTCAGCGACGGCGGCCTCCCCGCGCGGTGTGAACCGCTCGACGGCGGGAGCGGCCCGGCCCCGGCTCCCGAGATCAGCGCGTCCTGGTTCCCCTCGGGGGTCGCGAGCAGCGCGAAGGGCCGCTGCGGCTCCTACTACGTCTCGCTGGAGAACCACACGCTGTACGCCTGGCAGACGAACGACGACTGGGTCGAGGGGAACCGCCGCTCGACGCAGTAGGCCGCCGACCTGGGGCCCTGCGGACCTGCGCCCGCGGACCTGCGCCCGCGGACTTGGGGTCCTGCGGACCTGGGGTCCTGCGGACTCACCGACCCGCTGCCCCCCCGCTGCCCCCGCCTCGACGGTGCCGCGTACCACGCGGCCGACCGACCCGACGCACCCGACGCACCCGACGCACCCGACGCACCCGAGGTCCCAGTGATCGCCTTCGTACCGACAGCCGTCTTCCTCCTCTGGTTCTGCTGGGGCGTACGGCAGGACCGTCGCCAGTTCCGTAACGCGGTCCTGCTCGGCCTGACCGTGCTGAGCCTGTCGTTCGCCCTGCTGACGCAGGTGGACCGGCTGCCGGGGAATCTGGCTGTCCTGGTGTACTCGCTGGTCTTCCTCGTCCCCGTCCTCGCGGTCGTGGTCCTCGGCGGCTTCCTCCTCGTCAACGGCCTCACCATGGTCCGCAAGGAAGGCCGCAGACCGGCCAACCTCCTGTCGGGGCTGGCCGGGGTGGGTATTTTCGTCGTCCTGACGCTCGTGGCCACGGCCGACTACTTCGGCGGCTCGAACGCGTACCGGTCGTTCATCCTGGCCGTAGTGCTGATCACCGGCTATATCGGCTTCCTGTTCCTCTGCTTCCTCGCCTACGCCTTTCTGTACGGGCGCATCCGCGTGCGCGGCGATGTGGACTTCGTGGTGATGCTGGGCTCGGGCCTCATCGCAGGTGAACGCGTGCCTCCGCTGCTCGCCTCGCGCTTGCGGGCCGGACTCCGCATCCAGGAGCAGCAGGTGGCACGAGGTGCGGCGGCCCCCGTACTGCTGGTCTCCGGCGGCCAGGGCGTGGACGAGAAACTGCCGGAGGCCGAGGCGATGGGCCGCTGGCTGGCAGCCGAGGGTGCCGACCCGGAACTCGTCCTGGAGGAGTCCCGCTCCCGTACGACGACGGAGAACCTGCGCTTCAGCCGACGGCTGATGGAGGCGGCCGACGAGCGTTACGTATGCGTCGTGGTGACCAACAACTTCCACGCGTTCCGCGCGGCGATGACCGCCCGCCGGGAGGGCGTGCGCGGCCAGGTGATCGGCTCTCCGACGGCCGCGTACTTCTGGCCGAGCGCCACGATCCGGGAGTTCGTCGCGGTCTTCTGGGAACACCGGATCGTCAACGCTGCTTTGTGCGTGCTGCTGGCGGCGCTGGCTGTGGTGGTCGGCATGGGCTGGTGAGAGGGAGGGCGGCCACTGGGAACTCGTGACACGATCATGAAGAGGTGCCATCCCTGGTCATAGGCCCGCGGCGGCCCAGAGCCCTGTGGTGTCTACGACTTGGGCGTACGCGACCCGAAGGCGGGACCGAACACCACGAGCAACGCCAAGTCCTCGGTCACGTCGATGAATCGGTGCTCCTCACCGGCCGGTACGAAGATCACCGCCCCGGGGCCCACCTCGGACGTCCGGTCAGGCGTCATGATCTTGGCCCGCCCGGCCATGACGACGTAGATCTCATCCTCGGTGTGAGGGCTCTGGGTATCGCGCCCTCCGACGGGGATGCAGTACGTGCCCAGCGACAGATCTGACGTCCGTAGCTGCTCAACCCAGTCGTTGCCCACTTCGCCGGGATGCGCCCACACTCCGGCGCCCTTGATGATCTCCATGGCATGAGCCTAGTGATACACCCGACCCCCAGCACCCAAGACCCTTACGAGCGCTTAAGATCGATGTCCGCCGCACCCGACCCTGACCAAGTCGGGCCCACGCGGCTCAAGGAAGACCAATGGGCGAAACATATACGGGGGAATCGAAGTGCACGCAGATGAAGGTGTGGGAGTCCCGTCGAAGAACGACGAGGTGAGAAGCCTTCCCTACTGGCTGACGCTCACTGTTTCGCTCGGCGTGGTTTTCGTTGGCGGGCAGTTCTTCGGCTTTCCGTGGTGGCTGCGCCTGATGACGGTCGTGGCCGTCACCTGCCTCCTGGAAGGCGTCAACCAAGCTGTGGGCCGTGCCCGCGCGAAGAAGGGGCGCCGCTAGGAGCCCGGCGGATCATGGCCGGGGCTGCGGTGTTCCGTGACCACCAGCTGCGCCTGACCCTGCCCTGCGCGGGCAGCGGCGAGGCGGTCCGGGCGCACTACCGCGAGCACCCCGAAGTCACGGGCGTACCGCGCTACTTGGACGCGGCGACGGGGCGATCCGGCTGAGGCCCGCCCACCCTCGTCGCGGCCGCGCTCCTCGACCCGTCCGTGCCGCCGCCAGGGCAGTTCGCCGTGCACCACGCGCTGGCCGGGGAGCGGGAGATCCAGGTGCTGGCGGCCGGGCACTTCGCGTACCGGGGGATGACGGCCGAGGCGGAGGAGCTGGACGCGAACCGGACGCGGTTCTTCGGGGAGCGGATCAGGGCGCGTGGCACTGGACCACCTCCTGGTCCGGCCAGTCCCACCGTCATGCCGTGCACCCCGCGAGGCGTCCCGGCGCCCTGGGCCGGGGCCTACTGGACCAGGTAGGTGTACGGGTGGTCCGGGGACGCCGGACAGAGATGGAGTTGCAGGTCGTAGCCTCGGGCGAGGTCGAGCATGGTCGGATTCGACGGCTGAGGGGCAGGCAGGGGCGGCGTGGGGCGGGCCTGGTCCTCATAGGGGGCCCAACTGAGGGTGACGGCGTTCCATTCGGCGGAGGCGATCGTCAGCAGCGGGTCCATTTGGGTGCCGCATGCGGGGCAGAGCCTGGGGACGGGATCGGTGAGGCCCCAACGGGTCCAGCCGCCGACCTTCCAGCCGGGAGCCACCGACAGCTCGTTCCGGTAGAAGGCCCGCGGCGTGGGCTCGTAGGAAGGGGCGACTGCGGCCCCGGCCGCCTGCCAGGTGCGCCAGTCCTCCAGCCGTCGCTGTAGTTCGCTGCTCAGCTCCATGGGGTTGGGGTACTCGGTGATCTGTTCCGGCGCGAGCAGGCACGGCTCGGGCAGATAGCCGGGGAACTGGATCACGGGCGGTTCGGGCGGGGCTGTGAGAGTTTCGGTGACATCCGCCGAGGACCGCCAGAACAGCGCGGGCTCGGGGTGGGCGGGGTGGTCGAAGGGGCACCACAGCACCTGGAGGAGATCGGCCTCGGACTGTCCGGGCGGGCGCAGCGAGGGGATGTCGCGCGCGTACAGCTGCGCCACGGGCAGCAGGGCGACCGGCCCTTCCGGCCAGGGGCCGCCCTCGATCCGCTGATAGCGCATCCACTCCTCGATCGTGTACGGCGCTGTCCAGGTGCTGTCGTCCGGCCGCGTCGCTCGTGCCGCCCGGATGCGCCGTTGCAGCCGTACGTCATCCGGGGCCAGAGCCTCGTTCAGTTGATCCCACTCGTGCGGGCCTTCGCACTGGGGCCACGGCTCGTCGGCGGGCCACAGCAGTGGCCCGCCGATCGAGCTTTCGTGGGGTGACGGTGTTCCGGGACGCGGGTGCAGCCGGGTCGCGGGACGTGCCAACGGGGCCAGTTGAGGAACGACCGCGGTGATGTCGACGGGGCGCGGCGGGGTGGTACGGCTCATTCTGGCTCCCGGTGGTGTGATGCGGTGGGACCAGTTTCCGAGATTCAGCAGCCGGTGTTGCCTCGGGTGTTGGTGATGGAGATCGCGTCACTCGGCCCGATGGTGCCGTCATTCACTGCCTTCTGGATCAGCGCCTCATAGGAGCGCATACCGGCGTTCCGATGTTCATCCCTACGTGCCGACAGGGGGCGAGGTTATCCGCTCCTGATGGCTGCGCAGTCGCGTTTGAGCGCGCGCCAAAACGTTCCTCCGGGCGAGTGAGCTTCGGGCCCGTGTCCGTCGTGTCGCCGTCCCCTCGCGCAGGCGGGCGCTTTCAGTGGGTGGAAGGAATCGGTGTGATCAACTGCAAATGCCACCAAACACGCACTATCCGGTCCATTCCGGTACGGGGTGGTCCGGGCCGGCCCCGGAGGTACCAGCCATGTCCCACGTCGGCGTCCCGCGCGGGACGGTCCGAAAGCGCCGATCGCTTCGCCAGTGCCGATCGCTCGCGCTCCTCACGACGGGGGTGCTTACGATCCCGGTACTGGCGGGATGCAGCTCCGGCACCGAGGAGGCCTCCCGGGCGGTTCCCCAGGACATCGCACCCGCCGCCCGCGACGCGGTCGCCGACGGCTCGACGGTGAACTGGGCGGTCGACGCGCTGCCCGCCACCTTCAACGCCTTCCAGGCGGACGCCGACAGTGCCACCACCCGGATCACCGGCGCCCTGCTCCCCACCCTCTTCCCGATGGACGCCTCCGGGCAGCCGAAGCTCAACCCGGACTATCTGGAGTCCGCGAAGATCATCGAGCGTGAGCCGAAGCAAGTGGTCCTCTACAAGCTCAACCAGCAGGCGGTGTGGAGCGACGGACGGGAGATCGGGGCCCCCGACTTCGTCGCCCAGTGGCGGGCGCTCAGCGGCAAGGACTCCGCGTTCTGGACCGCCCGCAACGCCGGGTACGAGCGGGTCGAGAAGATCGAGCGCGGCGCGGACGACCTCCAGGTGCGGGTCACCTTCTCCAAGCCGTACGCCGACTGGCGCTCGCTGTTCTCCCCGCTCTACCCGAAGGAGATCACCGGCTCCCCGGACGCCTTCAACGACGGGGCGCGCACGACGCTGAAGAACACCGCCGGGCCCTTCGTCCTGCGCAGTGTCAGCAAGTCCAAGGGCACCGTCACCCTGGCCCGCAACCCGCGCTGGTGGGGCGACAGGGCCAAGCTGGACACCCTCGTCTTCCATGCCGTCGCCACCAAGGACCGTACGAAGGCCCTCGCCGACGGCACGGTGCACGTCGCCGACATCGACGCGGCCACCGCCGACCGCATCACCCTCGCCCGCCGCGACCGGGGGAACAACGGGCAGCCGCTCACCCACGGCCCCGGCTCCGAGATCACACCCGCCGCGGCCCTGCGCTCCTGGGCCCTGGCGTACGGCTCCGACGAGGAGCAGGCGGAGATCGCGCAGGCGGCCCGGGAGAAGAACCGTAAGGCCGTCGCCGTGTACGGGGCCCAGCAGAAGGCCCTGCGCGACTTCGCCGTCCGCAAGTCCCTGGAGCCCGCCTACACCCAGCTCGCGCTGAACGGCGAGTCCGGGCCGCTCGCCGACGACCGGGTCCGGCGCGCGGTGGCCCGCGCCCTGGACCGCGAGGAGCTCGCCCGGACGGTGCTGGGGCCCCTGGGCCTTCCGGCGAAGCCGCTCGGCAGTCACCTCGCCCTCGCCGGGCAGCCCGGCTACAAGGACGGCAGCGGCGCGCTCGGCGACCAGGACACCAAGGAGGCCCGGGCTCTGCTGGCGGACGCCGGCTGGACCCGGGGCGGCGCCCTCGACAAGCCCAAGGACACCAAGGCGGGCAGCGAGGCGGAGAAGAAGGACGACGCGGCGAAGGAGAAGGACAAGAAGGAGAAGGAGGAGGACAAGAAGGAGACGGGCGCCGACGCCGAGGGGTCCGAGGCGGCCGAGAAGAAGAAGGCCGACGAGGAGGCGGACGAGAAGAAGGCCGAGAAGGAAGAGAAGGCCGAGGAGAAGGCCGAGAAGGAAGAGAAGGCCGAGGAGAAGGCCGAGAAGGAAGAGAAGGCGGCCGCGAAGAAGAAGGCCGACCAGGACTCCGAGGACACCGCCGCCTCCCGCGACGAGGGCCTCTACATCGTCGGCGGCGACAACAAGCCCGGCGCCCAGGCCCCCGTGCGGCCCCCGGCCTCCGCCACCGGCGCCTCCGCCGTCCACGTCCTCGCCCCCGCCCGGGCGGCCGCCGCCCAGAGCACCGCCCTGCTCCGCCAGGCCGGAGCCCTCGGTGCGGACGGTGCCGCCGCCCAGGACAAGCAGCCCGGCGTCGCCGCCGGAGCGTACGCCCCCGTGGGTACCGCGGCCCCGGCTGCCCCCGCCGCGGCCAAGGGACAGCTCGGCAAGGACGGCAAGACGCTGACCCTGCGCTTCGTGCTCCCCTCCGGGCCCGGCTCCCAGTCGCTGCGCAGCGTCGGTGACAAGATCGCGGCGATGCTGCAGAAGATCGGGATCGGCACGGAGATCACCAAGGTCTCCGACGAGAGCTACTTCAAGGACCACATCGCCTCCGGCGACTTCGACCTGGCGCTCTACTCCTGGCCCGCCACCGCCTACCCGGCCACCGACGGGCGCCCGATCTACGCCAAGCCGGAGCCCGCCACCGACGGATCGCTCCTCGTCGAGCAGAACTACACGCGCGTCGGCACCGACCACATCGACCAGCTCTTCGACCAGGCCGTCGCCGAGCTGGACGAGAAGGCCGCGAGGGAGCTGATGAAGCAGGCGGACGCCCGGATCTGGGCCGCCGCCGGATCGATTCCGCTCTTCCAGCGCCCGCAGCTCGTCGCGGTCGACAAAAAGCTCGTGAACGTCGGCGCCTTCGGGTTCGCCGCCCCCCGGTATCAGGACATCGGGTTCAAGAACCGGAAAGCGGCAGGTTCCCCCGCAGACCGCAAGAAGTAGCGGGGAAGCGCCCCGCCCCTCCGCCGCCAAGCTCAGATGCACCTCAAAACCCTTGCCCGCCGGTTTGCCCGGCGGGCAATGTGGTTCCTGCCCTGACCCGGGCCGTTCATCGCTTCACCACTCCTCACCCCCCCCAAAGCTTCGCCAGAGCTCCACCACAGCTCCCCCCACCGGCCCCCCACGGGCCCGGCAGCACCTTGACATCGGCTCACCGCAGCACCCAAGGGCCCTCCTCCGCCCTTGACACCGGCTGAATATCGCCTGAATCACACGGGAAGACCGCCTCTGCGGATCGGCCCGGGAAGCCCGGTGGGCGCAGGGCCCGTACCATGGGACGAGCCGTGGCGTGCCGCCCGGCGGGCGTACGAGGACTCGAAGACCGACTGAGACGCCTGATCCCACGATCCGAGAGAAGCGCAAGCCACCCATGCCCACGCGCCACGACATCCGTAACGTAGCCATCGTCGCCCACGTCGACCACGGCAAGACCACGCTGGTCGACGCCATGCTCAAGCAGGCCGGCTCCTTCGCCGCGCACGCCGCCGAGTCGCTCGACGACCGCATGATGGACTCGAACGACCTGGAGCGTGAGAAGGGCATCACGATCCTCGCCAAGAACACGGCGGTGAAGTACCACCCCAAGGACGGCGGGGACCCGATCACGATCAACATCATCGACACCCCCGGCCACGCCGACTTCGGCGGCGAGGTCGAGCGCGGTCTGTCGATGGTGGACGCGGTCGTGCTGCTCGTCGACGCCTCCGAGGGCCCGCTGCCCCAGACCCGCTTCGTGCTGCGCAAGGCGCTGGCCGCGAAGATGCCGGTCATCCTGTGCATCAACAAGACGGACCGCCCCGACTCCCGGATCGCCGAGGTCGTCGACGAGACGTACGACCTGTTCCTGGACCTGGACGCGGACGAGGACCAGATCGAGTTCCCGATCGTCTACGCCTGCGCCCGTGACGGCGTCGCCTCGCTGACCAAGCCCGAGGACGGCACCGTCCCGCAGGACAGCGAGAACCTGGAGCCCTTCTTCTCCACGATCCTGTCGCACGTCCCGGCCCCGGAGTACGACGAGGACGCGCCGCTCCAGGCTCACGTCACCAACCTGGACGCCGACAACTTCCTCGGCCGTATCGCGCTGTGCCGCGTCGAGCAGGGCGAGCTGCGCAAGGGCCAGACCGTCACCTGGATCAAGCGCGACGGCACCATGTCCAGCGTCCGCATCACCGAGCTGATGATGACGGAGGCGCTCACCCGCAAGCCGGCCGAGGTGGCGGGCCCGGGCGACATCTGCGCCATCGCCGGTATCCCGGACATCATGATCGGCGAGACCCTGGCCGACCCCGAGAACCCGATCGCGCTGCCGCTGATCACGGTCGACGAGCCCGCCATCTCGATGACCATCGGCACCAACACCTCGCCGCTCGTCGGCAAGGGCGGCAAGGGCCACAAGGTCACCGCCCGCCAGGTGAAGGACCGCCTGGACCGCGAGCTGATCGGTAACGTCTCGCTCCGCGTCCTGGACACCGAGCGCCCCGACGCCTGGGAGGTCCAGGGCCGCGGTGAGCTCGCGCTCGCCATCCTGGTCGAGCAGATGCGCCGCGAGGGCTTCGAGCTGACCGTGGGCAAGCCCGAGGTCGTCACCAAGCAGATCGACGGCAAGACCCACGAGCCGATCGAGCGCATGACGATCGACTCCCCCGAGGAGCACCTCGGCGCCATCACCCAGCTCATGGCGACCCGCAAGGGCCGGATGGAGACCATGACGAACCACGGTTCGGGCTGGGTCCGCATGGAGTGGATCGTGCCCTCCCGCGGCCTCATCGGCTTCCGTACGGAGTTCCTGACCCAGACCCGCGGCACCGGCATCGCGCACTCGATCTTCGAGGGCCACGAGCCGTGGTTCGGTGACCTGCGTACGCGTCACAACGGCTCGCTGGTGGCCGACCGCGCGGGCTCCGTCACGCCGTTCGCGATGGTCAACCTCCAGGAGCGCGGTGTCATCTTCACCGAGGCCGGCACCGAGGTCTACGAGGGCATGATCATCGGCGAGAACTCCCGCGCCGACGACATGGACGTGAACATCACCAAGGAGAAGAAGCTCACCAACATGCGTGCGGCCTCCGCGGACACCACGGAGAACGTGGTCCCGGCCCGCAAGCTGTCGCTGGAGCAGTCCCTGGAGTTCTGCCGCGAGGACGAGTGCATCGAGGTGACCCCGGAGACCGTGCGTATCCGCAAGGTCGTCCTGGACCAGAGGGAGCGCAGCCGCGCCGCCTCGCGCGCCAAGAACGGCTGAGTCCGAGCCGAGCACGCCTGAGCCGTCGCCAAGTACGGCTGAGTCCGCGCCGAGCAGCGCTGGGCGAGCGCCTGCTTCCTGAGCCCCTCCAGGGGCTCGGCACGGCCGGAGGCACACGCTCCGTATGCGAAGGCCCGTCCGATCGCGATTCATCCGGTCGGACGGACCGTCAGCACAGGCATTGACAGAAGGCCCGGCCCCCCGCAGACACTGTGGGGGGCCGGGCCTTCGTCAATCTCTTTTCCTGACCGCGGTGTCCGGATATCGGGGGTCGCTCTCCGGAACATGTGTTAACAGTCCGTTTCGGGCGTGTCTGTCTGGGATCACTTTGTCCGGATTTCGGGCACACGGGGGGGTCTGATGTTGTCAAACCGAGACCCTTTAAGTGTGGTTTACAGCCCGGTCGTACTCAATAGTTGGCTCCATTGAGCTCGGGTCAATGGGTCACGCACTGTGGGGAGTGCCGACTCACGAGCACACTCGGGGCACTGAACGATCACCGTCAGGGGTGTCGGTGAATCTCTCCAGTGCCCTTCTTGTAGTCAAAAAGTGGACTCATGAGGAGGAAACCCATGCGCGGTGCCAAGAGCGCCAAGTGGGTCGCGGGAGCGGCAATCATCGCCCTGGCCGCGACGGCCTGTGGCGGTGGCAGTGGTGACGGTGACAAGAAGAACACGTCGGGTCAGCCTGCCGGTTACGTCTCGATCGACGTCGGTGAGCCCCAGAAGCTGCTGATGCCGGCCGACACCAACGAGAGCAACGGCTCCTACGTCATCCAGTCGCTGTTCACCCAGCTGCTGGACTTCGACTCCAAGGGCGAGATCGTTCTCACGAACGCCGAGTCCGTGGAGACCGAGGACTCCAAGACGTGGACCGTCAAGCTCAAGAAGGGCTGGAAGTTCCACAACGGCGAGGACGTCACCGCGCAGTCCTACATCGACGCGTGGAACTGGTACGCCAACGTCAAGAACAAGCAGCAGAACGCGTTCTGGTTCTCCGACATCAAGGGCTACGCGGACGTCCACCCGGACAAGGGTGAGCCGAAGTCCGACAAGATGTCTGGCCTGACGGCCGTGGACGACACCACCTTCACCATCGAGCTGACGGAGAAGGTTCCGTACTTCAACTACAAGCTCGGCTACTCGACGTTCGCGCCGCTGCCGAAGGTGTTCTACGACGACCCGAAGGCGTTCGGCCTCAAGCCGATCGGTAACGGTCCGTACACCTTCGAGAAGTGGGACCGCAAGAAGCTGATCCAGGTCAAGGCCTGGGACCAGTACCAGGGCCCGAACAAGGCTGCCAACAAGGGCATCCAGTTCAAGAACTACTCGACCGTCGAGGCCGCTTACGCGGACGTCGTCTCGGGCAACCTGGACATCATCCGCCAGGTCGGTCCGCGTGACCTGCCCAAGTACAAGTCGGACCTCGGCGACGGCGCCATCGAGCAGCCGTACGCCGCGATCCAGACGCTCGTCCCGGCGTTCTACACGGACACCTTCAAGGACATCGACCCCAAGGTCCTCCAGGGTCTGTCCATGGCGATCGACCGTGACACGATCACCAAGACCGTCCTGAACAGCACCCGTACGCCCGCGACGAGCTTCACGCCGCCGCAGGTCAAGGGCAACCAGCAGCTGGAGTCGGACTTCCTGAAGTTCGACCCGGTCAAGGCCAAGGCCCTCATCAAGGAGGGTGGCGGTGTCCCGGGGAACAAGTTCTCCATCCAGTACAACGCCGACGGCGGGCACAAGGAGTGGGTGACCGCGGTCTGCGAGTCCATCCGCAACTCCACCGGGGTCGACTGCGTCGGCGACGCCAAGCCGGACTTCCCGACCGACCTTGAGGCTCGTGACAACAACGAGGTCAAGGGCATGTACCGCGGTGGCTGGGTCGCCGACTACCCGGTCAACGTGAACTTCATCAAGGAGCTCTACCACTCCAAGGCGGAGTCCAACAACGGTCGCTTCTCCGACAAGGAGATCGACGAGCTGATGGCCAAGGGCGACAAGGCCGACTCGCTGGAAGAGTCCGTCGCCGCCTACCAGGAGGTCGAGAAGGCGCTCGTCGAGAAGATGCCGGCGATCCCGCTCTGGTACTACCGCATCAACGGCGGCCACGGAAAGAACGTCGACAACGTCAAGGTCGACTTCCACGGTGACCTCGAACTGACCGGCGTCACCACCAAGTAACACGCCTGCGGGTCATTTCCCCACCTGGCCGTCATCCGGTCGCGTCGGTCATCGGCGCGACCGGAGGCGCGGGGGCCGCCTCTGCCAAGAGGCGGCCCCCGCGCCGCAGTTATCCCCACACGGAGGCACCCATGGGGCGCTATGTCGCACGACGACTGCTCCAGATGATCCCGGTCTTCCTCGGGTCGACCCTGCTGGTCTTCCTGATGATGTACGCACTGCCCGGCGACCCCGTCAGAGCGCTTGCCGGTGAACAGCACGTAGACCCCTCGCAGATCGCCGCTCTGAAGGCCGAGTACGGACTCGACCAGCCGATCTGGCAGCAGTACTTGAACTACCTGGGCAACCTGTTCCAGGGCGACTTCGGCACGCAGATCGGGACGCAGCGTCCGGTCGCCGAAGTCATCGCCGATGCCTACCCGATCACCGTCAGACTGGCGATCTTCGCTTTCGTCTTCACGGTCGTCGCCGGGATCTCGCTCGGCATCATCGCGGGTCTGAAGGCCGAGTCCCTCCGGGACCGTGGGCTGCTCGGGCTGACGCTGGTGCTGATCTCCATGCCGTCCTTCGTGCTGGGCTTCCTCGTGCAGTACTTCTTCGCGTTCCAACTCGGCATCGCCAACCCGAACGTGAGTTTCGAACCGACCAACACCGAGCTGATCATGCCGGCCATCGTGCTGGCGTCCCTGTCACTCGCGTACGTGGCACGTCTCACCCGCACCTCGGTCGCCGAGAACCTGCGCGCCGACTACATGCGTACGGCTGTCGCCAAGGGCCTGCCGCGCCGCCGCATCATCGGCGTTCACCTGATGCGCAACTCGCTCATCCCGGTCGTCACCTTCCTCGGCACCGACATCGGCGCCCTCATGGGCGGCGCGATCGTGACCGAGGGCATCTTCAACATCAAGGGTGTCGGATCGCTCGTCTTCGAAGCTCTGTCCAAGCGTGAGGGCGCCACGGTCGTCGGGATCGTGACGCTGCTCGTCGTCGTCTATCTCGTCTGCAGCCTGCTCGTCGACCTGCTTTACGCGGTCCTGGACCCGAGGATCCGGTATGCCTGACACCACCGTATTCACCAAAAGCACCGATGCTCCGGCCGCCGCAGCTCAGACGCCCACCACGACGGACTCCGGCCCTGCGCCCGGCAAGCCGCGCAGCCTCTGGTCCGACGCCTGGTACGACCTGCGCCGAAACCCGCTCTTCCTCGTCTCGACGGTGCTGATCCTGCTGCTTGCCGTCATGGCGGTCTTCCCGGGCCTGTTCACCAGCGCCTCGCCCCGCGACGCCAACCTGGCCGAGCACTACCTGCAGAGGCCTAACTGGGGACACTTCTTCGCTCCCGACTGGCTCGGGTACGACGTCCAGGGCCGTTCCATCTACGCGCGTCTTATCTACGGAGCCCGTGCGTCCATCATGGTCGGGGTGATCGTGACCATCGCGGTCACGATTACCGGTCTGGTGATCGGGATGCTCGCCGGATACTTCGGAGGCTGGATCGACACGGTCCTCTCCCGTATCACCGACGTTTTCTTCGGCGTCCCCTTCATCGTGGGCGCCATGGTCATCCTGACCACCTTTGAGGAGCGCTCCGTCTGGGTCGTCATCCTCTCCCTGGCCTTCCTCGGCTGGACGTCTATCGCCCGCGTCGCCCGTGGCTCGGTCATCACGATCAAGCAGTCCGACTACGTGGTCGCCGCCAAGGCGCTCGGCGCCTCCACCACTCGGATCCTGACGCGCCACATCCTGCCGAACGCCATCGCTCCGGTGATCGTGGTCGCCACCATCGCGCTCGGCGGATACATCGCCGCAGAGGCCACCCTGTCGTTCCTCGGCATCGGCCTCGCCGAGCCGACGGTCTCGTGGGGCATCGATGTGTCCGCTGCGAAGGACCAGCTCCGCAACGTTCCGTCGGTCCTGATCATCCCCTCGGTGATGGTCTCGATCACGGTGCTGTCCTTCCTGATGTTCGGCGATGCGGTCCGCAACGCCCTCGACCCCAAGATGCGCTGAGGGAGGCGTTCGTGACCACCATCGACAAGACGGCTCACGTCCCCGCACCGCGGGAGTCCGTGAGTGGCGACGGTCCACTGCTCGACGTCCGTGACCTGCACGTGGAGTTCCACACCCGCGACGGTGTGGCCAAGGCGGTCAACGGTGTGAACTACACCGTCAGCGCCGGCGAGACTCTCGCGGTGCTGGGTGAGTCCGGCTCCGGCAAGTCCGTGACCGCGCAGACCATCATGGGCATCCTCGACATGCCGCCGGGGAAGATCACGCAGGGCGAGATCCTCTTCCGCGGCCAGGACATGCTGAAGATGTCCAACGAGGAGCGTCGGCAGATCCGCGGCCAGAAGATCGCGATGATCTTCCAGGACGCGCTGTCCTCGCTGAACCCGGTCCTCAGCGTCGGCTACCAGCTTGGTGAGATGTTCCGGGTGCACCAGGGCCTGTCCCGCAAGGAGGCCAAGGCCAGGTCCATTGAGCTGATGGACCAGGTCAAGATCCCGGCGGCGGCGGCCCGTATCTCGGACTACCCGCACCAGTTCTCCGGCGGTATGCGCCAGCGCATCATGATCGCCATGGCGCTGGCCCTGGAGCCGGACCTGATCATCGCGGACGAGCCGACCACCGCGCTCGACGTGACGGTGCAGGCCCAGGTCATGGACCTGCTGGCCGAGCTCCAGCGCGAGTACAACATGGGCCTGATCCTGATCACCCACGACCTCGGCGTGGTCGCCGACGTCGCGGACAAGATCGCCGTGATGTACGCGGGCCGGATCGTGGAGACGGCCCCGGTGGGCGAGCTGTACAGCCGCCCGGCGCACCCGTACACCCGTGGTCTGCTGGACTCGATCCCGCGCCTGGACCAGAAGGGCCAGGAGCTCTACGCCATCAAGGGTCTGCCGCCCAACCTCACGCGCATCCCCGCCGGTTGTGCCTTCAGTCCGCGTTGCCCCAAGGCGCAGGACATCTGCCGTACGGACGTTCCGCCGCTCGCTCCGGTGACCGAGCAGGACGGCCTTGAGCTGGTCGGCCGCGGCAGCGCGTGCCACTTCTGGAAGGAGACGATCCATGGCTGAGCTCAAGAAGGAGCCCGTGGACGCCACCCCGAACGTCTCCGACGTGGAGACCGCGGACGCCGCGACCGAGGCGGAGGCCGTAGCCGCCGTCGACGCGCCCGCCGGCCAGGGGGAGCCGATTCTCCAGGTGCGCAACCTGGTCAAGCACTTCCCGCTGACCCAGGGCATTCTCTTCAAGAAGCAGATCGGCGCGGTCAAGGCCGTCGACGGGATCTCCTTCGACCTGTACGCCGGTGAGACCCTGGGCATCGTCGGGGAGTCCGGCTGCGGCAAGTCCACGGTCGCCAAGCTCCTGATGACGCTGGAGCGGGCCACCGCCGGTGAGGTCTTCTACAAGGGCCAGGACATCACCAAGCTGTCCGGCCGGGCGCTGAAGGCCGTGCGCCGCAACATCCAGATGGTGTTCCAGGACCCGTACACCTCGCTGAATCCGCGGATGACGGTCGGCGACATCATCGGAGAACCCTTCGACATCCACCCCGAGGTGGCCCCGAAGGGCGACCGCCGCCGCCGGGTCCAGGAGCTCCTGGACGTCGTCGGGCTGAACCCTGAGTACATCAACCGGTACCCGCACCAGTTCTCCGGCGGCCAGCGCCAGCGCATCGGCATCGCCCGGGGCCTGGCGCTCAACCCGGAGATCATCATCTGCGACGAGCCGGTCTCCGCGCTCGACGTGTCGGTGCAGGCACAGGTCATCAACCTGATGGCGCAGCTCCAGGACGAGTTCAACCTGTCCTACCTGTTCATCGCGCACGACCTGTCCATCGTCCGGCACATCTCTGACCGGGTCGGTGTCATGTATCTCGGCAAGATGGCCGAGATCGGTACGGACACGCAGATCTACGACCACCCGACGCACCCCTACACCCAGGCACTGCTGTCGGCGGTCCCGGTGCCGGACCCGGCGGTCCGTGAGGAACGCGAGCGGATCATCCTGACCGGTGACGTTCCGTCCCCGGCGAACCCGCCGTCCGGCTGCCGCTTCCGTACCCGGTGCTGGAAGGCCGAGGAGCGCTGCGCGACGGAGGAGCCGCTGCTGGCGATCCCCGAGCGCTTCGTGTCGGGGGCCACCCCGGCCGCGCACGAGTCGGCGTGCCACTTCGCCGAGGAGCGGGACGCCGTGTACTCAGCGTAGCGCTTAGGCCCCGAGCCTGCTGCAGGAGCACAGTAGAGGGCGGCACCACAGGCTTAGCCTGTGGTGCCGCCCTCTACTGTGCTCCTGCAGCACTGTGCCAGCCAGCGTTGGCGAGTGATTCTATTGGTCTGCCTGCTCTGAGTCATTGAGGACGGCTCTGGCCGGAGTGCCCTTAGGACACCGACTGGTGATCGCCATCTTGGAGAGTTCCGACTTGGAGTTCCCGTCCGGGCCGAGTAGGCAGTCGGCAAGCCCGGTAGTGGATGACTTGGTTTCCCAAGTGAAAACAGTCCCCTTGTTTTCTTTTGCCTTGTGAGGGCAGGTGAAGGTGTAGGTGCCTGAGATCTGTTTAACGCCGCGGAAGTAGACTCCTTGGCCTCTCTCGGGGAAATGTGCGCCCATGACGCGCTTCTCGCTCGCGGTGCTGGTTCCTGGCTCTGCCACCTTTTTCTTCAAGTGTTTCTCAAGCTCTTCGAATACGATCTCGGAACTCAACGTCCCTTGTGTGGAACGGGCTTCGGATTTCCTGGTTTTAAATGGAATGGAATCGGCCACCATTTCCGAGCCGGCTTCTACAATTTTCGCCTCATCCAGCACAGTGAGTCGCCAACTGGTGGAGATGTCCCACTCGAATTCTCCGCCCCTGCAGGTGGCGGTTGTTGTGTGTTTATTTTGCGGTTCACTGCTTGTTATGCAGCCGCTCATTGCCATAATGGTGGCGAATATGGCGACTGGGTAGGTTCTTGCGATTCTGCGGTGATGCGTTTGCTCTGCGCGCTGAGGCTTCCGCTGTGGATCGAACAAAGGGTGCTCCTTGACGTCACTGAAGGTGCGGCGCCTCCCCTACTCTTGAGGCCCGACGCGCTGGTGGAGGCGCTGGCCTACGGGCACGGCCAAGAAGCGCGCCAGCCGCGCTTCTTGGCCGCCGTTTTGACTGGCTTGCCGTTCTAGCTGAAACTCAGGTGCGACCACCATTGGTTCCGCAGTTGAAGCCGGGGACCGAGGGGTTTGCGTTGATGGCTACATTGTGCCCCTCGGGAAGGTCGAGGTTGTCGGTCTTGGTTTCTCCTGGTGACAGGTGCCAGTACCACTTCTTACCGGTCCCTTGAAAATAGGCCGTATAGTCGATTGAGTTGAACACTGACACGTTGACGACGCGCATGATCTCGCCGTCGGCTACGAACTCGATGCGGAAGAATCGAGTGCTGTTGTTCTTGTTGCGGGACGTCGCGATTGCGTCCCGGCCGCCGGAGTCGGTGGGGCTGGCCGAGCTGGACGCCTTGCAGACATAATCGCGCGCGTCTTCTGCATGAGCAGTTCCGGCTGTGGTGGCGACAGATATGGCTGCCATCGCGAGCGTCAGGGCGGCTCCGCGTACCATGGTGGCCTTTCTCGCGGTGTGCATCTTTTTCCTCCTCGGCGCATTGCCGCATCGCTTGTGTGATTGGTCGGAACATTCAAACACTCGAGCTTCCTTCGCACCAGAGTTGTCAGGTCGACCGGTCGATTTTGGCTGGAATCTAATCCAGGAGACCCAATGTTGGTTCGGGCTTTACGCGTCATGAGATCGTGTGACTGCTAAAAGTTGATCTTTGTGTTAATGTTACGTTTTGATCTGATTGAATTTTTATGCCTGGCTGCGTTTTGCGCTGTATGCCGATGGTGCTGTGTGCGTGGCGGCCAGGTGCGGGTGAGTAGGAGGTTTTCTCACGTGGTGCGTTTTGCGAGCTGCCTGTAGCAGATCAGGGCAGCTGTGAGGCCTAAGGAAGGCAAGGAAGTGGGAGTCCTTTCACTCGAATCGCACGATGAGGCGGCGGTAGCCGAACAGTCAGGCGATCGACCGTTCGATCTTCCAGCGGTGCCGCCCGAGCTGCTCGGCGGACTCGATTGGGTCCACTGCGAACGGCAGAGAGTCTGCGGCGAGGCTCCCCCCGGGTATCACCGAGCAGATTCATCAGGTCGTGCTCAAGGTCCCGGCCGCGGCTTGGACTGCGGCCGTCGACCCGACGGTGCCTGGGTCGCCGGACTTGCCGGAGGCTGCCTGTCCGGTGGCTGGAGGAGGTGCGGCTGATCGTCCGCGAAGAGCGGCCGCCCCCCGGTGCTCAGTTGCGGATCATCGACTCTGGCTGAAGGTCGACCCGATCGCACTCGACCTGCTGGCCTGGGTGCCCATGCGCGCCCTGGCTGGACCGGCTTGTTACTGAGGGGCACATGCCTGCGCCTTTCTCCGCCTCTGCCCCGTACGTGACCGCCGGCCGCCGCATCCTCCGCTGCGCCCCTCGCTGGCCATGGACCGACGTGATCGTTAACGCGTTCGAACGGCTGAGGACCCTGATGAACCCTGGCTGACCAGCCGCCCTCGCCTGTCTATACGAGAGAACATGCCAGTCCGGAGCATTGGGACCCGGCGTCCACCCGAGACGACACCCGGGCCCTCGGCCTGCCCGCGCCAATCACTCACAACGAAGCGGGACGCCGACTTCGTCGGCGACCAATCACGAAAGCTGGAGGCTAACCCCACCCCACCGAAACTCGCGTCCCCGCCGCCGCGTCCTTGACGGAGGGCGACAGAGGCACCCTCTGGTGCCCGTACGGGGTAAGCCCGCATGCGATGAGTGGCGTTATGGGGTGATATGAGGCATTGAGCTACTCGATGACTCTAGGAGGCACTCCATGCGCGGAGCCAGACACGTCAGGTGGGCCGCATGTGCGGTGGCCGTCGCCCTGGCCGCGACAGCCTGCGGTGGCGGGGACGACAGCGGCGGCGGCAGCGGCGCCGACGGGATCGTCAGCTCCTCCTGGGGCGACCCGCAGAACCCGCTGGAACCGGCCAACACCAACGAGGTGCAGGGCGGCAAGGTCCTCGACATGGTCTTCCGCGGGCTGATCCGCTACGACCCGAGGACCGGCGAGGCCCAGAACATGATCGCCGAGTCCATCGACACGACGGACTCCCAGACCTTCACGATCAAGCTGAAGGACGGCTGGACGTTCTCCAACGGCGAGAAGGTCACCGCCAACTCCTTCGTCGACGCCTGGAACTACGGCGCCGCGCTGAAGAACAACCAGAAGAACGCCTACTTCTTCCAGTACATCGAGGGCTACGACAAGGTCCACCCGGAGTCCGGCACCGCCTCCGCCGAGACCATGTCCGGACTGAAGGTCGTCGACGACCTGACCTTCACCGCCAAGCTCACCCAGAAGTTCTCCCTGTGGCCCGACACTCTCGGCTACTCCGCCTTCGTCCCGCTGCCCAAGGCGTTCTACGACGACCACGACGCCTGGCTCGCCAAGCCCATCGGCAACGGCCCGTACACCATCGAGTCCTACGCCAAGGGCTCCTCGATGAACCTGCGCCGCTGGGACGACTACCCGGGCGACGACAAGGCGCAGAACGGCGGCGTGGACCTCAAGGTCTTCACCGACAACAACACCGCCTACACCTCGCTGACCTCCGGCAACCTCGACCTCGTCGACGACGTGCCCGCCTCCCAGCTCCGGAACGTCGAGCAGGACCTGGGCGACCGGTACATCAACACCCCCGCCGGCATCATCCAGACCCTCTCCTTCCCGTTCTACGACGACGAATGGAACACCGACGACGCCCGCAAGGTCCGCCAGGGCCTGTCGATGGCGATCAACCGGCCGCAGATCACCGACCAGATCTTCCAGAAGACCCGCACCCCGGCCTCCGACTGGACCTCCCCGGTCCTCGGCGAGGAGGGCGGCTACAAGGAAGGCCTCTGCGGCAAGGAGTGCACCTACGACAAGGACGAGGCCAAGAGGCTGATCGACGAGGGCGGCGGCATCCCCGGCGGCCAGCTGAAGATCTCGTACAACGCGGACACCGGCTCCCACAAGGAGTGGGTCGACGCCGTCTGCAACAGCATCAACAACGTCATGGGCAACAACCAGGCCTGCGTCGGCGGCCCGGTCGGTACCTTCGCCGACTTCCGCAACCAGGTCTCCACCCAGAAGATGACGGGGCCCTGGCGCGCGGGCTGGCAGATGGACTACCCGCTCATCCAGAACTTCCTCCAGCCGCTCTACTACACCAACGCCCCCTCCAACGACGGCAAGTGGACCAACGAGGAGTTCGACGACCTGGTCGACCGGGCCAACGCCGAGAGCGACAAGGCGGCGGCCGTCACCACCTTCCAGGAGGCGGAGCAGGTGCTCGTCGAGCAGATGCCCTCCATCCCGCTCTGGTACCAGAACGGCAGCGCCGGCTACTCGGACCGGATCGACAACGTCGCACTGAACCCCTTCAGCGTCCCGGTCTACGAAGAGATCACCGTCAAGTGACCTGCTGATACCGGACGGCCGGGACGCCCGACGCGCGTCCCGGCCGTCCGCGCACCCCTCCGCCGAGCCCGCCCCGACCCCCGGAGCCCCTCATGGGACGTTATGTGATCCGGCGGCTGCTGCAGATGATCCCCGTCTTCTTCGGCACCACGCTGCTGATCTTCCTCATGGTGAACGTGATGGGTGACCCCATCGCGGGTCTCTGCGGCGACCGCCAGTGCGATCCGGCCACCGCCGCCCAGCTGCGCGCCGAGTTCGGCCTCGACAAGCCGGTCTGGCAGCAATACCTGACGTACATGGGCAACGTCTTCACCGGCGACTTCGGCACCGCGTTCAACGGGCAGAAGGTCACCGAGCTGATGGCCACGGCCTTCCCGATCACGATCCGGCTCACCGTCGTCGCGATCGCCTTCGAGATCGTCATCGGCATCAGCCTCGGCGTCGTCACCGGCCTGCGGCGCGGCCGCCCCGTCGACACCGCCGTCCTCATCCTCACGCTGGTCGTCATCGCCGTCCCGACCTTCGTCACCGGCCTGCTGCTCCAGCTCCTCCTCGGCGTCAAGTGGGGCATCATCAAACCCTCGGTCTCCCCGGACCCCACCATCGACGAACTGCTCGTCCCCGGCCTCGTCCTCGCCTCGGTCTCGCTCGCCTACGTCACCCGGCTCACCCGGACCTCGATCGCCGAGAACGCCCGCGCCGACTACGTACGCACCGCCGTCGCCAAGGGGCTGCCCCGCCGCCGGGTCGTCGTCCGGCACCTGCTGCGCAACTCGCTGATCCCCGTCGTCACCTTCATCGGTACGGACGTGGGAGCCCTGATGGGCGGGGCCATCGTCACCGAGCGGATCTTCAACATCCACGGGGTCGGTTACCAGCTCTACCAGGGAATCCTGCGCCAGAACTCCCAGACCGTCGTCGGGTTCGTCACGATCCTCGTCCTCGTCTTCCTGGCCGCCAACCTGATCGTCGACCTCCTGTACGCCGTACTCGACCCGAGGATCCGCTATGCCTGAGCCGCAGTCATCGGACGGAGCGATCTCCCCGGCAGGAGCCGGCGGCGCGATGGACCTCGCCCTGGAGGAGGGCGCCAGCCTGGAGAAGACCCCGGGCGGACCCGAGGGCACCGGCCCGGCCGGAAAGCCCCGCAGCCTGTGGTCCGACGCCTGGCGCGACCTGCGGCGCAACCCGGTCTTCATCATCTCCGCGCTGGTCATCCTCTTCCTGGTGATCATCTCGATCTGGCCCTCGCTCATCGCGAGCGGCGACCCCCTCCAGGCCGATCTGGACGACGCCCAGAAGGGCTCGGAGCCCGGCCACCCCTTCGGCTTCGACCCGCAGGGCCGCGACGTCTACACCCGCGTCGTCTACGGCACCCGGACCTCGGTCACCGTCGGCGTCTGCGCCACCCTCGGCGTCGCGATCCTCGGCAGCGTGCTGGGCGGGCTCGCGGGCTTCTTCGGCGGCTGGTGGGACTCGGTCCTCTCCCGCCTCACCGACGTCTTCTTCGGCATCCCCGTCGTCCTCGGCGGCCTGGTCTTCCTCTCCGTCGTCACCAGCTCCACCGTCTGGCCCGTCGTCGGCTTCATCGTCCTGCTCGGCTGGCCCCAGATCGCCCGTATCGCCCGCGGCTCGGTGATCACCGCCAAGCAGAACGACTACGTCCAGGCGGCCCGCGCACTCGGCGCCTCCAACTCGCGGATGCTGCTGCGCCACATCACCCCGAACGCCATCGCCCCCGTCATCGTCGTGGCGACCATCGCGCTCGGCACCTACATCTCCCTGGAGGCGACCCTGTCCTTCCTCGGCGTCGGCCTGAAGGACCCGGCGGTCTCGTGGGGCATCGACATCTCCGCGGCCGCCAACTACGTCCGCAACGCCCCGCACATGCTGCTCTGGCCCGCCGGGGCGCTGGCGATCACCGTGCTCGCCTTCATCATGCTCGGCGACGCGGTGCGCGACGCCCTCGACCCCAAGCTGCGCTGAGGAGCCGGTTGCCATGTTGCTCGAAGTGCGCGATCTGCATGTGGAGTTCCACACCCGCGACGGGATCGCCAAGGCCGTCAACGGGGTCAACTACTCGGTGGCCGAGGGCGAGACGCTCGCCGTCCTCGGCGAGTCCGGCTCCGGCAAGTCCGTCACCGCGCAGGCGATCATGGGCATCCTCGACATGCCCCCCGGGAAGATCGCGGGCGGCGAGATCCTCTTCAAGGACCAGGACCTGCTGAAGCTCAAGCCGGAGGAGCGGCGCAGGATCCGGGGCCAGGAGATGGCCATGATCTTCCAGGACGCCCTGTCGTCCCTCAACCCGGTCCTCACCGTCGGCCAGCAGCTCGGCGAGATGTTCGTCGTCCACCGCGGGATGTCCCGCAAGGACGCGAAGGCCAAGTCGGTCGAGCTGATGGACCGGGTCCGCATCCCGGCCGCCAAGGAACGGGTCGGCAACTACCCGCACCAGTTCTCCGGCGGGATGCGCCAGCGCATCATGATCGCCATGGCGATGGCCCTCGAACCGTCCCTGATCATCGCGGACGAGCCGACCACCGCCCTCGACGTCACCGTCCAGGCCCAGGTCATGGACCTGCTCGCCGAGCTCCAGCGCGAGCTGAACATGGGCCTGATCCTGATCACCCACGACCTCGGTGTGGTCGCCGACGTCGCGGACAAGATCGCCGTGATGTACGCGGGCCGGATCGTGGAGACCGCCCCCGTCCACGAGATCTACAAGGCGCCCGCCCACCCGTACACCAAGGGCCTCCTACGGTCGATCCCGCGACTGGACCAGAAGGGCCAGGAGCTCTACGCGATCAAGGGCCTGCCGCCCAACCTGCTCCGCATCCCGCCGGGCTGCGCGTTCAACCCACGCTGCCCGATGGCCCAGGACGTGTGCCGCACCGATGTGCCACCCCTCTACGAGGTGGACGAACAGCGCAGGAGCGCCTGCCACTTCTGGAAGGAGACGCTCGATGCACGCTGACGGCGACCGGAACGAGGGGAGCGGGGGCGGCGCGGCGGGATCCACCCTGCTGTCCAAGGCGGGGGAGGGCGGCAAGCCGTACGCCGACGGTGACCCGATCCTCGAAGTGCGCGGCCTCGCCAAGCACTACCCGCTCACCCAGGGCATCCTCTTCAAGCGGCAGATCGGCGCGGTCCGGGCCGTCGACGGCGTCGACTTCGACCTCCACGCGGGCGAGACGCTGGGCATCGTGGGGGAGTCCGGCTGCGGCAAGTCGACCGTCGCCAAGATGCTCGTGCATCTGGAACGCCCCACCGCGGGCGCGATCCGATACAAGGGCGAGGACGTCTCGCGGCTCTCCGGCCGGGCGCTGAAGGCCGTGCGCCGCAACATCCAGATGGTGTTCCAGGACCCGTACACCTCGCTGAACCCGCGCATGACGGTCGGCGACATCATCGGGGAGCCGTACGAGATCCACCCCGAGGTCGCCCCCAAGGGCAGCCGCCGCCAGAAGGTCCAGGACCTGCTGGACGTCGTCGGGCTCAACCCGGAGTACATCAACCGCTATCCGCACCAGTTCTCCGGCGGCCAGCGCCAGCGCATCGGCATCGCCCGGGGACTCGCCCTCAACCCGGAGATCATCGTCGCCGACGAACCGGTCTCCGCGCTCGACGTCTCCGTACAGGCCCAGGTCGTCAACCTGCTGGACCGGCTCCAGGCCGAATTCAGCCTGAGCTTCATCTTCATCGCGCACGACCTCTCCATCGTCCGGCACATCTCCGACCGGGTCGGCGTGATGTACCTCGGCCGGATCGTGGAGATCGGCACGGACGCGGAGATCTACGACCACCCCACCCACCCGTACACGCAGGCGCTGCTCTCCGCCGTGCCCGTACCGGACCCGGAGGCCCGCGCCCACCGGGAGCGGATCATCCTGCACGGCGATGTCCCCTCGCCCGCCAACATCCCCTCCGGCTGCCGCTTCCGCACCCGGTGCTGGAAGGCGCAGGAGCGGTGCGAACTGGAGGTGCCGCTGCTGGCGGTCCCCGCGGAGTTCCGGTTCTCCGACACCCCTGCCCGGCACGACTCGGCCTGCCACTTCGCGGAGGAGAAGCATGTGGTGCCGCAGGAGGGGGAGTTGGGGATCCCGGGGCGGCGACCGGTCGAGGACGTGCCCGAGCCGGGGGACGACGGGTCCCAGCCGGGGCCCACGAAGGACGAAGCACCGTAAAACGGCATCAGATTCGTTAACAAGTCAGCAACTCGCCCGTCGCCACACCGATATACGAACGCTCCATGCTGTACAGCGTACGGCCGTGCGGGTGCCGTGAACCGGCCGGAGCGTCGTCCTGTCGCCCCGGCCGGTTTCCCGTCGCCCCCGTCGCCCTGCTGATTCGTTGTCACCTTGTTCATTCGTTCGGGGCGGTGGAGTATCGCCGGGTGACACTTACACGGGGAGCGAGAATCACCGGCGCCGTTCTGTGCGCGGTGCTGGCACTGATGGCCCTGGCCTGGATCGTGCGGGACGTGCGGGCCGCCGACGGGCCCGTGGCCGTGTGGGAGTACTGGTCGGGCACCGCCAACCTGCGGACAGGTCTGCGGCCCGCCACCACGTCGACCACCTTCGTCCTGCTGGTGGCCTACATCGCGGCCGCCGTGGCGGCGCTGCGTTCCACCGCCGCCGCTTCGGTCCTGGTCGTCACCGGGATCGTCACCTTCGCGCTGCGGCTGCCAGGTGTCTGGACGGTCGGCGACGCCCTGGCCCCGGAGGACCTGCGCGACCGGGCTCTGCTCACCACGTACGCGGCGCTCGCCGCCTCCGTCGGCCTGATCGTCGCCGGGGCCGCCGGCCGCCGCCCCGCCCCCGGGGGCGGGGCGCGTCCCCTGGGCCCCGGGCGCGGGGCGGGGGTGGCCGCTCTCCTGCTCCTCGGTTTCCAGGCCGTGGTCTTCGCCGGCTGGGAGATCCGGCAGCCGTTCGTCTATCCGTCCAACCTCTATCCCGCGTGGTTCATCGGCGGGAGGCCCCTGCACACCCCGCTGACCGAGGGGCCGCCCGGGTGGGTCAACGCGGTGCTCGTCCTGATGTTCCTGGTGGCGGCCGTCGGCGCGGTCGCGGGAGCGGTCAACGCGCGACCGCTCGGCCTGATCGCGGGCGGGTTCGTGCTCTGCTCCGGCGTGCTGGGCGTGGCGCGCGCGATCCACTTCGACATGTTCGACGGGTTCGCCGGCATGGACATCGAGGGGCAGCTGAACCTGCTGAGCTTCGTCACCTCGCTCCTCGTCGGCGTCGCCGTGATCATCGTCCTCGCCCGCAAGGGTGTCGAGCGGTCCCCCGGCGGAGCCACGGGCCCGTGGGGCGGCCCGAACTCCTGGGGCGGTGACTGGGGCCCGCCGGGGCCCTGGGGCGCTCAGGCCCCCGGCGGGCCGGGAGCGCAGGGCTACCCGCCCGCCCCCGGGCACCCGCCCGTCTCCGGACCTCCGCAGGGCGGTGGCTTCGGACCCCCGCCCTCCTCGCCGCCCCGCTGGTGAGCCGACGAGCCGGTGAGGGAGAGGCGGGCGGGGTGCCGAGGCCTCAGCTTCCGGTCAGCCCCAGCGAGCGCTTGAGGAAGTCCACCTGAAGCAGGAGCAGGTTCTCCGCGACCTGCTCCTGCGGCGTCATGTGCGTCACCCCGCTCAGCGGCAGCACCTCGTGCGGCCGCCCGGCCGACAGCAGCGCCGAGGACAGCCGCAGGGCGTGCGCGACGACCACGTTGTCGTCGGCGAGCCCGTGGACGATCATCATCGGGCGGAGCTGCTCGGCGGGCTCGGACAGCCCCTCGTCGGTGACCAGCGCATTGGACGCGTACACCTCGGGCTGCTTCGACGGGTCTCCGAGATAGCGCTCGGTGTAGTGGGTGTCGTACAGCCGCCAGTCCGTCACCGGAGCGCCCACCACGGCCGCGTGGAAGACGTCGGGGCGGCGCAGCACCGCGAGGCCGGAGAGGTAGCCCCCGTACGACCAGCCCCGGATGGCGACCCGGGACAGATCGAGCGGGAACCGCTCGGCGAGCGCCCGGAGCGCCTCGATCTGGTCGTCCAGGGTGAGGGTGAAGTCGTCCCGCACCGCTTTCTCCCAGGCGGGCGAGCGGCCCGGCGCGCCCCGCCCGTCCGCGACGACCACCGCGAAGCCCTGGTCCGCGAACCACTGCGAGGTCAGGTGCGCGTTGTGGGCGGCGACCACCCGGCGGCCGTGCGGACCGCCGTACGGATCCATCAGGACCGGAAGCGGACCATCCGATTCCCGGTAGCCCGTGGGAAGTAGCACGGCGCACGGAATCCGCCGTGCGCCCCCCTCGGTGAGCGTCACGACGGCGGAGAGAACCGGCTCCTGGGCGAAGCTCGCGATCCGGGCCAGCCGCTTGCCGTCCCGCAGCACCCACGCGGCGGCTCCTGGCTCCTCGGGGACGGCCGAGACCATCACGGTCAGACCGCCCGAGCGGACGGCGGAGTGCACACCCACCCCTTCGGAAATCCGCTCGATTCCCAGCTCGTTGACCCGGTACACATGGATCTGCCCGACCTCCGGCTCGACCGCGTCCTCACCGGCCACCGCCGAGACCAGGATGTCGGACTCCCCGATGTCCAGCACCGACTGGACATGCAGCTGGGAGCCGGTCAGCGGCCGGTCGCCCACCGCGAGCACCCGCGCACCGCCCTCGTCCGCGATCCGTACCAGCCGCCCGTCCGGTGCCCACGCGGGTACCCCGGGGAAGAGATCCAGCCACACCGGGTCCTCGTCCACATGCACGATCCGGGTCGCGCCGGTCTCCGGGTCCACCGCCAGATATCGCTGAGCGCGCTGGTCGCGGGTCTGCACCAGCAGCAGCGGAGCACCCGCGGAGGACCAGTGCACCTGGGCCAGGTACGGGAACGCGGCCCGGTCCCAGACCACTTCCCTGCGGGCCCCCTCCAGGTCCATGACGAAGAGCCGCACCTCGGCATTGGGCGTCCCCGCCGCCGGATAGGCGACCTCCGCGGGCTTGCGCTCCGGGTGCGCCGGATCGGCGATCCACCACCGCTGTACGGGGCTGTCGTCGGCCCGCGCCACCAGCAGCCGGTCCGACTCCGGCGACCACCAGAAGCCCCGGTAGCGGTGCATCTCCTCGGCTGCGACGAACTCCGCCAGACCGTAGGTGACGTGGGAGTCCTCCGGATCGGCCAGTGCCCGGTCGCCTTCGCCCTGCGCCCCGACGACCCGCAGCGCGCCCTTCGCCACGTACGCGATGTGCCGCCCGTCGGGCGAGGGGCGCGGGTCGATCACCGGCCCCGGCACCGGCAGCGCCCGCGCGGTCCCGGCCCGCAGCTCGGCCACGTACACCTTTCCGGACAGGGCGAAGGCCGCCAACTCCGCAGCCCGGTCGACCGCGTAGGAGACGATGCCCGCCGAACCCTCCCGGGTCCGCTCGCGCCGGGCCCGCTCCTGCGGCGACAGCTTCTCCGTCGAACCGCCCAGCAGGACTTCGGGATCGGCGGCGATCCGCTCCTCACCGGTCGCCGGGTCGAGCACCCAGAGGCGGGTGGTCCGGTCGGTGCCGGAGGCGGACCGCAGGAAGATCACGCGTGTCTCGTCCGGTGAGACGGTGAAGGCGCGAGGTGCGCCGAGAGTGAACCGCTGGGTCCGTGCGTGCTGGCGGGGAAAGGACAGCTTCTGCGAGGTCATGGCTCCGAACTTAGCTCCGAACTCGGCCGCGTGGCGCGGTTCGTGCGCCCCTCGTGCTGCAATGCCCCGATCAATGCGTTGGCACGGATAGTTATGATCCGTAGCGCTCGGTGGGTATGAACCCGCTGGCTCCGCGTGTGCCGCCCGTCCCGACCGTACTGATGGAGGTGAACCGCCGTGGCGCTCTCGATTTCGGCGGTAGTGCTGCTGGCGATCATCGTCTTCCTGCTGATCCGGAAATCCGGGCTCAAGGGGGGGCACGCGGTGGTCTGCATGCTGCTCGGGTTCTACATCGCGAGCTCGTCCATCGCGCCGACCATCTCCGACCTGACGACCAACGTGGCGGGGATGATCAGCAGCATCAAGTTCTGACCCGGGCAGTGCACGGAGTACGGGCGCGGGGGCACGGGGGGTCTCCGGGCTCGTAGGGTGGTCCCCATGAAGGACCTTCCCGCCCGCCGTCTGCTGCTGGTGCACGCGCACCCGGACGACGAGTCGATCAACAACGGCGCCACCATGGCCAGGTATGCGGCCGAGGGTGCCCACGTCACCCTGGTCACGTGCACGCTCGGCGAGGAGGGCGAGGTCATCCCGCCCGCCCTCGCCCGCCTCGCCGCCGACCGGGACGACGTCCTCGGCCCCCACCGGGTCGGCGAGCTGGCCGCGGCGATGAAGGAGCTCGGCGTCACCGACCACCGCTTCCTCGGCGGCGCGGGCCGCTACCGGGACTCCGGAATGATGGGCGCCGAGCAGAACGGCCGCCCCGGCTCCTTCTGGTCCACCCCCGTGGACGAGGCGGCCGCCCACCTCGTCGAGGTGATCCGCGAGATCCGCCCCCAGGTCCTGGTCACCTACGACCCCGACGGCGGCTACGGCCACCCCGACCACATCCAGGCCCACCGGGTCGCGATGCGCGCCGCCGACCTGGCCGCCGACCCGGCGCACGGCACCGGCGCCCCGCACACCGTCGCGAAGATCTACTGGAACCGGGTGGAGCGCCCCGTGGTCGAGGCCGCCTTCGACCGGCTGCGCACCACGGCGCCGGACGCCTTCCCGGGCATCGCGGCCGTGGACGACGTCCCGGGAGTGGTCGCGGGCGACGAGATCACCGCGGAGATCGACGGATCGGCGTACGCCGGGGCGAAGTCGGCGGCGATGCGCGCCCATGCCACCCAGATCGTGGTGGACGGCCTCTTCTTCGCCCTCTCCAACGACCTGGGTCAGCCCCTGCTGACGACCGAGTGGTACCAGCTGGTGCGGGGAGTCCCGGGGGCGCCCCCGGGCGCCCGCGAGAGCGACCTGTTCGCGGGCCTGCCGGACGCCGCGGGGGGCACGGCATGAGCGGCAACCCGGGTAACGGCGGCGGCAAGGGCGCGAACCCCGGCAAGGGTGGCGGAACGGGCGGCAACCCGGGCAAGGGACGCGATCGGGCAGGCGCCTCCCGTGCCCCGCGGACCAGCGCGGCGCCGAGGGCCCCCGAGCCTTCCGCGTTCACCGCCCGGCCGAACCCGGCCCGGATCGCGGGCTACTTCGGCCTGGCCGTGCTCGGCGTCCTCGTCGCGCTCGCCGGAACGCTCGTCCAAGCCGCCTGGTTCCCGGCCGGGTTGATCATCGCGCTGGCGGGCTCCGGGGGCCTCTTCTACGGCGGCCGTATCCTGACCGGCACCCAGATCGGCGCACTCGCGCCCGCGGTCGGCTGGTTCATCACGGTGTTCCTTCTGCTGAGCGGGCGGCCGGAGGGCGACTACGTCTTCGGCGACGAACTCGGCCTGGTGCTCTTCATGCTCGGCGGCACCGCCGTCGCTGTGATGTGCGCCACCACGTCAAAAGTGCCGCAATCAGCCACCCGCAACGCCCGGTCCGGCATCTGAAGTGCCAAGTCCGGGACCGGGGCAACCCCCACAGGTGTGATGCACGGGTGGAGGTTTCCCCCGGTCGCGGAGTGTCCGACGGCGGCGGCCAGTATGGTGGTGCGCGCGCCGAGCCGTCCCCTGGCCTGCGGCATGGGGGAAGTACGGGCGGCGGAGCCAATCGGGAGAACCTGCTTTGAGTCGTGAAACTGACAGTTCGTCGTCCGGGCCCCAGGGGCGCGGTGGGGCCGCGTACCCATCGGGTACGCCGCCGTACGGATCCCGCCAGTATCCGTCGCTGCACCCGTCGCAGGACGGCTCGGACGACACCCCGGAATCCGTGGATCCGCCCCGGCCCGAGGAACCGAAGACCGAGACGACGCTGACGACGCGCATCCGGATCAACATCCCCGGGTCGCGCCCCATCCCACCGGTCGTGATGCGTACGCCGATGGCCGAGAGCGACATCGCCACGGGCGGCCCCGACGCGGAGCGCACCGGCAGCACACCGCGCCCCGGCACGTCGTCGGCGGCACCCGCACCGGCGGACCGCGCGGGCGGTGCGGACCGTTCGTACGGCCCGTCCACTCCGGGCGGCGGCGCGACGGCCGACCGGTCCCGGGACGGCGGCGCGACGGCCGACCCGGCGCCCGCGGAGAAGCCGGCCCGGGAGAAGGGCGGCAGCGACTGGTTCGCCCCGCGCAAGGCCCCGACCCCGCCGCAGGGCGTGGCCACGCAGGGCCCCGGCACTGGCGGTGACGCCTCTTCCGCCACGGGGGGCGCTTCGGGCGGTCAGGGCGGTTCCGGCCCGGGTGGCCCGGGAGCGGGTGGCCTCGGCTCCGGTCCGGATGCGGGCGGTCCTGGCGGGCCCGGCACGTCCGGTCCCGGCGGCGGCCCGGGCCCCTCGCGCCCCGACCTGCCGTATTTCTCGGACGCCCCGCAGCCCGGCGGCGGCCCGGGTGCCCCCGGCGCACCCCACCGCAGCGCGCTCGACGGGTACGGCGCGGAGCCCCCCGGCGGCGGTCCGCTGTCCACCCCCGACCTCGGTGTGCGGACGCCCGGCCCGTCCGGCCCCACCACGGGCCCGGTCACCGGCACCTCATCGCTGACCCCGAACCTCAGCGGCATCCCGGGCCTCGGCGGCCCAGGCCCGATGGTCCCGGGCCATTCCGGCGGCGTACCGCCCCGGATGTCCGACGACACCGCGATCCTCACGCCGCAGGCCCCGGCGCCCGAGCCCGGCCCCGGCGGCCATGTCTCGGGCGACACGCTGACCAGCGGCATCCCGGTCGTACCCAGCGAGCCCCGCTCGCCGTTCCCGGACCGGCCGGACGGCCTCGGCGGCCCGGCGGCGGGCGGGCCCGGCGGGCCGGGGGGACCCGGTGTCCCCGCACCCGGGCCCGCCGCACCCCGTCCGGCGACGCAGTCCGCCCCCGCCCCCGCTCCCGCCCCCGCGAAGAAGGGCCGCTCGAAGCTGGTCCTTCTCGGTGTGGCCGCGGTCGTGCTGCTCGGGATCGCCTACGGGGCGGGCCTCCTGCTGAACCACTCCGAGGTCCCCAAGGGCACCACGGTGCTCGGAGTCGACATCGGCGGCGGCACCAAGGAGGAGGCGGTCACCAAGCTCGAAGCCGCACTCGGCGAGCGGGCCCGGACGCCGCTCCAGCTGTCGGTGGACGGCAAGGAGGAGAAGCTCGACCCCGCAAAGGCCGGTCTCACCCTGGACAGCCAGGAGACCGTGCGCGGCGCGGCGGGCAGCGACTACAACCCGGTCTCGGTGATCGGTTCGCTGTTCGGCGGGGAGCGCCCCGCCGCCCCGGTGATCCCGGTCGACGAGGAGAAGCTGGGCGTGGCCCTGTCCGACCTGGCGGGCGCCTCCGGGTCCGGCGCCGACGCCACGATCCGCTTCGAGCCGAACAGGGCCGTGGCGGTGCCGGGCAAGCCGGGCAAGACGCTGGACGTCGGCCAGTCGCTGATCTCGGTCCGTGACGCCTTCCGCGCCCAGGTGCAGACCGGGCAGGCCAAGCTGGTCGAACTGCCCGTCACCACCAGCGAACCCACCATCACCCAGGCCGAACTGAACCGGGCGATGAAGGAGTTCGCGGAGCCCGCGATGTCCGGCCTGATCACGATCAAGGCCGGACCCAAGCAGATCCAGTTCGGCCCGGCCAGGAGCCTGCCGCAGATCCTCTCGATGAAGCCCGTCGAGGGGCGGCTGGTCGACGTCTACGACAAGAAGGCGATCGACACCCTCCTGGAGGGCGTCTTCGACGGCATCATGGCGGTCAAGGCCGACGGCAAGGAGCGCCAGGTCGGCGCGGACGACGTGGCCCAGGCCATGAAGACGGCCCTGACCGGGAAGACCCCGGCCGAGCGCACGGTCACCATCGACCTGACGGGCCAGGGCTGACGTCCTACGGGTACGCCGCCGAGGGCACCATCGGCCGCCCCCGCCCGGACCGCTCCGGGCGGGGGCGGCGTGCGCTTGTCCAGATCGGCTGTACACGTCAAGAGGTGTGCGCGAGGAGCCTCATGGGGCGCTGGTGAATCTGACAACTGGTTTCGTGTGCCGGGGAATTGACGGTTCTGGTGAGGCCGGGGCGCCCCCGGCCTCAGAACCTGATGTCCTGCCTGCTCGCGGGTGCGGTTCCGGCCGGTCGCCGGGCGGGCCCGGACAGGCGGGGGCGGGGCGTACGGGGGACGATGGGGCCATGAGTTCCCCTGCCGGACCGGAACGCCCGCCCCGTGAAACCGACCAGATCAAGATCTGGTTCCGCTTCGCGCCTCGCGAGGGCTGGTTGCCGTACGACACGGAGGGGTTGTGGGCGACACGGCTGGGTCCGGACACCGCACGGGTGGACAATGTGCCCTTCCTCCAGGACGGGGTCGCCGAGGGCGAGACCGTACGGTTCCGGACGGACGAGCACGGCGTGCACTGGGCCATGGGCCGGGTGGTGGACTCGGGCAACTGCACCGTACGGGTGCTCCCCGTGCCGGAGGGTCCGCTCGGGCGGGACGCACGCGCTGTGCACGAGCGGCTCGCGGGGTTCGGGCTGCGGGGTGAGGTGTTCAGCGCCGAGTTCCCGCTGGTCGCGCTGACCGTGCCGGGCGGGGCGGACCTGCGGGGGGTCAAGGCGCTGCTCGCCCGGGGCCGGGACGAGGGCTGGTGGCACTTCGAGGTCTCGTGCGTCACGGACGCGTGGCGGGCGGCGTGACACCTCCGGCCGCGTGATCCTTTCGTACGGGTGGCGGGGAAGGGACGTGCCCGTACGGTGATCTTTCCCCCCCCCGCGACGGGTGTGGCGGCGGTCGCGGCGCTCTCGGTGGCGGTGACCCTGGCGCTGGCGCCGGGGCTGCGCACCGCGGCGGGTGAGGACGGGGGCGGACCGCTCGGCGGCGACGGCCGCCGGGCACCTTCGCCCAGGAGCTGGAGCGGGTCCGGGCGACACCGCCGGAGAAGGCCCGCGCCGATCTCGCCGCGACCCTGCGCGGACCGCTGCCCGCCCCACTGGACCGGGACGGCCTGGCCCCCCCGCAGCGCCGACGTCCTGGAGTGGGTGTGGACACACGCGGTGCTGCCGGAGTGGCCCGCCCGGCGCCGGGTTCTGGAGGCCGACGTGATCGCCAGGGCCGCCCAGTTGAGCCGGGGCGGCTGGGCGCGGGCGATCGACGGGATGCGGCCCGGGATGCGCTGGCTGGGGAAGAGCCGGCTCCAGACCAACGCGTACGACAACCCGCCGCGTGAACTGGACGGGGCGCAAATGGTGTTCACGCCCGTCACCGCCGACGTGGGCTGGGTCTGCTGGGACATCCCGCACCGCTACGGCGTCGTCTACCCGTGCGAGGGCGCCCTCGCCGACACCGGGCGTACCCCCGTCCCGCAGGCGCTCGGAGCGCTGATCGGCCCCGCGCGGGCGGGAGTTCTCGTCCTGCTGGCCTCGCCGCTGTCCACGACCCAGCTCACCGCGCTGACCGGGCAGGGGCTGGGGTCCGTCGGGCGCCACCTGCGGGTCCTGCTGGACGCCGGGCTGGTGCGCCGCCGCCGGGCAGGACGGTCCGTGCTCTAGTTCCGTACGTCGGCGGGGGACGGGCTGGTGCGTGCGGGCGGCTGAACGCGCCCCGCGCGCGCCCCCGTCCGCAGCTGGGAAGTCACCGGAAGACGATGCGGTCCGCATGAATCGTGCGCATGTATGAGTCGTGACATCGGTGACTATTGGCGATGCTCATCGTTGTGACAATTTCTCTCTCGTCAGCAACGACCGAGCGAGGGGAATGTCGTGAATCCGGAGTACGCCGCGTACTGCCAGGCGGACCGCCGCTTCTACGACGCCCCCCACCGTTCCCTCGAATCCCTCGGAGAGGGGGACGAGGACCGCTCGTTCTACGCTCCGGTCCGGGGCGCGGCACCCCAGGGGTGGACCCGTTCCCGGCGCGGCGACTGGCTCTCCTTCAGCCCGGACGGGCTCCGGCTGCCGGCCCAGGGCTGGAAGATCCACGTATCGGCCGCCGCCGACAACGCCGCATCCGTGCTGGAGCGGGTCGCCGGACACTGTCTGGCCCACCGGCTGCCCTTCAAGTGCGTACCGTCGCCCGGCCTGTTGAACCTGCGGAACGCCAAGTACGCGGACCGGGCGGGGAGCGGCAAGTTCATCACCGTCTACCCGCACTCCGAGGACACGTTCCCCGAGGTGTGCGCCGCGCTGATGAAGCTGCTGGAGGGTGAGCACGGCCCGTACATCCTCAGCGATCTGCGGTGCGGGAACGGTCCGGTGCACACCCGGTACGGGTCGTTCGCCGCCCGCTTCTGTACGGGCCCCGACGGGCGGCCCGTGCCCGCCGTCGCCGACCCGCAGGGCCGCCTGGTCCCCGACGACCGGGGCCCTGCCTTCCGGGTACCCGCCTGGGTGACGCCGCCCGACTTCCTGCGCCCGCACCTCGAAGCCCGCGCCGCCGTCGGCCTCGGCGATGTGCCGTACACCGTCGAGAAGGCGCTCCACTTCTCCAACGGCGGCGGCGTCTACCTCGGCCGCGACACCCGCACCGGCGAGCAGGTCGTCCTGAAGGAGGCCCGCCCCTACGCCGGGCTCGCCGCCGACGGGGCGGACGCCGTCGCCCGGCTGGAGCGGGAGCGGACCGCGCTGGAGCAACTGGCCGGACTGGACTGCGCACCGGCCGTGCACGACGCGTTCGAGGTCGGTGGCCACCACTTCCTCGTCCTCCAGTACCTGCCGGGCACCACCCTCAACACCGTCTTCGCCCGCCGCTTCCCGCTCGCCCGGCAGAACCCGGGCCCGGAGCTGCTCGCCGAACACGCGGCGTGGGCCGAGGAGGTGTACGGGAAGGTCGAGCGCGCCGTCGAGGCCGTGCACGCCCGAGGCATCGTCATCAGCGACCTGCACATGAGCAACGTCATGGTCGACGAGGAGACCTCCAGGATCTTCCTCCTGGACTTCGAGGCCGCCTCCCCGGCCGGTGACCGGCGCCGCCAGATCGTGGCCAACCCGGCTTTCGTGGCCCCGCCCGACCGGCGTGGCACCGAGATCGACCGGTACGCGCTGGCCTGTCTGCGGCTCGCCCTGTATCTGCCGCTCACCACGCTCTTCGGCGTCGACCGCACGAAGGCCGCCGGTCTCGCCCGCGAGATCGCATGTGTATTCCCGGTGGCGGAGGAGAGCCTGCGGCCGGCGGTGGAGGAGATCCAGCGGGGTACGGAACCGGCTGCCGCGCTGCCCCCGGCCCCCGGTGACTGGCCCGAGAGCCGCGCCGCGATGGCCCGCGCCATCGCGGCCTCCTGTACGCCCGACCGCGAGGACCGGTGTTTCCCGGGCGACATCGCCCAGTTCGCCACGGCGACCGGCGGCCAGTCCTTCGCGTACGGGGCGGCCGGAGTGCTCTACGCCCTGCACGAGACCGGCGCCCCGCGCGTCGAGCCGGCCGAGGAATGGCTGCTGCGGCAGGCCAAGGACCCGGCCTCCGGCTCCCCCCTCGGCTTCTACGACGGTCTCACCGGCATCGCCTGGACCCTGAACCGGATCGGCCGCACCGCCGAGGCGTCCGACCTCATCCGGATCGTCCTGGATCAGCCCCTGGAAGGCCTGACGCCGGGCCTGCACAGCGGGTACGCCGGTATCGGCCTCGCCCTCGACGACCTGGCCCGTACCGCCTCCGCCGCCGAAGGCCCGGCGCTCGCGGCCGCTGCCGGCCGCTGCACCGCCCTCGCCGTACGCGCCCTGGCCGACGGTCCGCCTTCACCCCGGACCGGACTCCTGCACGGTGCGAGCGGGGTCGCCCTGCTGCTGGTCCGCCGGTACGGGACCACCGGGGACACCGCCCTCCTCGACCTGGCGGCCGCCGCGCTGCGGCGCGACCTGGACCGGTGCCGGGCTGGCGACGACGGCGAACTCCTCGTCGTCGAGGGCAAGCGGCTGATGCCCTACCTCGGAGCGGGCAGCGCCGGCATCGCGGCCGTCATCGACGCCTACCTGGCCCACCGCCCCGACCCGGAGCTGGAGGCCGCGGGCCGAGCCTTGGTCCCGGCCGCCCTCTCCGCCTTCTACATCCAGCCCGGACTGCTGCGCGGCTCGGCCGGACTCCTCCTGCACCTGGCGGCCACGCCCCTGTGCGACGAGGAGACCCGGCAGCGGGCGATCCGCCTCCACACCCGCCTCCTGGCCGGTCAGGCGCTCGCGTACGAGGGCGGAATCGCCTTCGCCGGCGAACAGTTGATGAGGATGTCGATGGACCTGGCCACCGGGACCGCCGGCTGCCTGCTCGCCCTGGGCAGTGCGCTGGACACCGCACCGGGCCCGCCCGCCACGCTTCCCTTCCTCGCCGCCGCTCCACAGGCGGCCCACCCCGGCCGCGCGAGCGGCCCCACGGACCGGCTCCTTCAGGGGTCGTAGCAACACCACCGCTCAACACCCAGCCGGAGCAACGGATTCCGGTTGCCGTCCCAGAAAGGAAACACCATCATGGCGCTTCTTGACCTTCAGGCGATGGAGACCCCGGCCGAGGACTCCTTCGGTGAGCTCGCGACGGGCAGCCAGGTCTCGCTCCTGGTCTGCGAGTACAGCTCGCTGAGCGTGACCCTCTGCACCCCGTGACGCCTCGCCGCCCGCTCCGCCGGTGAACGTAGCGGCGGACCGGGCGGCCCGTCCGCCGGTCCCGTGCGGTTCGTCCGCCCGGGACCGGCGGCGTCCTCACGTCCGTACGCGACCGACGCGGGTCCGGAAAGAGAGACCACGCGCCGACCGACCGCCGCGAGCCGGAAGGCAGGAATACGTGCGGCTGATACCCCGCCCCGCGACCGCGTCCGGCCCCCGGCTGCTCGCCCGCCGCCACCCCGCCGCCCTGCTGGCCCTGTTCCTCTGCTCCACCGGCGGCGCGCTCGCCGCCCTCGCCCTGCCCGCCGCCCTCGGCCACACGGTCGACGGGCTCATCGACGGCGGGCCCGTGCCCTGGTCCGGGCTGCTGCTCTGTGCCGCACTGACCCTCGCCGAGACCGGGTTCGACGCGGGCGCGGCCGTGCTCGGCACCAGCACCACGGCCCGGCTCACCGCCCACCTGCGCACCCGCACCACCGCCCGGGTCCTGGCCGCCGAACCGCGCGACGCCCTCGCCGTACCGACCGGCGACCTCACCGCCCGGCTCACCGCCCGCACCGCCGACGCGGCGGCCGCGCCCGTCACCGCCGCCGGAGCCGTCGCGGGCGTCCTGCTGCCCCTCGGCGCGGTCACCGGCCTCTTCCTCATCGACCCCTGGACGGCGGCCGCCTTCCTCCTCGGCGCACCCCTCCTCGTCGCCCTCCTGCACACCTTCACCCGCCGCACCGCCGACGCCGGGGCCGACTACCAGCGTGCTCAGTCCGTCATCGCCCACCGCCTCACCGAGGCCCTCGACGGCGCCGACACCATCCGCGCCGCCCGCACCGGGGCCCGCGAGTACCGCCGCATCCTCGAACCGCTCGGCGCCCTGGCCGACCACGGCCGCCGCACCTGGACCGTGTACGGGCGGGCCGCCGGCCAGAGCGCCCTCCTGCTGCCCCTCCTCATGCTGCTGGTCCTCGCGGTCGGCGGACTCCGCCTGGGCGCGGGCGCGATCGGCGTCGGCGACCTGGTCGCCGCCTCCCGGTACGCGGCTCTCGCCGTCGGCATCGGCGCCCTCACCGGAGCCCTCGGCGCTCTCGCCCGCAGCCGGGCCGCCGCCCGCACCCTGGACCCGCTCCTCACTCTGGACCCGCTGCCGCACGAGGGGCTGGGCCCGCTCCCCGGCGGCCCGGGCCACCTCGAACTCCGGGACGTCGGTGTCGTCCAGGACGGGCAGCCGCTGCTCACCGGCGTACACCTGAGCGTCCCCGGCGGCACGTCGCTGGCCGTCGTCGGCCGCTCGGGCTCGGGCAAGTCGGTGTTCGCGGCGGTCGCCGGACGGCTCCTGGACCCGGACACCGGGACCGTGCTCCTCGACGGCGTCCCGCTCACCGCCATGGACCCCGCCCTCCTGCGCCCCGAGGTCGCCTACGCCTTCGCGCGCCCCGCCCTGCCCGGCACCACGGTCGAGGACACGATCGCCCTCGGGCCGTGGACCGCGGACCCCGAGGCGGTACGGGCCGCCGCCCGGGCCGCCCGCGCCGACGGGTTCGTCGGGCTCCTCCCGTACGGCTACGCCACCCCGCTCTCCGACGCCCCGCTCTCCGGCGGCGAACGCCAACGGCTCGGCCTGGCACGCGCGTTCGCCCACCCCGGCCGGCTGCTGATCCTGGACGACGCTCTCTCCGGCCTCGACACCGTCACCGAGCACCACGTCCGCCGCGCCCTCGACGAGCGGGCCGGGCGCTGCACCCGCGTGATCGTGGCCCACCGGCTCTCCTCGGCCGCCCGCGCGGACCGGGTCCTCTGGCTGGAGGACGGCCGCGTCCGGGCGACGGGCCCGCACGAGGAGCTGTGGGCGGATCCGGGGTACCGGGCGGTCTTCCGTACGGAGCCGGCGGAGGTGCTGGCGAGCCCGCCGCGCTCCGAAGCGATGCAGGCAGCGGAGACCCGGTGAAGGCACCTCGGCCCCCCCGACGACCCCGACCGGCCCAGGGCAACGCTCGCCGCGACGGCGCCCTCACCCGCGTCACGCACGACGCCCGCCCCTTCCTCCGCGCCCGCACCGGAGTCGCCCTGCGACTGGCTGGCTGGTCCCTGCTGGAGTTCGTCCAGACCTTCCTCGGCGGGTACGGCGTCGCCAGGGCCCTCGACCACGGCTTCCTCGCCGGACGCGCGCTCACCGGCCTTCTCTGGCTGGCCGTCGCCGCCGCGGCCGTGCTCCCCGCCCAGCTGGCCACCCGCGGGGTCTTCGGACGCCTGGCGGACCTGGTGGAGCCGCTACGCGACGGACTCGTGCGGCGCGCGGTGTCCCGGGCGCTCTCCGGCGCGCTCGCGCACCCCGCCGGCACCACCGCCCGCTCCCTCTCCCAGGTCACTCATCAGAGTGAGATCGCCCGGGACGGCTGGGCCGGACTCGTCCTGACGCTGCGGTCGTTCGTGTTCACGGTGGCCGGGGCCGTGGCGGGGCTGCTGGCCCTGGAGCCGAGGCTCCTGCTGATCGTGGCGCCCCCGCTGATCCTGGGCGCCGCCCTCTTCCTGGCCACCCTGCTGCCGATGGCCGCCCGCCAGCGCGACTACCTCACCGCCGACGAGGCGTACGCGGCCCACGCGGGCCGGGTCGCCGGCGACCTGCGGGACATCGCCGCCGCCGGGGCCGCCGACCGCACGGTGGCGGAGTCCCGGGACCTGGCCGAGAACCAGGTCCGCGCGGCCCGTTCACTGGCCCGCTGGTCCGGTGTACGGGTGGTGGCGCTCGCGGTCTGCGGCCGCTTCCCACCCCTCCTGCTGCTTGTCGGCGCTCCTTGGCTGCTCCGCGACGGCCTTACGTCCGGCGAACTGGTGGGCGCGCTGACATACCTCACCCAGGCGCTGGCTCCGGCGGTCCAGGCGCTGATGACCATGCTCTCCACGGTCGGCGGCCGCCTGCTGGTGGTCCTGGACCGCTTCACGGACGCGCCGCCGCCCCCGGCCGAGGACGAGGCCGACACCCCTCGACCGCTTCCGGAGGGCCACGCCCCCGTGGCCGAACTCCGCGCCGCCACCTTCGCGTACGGGCCCGCCGCGCACCCCGTGCTGGACCGGCTCTCCCTCTCCGTCGCCCCCGGCGAGCACCTGGCCGTCGTCGGGCCGAGCGGCAGCGGCAAGTCGACGCTCGCCGCGGTCCTCGCCGGCGTGGAGGCGCCGACCGGAGGCGCGGTGCTGTGGCACGGGCGGCCGGTGCGAGGGGCCGACGCCACCTCCGTACGCGTCCTGCTGCCCCAGCACGCCTACGTGTTCACCGGCTCGCTGCGCGACAACCTCCGCTACCTCCGCCCGGGCGCGGATGACCGGTCCATGGCCGCCATGATCGACGCGCTCGGCCTGGACTGCCTGCTCTCCCGGCTCGGATCACTCGACGCGGACCTGGAACCGGACCGGCTCTCCCAGGGGGAGCGCCAGCTGGTAGCCCTCGGCCGGGCGTATCTGGCGGCCCCGCCCATGATCGTGCTCGACGAGGCGACCAGCCGCCTGGACCCGGCCGCCGAGACCCGCGCCGAGCTAGCCTTCGCCGCGCTGCCGGGCGCCCTTGTGGTCGTCGCCCACCGGCTCAGCTCGGCCCGCCGCGCCGACCGGATCCTCGTGATGGACGGCCCCCGCACCCGCTGCGGGACCTCCGCGGAACTGCTGCGGACCTCGGCCCTCTACCGGGACCTGGCAGGGCTCTGGGAACCGGACGAGGAGCCCCGCCGCAACAATGGCGAACCTGACAGTCGGCCCCACGGGAACGGGTTCATATCCACCCCGCCTCCTTCGCCCGTCTGATGGCGTCGATCCGATTGCGCGCCCCGGACTTCCGAATGGCGGCGGCGACGTAGTTGCGCACCGTGCCGGGGGTCAGATGCAGCCGCTGCGCGATACCGGAGACGGTTTCCCCGCCCTCGGCAAGAGCGAGCACACTCAATTCCCTGGGCGATAAGGGCATGTCGGCCACTTGCAACAGGCTGAACGCAAGTGACTCGTCGATATACCGTCCGCCGTCGGCCAGTTTGTGCATGACTTCGGAGAGGTCGTCCACCGGCCGGTACTTGTCGATATAGCCGCGGGCGCCCGCCTCGTAGGCCCGGCGCAGCCCCCGCGGCCGGTCACTGCCGGTGAGGACCGCCAGCGGACAGCCCCTGCCGTGCGGTTCGGCCAGCGATCTCACCTCCTCCAGGACGTCCAGCGCGTTCGGACAGTCGAGGTCGGTGAGCAGCACATCCGGTCCTGGTTCCGGCCCGGTGCCGGCGAGTGCCGAACGTATCGCGCCCCGGTCAGCCGTCGTCACGTCTATTCCCTGCCCCGCACCGAGCAGGGAGGCCAGCGAAGCGCGCCACAGCGGCACGGTGTGGACGAGCAGAACGGTTGTCATCAAGCTGCCCTCGGCATTTCTCTCCTGGCGCGCACTACAGGCGTATCGCAGAATGCGATGGCGTGTGCGCGTCGAGTGACGGGTCTCCAGTGGAGCGCATGAGCATTCGGGTACGCCGACGAATTGGCGGATTCCCGTGCCTGATGGGCGCGGACGGGGGCGTTCGGATGTACAGCGGGAGCGCACGGCGTGGTGGAACGGCTGGAACCGGCTCAGTTCAGCAGGGCCCGGGCCGCCTGGGCCTTGTGCCGGATCGCCTCGGCCGTGGTCGGCTCGATGGCGTCGAGCACCTCCGCGTACTCCTCCATCTCCGCCGCCCCGCGCCGGAACTCCCCGCGCTGGACCAGGAGCTGGGCCCGCTCGTAGCGCAGCCGCGCCGGGTGCGAGGGCAGCAGCAGCGAGAGCTCCACCGCCCAGAGGGCCACATCCGTGCGCTCGGGGCGGGCGGCGGCCCAGGCCCTGATGTTGTTCAGGATCCGCAGCACGATCTCCAGCGGCCGGGCGGGCGTCAGCATGGACGGCTCCAGCGGGGCCCCCGTCGCCGCGGTGACCAGGAGGTCCGCGTCCTGGCCGGTCAGCGGCGCGCCCCCGGTGAACGGATCGACGAGCACCGGCTGTGCCGGGTCCCCGAAGCCGACCACGAAGTGGCCGGGCAGAGCCACCCCGAACACCGGGGCACCGGCCCGCCGGGCGACCTCGATCCAGACCACCGAGAGCAGGATCGGCAGCCCCCGGCGGCGTCGCAGCACCTGCTGGAGGAGCGAGGACTCCAGCCGCTGGTAGTCCGCCGGCGACCCGCCGAACTCGTGCCGTTCGCCCAGCAGTTCGGCCAGTGCCGAGGCCCAGGCGACGGGGGAGCGGGCACCGTGGGGCAACAGCCCGGCCAGCCGGTCCAGTTCGATCTGCGCCGCGTCGATCCCGTACGGGTCCAAGGAGGTCTCCCCCGGGTCGACCGGGCGCGGTTCCTCGGGGCCGACCGGGCCCGCCTCCGCGCCCACCAGCAGACAGAGCAGCGCCAGATCCGGCCGCTCGGACCGGGCCTCATCGGCGAACTGCCGCCGGCGGTCGGCCGTACCGGAATCCTGCGCGCTCATATGCGACCCATGCCCCTGCTCGTCCCTGTTGCTGGCTCCCCCACCCCGGCCAGGGGGTCCGGTCTCCGCTACGCGGGCCGGAAGTGGTGATAGCGGTGGTGCGCCGTGAAGCCCATGCCGTCGTACAGCGCCCGTGCCCCTTCATTGTCCTCCTCCACCTGGAGCCAGGCCGCCGAGGCGCCCTCGTCCAGGGCGCGGCGCGCGAGCGCGGTCATCACCGTGGTGGCCAGCCCCCGCCGCCGTTGCTCCGGGGCGACCTCGACGGCCATGAAGCCCGCCCACCGCCCGTCCACGACGCACCGGCCGATCGCGTCCGGTGCGCCGGCGTCGCCCGGGACCGTGGCGAACCAGACCGAGGGGCCGCTGCCCAGGACCCGCAGCACATGCGGGCCGGGGGTCGAGAAGCGCTGGTAGCGGGCGAGCCAGGCCGCGTCCGGCGCACGCGTCAGCCGCACCGCCGAGACGTCCGCGTCCAGATCGCCGACCGGTGCCAGCGCGGCGATCCGCACCTCGGCCGAGACCTCGCCCCGCCAGCCGTGCCGCTCCAGCTCCGCGCACAGCGCCTCCTGCGTGCCCTCGGCCCCGGTCGCCGTCTGGATGTACGCGGGCAGGCCCCGTTCCTCGTACCAGCTTCCGACCCGCCCGAACGCCTCGCCGAGCGGCAGACCCGGATCGCCGAGCGGCAGCGCGGAGTTGGCGCGCCGGGTGAAGCCCCCGGCGGCGCGCAGCCGCCAGTCGCCCAGGGCCTCGCTCTCCACCGGCTGCCAGGCGCGCGCGGTGACGTCCGCCAGCTCCTCGAAGGAGGCGGCGGGGCCCCGTCGGCGGGCCGGTGCGGCGGGTACCACCTTGCCCGCGACCAGGGACGATTCCGCGATGTGGACGGACTCCCCGCTCTTGCGTGTGATCGACAGCACACTGCCGTTCCACGATGTGAGAACCCCGATCGTGTCGGTGAACTCCAGGCCCGTGCCGGCGCTGTCCGTCCGGCGCCGCACGGACACGCGTTTGCCCACGTCAGCCGGTGTGATGCGGACTTCCAGCCGTCCGCCGATGGTGAATTCCACAGCTCTGTCCGCCCCTCCTGTTCGGATCGTGCCCGAGAACGGAGATACTAGGGGCGGGCATCGACGACGCCGCGCTCCCGCGCGAGAGCCAACGCCCTACCGAGGAGGAACGACAGCGTGACCTACGTCATCGCGCAGCCTTGTGTCGACGTGAAGGACAAGGCCTGCATCGAAGAGTGCCCCGTCGACTGCATTTACGAGGGCCAGCGGTCCTTGTACATCCACCCGGACGAATGCGTCGACTGCGGAGCCTGTGAGCCGGTCTGCCCGGTCGAGGCCATCTTCTACGAGGACGACACTCCGGAGGAGTGGAAGGACTACTACAAGGCGAACGTCGAGTTCTTCGACGACCTCGGTTCGCCGGGCGGTGCTTCCAAGCTCGGTCTCATCGAGCGCGACCACGCGTTCGTCGCCGGACTGCCGCCGCAGAACCAGTAGAACGGCGGCACCACGTGCGCAGCCCGGTCCCGTACGGTCAGTCACCGTGCGGGACCGAGGCGTATCCCCGTACGGCCGCCGCCGCGCACGCAGCCGCCGGTACATGAACAGCCCGAGAAAGCAGAGCCCTGTGTCCGCAGTCTCCTCCCGCCTCCCGGCATTCCCCTGGGACAAGCTCGCGCCGTACAAGTCGACGGCGCAGGCCCACCCCGACGGTCTGGTGGACCTGTCCGTCGGCACCCCGGTGGACCCGGTGCCCGAGCTGATCCAGCAGGCGCTCGTCGCCGCGTCGGACAGCCCCGGCTATCCGACGGTCTGGGGCACCGAGGCCCTGCGTGACGCGCTCACCGGCTGGGTGGAGCGCCGCCTCGGGGCGGTCGGGGTGACCCACGCGAACGTGCTGCCGGTCGTCGGCTCCAAGGAGCTGGTGGCCTGGCTGCCGACGCAGCTCGGCCTCGGCGCGGGAGACCGGGTCGCCTACCCGCGGCTCGCCTACCCGACGTACGAGGTCGGCGCCCGGCTCTGCGGTGCCGAGCCCGTCGTCTACGACGACCCGACCGAGCTGGACCCGGCGGGGCTGAAGCTGCTCTGGCTCAACTCGCCCTCCAACCCGACCGGGCGGGTGCTGGCCAAGGGCGAGCTGACCCGGATCGTCGCCTGGGCGCGCGAGCACGGCGTCCTGGTCTTCAGCGACGAGTGCTACCTGGAGCTGGGCTGGGACGCCGAGCCGGTCTCGGTGCTCCACCCGGACGTCTGCGGCGGCGACTGCACGGGACTGGTCGCCGTCCACTCCCTCTCCAAGCGCTCCAACCTCGCCGGATACCGGGCCGCGTTCATCGCGGGCGACGCGGCCGTCCTCGGTGAGCTGCTGCTGATCCGCAAGCACGGCGGGATGATGACTCCCGCCCCCGTCCAGGCCGCCACCGTCGCCGCTCTCGGCGACGACGTGCACGTGTCCGAGCAGCGCGCCCGCTACGCGGACCGCCGCCTCGCCCTGCGGTCCGCCCTGGAGGCGCACGGCTTCCGGATCGAGCACAGCGAGGCGAGCCTCTACCTGTGGGCCACCCGCGACGAGCCGTGCTGGCAGACCGTGGCGTACCTCGCGGAGCTGGGCATCCTGGTGGCGCCCGGGGACTTCTACGGGGCGGCGGGCGAGAACTTCGTCCGGGTGGCCTTCACGGCGACCGACGAGCGGGTGGCGGCGGCGGTCAAGCGGCTGTCCTGACGCACCTGGGCGTACCTACGCGTACGCGGGAGGGCCTGAGGGGTGCGCACTCCTCAGGCCCTCCCGCGCGTTCACGGAGTGGTGAATCAGCCGACCGGCAGACCGCCCGTCAGGCCGTCGGTGGGCAGGCCGCCGCCGAGGGCGTCGGTGGGCAGGCCGCCGCCCAGAGCGTCGGTGGGCAGGCCACCCCCGGCGGCGTCGGTCACACCGCCGACGGCCTCGCCCGCGTTGCCCGCGGCCTGGCCCGCGGTCTCCTGGGCCGCGGGGGCGGCGACCCTGGCGGTCTTGCCCGCGGTCTGGCCCGCGGCCGGCAGGGCGGTGCCGACGAGACGGCCGCCGGTGTCACCGGCGGCCTGGGTGCCCTGCTGGGCGGCGCTGTCCACGGTGTTGCCGAGGCCGGCGCCGTCCAGTGCGGTCAGACCGCCCAGGTTCGGGGTCTGCGGGAGCTCTGCGGCGCCCGCGGCGCCGGCCGCACCGACCACGGGGGCTGCACCTGCGGCGATCAGCAGCGCGGTACGAGCGATCCGACGGGCCAGGGGGAGAGACATGATGCTCCTTCGACGGGATGTGCACGAATGTGTCTGTCCGTTGATCGGACGCACTGACAACCGCCTTGGGGGAGGGGAAAGTTGCGGTGGCCGAAGGTAAAGACTGAGTAATGCGTCCGATAATCCGCAGCGGAGGAATCCGGGCAAACAATGCATTCCGCGGTGGTCCGGCGAACCGTCACTTCCCTTGCGGCGCAAGGGGATCACGGCAGGGCGAGCGCATCGTCGGAAGGTGCGCGGGAGAGGTCCGGGGCGAAGTCCCTCAAGGCCCGTACGGGTGATAGGTCGTACTACTGGGCGACCCGGATCGCGACCGCCGCGGTGCCCGGTTCCTCACCCTTCGGGCGTTCCGTCCGCCAGCCCGAAGAGGCGTCCCAGACCCGGTCCGCGTAGCTCACCCGCTCGATCCGCAGCGCCTCGGAGTGGGCCACGGCCCAGTGCGCCAGCTCCCACCCGCGGCGCGGTGCGGCCTTGCTCCCGGCCCGGTCCGTCGTCGCCGGGACGGGCACCGAAACGGTCGCCGAGGCGGACGCGCCCGCGGTCTTCGCGGTGGGCAGCACCTTCTTCCCGAAGGCGCGCACCAGTTCGGTCCGTACCTGCGCGGCGTCGCCCGGACCGTCCGCGGTGGCCGTCGAGGGGGTGCAGTTCAGCACGGCGGGCTTGCGCCCGGTCAGCGCGGCGGCCAGCAGCGCGGCGTCCGGCTCGTGCTTCGCGTACGCCTGCGGGAAACCGCTGCGCTGCACGCGCTGCGCGGCCACGGTCAGCGGGAGGCGCGAATAGCCCGGGACCTCGGCGAGATGCTCGTAGAACTTCCCGGCCGAGTAGACCGGGTCCATGATCTGCTCCACGGTGCCCCAGCCCTGCGAGGGCCGCTGCTGGAACAGGCCCACCGAGTCCCGGTCGCCGTAGTCGATGTTGCGGAGCGTGGACTCCTGGAGCGCGGTGGCCAGCGCGATCGTGACCGCCCGCTCCGGCATCCCCCGGGTGGTGCCGACCGCCGAGATCGTCGCCGCGTTCGCGGCCTGGGCGAGGCTCATCTCGTACCTGTGCGAGGTGCCCCCGTCCTCGTCCGTCGCCTCCACGACGCAGCGGGGCTGGTTCTTCGAGCCGGAGGAGTCGTACTGCACGGCCAGATACCCGCCCAGCGCCGCGAGCACGGCGAAGGCGGCCGCGTATCGGAGGAGGCGGCTGCGACGGCGAGGGCTGGCTGTCCTGGGCACGGGCCCACGGTACTGGAGGCCCCGGCCGGGGCCTCCACCCAAGTCCCTTAGGGTCGGGGCCATGGCCGACAGCACGCTTGACCTCACTCTGGACGGACCCGCGCTCACCGCCCGGCTCGTCGATCTCCCCTCGGTCAGCGGGGAGGAGAAGGCCCTCGCCGACGCGATCGAATCGGCTCTGCGCGCCCTGCCCCACCTGACCGTCGACCGGCACGGCAACAACGTCGTCGCCCGGACGAACCTGGGCCGCTCCGAGCGCGTCGTCCTCGCCGGGCACATCGACACCGTGCCGATCGCCGACAACGTCCCCTCGCGGCTCGACGCGGACGGCATCCTCTGGGGCTGCGGGACCTCCGACATGAAGTCCGGCGTGGCCGTCCAGCTGCGGATCGCCGCGACGGTCCCCGAGCCCAACCGCGATCTGACCTTCATCTTCTACGACAACGAAGAGGTCGCCGCCCACCTCAACGGCCTCGGCCACATCGCCGAAGCCCACCCCGACTGGCTCGCCGGAGACTTCGCGGTCCTCCTGGAGCCCTCCGACGGCGAGGTCGAGGGCGGCTGCCAGGGCACGCTCCGGGTTCACCTGCGTACGACGGGGGAGCGGGCGCACTCCGCGCGCAGCTGGATGGGTTCCAACGCCGTCCACGCCGCCGCCCCGATCCTGGCGGCCCTCGCCGCGTACGAGCCCCGCCGCCCGGTCATCGACGGCCTCGAATACCACGAGGGCCTCAACGCCGTCGGCATCGAGGGCGGCGTAGCCACCAACGTCATCCCGGACGCCTGCACCGTCGTCGTCAACTACCGCTACGCCCCCGACCGCAGTGAGGAGGAGGCGATCGCCCACGTCCGCGAGGTCTTCGCGGACTGCGGCGTGGCCGAGTTCGTCATCGACGACCACTCCGGCGCGGCCATGCCCGGACTCTCCCACCCCGCCGCCCAGGCGTTCATGACCGCGGTCGGCGGCACCGCGCGGCCCAAGTTCGGCTGGACCGACGTCTCCCGCTTCGGCGCCCTCGGCGTCCCCGCGGTGAACTACGGCCCCGGCGACCCGATGTACGCCCACAAGCGCGACGAGCACGTGGCGGTCGAGAAGATCACCCACTGCGAGGACCGCCTCCGCTCCTGGCTGACCGGCTGACCGCCGGACGCACGGCATTCCCCCGCGCGTAACCTCCCTGGATCTACGCTGGCCGGACGCAGCACGACACGTACGACCCAGCACGACGCAGGTCGGTGGAGGGAGCGGAACATGGGCAACGCCGAGGACGCACGGATTCCCGAAGGTGCGGAGGTCCCCGAGGGCGCGGTGGCCCCCGAGGAGCAGTGGCTGGGTCCGGTACTGCGCCGCAGGGAGCAGGTCCAGCCCGGCACGACCGATCAGCGGCTGCTGGACTCCGAGGGCGATTCCGAGTGGGTGCACACCGACCCCTGGCGGGTGATGCGCATCCAGTCGGAGTTCGTCGAGGGCTTCGGCGCGCTCGCCGAACTGCCGAGCGCGATCAGCGTCTTCGGCTCGGCCCGCACGCCCGCCGGGTCGCCGGACTACGAGGCCGGGGTGGCGATCGGGAAGGCCCTGGTCGACGCGGGCTTCGCGGTGATCACCGGCGGCGGCCCGGGCGCGATGGAAGCCGCCAACAAGGGCGCCCGGGAGGCCAAGGGCGTCTCGGTCGGCCTCGGCATCGAGCTGCCCTTCGAGTCGGGGCTGAACCCCCACGTCGACATCGGCGTCAACTTCCGCTACTTCTTCGTCCGCAAGACGATGTTCGTGAAGTACGCCCAGGGCTTCGTTGTCCTCCCCGGCGGCCTCGGCACTCTGGACGAGCTCTTCGAGGCGCTGACCCTCGTCCAGACCGGCAAGGTCACCCGCTTCCCGATCGTCCTCTTCGGCACCGAGTACTGGGGCGGCCTGATCGACTGGCTCCGCGACACGGTGGTCGCCCAGGGCAAGGCATCGGACAAGGACCTGATGCTCTTCCACGTGACGGACGACGTGGAGGAGGCGGTCATGCTGGTGACGAAGGAGGTCGGGCGGTGAACGGCTGAGCCCGCCCGGCAGAACCGAGCCCGTCCGGCAGAACCGAGCCCGTCCGGTAGAACCAAGCGCGTTCGGCAGAACCGTGCTTGTACCGGCAGAACCGAGCCCCTCCGGCGAAACCAAGCCCGTCCGGCGATTGAGGACATCTTTTCAGCCCTCCGGCGCTTGAGGCGCGGGGCCCAGGGGCAGCGCCCCGGGCCCCGCCCATCGGGCAGGCGCCCGGCGCCAGGCCCTACGCCAGCCCCCTCCGCGCCACGGCCGGAGGCCGGTGCCCGGCAATCGACGCCACCATGTCCAGCACCTGCCGCGTCTCCGCCACCTCATGCACCCGGTACACCTGCGCCCCCAGCCACGCCGAGACCGCCGTCGTCGCCAGCGTGCCGATGACCCGCTCCTTCACCGGCCGGTCCAGCGTCTCGCCGACGAAGTCCTTGTTGGACAGGGACACCAGCACCGGCCACCCCGTCTCCGCCATCTCCCCGAGCCGCCGCGTCGCCTCCAGCGAGTGCCGGGTGTTCTTCCCGAAGTCGTGACCCGGGTCGATCATGATCCCGTCCGGCCGCACCCCGAGCTCCACCGCCCGCTCGGCAAGCCCCACGGTCACCCGCAGGATGTCCGCCATCACATCGTCGTACGCGATCCGGTGCGGCCGGGTCCGCGGCTCCGCGCCGCCCGCGTGCGTGCACACCAGCCCCGCCCCGTACCGCGCCGCGACCTCCGCGAGCTTCGGGTCCACCCCGCCCCACGCGTCGTTCAGCACGTCCGCCCCGGCCTCGCAGACCGCCTCGCCCACCTCGTGCCGCCAGGTGTCGACGCTGATCACCACGTCCGGGTGGCGGCGGCGGACCTCGGCGACGAACCCCACCGTGCGGCGCGCCTCCTCCTCCGCGTTCACCTCCTCGCCGGGACCCGCCTTCACCCCGCCGATGTCGATGATCGCGGCACCCTCGGCCACCGCCTGCTCGACCCGGGCGAGCGCGGGCTCGTCCTGGAACGTGGCGCCCTGGTCGTAGAAGGAGTCCGGGGTCCGGTTCACGATCGCCATGATCACCGGCTCGTGCGGACCGAATTCCCGCCGCCCCAGCCTGAGTGCACCGCTTCGCATCCCCTGTCTCCTCCTCAGTAGCCCGCCTGCGACCCTAACGGTCGGCCCGACCGGTCAGTGCCGCATGCTGTCAGTGCCTCGTGGCACGATCGGTGCCGGACGAGGTTTCCGCCCCGGGGAGATACGCGTGTTCTGGTTCTTGCTGCTCACGATGGTCGTGGTCGTCACGGCGGTCACCCTCGCGGTGGTCGGCGGCGGCGGGAGCCCGGTGCTCCAGGACGTGGAGCCCGAGCGGTTCACCGATCCGCTGCCCACGACCCGCCCGGTCGGCCGGGCCGACATCGAGGGGCTGCGCCTCCCGATGGCCGCGCGCGGCTATCGCATGGCGGACGTCGACGAGGCGCTGTCCCGGCTCGGCGCCGAGCTGGCCGAGCGGGACGCCCGGATCGCGGAGCTGGAATCCGCCCTGGCCGGTGTGCAGGCGGCCGCGGTGTCGACGGGCACCGACCTGTTCAAGCGGCCGGGGGACCGGCCCGCCGAGCCGCGCGGCCGGGAGAACGGCGGCGCGGAACCGGCCGAGAGGGACGAGCGATGAGCGGCGGAGCCGTGGCGGCCCCCGACGGAGGCCTGCGCTGCCCGTGGGGCCTGTCCGCCGAGGACTACCTCGACTACCACGACACCGAGTGGGGCCGCCCGGTCCACGGCGACGACGCCCTGTTCGAGCGGCTCTGCCTGGAGGCCTTCCAGTCCGGGCTGTCCTGGATCACGATCCTGCGCCGCCGCGAGACCTTCCGTGCCGCCTTCGAGGGATTCCGGATCGGGGCGGTCGCGAAGTTCACCGACGCCGACCGGGAGCGGCTTCTCGCCGACCCGGGGATCATCCGCAACCGGGCCAAGGTCGACGCGACCCTCGCCAATGCGAAGGTGCTCGCCGACTGGCCGGCCGGGGAGCTGGACGAGCTGATCTGGTCCTACGCCCCCGACCCGGCCGGCCGGCCCGCCCCGCGCACGCTGTCGGACGTGCCAGCCGTCACCCCCGAGTCCACCGCGCTGGCCAAGGCGCTGAAGAAGCGCTCGATCCGCTTCGTCGGCCCCACCACCGCCTACGCCCTGATGCAGGCCTGCGGACTGGTCGACGACCACCTCGCGGACTGCGTGGCGCGCGGCGGCGGCAGCACGGCTCGCTGAAGGGTTACCGACTCCCGGGGCGGAAGGGGCTACTTCCCGAGGTAGACCGGCTTCTCCTTGGCGAGGAACGCCTCGACCGCGATGGTGTGGTCCGCCGACGCGCCCGCCCGGGTCTGGAGTACGTCCTCCTTCTCCAGCGCCTCGGCGAGCGTGTGCCCCGCGCCGTAGGCCATCGACTCCTTCAGCGCCGCGTACGCCACCGTGGGCCCGTCGGCCAGGGTTCGGGCCACCGAGGCGGCCTGCTCGGCCAGCTCGGCTGCCGGGACAACGCGGTTGACGATGCCCAGCTCGTACGCGTCCTGGGCGGAGATCGAACGCGGGAAGAACAGCAGATCGGCGGCGCGGCTCTGCCCGATCAGCCGGGGCAGCGTCCAGGACACGCCGGAGTCGGCGGTCAGCGCGACGCCCGCGAACGAGGTGTTGAAGGAGGCGGTGTCGGCCACCACCCGGTAGTCGGCCGCCAGGGCGAAACCGAACCCGGCCCCGGCCGCGACGCCGTTCACCCCGGCGACGACCGGCTTCGGCATCTCGGTGATCGCCCGCACGATCGGGTTGTAGTGCTCCCGTACCGTGCTCAGCGCATTCCCGCTGCCCGACTCACGGGTCGCCGCGAGCGAGGCGACGTGCTCCTTGAGGTCCTGGCCGACGCAGAAGGCGCGCCCGGTGGCCGTGAGCAGAACGGCCCGGACGTCCGCGTCCGCCGACGCCTCCACCAGCGCGTCCCGGAGCGCGACCTTCGCCGCGGTGTTCATCGCGTTCATCGCGTCGGGTCGGTTGATCGTGATTGTCGCGAGCCCCTCGCTCACGTCGTACAGAACGGTGTTCGCCTGCTCGTCGGCCATTCCGGTATCCCCTCGCTGCTCGGGCATCGTTGCCACTGGAGGCAAGCATGGCCGACGCCGACCGGGGCAGAGATGTGACCTGCGTCTAACAATTGGCTCTCACCTGGGAGGCCGGGGTGGCGCAGTATCGCAGCCGGATCGCCGAATTGGGGGGTTTTGCGAGAGCGCGTTGCGCAAGCGATGCGGACCGATGTTGGTCATCGGGGTCCCTGATGCGGGATAATGGCGAAGAAGCAATGTGTTCGATGCCGGTGAGGCAGCGCCTGTCATGGGGCCGCCGGTTGCGATGAGCTGGTTTCAGGAAGGGGAACGAGCATGGCGGCCATGAAGCCGCGGACGGGCGACGGCCCGCTCGAGGTGACAAAGGAGGGGCGGGGCATCGTCATGCGCGTTCCGCTCGAAGGCGGCGGTCGGCTTGTTGTCGAGCTGACTCCGGACGAGGCCGATGCCCTCGGCGACGCGCTGAAGAAGGTCGTCGGCTGACGCGGAACGCCCATCACCTTCACCGCTGCCCCGGTACGGCATCCACGGATGCCGTACCGGGGCAGCGGTGCGTTCCGGGGCCGTACGGGAACATCGGGGAGCGACAGGGAACACCCGGGCGTACGGGGTCAGCCGCGCCGGACCGCGCAGAGCAGGCCGTCGCCGACCGGCAGCAGGGTCGACATCAGCTCCTGGCTTTCCCGCACCGCCCGCAGCAGGTCCCGCAGCCGCAGTACTTCGGCGGGCTGGGCGGCGGAGTCGACCGTGCGGCCGTCCGCGAAGACGCCCTCGAAACAGACCAGGCCGCCGGGCCGCAGCAGGCGCAACGATTCAGCGAGCACGTCGAGGCTCTCCAGCCGGTCGCCGTCGCAGAAGACGAGGTCGTAACCGCCGTCCGCGAGCCGGGGCAGGACGTCCAGGGCGCGGCCGGGGATGAACCGGGCCCGGTTGGTGGCGAAGCCCGCCTCGCGGAACGCCTCCCGGGCGAACTGCTGGCGCTCGGGCTCGGGGTCCACCGTGGTCAGGACGCCGTCCGGCCGCATGCCGTGCAGCAGATAGATGCCGGACACACCCGTGCCCGTGCCGATCTCCGCCACCGCCTTGGCGTCCGCGGCGGCGGCCAGCAGGCGCAGCGCGGCGCCGGTGCCCGGTGACACCGAGCGGAGCCCCAGCTCGCGGGCCCGTTCCCGGGCCCGGTGCAGGGCTTCGTCCTCGGCGACAAAGGCGTCGGCGAACGCCCAGCTCGTCTGCCGGTTGGCGGTAATGACCCTCTCCTGTCCCCGTAGTTGGCGCAACGGTGACTGTATCCGCTGGACCCGGGAACCCGCAGATGGGACCGGGCGTTGTGCAAGGAGTGGGGGAAGCGCAGTGACCCGGCCCGCGGATCGGACCGGTGAGCTGCGAGGAAGTTCCGGGCCCTGCCCGGCCCCAACAGCGAAAAGGCTTATCCGGAGCTAACGGGCGAGGTGGCTATGGTAGGGGCTCCACTGGACACCACCAGAGCCGATAGGGGAGGTGCGGCTGCGCCTGTGGATCGGGGAGGGGTGCTGAGGCGCCTTCTCAGGTCGGCCGGTGAGCCGAAATCCGTGACCAACATTGCTGACCGTTCTTCCGAAGACTCCGCACCGACCGCGACCTTCGCCTCTGATGCGGATTCTCAGGCGTGGACCCCGCCCTCATGGGAAGAGATCGTCAGCACGCACAGCGGTCGCGTGTACCGCCTCGCCTACCGGCTGACAGGAAACCAGCACGACGCCGAGGACCTCACCCAGGAGGTCTTCGTCCGTGTGTTCCGCTCGCTGTCGACGTACACCCCGGGCACCTTCGAGGGCTGGCTGCACCGCATCACGACCAATCTCTTCCTCGACATGGTCCGCCGCAAGCAGCGCATCCGGTTCGACTCGCTGGGCGACGACGCGGCCGAGCGGCTGCCGAGCCGTGAGCCGTCCCCCCAGCAGGTCTTCAACGACACCCACTTCGACGCCGATGTGCAGCAGGCGCTGGACACCCTCGCGCCCGAATTCCGTGCGGCCGTGGTCCTCTGCGACATCGAGGGCCTCAGCTACGAGGAGATCGCCGCGACCCTCGGGGTGAAGCTCGGCACCGTCCGCAGCCGCATCCACCGGGGCCGCTCGCATCTGCGCAAGGCCCTCAAGCACCGTTCGCCCGAGGCCCGCGCCGAGCAGCGCTCCCTGGCGGACGCGGTCCTGGCGGGGGAGGGCGGAACGGCGTGAGTGGTACAGGTCCGACCCCTGCCGAAGCGCACCTGGGGGACCGGCTCGCCGCGCTGGTCGACGGCGAGCTGAATCATGACGCCCGCGAGCGGGTCCTGGCACACCTGGCGACCTGCGCCAAGTGCAAGGCCGAGGCCGACGCCCAGCGCCGCCTCAAGAGCGCCTTCGCCATGTCCGCCTCACCTTCGCCCTCCGAGGGGTTCCTGGCCCGCTTGCAGGGCCTTCCCGGGGGTCCCGGCGGCGACGGCACCGGCTCCGGTTCACCGTTCGGTGGCCGGGGGCCCTTCGCCGACGAGTTCCACCCCGGGCTGCGGCCCTCCACCGGCGGCACCCGCACCGACACCGCGCGCTCCCCCCTGGACGGCTTCGGCTACCTCCCCGCCGCGCACGGCTCCACCGCTGTGCTGCCCGGCGCCTCCGGTTCCGGTTCGGTCTTCCGCATACACGAGGTGTCCCGCGACGCGGACCGTTCGCCGTGGCGCGGGCGGCGATTCGCGTTCGCCGCGGCCAGTGCCGTCTCCCTCGCGGCCATCGCTCTCGGCGGCACCCTGCCGCTGGAGTCCGGCGCCGAGTCCCCGCTTCGCGCCGAGGGCAGCGGGAACAACGTGACTCCGCTCGACGCCGAGACCCGCGCCGAGAACGGCACCGACGCGGTCAGCCGCCGGGGCGGCGGCGCCCTCGCGGTGACCGGCGACGACGCGGCGACGGGACAGCCCCCGAGCGGCACGACGGCCTCCGGGACGAACGGGCTGCCCCCGTCGCTCACGGGCACGGCGACTCCGGCGGATCCGGCCGTGACGCCGCCGGTGAACCGGCAGGCGGCGACGGCCGCACCGCTGCTTTTCGGCCTTTCCGCGCCGACCGGACGCCCCTTCACGCTTCCCGCGCTGAACGTGTCCGTGCCGCCGCTGATACGCCCGACCGCCTCCGGTACCCCGCTGCTCGCGGCTGCCCTCGGCGGCGGTGCGCTGTCGAAGCCGCCCCCGGCGGCAGTCCCCTCAGGACCGTCCCCGTCCGTGCCCGCCAACGATCTGGCGAGCCCCCTTTCCCCGCGCCGTTGACCGGACCCTGCGCGGGGATTCGCGAACCTGGTTGAATTCCGGTGAGGGACGCCTCTGTGGGGCGTGCAGAGGCCAGTTGCGGGGAGAGCATGGACGACGGGAAGCACACCGGGCCGCAGGCGCAGTGGTGGAGTCGCCCCACGGGGCCGAAGAGCGAGTCGCAGGCCACTACGGCGTCCCCGGCCGTCACCGAGGACGCCTCGGCCGGTACGCAGGGCGCCCCGGAGGCGGCCGCCCCGGCCGTACCCGGCACCCCCGACCCGGTGGACACCCGCCGTACCCCGGACGCCCCGGCTCAGGATGGCCCGGACGCCCCGGCACCGGATGCCCCGGACACCTCGGCTCCGGATGCCCCGGCGCCCGGAGCGGTCGGCGGACGAGATACTTCCGGCTCCTCGTCGGACGCGTACGGCCACCCGGGCCCGGCCTCCCGCCCCGAAGGCCAACCGCTGCACCAGCCCGACGAGTACAGCACCCCGCCCTACGGCGGCCCCGGCCCCTGGGCGCCCGCGCCCCCGGTGCAGCGGCCGACGCCGCCGCACGGCACCGCCGTACCGCCGCAGGCCGGCGGCCCGTCCCCGCGGTACGCCGCGACGAACGGTGCGGGTATCCCGGCCCCGGCCCCCGCCCCCGTCCCCGGCCCGGCACCGCGGTCCGCGCCCGAGGACAGCTTCGTAGCCCCGCCCCCGCAGCCGAGCGACGGCTTCGCACCCCTGCAAGCCCAGCACCCGCAACCCCCGGCGAACCCCGTGCCCCCGGCGAACCCCGTGCACGCGACGCACTCCGGGCCCGACGCACACGCACCACAGCAGCACACGCAGTGGCTTCAGTACGACCCCTGGGGCGCCCCGGGGCAGCCGCTGACCCGGGGCGGGCCGCCCGAAGGCACCGAGCCGGGGCGGAAGAAGCGCCGCCGGGGTGGGGCGTTCGCGGGCGTGCTCCTGCTGACCCTGGTCGCGAGCGGCATCGGCGGCGGAGTCGGCGCGTACATCGAGCGCAACGGCGGGCTGACCACGGTGGAACTGCCGCAGGCCGGCCGGGACAGCGGCGACCGGGCGCCCGAGAGCGTCGCGGGCATCGCCGCCAGCGCCCTGCCCAGCGTGGTCACCCTGCACGTCAGCGGCACCGCCGAGTCCGGCACGGGCACCGGCTTCGTCCTCGACGGCCAGGGCCACATCCTCACCAACAACCACGTCGTCGCCCCGGCCGGATCCAGCGGGGACATCACCGTGACGTTCAGCAGCGGTGAGACGGCCTCCGCCGAGCTGGTCGGCAAGGACAGCGGCTACGACCTCGCGGTCGTCAAGGTCCGCGGGGTCTCCGGACTCAAGCCCCTGCCCCTCGGCAACTCCGACAATGTGCGGGTCGGCGACCCGGTGGTGGCGATCGGCGCCCCCTTCGACCTGTCCAACACGGTGACCTCGGGCATCATCAGCGCCAAGCAGCGGCCGATCACCGCGGGCGGCGAGAAGGGCGACGGCAGCGACATCAGCTACGTCGACGCCCTTCAGACCGACGCCCCCATCAACCCGGGCAATTCCGGTGGTCCCCTGGTCGACGCCAAGGCCCACGTCATCGGCATCAACAGCGCGATCCGTGCGGCCGACAGCGGCAAGGGCCCCGAGTCCGGCGGCCAGTCGGGTTCCATCGGCCTCGGCTTCGCGATACCCATCAACCAGGGCAAGCGCGTCGCCGAGGAGCTGATCAACACCGGGCGGGCGACCCACCCGGTCATCGGCGTGACGCTCGACATGAAGTTCACCGGCGACGGGGCCAAGGTCGGCACGAAGGGCGCCGACGGCGGACCGGCCGTCGCGAAGGACGGTCCGGCGGACAAGGCGGGCATCCGGTCCGGCGATGTCATCACCGAGGTCGAGGGCCAGCGGGTGCACAGCGGGGAGGAGCTGATCGTGAAGATCCGGGCCCACCGTCCGGGTGACGATCTGGACCTCGTCCTGACCCGGGGCGGCGAGGAGCGGACCGTGACGCTGACCCTCGGTTCGGCGGGCGGCACGTGACGGCCATCGCAAGGTACCGCCCGGACACGTTCGACAGGTACCGTTGAGCGGTCCGGAGGCCGGAGAGCCCCGGTCGGGGTCGCACGGAGAACACGCGGAGAACACGAGGAGCAGCTAGGTGTTCAATGACATAGGCGCACTGGAGCTGTTGACGCTCGGAGTGCTGGCCGTGCTGGTCTTCGGCCCCGACAAGCTCCCCAAGCTGATCCAGGACGTCACGCGCACCATCCGCAAGATCCGTGAGTTCTCGGACAGCGCGAAGGAAGACATCCGCTCGGAGCTGGGTCCGCAGTTCAAGGACTTCGAGTTCGAGGACCTCAACCCCAAGACGTTCGTCCGCAAGCAGCTGATGGACGGCAACGACGACCTGGGGCTGAAGGAGATCCGCGAGAGCTTCGACCTGCGCAAGGAGATGGCGGACGTCACCGACGCGGTCAACGGCCGCTCGGCCGCCCCGGCCGACTCCGCCAACAGCGCGGCGAACGGCTCCGTCGGCGCGAACGGGGCAGGCCCGTCGACCAGCCTCACCAAGACCGATGTCACCACACCTGACCTGCTGAAGAAGGCCCCGGCCGCCGACCGGCCCGAGCGCCCGCCGTTCGACGCAGACGCCACCTGACCCCGGTCAATCCCGACTCGTCCGGACGGTATGGCTATTCTCCATCTGTCCGGTTGCGAGGACGCCCACGCCCGCGGGGGGCGGGCCGCTCCGGATCTTGACTGATCGAGGAGGCGGCCGCTCAGATGGAGACGACGAGTCGGGTGGATACGGACGGTGCCCCGGGCACGGTCACGGCGGAGGGCGTGCCGGCGGCCCGGCGGACCGTCGACGGCTACCTGGAAGCGCCCTTCCCCTGGTACGGGCTGGACGAGGCCTTCACCGGCCCGCGCTGGCTGATGCAGGTCGGCACGGCGGCGGACGGCACGGTCCAGCACGGGTCGGTCGGGCACGGCCACGAGCCGTCGGTGAAGACCGACGGGGCCGCCGCCGAGAAGGAGCGGTTCGCGGTGGTCACCACCGTGGCGGCGAGCCCGGTGCGGCGCAGCGGTGACGGTACGGGTGTGCTGGACGCCACCACGGTGTCCTCGGCGGCCTGGCTCGCGGGCTCCGGCCTGCTGGCGTACACCTGGCCGCCGCTGATGGACCACTCGCTGCGCGACGACTGGCTGGACCAGCAGACCGAGACGGCGTTCACCCTCGCCGACGACCTCGGCAGCGCGCCCTGGTCGACCCTGTCACTGCCGGTGGACGGCGTGCCCGTGGAGTTCCACTACCGCGAGTCCGAGTTCGGCTGGGTGCTCGCCGGGTCGGCGCACACGGGCGTGCACATCGGGGCGTACGGGCGGGGGATGAGCGCGTACGGGCTGGGCTTCTCGGTCGTCAAGGACATCGAGACATACGCGTAGCAGCGTCACCGGGCGGGCCGGCCGACCACCGGCCCGCCCGGTCACCTCATGCGTGGCCGGGCACCGGCCCCGCCCCGTGAACGGGTGTCAGAACTTGTTGCGCGGCGTGATGCCCAGCGACATGCCCGACAGGCCGCGCTGACGGCCGCCCAGCTTCCCGGCGATCGAGCGCAGCGCGCTCCCGGCGGGGGAGTCCGGGTCGGACAGGACGACCGGCTTGCCCTCGTCGCCGCCCTCGCGCAGCCGTACGTCGATCGGGATCGAGCCGAGCACCGGCACCTCGGCGCCGACCGTCTTCGTCAGGCCCTCCGCGACCCGGGCGCCGCCGCCCGAGCCGAACACGTCGACCATCTCGTCGCAGTGCGGGCACGGCATGCCCGACATGTTCTCCACGACGCCGACGATCTTCTGGTGGGTCTGCACGGCGATCGAACCGGCGCGCTCGGCCACCTCGGCCGCCGCCTGCTGCGGGGTCGTGACCACCAGGATCTCCGCGTTCGGCACGAGCTGCGCCACCGAGATCGCGATGTCGCCGGTGCCCGGCGGCAGGTCGAGCAGCAGGACGTCCAGATCGCCCCAGTACACATCGGCGAGGAACTGCTGGAGCGCCCGGTGCAGCATCGGACCGCGCCACACCACGGGCGCGTTGCCCGGGGTGAACATGCCGATGGAGATGACCTTCACCCCGTGCGAGGACGGCGGCATGATCATGTTTTCGACCTGGGTGGGCTTGCCGTCGGCGCCGAGCATCCGGGGCACGCTGTGCCCGTAGATGTCCGCGTCCACGACGCCTACCTTCAGCCCGTCCGCCGCCATCGCCGCCGCGAGGTTCACCGTCACCGAGGACTTGCCGACGCCCCCCTTGCCGGAGGCGACCGCGTACACCCGGGTCAGCGAGCCGGGCTTGGCGAACGGCACCTCGCGCTCGGCGTTGTTGCCGCGCAGCGCGTTCGCCAGCTCCTTGCGCTGTTCGTCGCTCATGACGTCGAGGGTGACCTCGACCCGCGAGACGCCTTCGACCCGGGCGACCGCCTCGGTCACGTTGCGGGTGATCGTCTCGCGCATCGGGCAGCCGGAGACCGTGAGATACACCGTGACAGCGACTGCACCGTCAGGATCGATCTCGACCGATTTCACCATGCCCAGCTCGGTGATCGGGCGGTGGATCTCCGGGTCGTTCACTGTCGACAGTGCCTCAAGCACCGCGTCTTCCGTAGCCATACCGACGATGTTACGGCGCTGGACCCTACGCGCGGGTAGCCCCTCAGCGGTCGCCTTCGTCACTCTCGGCCGGGATCAGCATCTGCCGGTCCTCCATGTCCTTCACCATGTCCTGGAGCTCCGAGCGGATCCAGTCCCGGGTGGCGACCTCGCCGAGGCCCATCCGCAGCGCCGCGATCTCCCGTGTCAGGTACTCCGTGTCCGCGATGGAGCGCTCGTTCTGCTTGCGGTCCTGCTCGTGCGTGACCCGGTCGCGGTCGTCCTGCCGGTTCTGCGCGAGGAGGATCAGCGGCGCGGCGTAGGAGGCCTGGAGGGACAGGGCCAGGGTCAGGAAGATGAACGGGTACTCGTCGAAGCGCAGGTTCTCCGGCGCGAAGATGTTCCACACCACCCAGACGATGATGGTGAGCGTCATCCAGACGATGAACCGCCCCGTCCCCAGGAAGCGGGCGATCCGCTCCGAGAACCGGCCGAACGCCTCCGGGTCGTACTCCGGCAGCAGCCGCCGCCGGGGGGCCCTCGGCTGGTCGATCCGGGCCCGAGGGGGCCGCACCAGGCCCGAGGCGCCGGTCGACGCCGCCTTCGCCCGCTCATCGCCCGCCATGACCGATCCCCTCCTCCCCGTGCAGATCCGTCTCGCGCCAGTCGTCGGGGAGCAGGTGGTCCAGGACGTCGTCCACGGTCACCGCGCCCAGCAGCGAACCGCTCTCGTCCACGACGGGCGCCGAGACCATGTTGTAGGCGGCCAGGTAGGCGGTCACCGTCGGCAGCGGGGTGTCCGGCGACAGCGGCACCAGATCGCTGTCCACCAGCGAGCTGACCAGGGTGAACGGCGGGTCGCGCAGCAACCGCTGGAAGTGCACCGTGCCCAGGTACTTCCCGGTCGGCGTCTCGTCGGGCGAGCGGCACACGTAGACCTGCGCGGCCAGCGCCGGCGACAGGTCCGCCTGCCGGACCCGGGCGAGCGCGTCGGCCACCGTGGCGTCCGGCCGCAGCACGATCGGCTCGGTCGTCATCAGACCGCCCGCCGTCCGCTCCTCGTACGACAGCAGACGGCGCACGTCGGCCGCGTCGTCCGGCCGCATCAGCGTCAGCAGCCGTTCCTTGTCCTCCTCGGGCAGCTCGGAGAGCAGGTCGGCAGCGTCGTCCGGGTCCATCGCCTCCAGGACGTCGGCGGCCCGCTCCTCGGCGAGCTTGCCGATGATCTCCACCTGGTCGTCCTCGGGCAGCTCCTCCAGGACGTCGGCGAGCCGGTCGTCGTCCAGGGCCGCGGCGACCTCCACCCGGCGCTTGGGCGAGAGGTGGTGCAGGGCGTTGGCGACATCGGTGGGCCGCAGCCGTTCGAATGTGGCGACCAGGCGCTCCGCGCCCTGGCCGTGCTCCTCCAGCGAGAAACCGCTGACCGCCGACCACTCCACCGTCAACGTCTCGCCCTTGCGGCGCAGCGCCCCGCCGCGCCCCTTGCGGACGAAGTACTTGTCGATCTCCCAGTCGCGGCGCGCGGGCAGCTGCTGGATGGCCACGTCCAGGACGGTGACCTCCTCGTCGCTCTCCACCAGCCGCACCCGCCGGTCCAGGAACTCGCCGAGGACGAGGCGCTCGGTGGGCCGCTGCTCGAAGCGCCGCATGTTGACCACACCGGGGGTGATGACCTGGCCCGACTCGATCCCGGTCACCCGGGTCATCGGCAGGAAGATCCGGCGGCGGCTGATCACCTCGACCACCAGGCCCAGGATGCGTGGCGGCCGTCCGCCGACCCGCAGCATCGCCACCAGATCACGGACCCGGCCGACCTGGTCCCCGTTGGGGTCGAACACCGGCACCCCGGACAGATGCGAGACGAAGACCCGGGGGGCGCCTGCCGCCATGCTCCGCCTCCTTCCGTGTCCGTGCCCGTCCGGACCGGTGTCCGCCACCGGTGGCCGTCGTGAACCGCCGTACGTCCGGTCTGCCGGCCCGGCCACGCCGACCAGCGGATTTCGGCGGTACGCGGGATCAGGCTAGCCCGTACCGCCGTGCCGTGCCCTGGCGGACCCGTCCGTACGGCTGGTCGGCCGGGAGCGTGTGACTCCCGGGTACGCTGCCGTCTGCCACCCCCGATCGCCGTTGAGAGGCAGTGCGCCCGTGACCTCTTTCGCCCCGGCCGTGCGGAACCATCGCCGGACCGCCCTAGCTCTGGTGCTGTGCGGGGGGCTCGCTGTGGCTCTCACCGCCTGCGGCACGGACGAGGACCCGGACAAGGGGACCAACGGCATCGCGAAACTCACCGCGTCCGAGATCGACACGAAGGCCAGAGCGGCGGCCGACGCCGCGACCTCGGTACGCCTGTCGGGGACGCTCGTCAGCAAGGGCGGCACCTACCGGCTCGACATGAAGCTCAGCGCCAAGGGCGGCATGGGCTCGGTGAGCTCGAAGAAGCAGAGCTTCGCCCTGCTGCGGATCGAGGACGAGCTGTTCCTCAAGGCACCGGCCGCGTTCTGGACCCACGAGGACGGCAAGGGCGAGAGCGGGGCCGCCGACGCGGCGGCCGCCGACAAGCTGGGCGGCAAGTACGTGAAGGTCCCCGAGGGCGACCCCAGCTACGGGCAGCTGCGCGGCTTCACCGACAAGAAGGTCCTGCTCGACGGGCTGCTCGCGCTGCACGGAGAGCTCAACAAGGGCGGCCGCGACACGGTCGCCGGGCACCGCACCGTCCAGATCCTGGGCGGCAAGGGCGAGGGCGGGGCGTTCGACGTCTCGCTGGAGGACAAGCCGTACCCGGTACGGGTGGCCCGGGGCGGCGGCGGGGGCACGGTCTCGCTGGCCGACTGGGGGCGGTCCTTCCCCCTGGAGGCGCCGGACGAGGACGACACCGTCGACTACGGCGGTCAGCTCCCCAAGTCCTCCGGCTGAGCCCTCCCCGAACTCCGCGTCAGCGCTTGCGGCGGCGCTTGAGCAGCAGCCGGGGGAGCGCCGCGGGGACCGGCTGCCGCGTGGTGGCGGAGGTCGGCAGCGGGGCGGCCGCCAGCGAGCCGTCCGGAAGCTCGGTGCCGACGGTGTCGGGCGTCAGCCGCACCACCGTGCACTCCTTCGCCCAGCGCTCCGTCATCACCTCGGCGTCCGGTGCGTTCAGCCGCTTGCCCTTCAGCTCGGCGACCGCCGCCTCCCACTCCTCGGAGCGCGGGGAGAGCACACGTACGGTCGCGGTCCAGGCGACGATCCGGCCGCCCTTGTCCTTGCTGCGTACGGTCACCTCGGCGCGGCCGCCGTCGGCCAGGCCCTCGGGCAGCGGCTGCTCGCCGGGCCCGCCGCCGACCAGATGCGCCGCGCCCTCGTGCCAGACGTGCCAGACGGCCCGGGCCGGGCCGGTGCCCCGGACCCAGACGAGAGAGGACTTCTTCGTGGCCTCCTCGACGAGGGCCCTCTCCAGCAGGTCGGCGGCGGCATCGGGCGCGGCGGCGTCAGTCATGGGCGCGAGCTTAGACCCACCGGCAATCGGGGGCCCTGGAGACACCCACCGGCACGGCTCAGAGCCAGCCGTTGCGCTTGAGGATGCGGTGGATGGAGAAACACACCACCCCGATGACGCCCAGCACCATCGGATAGCCGTACTTCCACCCCACCTCGGGCATGTAGTCGAAGTTCATGCCGTAGACACCGCAGATCATCGTCGGCACGGCGATGATCGCCGCCCAGGACGTGATCTTGCGCATGTCCTCGTTCTGGGTGACGGTCGCCTGCGCCAGATTCGCCTGGAGGATCGAGTTCAGCAGTTCGTCAAAGCCCAGGACCTCTTCCTGGACCCGGGCGAGGTGGTCGGCGACATCGCGGAAGTACTTCTGGATGTCGGGGTCGATCAGCCGCATCGGACGCTCGCTCAGCAGCTGCATCGGGCGCAGCAGCGGGGACACGGCCCGCTTGAACTCCAGCACCTCGCGCTTGAGCTGGTAGATCCGGCCCGCGTCCGAACCGCGCGGGGAGCCCTTGGCCGGGGTGGAGAAGACATCGATCTCCACCTCGTCGATGTCGTCCTGCACGGCTTCGGCCACCGCGATGTACCCGTCGACGACGTGGTCGGCGATGGCGTGCAGTACGGCGGACGGGCCCTTGGCCAGCAGCTCGGGGTCGTCCTGGAGCCGGTGGCGCAGGGCGCGCAGGGAGCCCTGGCCACCGTGCCGGACGGTGATGACGAAGTCCCGGCCGGTGAAGCACATCACCTCACCGGTCTCCACGACCTCGCTGGTCGCGGTCAGTTCGGCGTGCTCCACGTAATGGATGGTCTTGAAGACGGTGAACAGCGTGTCGTCGTACCGCTCCAGCTTGGGCCGCTGGTGGGCGTGGACGGCGTCTTCGACGGCCAGCGGGTGCAGGCCGAACTCCCGCGCGATGCCCGCGAATTCGGCCTCCGTCGGCTCGTGCAGGCCGATCCACGCGAAGCCGCCCTCCTCCCGCACCTGAAGCATCGCCTCGTGCGGGGTCGGGATCGCGGGCGTCTCCAGCCGGCGCCCGTCGCGGTAGACCGCGCAGTCGACGACGGCGCTGGAGGCGGACGGGTCGCGGGTGGTGTCGTACCCGCTGTAAGGGGCGCTGTTCTTACGGAGGGACGGGCGCAGGGACGGGCGCACGGCGGCGCGCAGGTCACGGATCATCGACATGGCTGGCTCCTTCACGGAGGGCCGTCGGCGAGGGCGTGGAACAGCCCGGAATGGGGACGTGGGCTCACGTCCGCAAAGCGGGCGGCACCGCGCGGGCGCGATGACGGCGTTCGCTACAGACAGGCAAAAACGAAGGGCTCTTCCGTCACGCGAACCACTGGCGGGGTCGTGCGAACCGCTGGCGGGGTCGTACGAACCACTGACGGAGCGTCATCCGGGCGCGGCGGCGATGGCGGCCCGGACAGGCCGACGAGGTGTCGGATCAGCGGGAGAGACGAGGCGCGGAAGAGCGGTTGGTACTGCACGGTCGACTTGGATCCATGGCAGTCCCCACCTCCTCCGGCCGGTCCCCCGTGGGGGACGACGTGTCGTCGGGACAAAGAGAACAACGCTTCTGCGTGCTGTCCCGACCGGCGCCCACGCTATCAGCCGCCCAAGGGCCAATCCCGTACTTTGCCCATCCGTACGCGATCTATGCTCGCGGTATGGCAGAAATTCTCGCTCTGGTCGAGGCCCGGCTCCGTTCCGCCCTCGGGGAACCGGACGCCCGTGCCGATGTGACGTTCCTCGGCACGGACCGCATCGAGGTGCTGCGCTTCCTCGACGGCGATGTGGTGCGCTACGCGACGCTCGGCATGTCGGGGCAGCCGATGGCCGACCCCACCTCACCGCTCGCCGACCCGGTGAAGGGCCCCCGCGCCGAGCTGATCCTGTCGGTACGCGGCGGACTGGCCGACACCGACCAGGTGCTGCGCCCGCTCGCCGTACTGGCCGCCTCCCCGCAGGTCGAGGGGTTGATCGTGGCCGCGGGCGCCTCGCTGGACCTGGGCGAGCCGCTGTGGCCCGGGGCGCCGTTCACCTCGGTGCTCGTGGCGGAGTCCGGCGGCCTGGTGGAGGACCTGGAGCTGGACGAGCCGATGGACCCGGTGTGCTTCCTGCCGCTGCTGCCGATGACGCACAACGAGGCCGCCTGGAAGCGGGTGCGCGGTGCGCAGGAGCTCCAGGAGCGGTGGCTCGCGCACGGGACGGACCTGCGGGACCCGCTGCGTACGTCGGTGGCCTTGGACTAAGGGCCTGCCGTTTGCGCCCGGGGTGGGGATTGCGCGGTTCCCACTCCCCGCCTGCGATCGGGTGATCGTCCTTGACGCGAGGACCGGCGGAGAGGACCGTGGGTCCCTATGAGGGGCGAACCCAGTTGCCCGAAGTGCGGTGGCCGGGTCAGGGCGCCCGGTCTCTTCGCCGACGCCTGGCAGTGCTCCGTGCACGGCCAGGTCCATCCGATGCAGCCGGTCATCCCGCCGAGCGTCGAGGCGCTCGGCGTCGTGGTGCACCGGGCGCAGGTCCCCGTCTGGATGCCCTGGCCGCTCCCCGTGGGCTGGCTCTTCACCGGTGTGGCCAGCGTGGGCGACGACCGCAGCGGCGGCCGCGCCAGCGCCGTGGCCTGCTCGGGGCCCGGACCGCTCGGCGGAATGGGTGAGCTGCTGCTCGTCGCCGAGGAGCTGGGCGTCGGACTCGGCGCGCGGTACGCGGGCATCGACGGACCGGACCCCGGCCCCCATCTGAACGTCGACTCCGCCCCCGACGCCAAGGTGCACGCCGCGGGCCGCCCCACCCCCCTCTGGCACGTCAGGAACGCCCCGGAGGACCGCGCCGTCTTCGCGGGCGAGGCGCGGGGGCTGTGGCTGTGGGCGATCCTGTGGCCCGAGCAGTCGGGGCTGCTCATGTACGACGAGCTGGTGCTGACCGATCTGCGGGACGCCGGGGGAGAGGTGGACCTCGTCCCGTGCGGAGCACTCACCCCCCGACTGCTCAGCGCGCCCGAGATCCCGCCCCGGCAGACGGGCGAGCGGTAGGGGCGGGGCCCGGCGCGGCGCTCAGGTGCCCCTGCCCGGCCGAGGCGCGTTCCGCGCGGCCGGAGGGGAGGCGGGCGGCGGTTATCCTTGAGCGGTCCCCCGTCCGCCCACGAGCCCTGGAGCCAGCCGTCGTGCGTATCGACCTGCACACCCACTCCACCGCGTCGGACGGCACGGACACCCCCGCCGAGCTGGTCGCGAACGCGGCCGCCGCGGGCCTGGACGTCGTCGCGCTCACCGACCACGACACCGTCGGCGGCCACAAGCAGGCCATCGACGCGCTGCCCGGGGGCCTCACCCTCGTCACCGGCGCCGAGCTCTCCTGCCGCGTCGACGGCGTGGGCATGCACATGCTGGCGTACCTCTTCGACCCCGCCGAACCCGAGCTGGAGCGCGAGCGCGAGCTCGTCCGCGACGACCGGGTGCCGCGCGCCCAGGAGATGGTCCGCAAGCTCCGCGCCCTCGACGTCCCGGTCACCTGGGAGCAGGTCGCCCGGATCGCCGGGGACGGCTCGGTCGGCCGCCCGCACGTCGCCGCGGCCCTCGTCGAACTGGGCGTCGTGGATACCGTCTCCGACGCCTTCACGCCCGACTGGCTGGGCAACGGCGGACGGGCCTACGCCGAGAAGCACGAGCTCGACCCGTTCGAGGCCGTCCGTCTGGTGAAGGCGGCGGGCGGGGTCACCGTCTTCGCCCACCCGGCCGCCGTGAAACGGGGCGAGGTGGTCCCCGAGACCACGATCGCCGCGCTCGCCGCCGCGGGCCTCGACGGCATAGAGGTCGACCACATGGACCACGACGAGCCCACCCGGGCCCGGCTGCGCGGCCTCGCCCGCGAGCTGGGGCTGCTGGCGACCGGCTCCAGCGACTACCACGGCAGCCGCAAGTCCGTACGGCTCGGCGAATACACCACCG
>NZ_NWVL01000002.1 GCF_002382885.1 Streptomyces sp. WZ.A104
TCCTCGCGCTGGCCCGACGACGGGTCAACGTCCTGTGGGCCCTGATACGTGACGGACGGTGCTTCCAACGCGAACTCCCTGTCACGGTCGCGGCTTGACAACATCATTAGGAGGTGAGGAGCGGTACGTCGTCGGCCCCGCCCAGCACGACGATGCCGAAGGGCCGGTCGAAGGCGATGTGCCGGACCCGCCGCGGTCGCGGTGCGGCGCTTCCGGGGGCCATCGCGGCCACCGTCCGCCACCGTCGCGCTGTCGGCCGTCGCCCGCCCCCCCTTCACTGCTGCCCCCCCTGCACGCAATTGCGTCGCCGCACGGCTGTGCGCGAGCAAGAATGCCCCACATGACCTGGACCGTGACCACCGAACGATTCGACTCCCCCGACGCGACCGCGCTGCGCCGCGACTACTACGACGAGGTCGCGAGCCGCTATTGGCAGCGGCCCGCGACCGCCGAGGAGATCGCCGACGGTCTCACGGACGACGGCGCCGATCTGCTCACCCCGCCGACCGGGCAGTTCGTCGTCGGCCGCCACGAGGGCAAGGCCGCAGCCTGTGCCGGGCTGGTGCTGACGGAGGCCGCCGAGCCGGGGACGGCGGAGCTGACGCGGGTGTACGTGCGCCCGGCGTTCCGGGGTACGGGCGGCGGTGCGGTGCTGCTGGCCGCGGTCGAGGAGGCGGCGAGGGCGTTCGGCGTCCGGCTGCTGCGGCTGGATACCCGCACCGACCTGGTCGAGGCGCGCGGGCTGTACGCGAAGCACGGGTATCGGGAGGTGCCGGCGTTCCACCGCCGCACCCCGTACGCGGAGGTCTGGTTCGCCAAAGAGCTGTGATTCGCCGAGGAGCTGTGGGGGGGGAAGCCGCGCCCCGGCCCGCGCGCCGCTCAGGCGGACGGCGGGTGGGGACGGTCGTGGTGGCCGTGGCTCCAGTGGGCCTCGTGGTCGCGGGGAGGCTCCGGCGAGTGCGGGCGCTCCTCGCTCGAACCGCCGGCCTCCGCCGCCAGCTCGGCGACGAGTGCGACCAGGTCGGTGGGGCGCTCGGGCCCCCACCAGTCGCCCAGCAGTTCGGCGAGGGAGTCCTCACGGGCCTGGGAGAGCCGGACGACCGCCTCGCCCCCCGCGTCGGTGAGGATCATCTGCAGCCCCTCGCGACGGGCCAGTCCGCGTTCCTCCACCTGACGGGCCGCCTCGGTGATCACCCGCAGCGGTACGGGGGCCGTCTCGGCCAGCCGGGCGGGCTCGACCATGCCGTGCCGCTTGATCCTCAGCAGCAGCCAGCTGGAGGCGGGCAGCAGGTCGTACCCGGCGCGCGCGGTGATCTTCTCGTAGATCTCGCGGCGCCCCTCCCGGGTGGCGAGCACCGACAGGGCGCGGGCGCACTCGTCGTACGAGGAACGCTCCACGGGGTTGGACGCGAGGGTCTGGCTGGTGTCGGGAGCCGTCACCGAGCCCCGGAGCTTGTCCTCCCGGAGGAACCAGGCGAGGACGAAGGCGATGAGGACGACGGGTGCCGCGTACAGGAAGACGTCCGTGATGGAGGTGGAGTACGCGTCGAGGATCGAGGGGCGCAGGTCGGCCGGGAGCATCTGGATGGCCCGGGGGTCGGCCGCCAGCCGGTCGGCGTCGACGCCCGGCGGCAGGGAGCGGCCCGCGAGAGCGCTCTCCAGCTGGCCGGTGAGCCGGTTGGTGAAGACGGTGCCGAAGATGGCCACGCCGAAGGAGGCGCCGATGGAGCGGAAGAAGGTGGCTCCGGAGGTGGCGACACCCAGGTCCTGGTAGGAGACCGCGTTCTGCACGACGAGGACGAGGACCTGCATGACGAGGCCGAGTCCGGCGCCGAAGACGAAGAAGAAGACGCTCATCGCCCAGGTGGAGCTGGCCGGGTCCAGCCGGTGGAGCAGGAGCAGGCCGACGGCGGTGAGGGCGGTGCCCGCCAGCGGGAAGACCTTCCAGCGGCCGGTCCGGCTGACGATCTGCCCGGAGCCGGTCGAGGTGAGCAGCATGCCGAGGACCATCGGCAGCATGTGCACGCCGGACATGGTCGGCGTGATGCCGTGCACCACCTGGAGGAAGGTCGGCAGGTAGGTCATCGCGCCGAACATCGCGAAGCCGACGACGAAGCTGATCACGGCGACGAGGCTGAAGGTCCGAATCCGGAACAGCTTGAGCGGCAGCACCGGTTCGGCCGCCCGCCGCTCGGCGCCGACGAACGCGACGAGCAGGACGACGGCGAGCACCGCGAGCGCGATGATCCGCGCCGAACCCCAGGCCCAGGTCGTACCGCCGAGCGATGCGATGAGGACCAGGCAGGTGGCGACGGACGCGATGAGGAAGGTGCCCAGGTAGTCGATGGTGTGCTTCTCCCGGTGGACCGGGATGTGCAGCACGGCCGCGATGACGAGCAGGGCGACGACACCGATCGGCAGGTTGATGTAGAACACCCAGCGCCAGCTGAGGTGTTCGGTGAAGAACCCGCCCAACAGCGGCCCCAGGACGCTGGTCACACCGAAGACGGCACCGAACAGGCCCTGGTACTTGCCGCGTTCGCGGGGCGTGACGAGATCGCCGACGATCGCCATCGACAGCACCATGAGCCCGCCGCCGCCGAGCCCCTGGAGGGCGCGGAAGCCGATCAGCTGGGGCATGTTCTGGGCGATACCGCAGAGCGCGGAGCCGATGAGGAAGATGACGATCGCGGTCTGGAAGAGCTTCTTGCGGCCGTACTGGTCGCCGAGCTTGCCCCAGAGGGGGGTCGCCGCGGTCGCCGCCAGCATGTAGGCGGTGACCACCCAGGACAGATGGTCCATGCCGCCGAGTTCGCTGACGATGGTCGGCAGCGCCGTGGAGACGATGGTCTGATCGAGTGCCGCGAGCAGCATGCCGAGGAGCAGGGCGCCGATCGCCACCATGACGGTCCGCCGGGACTGTCCGTCGCCGGGGGCCAGCGGGGGCGGGCTCAGCTGCTGGGCCATGGGCGTCTCCTCGGTCCGCTGATCCGCTACTCCCCCATCCTGGCCGTTTTCCTCCGTTATGGCCTGTTGTGCCCTGCCAGGCGTCGGCAGGGCACCTGGGGGCTCCCGGCAGGGCATTGGGCTTCCCCGGAGCGGGCTGCATAATCGCAGGCAGCTCAAGGGGAGGGGACCCACGATGACCGGACAGGCATGCCCGGAGTGCGGGAGACGGACGACCGGGGAGCCCGGTACGGAACACCGGGTGCCGTGCCGGTGCGGCGCGGGCGTACGTCCGGCGCCGCTCACGGAGGAGGAGCAGCGGGCCGCCCGCACGGCGGAGATCGCGGCGGCCGAGGACTTCGACCCGCTGCGGATCAGGCCGTACGTGAAGCTGACGGACGACTCCTCGGCGCCGCCCGAGGACGTTCCGGGCGCCGCGGCCACCACCATGCCGCTGTTCCTGGACACCGAGGGACGGGCCACGGCGACGGAACCGCGTACCGATGCGCGTACGAATGCGGGTACCGCTATGGGTGCGGGCTTCGGTACGGACACGGGTGCGGGCACGGGCACGGGCACGGCTGCGGGCTTCGGCACGGATTCCGTGTCGGGCGAGAGCCGCCGGCGCACCACCCCCACTGCCATCTCCGCCACCATGAGCGCGGGCTACGACCCCGTGCAGCCGCGCCGCAGGCGCCCCTTCGCGGCCCTCGCCGTGGGGGCGGCCGTGGCCTCGGTGATCGGCACGGCAGCTTTCGCCGGGGGACTCTTCGGCGGCGACGGGAGCCAGGACGAGGCACTGCCGGAGGCGACCACGAGCGCCCCTGACACCGGGGGCGGACCGGCGGCGTCGGCGGCCCCGTCGCCCTCCGCGTCGGCGACCCCGTCCCGTACCGCCTCACCCTCGCCCGCCCCGCCCCCCTCACCGTCCGCGTCCGCGTCGCCGACGAGGAGCGAGGAGCCGACCCCGACCGCCACCGCCCCGGCGACGCCGACGGCGGGCACCCCGTCGGCCCCGGCGACGGGCAGTGCGACCCCGGGGCCACCGTCCGCCGCCCCGCCCGCGGACCTGGCCGGACCCTCGCTCCGGCGTGGCGACCGGGGCCCGGAGGTGGCCGAGCTGCAGAAGCGGCTCATGGAGGTGTGGCTCTACGGGGGCCCGCCGGACGCGCACTACTCGGACCGGGTGGAGAACGCCGTGACCGTCTACCAGTCGTACAAGCCGATCCAGGGGGACCCGGCAGGGGTGTACGGGCCGAACACGCGGCGCGCACTGGAGGCGGAGACGAGCGGACGGGGCCGCCGCTGACCGGCCGACCCCGGAGCGGCTGACCGGCCGGCTGCGGAGCGGGCGAAGCCCCCGGACCGCCATGAAGGCAGGGCCCCGGAGCGGAGTGGTGAAGACTCCCGGACCGGGTCGGACCGGGTCGGACCAGGCTGATTGGCTTTCCGGTCCAGGTTTTTGTATGTTCGTGGAACAAAGTAGCTCCCGCCCGCACTCCCTGACCGGCGGGCGGGGCTGCTCTTGTACCGCACCACCGTCCCCCGCGTCCTGGAGCCAGCCGATGTCGGCAACCGTCCTCACCGCACGAGCCCTCCTGCTGGACATGGACGGCACCCTCGTGAACTCCGACGCGGTGGTGGAGCGCTGCTGGCGCCGCTGGGCGATCAAGCACGGACTGGACCCCGAGGCCGCGCTGAAGGTGGTGCACGGCCGCCAGGGGTACGCCACGATGGCGGTCCTGCTTCCGGACCGCCCGGTGGAGGAGAACTACGCGGACAACCGGGCGATGCTCGCCGAGGAGACCGCCGACGTCGAGGGCGTCGTACCGATCGGCGGGGCGCCCGCGTTCATGGCCTCGATCGCCGATCTGCCGCACGCGCTGGTGACCTCCGCCGACGCCGCGCTCGCGACGGCCCGGATGGGCGCGGCCGCCCTGCCGATGCCCGCCGTCCGCGTCACCGCGGAGCAGGTCGGCGCGAGCAAGCCGGACCCCGAGGGCTTCCTCAAGGGCGCGGCGGAGCTGGGCTTCGACGCGGCGGACTGCATCGTGTTCGAGGACTCCGAGGCGGGTATCGCGGCGGGCCGGGCGGCCGGGATGCGCGTCGTGGGCGTGGGCCCGCGCGCTGCGGCCCTGGCGCCGGACGTACACGTCGAGGACCTGACGCGGGTACGGGTTCAGGCGGCGGGCGACGGCTCGATCCGCCTGCACATCAGCGAGGTCTGAGACCGCTCGGCAGCCGTCACCCCCGCCGCAGCCGCCCGCGGGCAACCAGCTCCAGCACCACCGCGACGGCCACCACCTGCACGGCCATCAGTGCCACCAGGACGAAGAGCTGCACGGCGCCCGCCTCCACGGGTGAGGCGCCGCCCAGCAGCATGCCCACGAACGCCCCCGGCAACGTGACGAGCCCGACCGTCCGGGTCTGGTCGAGACCCGGCAGCAACGCGTCCGACGCCGTCGGCCGGACGATCTCCAGCCGGGCGTCCCGGTCGAGCATCCCGAGCGCCATCCCCGCCTCCACCTCCCCGTAACGGGTGGCGAGTTCGTCCAGGGCGCGCCGCCCACCGAGCACGGTCGCGGTGAGCGCCCCGCCGATGAGGATGCCCGCGACCGGGATGAGGGCCAGACCCCGGACCGGGACGAGCCCCGTGAGCAGCAGGGCCCCGACCACGGGAAGCACGCCCGCCCCGATCGGCAGGGCCGCCCACCGCCAGGTGTGATTGCCGGTGATCCGGCGCCCGGCGGTCCACACGGCCACGGCGAACATCAGCACCACGAACCCGAGGAGCGGCGCCAGGGAGCGGGCCACCCAGCCGATGAGCAGGGAGACGGCGGCGAGTTGGACCGCAGCCCGCACGCCCGCGACGAGAATCTCGCGCGAGCGGCCGAGCGACGCCCACGCCGCGACGAGGGCGGCGAGGACCAGCAGGACGGCGAGGACGACTCCGAGGGTGGCCGAGACCGGAAGCAGCACGCGGCAACGATAAGCCGGTGACGAGAACACTCCGCCGCCCCGACAGAGGCGCGCCGGACACCCGTACCACCCTCCGCGCACCCCTTGCACACGCCTTGCACACCCCTTGATGTGACGTGAACATGTCGTCACCCTGTCACCTGACGCCCATCCCCGAGAAACCTGGCGTCGCCACGATGGCCGGGCTCCACCCACCGCCCGCCCAATCACCCCCCGCGTCAAGGGAGTTCGTATGTCCGGTGTCTACGCGCGTCGGCTCTCCGTCGTCGCCGCAACCGCAGCGCTCGCCGCCACATCCGCCCTGTTCACCGCCCCGTCCGCGCAGGCCGCCATGCCCACCCCGGTCAGCGCGGCGACCGCACGCACGTACCTCGGCCAGCTCACCGTCGGCGCGGAGGGCTCGTCCAGCGGCTACAGCCGGGACAAGTTCCCGCACTGGATCACCCAGTCGGGGACCTGCAACACCCGCGAGGTCGTCCTCAAGCGCGACGGCACGAACGTCCAGCAGAACGCCGCCTGCGCCGCGATCAGCGGCAGTTGGTACTCGCCGTACGACGGCGCCACCTGGAGCGCCGCGTCCGACGTGGACATCGACCACATGATCCCCCTCGCCGAGGCCTGGCGCTCCGGCGCGAGCAGCTGGACCACCACCCAACGCCGGTCGTTCGCGAACGACCTGACCCGCCCCCAGCTCATCGCGGTCACCGACAACGTCAACCAGTCCAAGGGCGACAGGGACCCGGCCGAGTGGATGCCGCCGCGCACGGCGTACAAGTGCACGTACGTCCGCGCCTGGGTCCACGTGAAGCACCACTACGGCCTGAGCGTGGACCAGGCCGAGAAGAGCGCCCTGCAGACGGCCCTGAACGGCTGCTGACGGCCCGCGGGCCCACCACCGGAACCCACGCCCCTCCCCGGTCGTTCAGCAGACACCCCTGACGCCGTCGCGAGGAGGCATCACATGGCGGGACTGCGTCTGGGTCCGCTGCTGCGGTACGTCGACTGGGAGTCCGGTTCCACCGCGACGGTCTGGGTCGAGGCCAGCCGTCCGTGCACGGTGAACGTCCGTTGCGCGGACGGCGCTTCGGGGGCGTCGCGGACCTTCGCGGTGGCCGGGCACCACTACGCCCTGGTGGTGGTGGAGGGGCTGACGCCCGGGTCCACGACGACGTACGAAGTGCTGATCGGGAACCGGCGCGTCTGGCCTCCCAAGGAGTCACGCCTCCCGCCGAGCACCATCACCACACCCCGGGCCACGACCACGGCGACGGGCACGGCCACAGCCACGGACACAGGCAGGGCCACGGACACGGGCAGGGCCAAGACCTCCGCCACGGGCACATGCACAGTCACGGACACGAGGGCGGGTACGGGCACCAACACGGGCACGGGCACGGACACCAGGGCCGACACAGGCACGAGGGTCGACACAGCACACGGCACAGCACACGGCACAGCGGCGGAACCGGCGGCCGGGGCGGAGGAGCCAGGCGTGCGGGTCTCGTTCGGCTCGTGCCGCTGGGCGGCAGCGCCCGGTGGCGGGCACGACCCCGCGGGACCGGACGCACTGGCCACCCTGGCCGCCCGGCTCGCCGCGGATCCGGCGGCCGAACGCCCCGACGTCCTGCTCCTCCTCGGCGATCAGGTGTACGCGGACAAGACCTCCCGGGCGACCCGGCGCAGGCTCGCCGCTCGCCGCGACCTGCGCGAGCCGCCGGGCGCGGAGGTCGCCGACTACGAGGAGTACACCTTCCTCTACGACGAATCGTGGCGGGCCCCGGAGGTGCGCTGGCTGCTCTCGACGGTTCCCAGCTGCATGATCTTCGACGATCACGACGTCATCGACGACTGGAACACCAGCTCCGTCTGGCAGGAGCGGATTCGCGCCACCTCCTGGTGGCACGAGCGGATCGTCAGCGGGCTCATGTCGTACTGGGTCCACCAGCATCTGGGCAATCTCTCCCCCGCCGAACTGGCCGCCGACCCCGTGTACACGGCGGTGCGGGCCTCGCCCGACGGCACCGAGGCGCTGCGCCGCTTCGCGGCCGAGACCAACGCCGACCCCACCCGCACCCGCTGGAGCTACCAGCGTGTTTTCGGCCGAGTACGGCTGCTGATGGTGGACACCCGCGCGGCCCGCGTCCTGGCCGAGCAGAAGCGCGCGATGCTCGACCCCGAAGAGGACCGCTGGCTACGGGACGCGGCTCTGGGCGACCCCGCTTCATACGATCACCTCCTGATCAGCAGCTCCCTGCCGTGGCTCCTGCCCCCGCTCGTCCACGACGCGGAACGCTGGAGCGCCGCCCTGTGCGCCGGCGTGCGCGGGGAGCGCTGGGCCCGGTTCGGCGAGAAGCTGCGCCGGGCGTCGGACCTGGAGCATTGGGCCGCCTTCCCGGATTCCTTCGACCGGTTCACGGAACTGCTGCGGAAGGCCGGGAGCGGGCCGGACGCCCCGGCGACGGTATGCGTGCTCTCGGGCGATGTGCACCACGCCTACATCGCCGAGCCCCGATGGTCCGCCACCGGCGCCGCGAGCGCACCACGGGCCCGCGTCCTCCAGCTGACCTGCTCCCCCACGCACAACGCGGTCCCCCGCCCGCTCCGCGCCGCCTTCCGCTTCGGCTGGAGCCGGACGGGCCGGCGCCTCGGCGGCCTGCTGGCACGCCACGGCCGTACGCAAGCGTCGCCGGTGACCTGGAGCAGAGCCAGTGGCCCCTGGTTCGGTAACCAGCTCATGACGCTGACGTTGCGTGGCCGGAAGTCTGCGCTGGCATTGGCACAGGCCACAGCAGGCAGACGAGGAGCCCAGCTGGAAACGGTTCTTGAGCGTTCACTCACCCCTGAGGATGGGTCGACTTTCAGCCACTCGCCATAATGTTGAAGTTGCAAGTACTAGTGAGGTTTCCCTAACCTGAGGCATCCAGTCGGTTCCCGTCCCCACCTCGACCGAAGGAGCCCGCCCCCCATGCTCATCCGCCTGAACCATGCCCAGCCCTACGCGCTCAGCCTCTTCCGCTTCGTGATCGGCCTGCTCTTCGCCTGCCACGGCGCCTCCTCGCTCTTCGGAGTGCTCGGCGGCAACCAGGTGGAGACCGGCGCCTGGCCCGGCTGGTACGCCGCCCTGATCCAGCTGGTCTGCGGCGTTCTCGTCGCCCTCGGCCTCGGTACCCGCGCCGCCGCCTTCCTCGCCTCGGGCTCGATGGCCTACGCCTACTTCAAGGTGCATCAGCCCGACGGGCTGATGCCGATCGAGAACGGCGGCGGACTGTCGGCGCTGTTCTGCTGGGCGTTCCTGCTCCTGGTCTTCACCGGACCTGGCGCCGTGGCAGTGGATCGCCTCTTCGGCGCGCGGAGCGCCGAGGATCCGTCCGGGGACGCGTCCCGACGCGAAGACGCCTCGGCCGTCACGGCCTGACCCGCCGTCAGGCCCCACCGCGCGCCTGACGGCCCGATACGACGGTGGCCCTCACCTCCTGCCCCAGAGGTGAGGGTCATCGGCGTACAGCGGGTAGACCAGGCACAGCAGAGACCGCGAAGTAGAGATGAGACCCGCGGGTACAACGGGCACAGCGGGCACACCCAGGCACATCCAGGCACATCCAGGCACACCCAGGAACACCCAGGAACACCCAGGCACATCGGAACGCTCAGACCCCTTCAGGCCCGCCCTCAGCCTCGCCTCATGGGACCGAACGGCACCGTGAAGCAGGCCGCCCGCTCCCCCGCACCACCCTGTCGGTCGTGAATGATCACCGATCCCGCTCCGCCCTCGCGGAATCCCCAGCGGTGCCGGGCCCCGGCCCGCCCGGCACCGTCCGCGTCGGTCCGGAAGTCCAGCCACACCTCGTTGACCGGGTCCGCCGTCGCCGACGGACGGTGCTGGTAGTGCGGCCCGGCCGCGGCGGGATCGGCGCCGCACGGGGAGGTGTGCACGTGCATCCCGTACGCACGGTTCGGCACGAGCCCCCGCAGCCGGGCGGTGACCCGGGTGCCGGCCCCGTCCGCGTACTCCATGACCTCGATCCGCGCGCCCGCCGGCACCAGAACGGTGTCGTACGTCAGGGCCTCGGACGGGACGAAGGAGCCGGGCGGCGAGAACACTCCCGCGGCCCGCATCCAGAAGCCGCCGCCCCGCGTGACGGCCTCGTCGGAGGGACCCGGGTCGCCGCCGGCCGGGACCGCCGCCGCGGGCCCCGTCGCATGGGCGCCATGCGCGCCGGACGCTCCGTCATCGCCCGCACCGTGGGCGACGCCGAACCCACCGGCCAGCGCCAGCAGGGCCAACGCCCCCGCCAGCACGGCGGGGGCCCGCAGAACGCCCCGAGCCCCCGGCACCCCCGGCAACGCACCGCCCACCCGCGATGCCGCCCTCCGCACACCTGAATTCGAGTGCGCCGCCCCGCTCCCCGTCCGTACGATCCATGCCGTCATGTGCTCCGTCTGCTTCATGTGCTGTACTGCTCCTCGCTCGCGCCGGCCACTCCCCCCGCATAACGGCACAAGGCCCGCCAGGTGTACGTGAGGTGCACAACATCACCCGCCCTGGTCGATGGCCGGAGAACCCTCACGCGTACGCTGTACAGCTGAACCTGCCGCCCCTGCCGCTCCCCTGCGACGTCGCGGCGTTGACACGACCGGGGAGTAGTAGACGGTGCTAGAGAGTGTGGGCGCGCTGACCAGCAGCCCATGGATCTACGCGGTGGTCGCCCTCTCCGTACTCCTGGACGTTTTCCTCCCTCTGCTGCCCAGCGGCGTACTCGTGATCACGGCCGCCACGGCGACCGCCGCGGGCTCCACCACCGTCAGCGGCGCCGGGGAGGGCACCTCCGGGCAGGTGCCCTCGCTGATCGTGCTGATCCTCTGCGCGACCACCGCTTCGGTGCTCGGTGACCTCGTCGCGTACCGGCTCGCCTGGCGCGGGGGCGACCGGCTGGACCGGGCCATCGCCCGCTCGCGACGCCTCACCACCGCGCAGGAACGTCTCGGCGCAGCGCTGAGCCGGGGCGGCGGGGCACTCGTCGTCATCGCCCGGTTCGCTCCGGCGGGCCGGTCCGTGGTCTCCCTGGGCGCGGGCGCCGCGCGCCGCAGGGTGCGGGACTTCCTGCCCTGGTCCGCACTGGCAGGCCTGGCCTGGGCCTGCTACAGCGTGGGGCTCGGCTACTTCGGCGGCCGGTGGCTGGGCTCGACCTGGTTCGGCACGGCGGTTTCCGTGCTGGCCCTGTTCATGGCGGGTGCGCTGGCCGCGTTCGTGGTCAAGCGCCCGACGGTGGCGCGGGCCACCGCGGAGACGGGGGCAGCGGGGGCTGTGAAATCCCTGACGGCCGAGGGGACGGCTCCACCACCGTCACCGAAGGCGGCGAACGCTTCGAAGACGGCGAACGCGGCGAAGGCAGCAGAATCACCAGAGGCGGTGCGAGCGCCGAACGCCCTCGCCCCGAAGGCAACTCCCACTGCGGCCGTGCCCGCGCCCCCGTCCCAGGTCTCCGTACCGACGCCCGCGTCCGCCCCGGCCCCCGGCCCCGTGACCGTACCGACCCAGGTATCGGCACCGACGCCTGTCACCCCCTGAGCGGCGGCCGCCCGGTCCCGGACTTCGTCTCTCAGCGGCGGGCCGCCGCCCCGCGTATCTCCAAACCATCGAGCAGCTTCATCGTCGCTGCGGTGATCTCGTCGACGGCGCGGTCGAAGACTTCCCGGTTGTGCGCGGCGGGCGCGCGGAACCCGGAGACCTTGCGTACGTACTGAAGGGCGGCGGCCCGCATGTCCTCCTCGGTGGCCTCTTCGGGGAGGGCGGGTGGGCGGAGCGTCTTGATGCTGCGGCACATGTCTCCAGTGTGGACCGCACCACTGACAACGGACACCGGACACTGAACGCCCGGGCACCGGACACTGAACGGCCGGGACACCGGACGCCTGCCACCCCGCCCACCGGCCCCCGGCCGGACAGGTTCAGCCGTTCCGGACCGAGTCACTCGGATTCGACCGGTCCGTGCACAGGGCCCAGATGACGAAGACGTCGATGGCGATGGTGACGAGGGCCCAGACCGGCGTGTACGGCAGCCACATGAAGTTGGCGATCAGGTTCAGCGCGGCGAGCACGATGCCCACGCCCCGGGCCCAGGTGGCGCCCGAAAGGATGCCCCAGCCCACGAAGATGAGGATCACGCCGAGGACGAGGTGGATCCAGCCCCACGAAGTCACGTCGAACTTGAAAACGTAGTCGTTGATCCGCGTGTACACGTCGTTGGAGGCGATCCCCGCGATGCCCTTCAGCACTCCGAGGATGCCGTCCACGAGGAGGAGGACACCGGCGAACACCGTTCCCCCCGCCGCCCACGCACTGCCGGACCCTCCGGCCGGGCGCGGGTCGGCGGGGCGCGAGGTCCCGGGGGTGGGCTCACTGGGCTGCGACATGAGGACTCCTTAACCGGAACAGGCGCGGGCGCCTGCTGTCCTGATCTGCCCTGGTGGTGCGTGCAGATCAGCTCCGACGTTCCTCCCGGCCCCAGGGGGCAGCCACCTGGATACACCCGTACGGGTGTATCCAGGTGGCTGCCCCCTGGATACACCCGTACGGGTGATACGTCACGGCGCATTGACCTGGACGATGCGCCCCTGGGCGTCGACGGTGAGGGCTACGCGCTCCACGCGGTTGACCAGGGAGACCCCGGCCCAGACAAGCCCCCAGACCAGGCACGAGAAGACGGTGAGGATGGCGTGCAGCACATGGTTCACCGGCTGCCCGCGCACCAGCACCACCTGGCTCCCGGACCGCGACTCGACCCGCCAGCCGCCGGCGATGCGCCGGCTCACCACCCAGTCCAGGATCAGCGCGCGCTGCGCGGCATCGGGGGGCTCACCCGCGGCGGCGTAATAGCCGGGAGGCGGCTCGATCGATGCGCTCTCGGGCGCCGTTCGACGACGCTTCACGGGACCACCCCCATGTGTCGCCTCACGGGACCACCCCTAGGTTTCGCCTCACGGGACCCGCACGTGACGCACCGCATCCCACGTGTCACGTCAAGGGATCATCCCCACGTATCGAGATCACCGCCGCGCCATTCGATCAGCTCGGGCCGGTCCAGCTCGACGGCCTCGTCCGGCCCCGGAGCAAGCCCCGCGGCCCGCAGCATTGCGGCCACCTCACCCCGTCCGTGCGCCAGCCCCACGATCTGCCCGCGCACGGTCACCCGCCGCCCCCCGGTCGTGGACGGCGGGTGAACGATGACAGGCGGGTGCTCGGCCATGCCTCCACGGTGCCCCGACGACTGCGCGCGCGCATCCCGGGAGGCGGGAACGCGTACGGAACCGGGCTGGAACAACCCGGCGTCCACCCTTTCGTACGATCATGAAATCCGACGCCCGACGGAGGACGCGCCGATGACGGCAACTGCTGCCCGCTACCTGTACATCACGCGTCACGGTGAGGCGTCGTCGGACGAGAGCGCGTTGACGGAGAACGGCCGCCGCCAGGCCGCGCTGCTCGGGGATCGGCTCGGCAGGGTGCCCCTCACGGCAGTCCACCACGGCCCGCTTGCCCGCGCGGAGCAGACGGCACGGCTGATCGGCGAGCAGCTCACCAACGTACCGCTGCTGCGGTCCGAAGCCGCCGGCGACTACATCCCTCACCTACCCCGCCGCGAGGAGTTGCCCCCGGAGTCGGCGGACGCGACGCTCGCACGCCTGGCGGGTTTCCCGGCGGAGGAACGCGAGAAGGGCCCGGAGCTGGCCGAGGAGGCCCTGGCACGGTTCACCGGCCCGGTGGAGGGGGACGAGCCCCGCCACCATCTCCTCGTCACCCACAACTTCCTGGTCGGCTGGCTCGTACGGGCAGCGCTCGACGCCCCGAAGTGGCGCTGGCTGGGCATCAATCACGCCAACGCGGCGCTGACCGTCATTCGTTACGCCCCCGACCGCCCGGCGTCCGTCCTCCTGTTCAACGACACCGGCCACCTCCCGAGGGACCTGCGCTGGACCGGCTTCCCGCCCGAACTGCACGTCTGAGAACTGCACTCGTCAGCTACGGATCATCGACAGGAGCGACGCGTGCGTCTCGGCGTCCGCAGCGGCGACGAGGCCGCGGCCCGCCGGCCCGAGCGGAGCCCCGTCGACTCCGGTGACGACGCATCCAGCAGCCCGGCAGAGGGCGATGCCCGCGGCGAAGTGCACGCTCTCGCGCAGGTCACCGCCGTCGGTGACGTACGCGGCACGCTTGCCCGCCGCGACCCAGGCGAGCGCGAGGGTGGTGGACACGACCCGGGGACGGAAGCGCTCGACGAAGGCGGGGTGGGCGAGCAGGTCCACGGCCCTGAACCCCGGCGCGCCAGGAAAGGGCGGATCCAGGTTCGCATCCACAAGCCGGTTGTCCGAGGCAGGCACCAAGACCTCGCCGCCGTCGCCCGCCCCCTCGTCCCCCTGCCGCCGAAGCCGGGCGGCCGTGCCATCGGTGAAGAAGACCTCACCCCCGCATCCCGGGCACTGGGAGCGGCAACCATGGTCGTACGTCCATCAGCCTCCGGAAACCGCCCACGAGCGGCATCGTCCAGCATCTCCGGCCAGGGTCTGCCCCATGAAGTGCCCTTTCGCTGCACGTCATCCGCTTCCATCATCGTGAGCACAGCCCGGCCCCGCCGCCCCATTACCTCGGGAGTAATCGACGCGCCGCCCCGCCCCCCGGCAGCATCGACCACCAACGAGGGAAACCCCACCGACAAGAGGCACACCAACAGCAAGGAGGCCCGCATGCCCACCGCATCCCCCGCCGACGCCACCCGGGCGGTCGTCCAGAAGTTCCTCGCCGCCCGACTGGCCGGAGACACCGAGGCGCTCACCGCGCTCTTCGCCGACGAGGTCGACTGGCAGCTGGCCGACAACCCGACAGTCCCCTGGATCCGCCCACGCTCCACGCCCGCCGAATGTGCGGCCCAGTTCGGGGAGTTGATGGAGCATACGGTCCCCGAGGAGGCCCGGGCCTCCGTCGGCACCTTCCTCGTGGACGGCGCCGACGCCGTACTGATGGGGCACCTGTCGGGGACCGTACGCGCGACGGGCAGATCCTTCGAGGGCCCGTTCGCGCTGCGGCTCACCGTCGAGAACGGCCGGATCACCCGGCACCACCTCTACGAGAACAGCCTGTCGATCGCGGAGGCGGTGAGCGACCGGAAGGCCGGTTGACCACCGGTAGCTTCCGGAAAGTCGGCATGCCCGGATCAGGCGTCGCCCACGCCCAGGGCCATACGCAGCCAGCCGAGGCCGTCCTGTGACAGAAGCCCGTCGGCGGGCCGGTTCGCGGTCTCGGCGACGAGACGGCCACGGCTGTTACGGCCTTGAGCGTCGGCCTGGCCCCGTCGCACATCGTCGACAACGGGCGGCACGCCTTGATCCTGCACACCTCCACCCACGCCGAACTGTGCGAACAACTCGGCGGCTCCGGCCACTACTTCCCCTTGATGGCAAGGTGGACACCAAAGGCCCCCAACCATGATCAGTTGGGGGCCTTCGTGTCTGGTGGGCGCGGACGGTTTCGAACCGCCGACATCTGCTTTGTAAGAGCAGCGCTCTACCCCTGAGCTACGCACCCGTGGATGAGGCAACAGCGTACATGGACGGGGGCCCTGCTCATAAACCGATTCGGCGGGACCGGTCGGCGGCGGCTCCGGGCCGCCGGGGACCGGGGGATAACCCCACCCCGGAGACGGTGGCCGCCCGGATCCCGTCGGGGGCTTCCAGTGCATACGGTTTGAGGGAACCGGGCGGGACGTCCGGTGGCACCGTCCGGCCGTACTCACTGGGGGATCGATCACCGTGGACATCGTTTCGAGCGCACCGAACCGAACCCGTCGCGGGGTGCGCGGTCGGGTTCTCGCCCTGGGGGGTGGGGTCGCGCTGCTGGCGCTCGGCATCACCGGGTGCGGGGGGACCAACGTGGATGACGCGCCTGTGGAGCGGAAGACGTTCGCGTTGGAGGGGAAGACCTTGACCATCGACGCCGAGAACAGCTCCGTGGAGCTCGTGCCCGCCGACGTGGAGCAGGTCGAGGTCGAGCGGCAGGTCGACGGATGGGTGATGTTCGGCAGTGGGCCCGATCCTGTGTGGGCTGTGGACGCAGACACCCTGACGTTGCACATGAAGTGCAAGGCCATGATCAACAACTGCGAGGCCCGGCACCGGGTGAAGGTGCCGCGCGGGGTGAGCGTGACGGCGGTGGCGGACAACGGGAGAGTCAGCGCCACCGGGTTCGACCGGCCGCTGGAGCTGTCCTCCTCCAACGGCGAAGTCCACGTCCGGGACGTGAGCGGGACGCTCAAGCTGCAGAGCGACAACGGGCAGGTGCTGGCGGAACGGATATCCTCCGCCTCCGTCGTCGCCAGGTCGGACAACGGCGAGGTCCGGTTGGACTTCAACACCGTGCCCGATCTCGTGGACACTGTGAGCGACAACGGCGGCATCACCATCGACCTGCCTGCGGGCGGGAAGAAGTACGCCGTCAGCGCCTCCGCCGACAACGGCGACGTCTCGATCGGCGTGCCGCGCAGCGACGACAGCGCTCACGTGGTGAAGGCCCGCAGCGACAATGGTCAAGTCACCGTGCGAAGCGCGAACTAACCGACCCGTGTGTTCGTCCTTACCTGGTGGGAGAATGTACCGGGCAGGGGCGGAACAGCACGGGAGAGGGATGTGACGGCGACGCACACGCGGCCAGAGGCACGAGCGGGTGGGAGTTCCGCCGTCAAGGGCGATCAGCGAGCCCGAGCCCGCGAAAGCCAGGAGGGCCGGGGCGCGCACCGTGTCCAAGGGGGCCGCCCCAGGGGCCGTGGTCAAGGGGGGCGTGGCCAAGGGGGGCGGGATCTGCTGGCGCTTGTGCTGCTGCCCGTGCCCCTCCTGCTTGCCGCGCTGCCCGCCGCCTTCGCCGGGGGCGGTACGCGCCGGTGGTTCGGCGGGCGTGGTGAGAATCAGCGGGCCGAGGCGCAGGCCGCGAAGGACGCCGCCGCCGAGGCCTTCTACGAGCTCGACAGCGCCCAGCGCGATCTCAGGATCTCCATCGAGACCATCAACGCCGTGGACAGTTCCTCGCGCGGCCGCAAGGCCTCCGAGGACTTCGCCGCGCTGAGCCACCGCATCGACGCGGTCAGCCACGCGTACATCACCGCCGTCGACTCCCATGACCTGGACCGGGACGATCTGGAGCCCTCCGTCGCCTCCCGGGCCCGCACCGAGCTCACCCGGGCCAAGGACGACCTCGTCCGGGTCAAGGGCGAGCTGGACCGGTTCGCGCAGGGGCTCGGGCCCCTCCTGGGCACTGCGGAGACCCAGCTCGCCCGGCTCGCCCCCGCCGTGGAGCGGGCCCGGCAGGCGCTCCTGGCCGCCAGCAACGCCCTCGATGCCGTACGGGCCGCGGGGCTGCGGGCCGATGAGCTCGCCGCCCGGCTCGCCGCGCTCGCCCCGGAGCTGACCAAGCTGAACCAGGGTGCCGGAAAGCACGGGGTCGCCGAGACACTCCAGCGCGCCGACGTCGTACTGCGCGACGCCGAGGCCGTACGTACCGAAGCCGAGCGGCTGCCCGAGCGGGCCGCCGAGATCGACCGGCGCCTGGTCTCCCTTCGTACCCGCGCCCAGGCCCTCACCACTCGCGCCGGGTCGGTCGAGCCGGTCCTCAGCGAACTACGGCGTCGCTTCTCCGCCGCCTGCTGGCAGGACCTCCAGCCCATCCCGGAGCAGGCCGCCGTCAACGTACGACAGGCCGAGGACAAGCTCGCCGAGGCAGCCAAGGCGCGCGATGAGCAGCGCTGGGCGGACGCCACCTCGCGGCTCTCCACCGTCCGGGCCCTCCTCAACTCCGTCGACGAGGCGGTCTCCACCGCAGGAGACCGGTTGCAGCGGCTCGATGCCGTGGCGAAAGACCCGCAGCAGGAGATCGAGCGGACCCGGTTCGCGGTCCGGGACGCCCAGCGCCTCGCCATGGCCGGGCGGCACACCCCCGATCCCCGGCACGCGCGGCCGCTCGACGACTCCGTGGCCCGGCTGGAGCGCGCCATCACCGGCCTGGAAGGGCGCCACCCCGATTACTGGCACTTCCTGACCGAGACCGAAGCCGTCCGACGGACCGCCGCCCGCGTCGTCTCCGACATCCGCGAAGAGCGCGGCAGCGGCGCCGGGGCGTAGCTGCGTGCGGCGTAGCTGCGTGCGGCGTAGCTGCGTGCCGTGCGTTGCAGGGCTGTCTGGTGCCGTACCTTGCCGTGCCCGGCTCGCGATACGGTGCGAGGTCCTCGGGCGCCGTGTCGGGTCGTGTCGGGCCGTGCCGGGCTCGCGACGCGGTGCCTGCTCGCGCCGTGGCGTACGTCGCGATGCGCTGCACCTTCCCGCCTTGCCCACCGCCTGCCCGAGGCCTATAGCCCTCGTCGTAGCCGTGCGGGCGCGGGTGGCTCTAGCCTTGGCCCATGCCTCGCTATGAATTCCGCTGCCGCACCTGCGGCGACACGTTCGAAGTCAGCCGCCCCATGGCCCAGTCCTCGGACCCCGCCTCCTGTCCCCTCGGCCACGACGACACCGTCAAGCTGCTGTCCGCCGTGGCCGTGGGTGGTGCCGCCGGGGCCGCGCCCGACTCGTCCGGCGGCGGAGGGGGCGGGGGCTGCTGCGGCGGTGGGTGCTGCGGCTGAACCGTAGCCCGCCCCACCCGAGCCTTACCCCGCCGCCACCCGCGCCCGCACCCGCACCCGCACCCCAACTGTGCCGGACCTGCGCCGGACCTGAGCCGGACGGCCTGGTGAGCGCTACTTCTTACGGGAAAGTGTCAGGCCGTCCGCGACCGTCAGCAGCACGCTGTCCATCCGGTCGTCCGCGCTCACGTGGTCGTTGAACTCCTTGATCGCCGCTGTCGGGCCCGTCGCCTCCGGGTCCGTCACGCCGCCGTGGAAGAGCACGTTGTCCGTGGCGATGACCCCGCCCTGCCGCATCCGGGGCACCAGCTCCTCCCAGTACGCGATGTAGCCGCCCTTGTCCGCGTCCAGGTAGGCGAAGTCGATGTGCGGCTCGGCGGGCATCGCGCGCAGCGTGTCCAGGGCCGGGGCGATCCGCAAGTCGATCCGGTCCGCGACGCCCGCCTTCTCCCAGGCCTCCCGGCCGTACGCCGTCCACTCCTCCGAGATGTCGCAGGCGATCAGCCTGCCGTCGGCGGGCAGCGCCTGGGCCATCGCCAGTGCGCTGAAGCCGGTGAACGTCCCGACCTCCACCACATGCCGGGCGCCCACCAGCCGGACGAGGAACGCCAGCAGCGGGGCCTGCTCCTCGGCCGACACCATGCCCGCGTGGTCGGGGAACCGGGCGTACGTGGTGTCCACCAGCTCCCGCTGGACCGGGTCCAGCGGCGGATTGTGGGCCAGCATGTACGCGTACAGCTCGTCCGTGATCGTGGTCTCGTTGCCCTTGGTCATCCGGGTGCGCTTCCCTCTGTCGTGTCGTCCGTGAAGAAGAGCTGTCGGGGCCTCCGCGCCCGTCCGCCGCTCTCCACCCCAGCCTCGCGCAACCAGCGCCCCTACGCAGAGGAAGCGGAGGAATCAGAGGACGCGGCGGACGCGGCGGAAGAAGCCGTCAGGAAGCGGCGGAGGATCTCCTCCCCTGCTGCCCCTCCCCTCGCCTCCAGTGCCTCGACGTGCGGGGCCCGCCAGCCCTCGTCCGCGAGCTCGCCGTGGCCGGGGCGCCAGCCCAGGTCGGCGGCGAGCAGCAGGTCGGCGTCGAGGAGAGAGTCCCCGGCGGCGAGCGTGCGGGTGGCGCCGGAGCGGCGGGCCACCTCGTGCATCGCGGCGCTCTTGGTGAGCGGTGCCGGGACCGCGTAGATCTTGCGGCCCTGGAGGGAGACCGTCCAGCCGCGGGGCCGCGCCCAGGCCGCCAGTTCCTTCACCCACTCCTCAGGGAGGAGGGAGCGCTCGACGACGAGGTACGCGAAGAGGTTCTCGGCCACGCGGTCCTTGAGGAGCCAGGCCGGGTCGGCGGTCGTGGCGAGGTGGGCCCGGATCTCGGTGAGGGGGGCGCACTCGTCGGCGATGCGGGTCTCCACCCGCGCCTGCCAGTCCGGGTCGGAGACCCCGTCGACGAGGATGTGGCCGCCGTTGGCGCAGATCGCGTACCGGGGGGTGGGGCCGGGGAGGTGGATGCGGTGGTACTGCTCGCGGGTCCGGGTGGTGGTCGGGACGAAGAGCGTCGAGGTCGCCACCTCGGTGAGCAGTGCGGCCGCCGTCTCCGTCATGTACGAGAGGGGCTTGTGGCCGTACACCTCCACGCACAGGAGCCGGGGGGCCTCCGCGTCCGGCATCGACAGGTCGAGTGAGGCCGCCGAGTAGATGAGCGTACGGTCGAGGTCGCTCGCCACCAGGGTGACCGGTGAAGTCTCGCTCACGCTCATGCGCCCTGCACCGCCTTGCCGTCCGCGCCCGTCGCACCGCGCGTGAACCGGGGATGGATCAGACCGACACAGCTGTACGGGAGGTCGTCGACCTCCTCGACCGGGACGCCCCGCTGCTCGGCCAGCAGCCGGATGTGCTCCAGGTCCGTGCCTGCTCCACGCTTCGCGAGGATCTTCCAGGGGACCCGGCGCAGCAGCACCCGGGTGGTCTCGCCGACGCCGGGCTTGACCAGGTTCACGTCGTGGATGCCGTACTCCTCGCTGATCCGCTCGACGGCCGCCCAGCCCTCCCAGGTCGGGGCGCGGTCGGCGGCGAGCAGCTCCTTCGCCTCGGCGTCGACCTGGTCCGCCACCTCGTCGAAGCGCGCGGCCACCGCCGCCAGGAAGTCGCCGGAGACATCGGCCCCCGCCAGCTCGCGGTAGAACTTCGCGCCGTGGAAGTCGTCGGGGCCGACCAGGTCGGCGCGGAGCACCGTACGGGAGATGAGGCCGGAGACGGTGGAGTTGAGGCAGGCGGAAGGGATCAGGTAGTCCTCGCGGGTGCCGTACGTGCGGACGCAGCCGCCCGGATCGGCGAGCACCGCGATCTCCGGGTCGAAGCCGGCGCGGCCGCCAGGACCCGTGGCGCCCTCAGCCCTCTCCTGCGCCTCGAACTCACTTATGGCCGCTGCCAGTTCGCGGGTGATCGCACCCTTCCCCGTCCAGCCGTCGACGAACACCACGTCGGCCGGGTCGTGGTGGGCGGCGAGCCAGCGCAGGGCGTTGGCGTCGATGCCCCGGCCCCGGACGATGGAGATGGCGTAGTGCGGGAGGTCCAGCCCGTGCCGGTGGCGGGCCCAGTGGCGCATCAGCACCCCGACGGGCGTTCCGGCGCGGGCGAGCGAGACGAGGACCGGGCGCGGGCCGCGTTCGGCGAGGACCGTCTCGGTGACGGTGCCCACCGCGCGGGCGATGCGGGCGGCGGAGGTGTCCAGGGCGGCCGTGAACAGGGCCTGGTACTCGGGGCTCGGCTGGTACTCGACGGGCAGTGACTCCGCGTAGTGCGCGCCGCCGCTCTGGATCGCCTCCTCGCGCTCCTCGGTGGGCGCCTCCAGCTCGGTGTCCGAGAGGTCCTGGAGGAGCCAGCCGACGTCCTCCGGTGCGTAACTGGAGAAGTCGGGGCCTCGGAGGGGCTCGGGCAGCACGGAGGGCTCCTGCCGGTGGGGGACGGGTGCGGGGGCGGGGGTGTACGAGGGGATGACCGCGAGGAGTACGTGGCCGGTGTGCTCGGCGAGGCGGGCCAGCAGGCCGTCGGGGGCGTGCAGTTCGGGGGTGTCGGCGGCGGAGTCGACGACGGCGACCACCGCGTCGAAGCCCGCGCCCGCCACGTTGTACGCGTACCGGTCGCCGGGTCCGTCAGCCGGGTCGTCGTGGGCCGGGAAGACCAGGCGGGTGCGTATCGCGTAGCCGGGGTCGTCGACGGCGAGGACCGGGGAGCGGGTGGTGGTGGAGTAGCGGACCTCGGTGTCGGCCGCGTCGGCTCCCAGCACCTCTTCCAGTGCGGTGCCCAGGCGCAGCGGCGCGTACATCAGCTCCTCGAAGCCGAGGACGAGGACCCGGCGGACGTCGCTTCCCAGGGCACCCGCAATCCGCTCCGCCAGAACCGGAAGCGCCGATTCGAGGGCCGCCCGGTGGACCGGGGTGAAGCCGTGCCGGCCGCCGTCGGGGACGCCTGCGGGCCAGCCGAGATCGACGCGGGTGACGGGAGCGGGGACCTGTGCGGAGCGCGGCGGGGAGACGGGGGCCTCCGCCTCCTGCGCCGCCACCAGGGCCTGTCCGTGTTCCAGTACGCCGTCCGGCAGGGCGACCGTGCCGCTGCTGCGGGCCACCAGGTCCACCCGGGCCCCGATCTCGGCGGCGAAGGCCGTCAGCCGGTCGCGGTCCTCCGGTGAGCGCATGTCGACCAGGGCGACGATCACGTACCGTTCGCGCGGGTGCAGGTCGTGCAGGGTGCGGATGGTGTTCAGGACCGTGTTGCCGGTGGAGAACTCGTCGTCGACCAGGACCAGAACGGAAGCACCTGCCTCCGCACCGGCATCCGGGCGCCCCGCCAGCAGCTCCCGGTCCTCCGGCAGCAGTAGGTGCGAGGTGGCGTGCGAGTGGGACTCCTCGAAGCCGCCCGCCTGTTCGACGCCCGGCACCGGGCGCCGGGTGGAGTGGAGGTACGGGGCGTCCCGCAGGCCGTCCGCGACGGCGTGGCCGAGGCCGGTGGCCGTCTCCGCGTACCCGAGGACGACCGCGCGGCGGGCCTCCTCCGCGCCGAGCAGCTCCCGCACCCGCTCGCCGAGCGCGAAGCCTTCTCCGTACACGACGGAGGGTCGCTGGGGCACGTGCTTGCCCAGCACGTTCGACACGAGCAGATGTGCCCGCTTGGGGTTACGGCGCAGGGCGAGTCCCAGCAGTTCCCGGAGTTCCCCGTCGCCTTCCAGGGCGACTCCCAGCCGCTCCGCCACCCAGCTGCCCGACCACACCACGTCCACGGTCTCTTCTCTGGTCTCTTGTCCCGCCGCGCGCTCGCTCATCGATACGCGCTCAGTTCGTCAGGCCTGCGGCCAGCAGGTCCACGAAGCCGACGTCTTCCCTGGCCACCCCGAAGACCTCGGCCCGCTGGAGCGTGCGCTCGGCCCAGGCCCGGTGGGGCTTCACTTCGTTCATCTTGTTCGTATACGCGGAGCGCAGCACGCCGCCGCCGCCGCGCTCGGGCCGCAGGATGTCCTGGGCGTCCGTGAACTCCTCGTGGCTGACCACGGACAGCGCGTGCACGGGCGCCACGTGGGAGGGGTGGATGCAGGTCTTGCCGAGCAGGCCGTTGGCACGGTCGAGCTCGATCTCCCGCAGCAGGCCGTCCAGGTCGTGCTCGATGAGTGCCGTACGCAGCTCCTCGGCCCGGCCCTCCAGGAAGGGGCTGCGGCGCAGCTGGGGCTTGAACATGCGTTCCTGGCGCCGGAAGTACTCCCAGACAGGGCCGGTGATCGTGAAGCCGGTGCCGTCGGCGCGGCCCAGCACGTTGACCACGTCGGCGATCACGGAGCCGACGATCTGGACGTCGTACGCCGTCATGTCGGGTGCTCGGCGTAGTCCGTAGGCCGAGCAGAAGTCCGTGACGCCGAGCCGCAGGGCGAGCACCCGGTCCCGGTACTTGTCGACGCTGCGGGCGATGCCCTGGAGGATCTCGGCGCGGGTCTCCAGGTGGAGCAGCTCGGGCGATTCGAGGACCGGCATGGCGAAGAGCCGCTGTCCGCAGGCGCTTTCTGCCTCGGCGAGAGCCTCCAGGAACAGGGCTCCACGCTCTTCGGTGAATTTGGGAAGTACGAAACCGGACAACATCCGGACCGCGTCGCCGAGGCGCTCCACGAGGTCGGTGATCTGGGCCGGTTCGCGGACCCGGATGAAGAGCAGCGGCACGTCGGGGGCGGTGGGGCCCGGGGACTCGGACCGGGCGGCGAGGGCGGCGAACTGCCTGATCAGATTGGCCTCGGCGGCGACCACCTCGGCGTCGTCGATCGAGTCCTCCAGGCAGAGCACCATGGAGACGACGCCGCGCCCGGCCTGCTTCAGCACGTCGTCGGCCAGGGCCGGGCGGGTGGCCGGGGAGTAGAGCGTGGCCCCCAGTGCGACCGAGAGCAGCCGCGCCGGGGAGCGCGTGCTGAAGTCGCAGGGCTCCCGGAAGAACAGACCCTCCCGGGTCGCGGGCGCTATGTGCCCGAAGTGACGCATGAGTTTCCCCCGAACTGCCTGACCGGCCGGACAACGTATGGCCGGTAATAGTACGTACGGACGGGTGTCAACAGTTCCGCAAGGACATGAATTTCCGGTTACCCGGCAGTCACCCGCCCTCCTCCCGCGGTACCGTCCCGCCCTGCCGGCGCGGTCTCCGGGCACAGACGTGCCGCCCCCGCGTTGTCCACACAAGCCCCCAGCAGGCAGGATGACGGTCATGACGCACACGATGCTGAAGGGCTCGAACGTCCCCGTCGATGCCGCGGCCGTACGGGCCGTGCTGCGCTGGACCCCGGGCGCCGGGGTTCCCGACGTGGACGCCTCCGCCCTGCTCCTCGGTGCGTCCGGCCGGGTGCGGTCCGACGAGGACTTCGTCTTCTACAACCAGCCCCGGCACCCCTCCGGCCTGGTCCGGCGGCTGCCGAAGCGCAGTGTGCCGGAAGGGCTGACGGACACGGTCGAGGCGGATCTCGGCGCGCTCGACGCCTCCGTGGACCAGGTGGTCATCGCTGCCTCCTCGGACGGCGCCGCCTTTGAGCAGGTTCCCGACCTGCGGATACTTCTCTTCGATGCCGCGTCCGCCGGGGGCGAGCCGCTGGCCGTGTTCGACGTGCGGCCGGAGACCGGCGAAGAGACCGCGATCATCTGCGGCGAGCTGTACCGGCGCGGTGAGGGGTGGAAGTTCCGTGCGGTCGGCCAGGGCTATCCCACCGGGCTGATCGGACTGGCCACCGCCTTCGGGATCTCGGTCGACGATTCGGAGGCCGGCGGGGAGGACGAGAGCGCGGCCGCCGCGCAGGCGGGGGCCCAGCCCTCCGCCGTCCGGCCCGAGGCCCCGCAGTCGTCGGCCCCGCAGCCTCAGCCGCAGGTCTCGCAGCCCCCGTCTGGGGCGCAGTCCGCTCAGCCTGCCCCGGCGGCCGTGCCCCCGGCGCCGCCCGTGCCTCCGCGGCCCGCTCCGATGCCCGCGGCCGCCGGGGCCGGTGGTCCGGACTCCCAGGCCACGGTCCTGCATCAGCAGCCCTCCTACGGCTACCCGCCTGCCGCCGCACCTCCCGCGGCGGCCCACCAGCCTGCGTACGGCTACCCTCAGCCCGCCGCCGCGCCGCCCGCGTACGGCTATCCCCAGCCCGCGGCGGCCGCCGCGCACGCACCCGACCCGCATTTCGTGCTGCCCCCCCAAGGTCCGCAGTTCATCCGGGCCTGACGATCCGGGCGCCCGGGCCGCGAAGCCCGCGTCCGGCGGCTCAGGTGCGGGAGCGGCTCAGGTACGGGACTTGTAGCCGCGGCCCCACTGCATGCCGTAGCCGTACAGCCGGTCCAGCTCCGACTGGAATCCGTAGACGAACTTCACCTCGCGGCGCACGATCAGCTCGCCCTTGGTGTTGTCGACGGTGAACACCGCGCAGGACCGGGCCTGCGGTGCGCGCTCGTCCAGGTCGATCTCGATGCGCGGCCCGTGCCCCGGGTACAGCGTGATCTTCGCGTGGGTACGGTCGAAGGCGGGCGTCTGGTCGTAGATGTAGACGAAGAACAGCAGCCGCTTGATCTGTTCGCGCTGATCGAGGTTGACGTAGACCGTCTCCCCCGAAGGCGCGCCGAACCGGTCGTCGCCGCTGAGCCGGATGTACGGCGGGGCGTTGAGGTCGCCGACCAGGCCGCCCAGCGGCTGCACGACCCCCTTGGTACCGTCCGTCAGCTCGTACATGCAGCCGAGGTCCAGGTCGACGTCGACGACGCCCTGGGTGTGCGCCTGGACCACCTCGGGCTGGAAGAGCTTGAGAGGGCGGCGCAGCCGGCCGCTCTGTCGGGAGCGGCCCTCGATGTCCGAGGTCCGCATCCGCCAGGACAGGTTGACCCGGAGATTGCCCGACAGGGCGCCCTGTTCGGTGAGCGAGATCGTCGCGTTCCGCTTGGTCAGCTCGATGGCGCTCGACGTGGCATTGCCCGAGTCGAACTGTGCCGCGCGCAGCGGTCGCAAGCCGTCGAAGAATCCCATTCCAACCCCCACCTGTTGGCGCGCCTGTCGGCGTGCTCGTTCTCGCGCCTGCTCTCGCGCCCGCACGCATGACAGCACCCGGACATCGCTGCGGGGCGGCCGCCCGGGCCGGGTCCGGGAGATCCCGGAGAGCCGTCGCCGTGTGGCCGCCCCGCAGAGAGCGTTCCTCAATCCCTACCGGGTCACACCCCGGAGGTGACTTCGGCCTTGGCACCGGAGCTGGGGCCGTCGCTCCCACCACCCCCGTCGGCAGCCGCGAGCGCCCTGTTGCGGCGCAGGGAGGACCAGAAGGACAGCCCGATCAGGACGACGCCGACCAGACCGGTGATGATCTCGCTGATCTCGTACTGGATGGTGATCAGCAGGATGACCGACAGGGCACCGATCGCGTAGTGCGCGCCGTGCTCCAGGTAGACGTAGTCGTCCAGTGTGCCCTCGCGCACCAGGTAGACGGTGAGCGAACGGACGTACATGGCGCCGATGCCGAGGCCGAGGGCCATGAGCACGATCTCGTTGGTGATCGCGAAGGCGCCGATGACGCCGTCGAAGGAGAACGAGGCGTCCAGGACTTCCAGGTAGAGGAAGAGGAAGAACGCGGCCTTTCCGGCGAGGGCGACCCCGGTGACGGGCTTGCCCTTCCTCTTGGCCTCTTCCTCGGCCTCGTGCTCACGCTCCTCCTCCTCTTCGAGCTTGTTCTCGAAGAATCCGGAGAGCCCGCCGACGACGAGGTAGGTGATCAGACCGGCGATGCCGGAGAGCATGACGGTCGACGCCTTGTCCACGTGCCCGCCACCGTGCTGGTGGGCGTTGGTCGCGAAGGTCATGGCGGTGATCAGCAGGATGATCAGCGCGACGCAGACCGACAGCATGTCGACCTTGCCGAGCTTGGCGAGCGGACGCTCGATCCAGCGCAGCCAGTGGATGTCCCGGTCCTCGTCGAAGATGAAGTCGAGGAAGATCATCAGCAGGAACATGCCACCGAAGGCGGCGATCGACGGATGGGCGTCCGTGACCAGTTCCTTGTATCTGTCCGGGTCGTTGAAGGACAGGTCGATGGCCTCGATCGGACCGAGCTGGGCACTCACGGCCACGATCACGACGGGGAACACCAGCCGCATACCGAAGACGGCGATGAGAATGCCGATGGTGAGGAAGATCTTCTGCCAGAAGGCATTCATCTTCTTCAGGATTCCGGCGTTGATCACCGCGTTGTCGAAGGACAGCGAGATCTCCAGGATCGACAGGATCGCGACGATACCGAAGGCCTGCCACCCCCCGTAGAAAAACGCCGCAACCAGGCCGAGCGCGGTGACCGCGAACGACCAGCCGAAGGTTTTCAGAACCACTGCCTACCCCATCGTGTTGTGTAAGGGTCTCCCCTGGTGTCTTTCGGGGGCTCCCCCGCGCCGTGCGCGGCTATGAAACGTTGACGCCGAAGTCTAGAGCGATGCCGCGGAGCCCTGACGCGTACCCCTGACCGACCGCACGGAATTTCCACTCGCCGTTGTACCGGTAGAGCTCGCCGAAGATCATCGCGGTCTCCGTGGAGGCGTCCTCGCTCAGGTCGTAGCGGGCCAGCTCCTGGCCGTCGGCCTGGTTGACCACCCGGATGAAGGCGTTGCTGACCTGGCCGAACGCCTGCCCCCGGTTCTCCGCCTCGTGGATCGAGACCGGGAAGACGATCTTGTCGCAGTGGGCGGGCACCTGGTCGAGGCGGACGATGACGGACTCGTCGTCGCCGTCGCCCTCACCTGTGAGGTTGTCGCCGGTGTGCTCGACGGAGCCGTCGGGGCTCGTGAGGTTGTTGTAGAAGACGAACCACTCGTCACCGAGCACCCGGCCCGACTGGCACAGCAGTGCGCTCGCGTCGAGGTCGAAGTCCGCTCCGGTGGTGGAGCGTGCGTCCCAGCCGAGCCCGACCAGCACCTGTGTGAGGTTGGGTGCGACCTTGGAGAGGGAGACATTGCCTCCCTTGGCGAGCGTGACGCCCATGTGTGTCCTCCCCTAGTCGTGTGAACGCTGCCAGGGGGCTCCCCGGACACGGTCCGCCGGACACCCCCCGAGCGCGTCCGGCGCCGCATATGCATGCGGCGCCGGACGCGGTGGTGCGGGAGCGCTGTGAGCGCTCCGTACTTCTGCTGCTGCGAGCGTCAGAGCTTCTGCTGCTGCTCAGAGCCTCAGAGCTTCTGCTGCTTCTGCGAGCCCCAGAGCTCCTGCTGCTGCTTCAGAGCCTCAGACGTTGACGCCGAAGTCCTGCGCGATGCCGCGCAGACCCGAGGCGTAGCCCTGGCCGATGGCGCGGAACTTCCACTCGGCGCCGTTGCGGTAGAGCTCGCCGAAGACCATCGCGGTCTCCGTCGAGGCGTCCTCGCTCAGGTCGTAGCGGGCCAGCTCGGTGTTGTCGGCCTGGTTGACCACGCGGATGTACGCGTTGCGGACCTGACCGAAGCTCTGCTGGCGGGTCTCGGCCTCGTAGATCGAGACCGGGAAGACGATCTTGTCGACGTCGGCGGGGACACCGGCGAGGTTCACCTTGATGACCTCGTCGTCGCCCTCGCCCTCACCGGTGAGGTTGTCACCGGTGTGCTCGACGGAGCCGTCGGGGCTCTTCAGGTTGTTGAAGAAGACGAAATTGCCGTCCGCCGCGACCTTGCCCTCGGCGTTCGCCAGCAGCGCGCTGGCGTCGAGGTCGAAGTCTCCGCCGGTGGTGGTGCGGGCGTCCCAGCCCAGACCGACGATGACCGCGGTCAGGTTGGGCGCGGCCTTGGTCAGCGAGACGTTGCCGCCCTTGCTGAGGCTGACTCCCACGAGTCCTCCAGTAGTTTTCTCAGGGGCCGGCAGACACCAGCGTCCCCGTCGTTCGTTGGCATCGGATCAACGATTGGATCCTAGTGACCGGTTCCCGGCCGAAACAGCTTATGGCCGGGCGCCGCCAGGAGATCGTCTCAGAGCGCTTCGAGCGCCTTGATGTAGTCCTTCAGGTCGCGTGCGTCCGGGAGGCCGTTGACGACGCTCCAGCGGACGACGCCCGCCTTGTCGATGACGAAGGTGCCGCGCACCGCGCAGCCCTTGCCCTCGTCGAAGACACCGTAGGCCCGCGAGGCCTCGCCGTGCGGCCAGAAGTCGGACAGCAGCGGGTACTCCAGGCCCTCCTGCTCGGCGAAGACGCGCAGGGTGTGGATGGAGTCGTTGGAGACGGCGAGCAGCTGGGTGTCGTCGTTCTCGAAGCGCGGCAGCTCGTCGCGGAGCTCGCACAGCTCGCCCGTGCAGACGCCGGTGAAGGCGAACGGGTAGAACACCAGCACCACGTTCTTCTCACCGCGGAACTCCGAGAGCCGCACGGTCCGGCCGTGGTTGTCCTTGAGTTCAAAGTCCGGGGCCTCGGTGCCGACCTCGATCGCCATGGAAACACGCATCCCTTCGCCGCTTCTCCGCGTCCCGGGCGGGGGCCGTCCGGGTGACACCCACCCTACGCAGAGCCGCGGGCCGGTCTCCAAGCACCCGTGGCCTCCGCCCGCCGACCCCGGCCGCGGGCAATCCGAAGGCCCGGGGCCGCCGAAGACCCGGGACATACGAAGGCTTCCACGGCCACAGGCGTACGAAGGCCCCCACGAGCACAGTGTTGTGCGCCCGTGGGGGCCCCGGGGTGGTGCAGAGAGTGGTTCAGCGCTTGGCCTTGGCCCCCTTGGGGGTGACCAGACGGCTGCCCGTCCAGTCCTTGCCCGCGCTGATGCTCTTGGTCTGGGCGAGACCGGCTGTCTGGGCAGCCTCATTGATGTCGCTCGGTTCGACGTATCCGTCACGGCCGGTCTTCGGCGTCATCAGCCAGACCGTACCGCCGTCCTCGATCAGACCAATGGCATCCACCAGCGCGTCCGTAAGGTCGCCGTCCTCGTCACGGAACCAGAGCAGGACGACGTCTGCGACGTCGTCGTACTCCTCGTCGACGAGTTCCTGGCCGGTAGTGGCCTCAATGCCCTCACGGAGCTCCAGCTCGACGTCGTCGTCGTAGCCGATCTCCTGGACCACCTGTCCGGGCTCGAACCCCAGGCGTGCTGCCGGGTTGGTCCGCTCCTCCGCGTGGTCCGCGGTCGCGCTCACGGGTTGCCTCCTGATCATGTCTTCGGAAAATGCTGCCCACGCGCGTGCGCGGGGCGTAGGCCGTAGTCCACACGGGCCCGGCGAATCGCGCAAGTACCCAGCGTGCGAGACCGCCGAAACGGTGACGTTCCCTGCCACGTCACCGCAAGCTCCGGCATGTCTCTCCGGCGGCTCCCCCGGGTCGCCCCTGGGTCGCTCCATCCGTTTACGTCCTTCCTCAGCTTATGCCGTTTCGATCCGCCAATCGGAGTCGAACAGCCTTTGGGAACGCTTGGACGCCTTGGGCGTAAGGTTGCGGTTTGCCCGTACCCAGCCGCGTACTGCCCATACTCGTGCCCCGCGGACGAGTTTTCGCAACCCTCGGGGTTACCCAACGGTAGAGATGACGTTTGGACCCTCGCGGTAGCACGATGGAGACGGCGCGCACAGAGTTGACAGAGCTGTCCGGGGTTACATTCCCCGTAACAGGCCCCGTAGAGCACCACCGAACAGCGAAGGAACAGTGTGGCTTCCGGATCCGATCGCAACCCGATCATCATTGGCGGCCTTCCGAGCCAGGTCCCGGACTTCGATCCCGAGGAGACCCGGGAGTGGCTCGACTCCCTCGACGCCGCCGTCGACGAGCGCGGCCGTGAGCGGGCCCGCTATCTGATGCTCCGGCTCATCGAGCGCGCGCGGGAGAAGCGCGTCGCGGTGCCCGAGATGCGCAGCACGGACTACGTGAACACGATCGCCACGAAGGACGAGCCGTTCTTCCCCGGCGACGAGGAGATCGAGCGCAAGGTCCTCAACGCGACCCGCTGGAACGCCGCCGTGATGGTCTCGCGGGCGCAGCGCCCCGGGATCGGCGTCGGCGGCCACATCGCCACCTTCGCGTCCTCCGCCTCGCTGTACGACGTGGGCTTCAACCACTTCTTCCGGGGCAAGGACGAGGGCGACGGCGGCGACCAGATCTTCTTCCAGGGGCACGCCTCCCCGGGGATCTACGCCCGCGCGTTCCTGCTGGACCGGCTGAGCGAGGCCCAGCTCGACGCGTTCCGCCAGGAGAAGTCGAAGGCCCCCAACGGCCTGTCCAGCTACCCGCACCCGCGGCTGATGCCGGACTTCTGGGAGTTCCCGACCGTCTCGATGGGTCTCGGCCCGCTCGGCGCGATCTACCAGGCGCGGATGAACCGCTACATGGAGGCGCGCGGCATCGCCGACACCTCCAAGTCGCATGTGTGGGCCTATCTCGGCGACGGTGAGATGGACGAGCCGGAGTCGCTGGGCCAGCTGTCCATCGCCGCCCGTGAGGGCCTGGACAACCTGACCTTCGTGGTCAACTGCAACCTCCAGCGGCTGGACGGCCCGGTACGCGGCAACGGCAAGATCATCCAGGAGCTGGAGTCGCAGTTCCGGGGTGCCGGCTGGAACGTCATCAAGCTGGTCTGGGACCGCTCCTGGGACCCGCTGCTGGCGCAGGACCGCACGGGCATCCTGGTCAACAAGCTCAACACCACGCCGGACGGCCAGTTCCAGACGTACGCCACGGAGACCGGCGCGTACATCCGTGACCACTTCTTCGGCGACGACCCGCGGCTGCGGGACATGGTCAAGGACATGACCGACCAGCAGATCCTGCACCTGGGCCGCGGCGGTCACGACCACCGCAAGGTTTACGCGGCCTACGCGGCGGCCAAGGCGCACAAGGGCCAGCCGACGGTGATCCTCGCCCAGACGGTCAAGGGCTGGACGCTGGGGCCGAACTTCGAGGGCCGCAACGCGACCCATCAGATGAAGAAGCTCACGGTCGAGGACCTCAAGCGGTTCCGCGACCGGCTGCACATCCCGATCACCGACAAGCAGCTGGACGAGGGCTACCCGCCCTACTACCACCCGGGCCGTGACTCGGAGGAGATCCAGTACATGCACGACCGCCGCCAGAGTCTGGGCGGTTACGTCCCGACCCGGGTCGTGCGGGCGAAGCCGCTGCCGCAGCCCGTGGAGAAGACGTACGCGGCCGCGAAGAAGGGATCAGGTTCGCAGTCGATCGCCACCACCATGGCGTTCGTCCGCATCCTGAAGGACCTCATGCGGGACAAGGAGATCGGCAAGCGTTTCGTGCTGATCGCGCCCGATGAGTACCGCACCTTCGGCATGGACGCGTTCTTCCCGAGCGCGAAGATCTACAACCCGCTCGGCCAGCAGTACGAGGCGGTCGACCGGGAGCTGCTGCTCGCGTACAAGGAGTCCCCGACCGGGCAGATGCTGCACGACGGCATCAGCGAGGCCGGCTGCACGGCCTCGCTGATCGCGGCCGGTTCGGCGTACGCCACGCACGGCGAGCCGCTGATCCCGGTGTACGTCTTCTACTCGATGTTCGGGTTCCAGCGCACCGGTGACCAGTTCTGGCAGATGGCCGACCAGCTCTCGCGCGGTTTCGTGCTGGGCGCGACCGCCGGGCGTACGACGCTGACCGGTGAGGGTCTCCAGCACGCGGACGGTCACTCGCAGCTGCTCGCCTCGACGAACCCGGGCTGCGTCGCGTACGACCCGGCCTTCGGGTACGAGATCGCGCACATCATGCAGGACGGGCTGCGCCGGATGTACGGCGAGGCCAACGAGGACGTCTTCTACTACCTCACCGTCTACAACGAGCCGATCCAGCACCCGGCCGAGCCCGAGAACGTGGACGTGGACGGCATCCTCAAGGGTGTCTACCGCTTCAAGCAGGGCGAGGCGGGCGAGATCCCGGCGCAGATCCTGGCGTCCGGCGTGGCGGTCCCGTGGGCCGTCGAGGCGCAGAAGATCCTCGCCGAGGAGTGGAACGTCAAGGCGGACGTCTGGTCGGCGACCTCCTGGAACGAGCTGCGCCGCGAGGCCGTGGACGTCGAGCGCTACAACCTCCTGCATCCGGAGGAGGAGCAGCGCGTCCCGTATGTGACCAAGAAGCTCGAAGGGGCCCAGGGCCCGTTCGTCGCGGTCTCGGACTGGATGCGTTCGGTGCCGGACCAGATCGCGCGCTGGGTGCCGGGGGCGTACCAGTCGCTGGGCGCCGACGGCTTCGGCTTCGCGGACACCCGTGGCGCGGCCCGCCGGTTCTTCCACATCGACGCGCAGTCGATCGTGCTGGCGGTGCTCACGGAGCTGGCCAAGGAGGGCAAGATCGACCGGTCGGCCCTGAAGACGGCGGTGGACCGCTACGAGCTCCTGGATGTGGCCGCGGCCGATCCGGGCGCGGCGGGCGGCGACGCGTAGCCGCGGGCTTCCGTACGGATCCGAGGGGCGGTGACGCGTGTGCGTCGCCGCCCCTCGGCGTGTCCGGGGGCCCATGCGCTCAGTTCTCCCAGATCTTGAAGGCGCGTACCTGGTACGGGGAGCGCGGCAGCCAGGTCCCGCCGCCCGGATACGTCTCGAACTCGCCGGTCTCCGCGCATTCGGCGGACTGGTAGGTCGTGACAGGTCGGCCGGTGCGGTTGGCGAGGGACTGGGCGTCGCCGCCCTTCGGCAACGGGGTGCAGCTCTCGATGTCCACGCCGGAGAGCTCGTAGGTCTGCCGGGCTCCGGTGAAGTCGGGCTTCTTCCAGAGGCAGAGGCTGCCCGCCTCGCAGCTCCCGAGGCGGATGTCGGACGACGGCCCGGGAGGGGCCGCGGCCCGGTCGTCGGCGAGGGCCTGGGGAACGAGTGCGGTGACGGCCAGGGCGGCCGCCGCGAGAACGGTCGTACGCATGGTGGATCAACCCCCGTGGTTGGTGCTGTTCTTCTGCCGCTCACTCTGAGTCACCGAGCGGGGTGCGCGGAAGAGGGGGACGGCCCGGGCCACCCTGATAGGCGACAGCCCCGCCGAAAGGATTCGGCGGGGCTGTGGTGTGCGCCGGGTTGACGGCGTACGGGGGTGCTAGACGTGGCCGACTCCGGCGCCCGCCTCGGCGTTCGCACCGCGCTTGGTGAGCGTGGCGACCAGGGCGGCGACCACGGCGACGACGCCCGCGACGGTGAAAGCCAGGCCCATGCCGGACAGGAACGTGTCATGGATGACCCCGCCGATGCGGTCGACGAGGTCCGGCGTCATGCCCGGGGCCTTGGAGAGTTCCTCCACCGGGACCATGCCGAACTCGGCGGCCTCCTCCAGCTTCGGGTCCGCCTCGCCGGGCAGGCCGGCCGCCGCCCAGTTCCCGGCGAAGTCGGCGCTGACCTTGGAGGACATGACCGCGCCGAGGACGGCGGTGCCGAGCGCCCCGCCGACCTGCATGGCGGCCTGCTGGAGACCTCCCGCCACACCGGAGAGCTCCAGCGGCGCGTTGCCGACGATGACCTCGGTGGCGCCGACCATGACCGGGGCGAGCCCGCAGCCGAGCAGCGCGAACCAGAGGGACATGGCGAAGGTGCCGGTGGAGTCGGTGAGCGTCGTCATGCCGAACATCGCGGTGGCCGTGCAGACCATGCCGCCGACCAGCGGGACGCGCGGGCCGAACTTGGTGATCAGCACACCGGCGACCGGCGAGGAGACGATCATCATGGCGGTGAGCGGCAGCAGATGCAGACCGCTGTCGACCGGGCTCAGACCGTGGACGCCCTGGAGGAAGAACGTCACGAAGAACAGGCCGCCCATGAAGGCGAAGGCCATCAGCACCATGAGGATGGTCCCGGCCGTCAACGGGACGGAGCGGAACATCCCCAGCGGAACGAGCGGTTCCTTGACCCGGGTCTCCCAGAGTCCGAAGGCGACGAAGAGCAGGATCGCCAGGCCGAGCCAGGCCCAGGTGCGGCCGTCGCCCCAGCCCCAGGCCTCACCGGCCTTGATGATGCCCCAGATGAGGGAGAACATCGCGCCCGAGAGCAGCACGATGCCGAGGATGTCGAAGGAGCGCGGCGCGTTGGCGGCGCGGTGGTCCTTGAGGATCACCAGGCCGAAGGCGAGCGCGACGATGCCGACCGGCACATTGATGAAGAAGACCGACTGCCAGCTGACGTGCTCGACGAGCAGACCGCCGACGATGGGACCGCCCGCGGTGGACGCGCCGATGACCATGCCCCAGATGCCGATCGCCATGTTCAGCTTCTCGGCGGGGAAGGTGGCACGCAGCAGACCGAGCGCGGCCGGCATCAGCAGGGCGCCGAAGAGTCCCTGGAGCACGCGGAAGAGAACGACCAGGCCGATCTCCTTGGAGAAACCGATCGCGGCGGAGGAGGCCGCGAAGCCCGCGATGCCGATCAGGAACGTCTGCCGGTGACCGAAGCGGTCGCCGAGCTTGCCCGCGGTGATCAGGGCGACGGCGAGGGCGAGCAGATAGCCGTTGGTGATCCACTGGACGTCGGCGAGCGTGGCGCCGAGGTCCTTCTTGATGGCGGGGTTCGCGATGGCGACGATCGTGCCGTCGAGCGCGACCATCATCACGCCGATGGCGACGGCGAAGAGGGTCAGCCAGGGGTGGCCGCGGAGCCCCTTGGCCGGGGCGGGAACAGCGTTGTCCGCGGGCTCCCGCGGCGCCTTCTCGACGGTGGTCTGACTAGTCATACGCGGAGACTAATGACAGCCGCTGACAGTTGACAAACGATTTCACAAGTCAGTAACTGTCACATAGCTCACAGGTAAGCTGAGCTGGACAAACGACAGGAAAGAGGGACCAGTACGTGACCGACGGGCAGGCAGTGGAGCCCCGAGCCGGACTACGCGAACGCAAGAAGCAGCGCACTCGCGACGCCTTGCTGCTCGCCGCCCTCGAACTGTTCACCACCCAGGGATACGAGCGCACCACGGTCGACGAGATCGTCGACGCCGTGGAGGTCTCCCAGCGCACCTTCTTCCGCTACTTCGCGAACAAGGAGGAGACGGCCTTCGCCATACAGGAGATGGTCGAGTCGCACTTCCTCGCGGAGCTGGGACACCGCCCCGCCGACGAGGCCCCCTTCGACGCGATGCGCCGGGCGGTGCTGTGCTCCTGGAACAGCATCGGCGAGGCGATCGAGGAGGTGGTCACGGTCGACCTCCATATGCGGACGTACCGGATGATCGAGTCGACGCCCTCCCTGCTCGCCGCGCACATGCGGCGCGGCGTCGCCATGGAGGAGCAGATCGCGCGGCTGATCGCCGAGCGTGAAGGGCTCGACGTGGACCGGGACCCCCGCCCGCGGGTCGCCGTCGCCGCGTTCTCCGGAGTGATCCGGGTGACCGGACAGCTCTGGGGCCAGGGGCAGGACACGAGCGTGGAGGCCCTGCGTGAGCTGACCGAGACCTACCTCGACCAGCTCGGCCCGGCGCTCGCCCATGAGTGGCGACAGGGCGCACCCTGAGGACCGGTGCGCCTGCCGGATGGCCGGTGACCCGGCCGAGGGGCAGATGACGCCGCCGAGGGACAGGGGGCTCTGCCGACGGACGGGTGACCCTGACGAGGGACAGGTGACGCTGCGTGAGAAATCGCGGGTGAATCCTTCGCGGACGGGTGATGTACGTCACCTGGATCACGGTCCTCGTGGCACGTCTCCTAGGGTGTGGCGCAGTGACTTCTTTTGACACCTCCCCCACCTTGACCGCCTGGCGCGCGCTGCTCGCCGTCGCGGTGGTGTTCGTGATGCTGGCGACGACCGGCTGGAGCGCCGTACACCATCAGCGCTCCGACGAGGGACGGACACTCGCCCTCGCCTCCTGGGCACGGGACCGGATAGCGGGCCGTGCGCTGCCGGACGTCGACGCGCCGGCCTACCGGCTGGCCCACTTCTTCGCCACACTCACTTCCGGACAGCAGGTCGCGCTCGCGGGCAAGTACCCATCAGTGGTGGGAAATCTGAACGGGGCGCCGGTCACCCTGCGCTACCACGCCAACCGGCTGGCCCTGAAGCAGGCCGCCGCCGCGGAGAAGCGGCGCGTGCACGGCGCGGCCCTTTCCGCGGACGGCCGCGACGAGGCGGTACGGCGTATCAACCGCTTCCGGTCGCTGCTCGCGGGCGACCGTCAGATCCTGGCCTTCGACCCATCCGGGAAGGGCCGCGCGGCCGAGGTGTTCGGGGATCTCGACCGGGCCGCACGGGTCTCCGTGATCGTCCCCGGCGTCGACACCCATCTCCTGACCATGGAGCGCACCCGGGGCGCGAACGCCGCCCCCGTCGGCATGGCGAAGTCCCTGTACGGGGCGGAGCGCTCGGCCGCCCCGGGCACCCGTACCGCGGTCATCGCCTGGGCCGACTACACCGCCCCGGCCGGTCTCGGCATGGACGCGGCGCTCGGCCGGCTCGCGGCGGACGGCGCGGTGCGGCTCAACGCGATGGTCGGCGCGCTGCCCGGCACCTCCACGGTCTCGCTGTTCTGCCATAGTTACGGCTCCGTGGTCTGCGGGGTGGCGGCGGACGAGGCACCCGGCCGGGTGGCCGACATCGCGGTCGCGGGCTCCCCCGGCATGCGGGCCGCGAACGCCGGGCAGTTGGACACCGACGCCCGGATCTGGGCGATGCGGGACCAGGACGACTGGATCGGGGACGTACCGCATCTGGAGTTCGGCGGCATCGGCCACGGGGCCGACCCGGTGGACCCGGACTTCGGCGCCCGGATCGTCTCGGCGGCCGGGGCGGCCGGGCACAGCGGCTACTTCGAACCGGGCACCGCGAGCCTGGACAACTTCGCCGCGATCGGCGTCGGGGCCTACGGATCGGTCCGCTGCGCGGGTGCCGACAGCGCATGTCACAGCGGTATTCACGGTGAACGGGACGGCCGACGCGCGTAGAAGGGCGTGACGGGCGGATTAACTGGGACTTACTCCGAGGGGGGACGTGCGGGCCTGTGCCGCATACGATGAGGCACATGGGTGATGTGCTGGCCGGAATTCATGCCACCTGGGAGTTCGACACCGACTCCGTGCTCATCCGCTTCGAACGGGGTATCCGCGCACCGAAGCTCTTCCAGAGCCTGCGGGAACGCCGCATCCCGTATGCGGCGCTGTCATCGGTGACGCTGACTCCGGGCAAGCGGGGCACGGTGGTTCTGCGTGCCGTGCCCCGACCAGGTGCCGACCCCCTGATGGAGGCTGCCGCAGGGCAGCTCAAGGAGGGGTCCGACCCCTACCGCCTGGTACTTCCGGCGGAGCGGGAGGTGCTCGCGGAGTACTACGCCGACGAGCTGCGGGCGCTGCTCGGCGCCTCCTGCGACGAGCCCGCCGACCGCTTCCTGGTCGCCGCCCCGGAGGCCCCGGTCAACTTCAAGGCGTACGACGGACGGGCCGGCTTCGACGGCGAGCGGGTCTCCTTCCGGTGGTCCTGGACCGGGGCGTCCAGCGCCAAGTGGAAGGCCGGCGACCAGACCTACCGGGTGAGCGAACTGGCCGGAATCGAGTGGCGCTCGCCCGAGGCACTGGACGGCTATCTGCGGCTGGTGCCCCGCACGGCCGCCCCGGTGGCCCAGGCGGACCAGGACCCGGCAGCCGTGATCTTCGGCCTGGGCTACGGGCCGGTGCACGAGTCGCTGCCCTTCGCCGCCGCCGTACTGGAGTCCGTGCGGCGCAGCCAGCCCGCGCCCGCCGAGCCCGCCCCGGTCCTGGTGAGCGCCGGACGGCGGGATCCGGCGGACATCGCCGAGCGGATACATCACCTCGGTGAGCTGCATCAGGCGGGGCTGGTGACGGACGCCGAGTTCACCGCGAAGAAGGCCCAGCTGCTCGCGGAGCTGTGAGGCGGGCCCTGGCCTTGGCCACTCACACAGGACCCACTCGCACAGGACCCACTCGGCACCGGACCTACTCCGTACCGGACCTACTCCGTACCGGGCCAGATCGGCACCGGACCCACTGCGCACAGGACCCACCCCGTACCGGAGTATGAGGTGGCCCGTGGGTGGGTCGGAACCCCGGTATGACGCACGGACGGCCATCGGCTGCCTAGGCTGACCGGGCCATGTCGACTTCACCTTCCCCCTCCCCCACACCCGTCGGCCCCACCGGCCCCCCGCCCGCCGACGGCCTGCTGAGCGCCGCCCGCCGCAATCTGCGCGACCTCGCCCACGGGCTGTCCCACGCGTCCCATCCGTCCACGCCGCTGCTGGCAGAAGCCCCCAAGCGGTGGCAGCGGTTGCTGCCGTACGCGGTGGTCCTCGCCCTGGCCGCGACCTTCATCCCGGTCACCATCACCGTCCTGACCACGCAGTACGGCGTGCCGGGCGCGTTGGCCGGAGCGCTCGGGGTGGCCCAGACGGCCCCCCTGCTGATGCTGGCCCATCGTCCCCTCCAGGCGTGGTGGATCATCTTCCCGGCCGACATCGCGGGCGCGCTGGTGCTGCTGGCCTACCCCGACGATCGGCACGACGTCTGGCCGTGGATCCCCCCGGTGCTGATCGCGTACCTCTTCCTGCTGCTGGCCCTCGGTCTGCGCGAGACCCGGCGGACGGTGGTCGCCGTGTGGGTGGCGACGGGCGCGGCCGGGCTGGTGCTGCACCTGATCGCACCGGCGGACCGCGACACGGGCAGCGCCCTGCTGCTGCCCATCCTCGGTGCGGTGGTCCTGGTCATCGGCGGGGCGGTACGGGAGCGCGGCGAGGCGACCCGGCGGCTGGCCGAGCAGGAGACCATCAGCGAGACGGAACGGGCCCAGCGCACGCTGCTGGAGGAGCGGACGCGGATCGCCCGGGAGCTGCACGACGTGGTCGCGCACCACATGTCGGTGATCACGGTGCAGGCCGACTCCGCGCCGTACCGGATCAGCGGGCTGCCGAAGGCCGCCGAGGAGGAGTTCACAGCGATCGCGGCGGCGGCGCGGGAGTCGCTGGGCGAGATGCGGCGGCTGCTGTCGGTGCTGCGCAGTGAGGGCACCGAGGGCGACCGGGCCCCGCAGCCCGGCCTGGACCGGCTCCAGCAGCTGGTGGAGGCGACGGTACGGGCCGGGCTGCCCGTACAGCTGTCGCTCGCCGCGGGCCTGGGCGAGGTACCGCCTGCGGTGGATCTGTCGGCGTACCGGATCGTGCAGGAGGCCTTGGCCAATGTGGTGCGGCACGCGCCCGGGGCCCGTACGCAGGTCTCGGTCCGGGCGTCGATGAGCCATCTGAACGTGCTGGTGGTCAACGGGCCCGCCGCGAAGCCGGGTTCGCCGCTGGAGACGGCGGGGACCGGGCACGGGCTGGTCGGGATGCGGGAGCGCGTACGGTTGACCGGCGGCACGCTGGACACCGGGCCGCTGCCCGACGGCGGGTTCCGGGTGGCCGCCCGGATGCCGCTGCCTCCGGCCGACGCGCCGGCCACCCACCCGACTCCGGAGGACCCGTGACCATCCGCGTGATCATCGTCGACGACCAGGCCATGGTGCGGGCCGGGTTCGCTGCGCTGCTGTCGGCGCAGAGCGACATCGACGTGGTGGGCGAGGCGGCGGACGGCCGCCAGGGCGTCGACGTCAGCCGCCACCAGCATCCCGACGTCGTCCTGATGGACGTCCGGATGCCGGAGATGGACGGACTGGCCGCCGCCCGCGAGCTGTTGAACCCGCCGGTGGGGGTCGTGCACCGGCCCAAGGTCCTGATGCTCACGACGTTCGACGTGGACGACTACGTCTACGAGGCGCTGCGCGCCGGGGCATCCGGGTTCCTGCTGAAGGACGCCCCGCCCGCCGATCTGATCGCGGCGGTACGGGTGGTGGCGGCCGGGGACGCGCTGCTGGCGCCCTCGGTGACCCGGCGGCTGATCGCGGACTTCGCGGCGCAGCGGCCGACGGGGGCGACGCGGGGCGGTCAGGCGCTGCGGCTGAACGGGCTCACCCCGCGTGAGACGGAGGTGCTGGAGCTGATCGCCCGGGGCTTGTCGAACCAGGAGATCGCGGGGCGGCTGGTGCTGGCCGAGCAGACCGTGAAGACGCACATCGGGCGGGTGCTGGCCAAGCTGGACCTGCGGGACCGGGCGCAGGCGGTGATCTTCGCGTACGAGTCGGGGCTGGTGACGCCGGGGGACGCGGGGGCGTAGCCCTCGGCCAGGGCCTGGCCCACCCCCTACCCCGGTATCACTGGGCGGTTGGCTCCCCGGTGTGACGCCGCGTCACCCGTCGCCTTCCTACCTTCCTCCCCTCCGCACCGACCGGCGCGGAGGGGACAAGGAGGGCAGGCACGATGCGCCGATACGCGAGGACCCTGGTCGCGCTCGCACTGGCTACCAGCGCGGTGACGGGTACCGCGGGATGGGTTTCGGGGGACGCGCAGCAGGCGCTGACCGGGCCGCCCCCGGGCAGTGCGCAGTGGCGGGCGGACCGGGCGCCGGGAGTGGAGCTGCCCGACCCCGAGCGGTCCACGCCCGCCGAAGTGGCGGCCTTCTTCGCCGGGTTGAGCGACGAGCAGCAGCAACTCCTGCTCCTGCGCCACCCGTCCGTCGTGGGCAACCTCGACGGCGCGCCGCTTGAGCTGCGTTACCGCGCCAACGCCCTCGTCCTCTCCGCGGACGACGACCCCCGCTACCGCTCGCTCGCCGCCCCCGGCCGGCAGATCCTGGCGTTCGATCCGCGCGGGCGCGGCCAGGTCGCCGAGGTCTTCGGGGACCTGCGCTCGGCGCACCGGGTCTCCGTGGTGGTGCCGGGCTCCGACAACGACGCCGGGACCTTCGACCGGAAGGCCGCCGCCCACGGGGCCCCGCCCGGTATGGCCAGGACCCTGCAGAAGGCGGCCGGCGCCCGGACCGCCGTCATCGCCTGGGCCGGGTACACCACCCCCGTCGGCTTCGGCATCGACGCCGCGACCGGGCGGCTCGCCGAGGCGGGCGCCGGGCGGCTGACCCGGTTCGCGAAGGGGCTGACCGCCGACGGGCTGCCCGAGCCCGCCGTCTTCTGCCACAGCTACGGCTCCGTCGTCTGCGGCCTCGCCGCACCCCGTCTACCCGCCACCGACGTGGTGGTCCTCGGCTCCCCCGGCATGCGGGCGGACCACGTGGACGCGCTGCGGACGAAGGCCCGGGTGTGGGCGGCGAAGGACCCGACCGACTGGATCGACGACGTGCCGAGCGTGCGGTTCGCGGGGTTGGGCCACGGCACCGACCCGACGGACCCGGCGTTCGGGGCCCGCCGGGTCCCGGCCGACGACGCCCGGGGCCACAGCGGCTATTTCGAACCCGGCACGGACTCGCTGCGCGCCTTCGCGGCGATCGCACGGGGGACGGCTGTGGAAGGTGCGGCCCGATGAACGCGATGCTCACGAAGACGCACCGGCTCGCCGCCCGTATCGACACCGCCACCCCCGCCCACCGGGACCGGGCCGTCGACGGCCTGCGGGCCCTGGCGCTGCTCGCCGTACCGCTCGGGCACTGGATGCTGGGCGGCTTCCGGCTCGACGCGGACGGCCTGCACAACGCGAGCCCGCTCTCGGCGTTCGGCGCCCTCGCCCCGCTCAGCTGGGTGCTCCAGATGCTGGGGATCTTCTTCCTGGTCGGCGGGTACGCCTCGGTCCTCTCCTACCGCCGCCGGACGTCGACCACGGCCGTCTGGCTGCGCGGCCGGCTGGTCCGGCTCGGCAGGCCGGTGCTGGGGGTGGCGGCCGTGTGGGCGGTGCTGCTCGCGGTGCTGTCGGCGCTGGGGGTGCCCGGGGACACCCTGCGTACGGCGTCGACGCTGGTGATCCAGCCGCTCTGGTTCGTCGGCGTGTACACCGTGGTCACGGCCCTGACCCCGGTCTGCGTACGGCTGGCGCGACGGCTCGGCGGATGGGCGGCGCTGCCGCTGGTGGTATCGGTCGCGGTGGTGGACTTCCTGCGCTACGGGCCCTTCGCGGAGGCGGTGCCGTCCTGGCTGAGCGTGCTGAACGTCCTGCCCGGCTGGCTCTTCGCGTATCAGCTCGGTGTCTCGTGGGGCGAGGGGCGGATCGGGAAGCGGGGTGCGCGGCTGCTGCTCGTCGGGGGCGGGGCCCTCTTCGCCGTACTGCTGCTGGCCTTCCACTACCCGCCGTCGATGGTCGGCGTGCCGGGCGAGGCGCGGACCAACTCGCATCCGCCGTCGCTGCTGGTGGTGGCGCTGGCGGCGGCGCAGAGCGGGGCGGCGATCCTGCTGCGCGACCGGATCGGGCGGTTGCTGCGCAGGCCGCTGCTGTGGGCTCCGGTCGTGGTGATCAACCTGTCGGCGATGACGATCCTGTGCTGGCACCAGAGCGCGATGCTGGCGGCCGCCGTACCGGCCTCGCTGCTGGGCGACGGTACGGCGGCGGTGGCGGGGCTGACGACCGGGCCGGACACGGTCGGCTGGATTCTGGCCCGGATCGCCTGGCTGCCGGTGTTCGCGGGGCTGCTGGTGCTGATCGCCCGGTACGCGCGCCGCTTCGACGCCCCGTGGAAGGCGGGCACCCGCGCGGCGAACGCCCGCCGCACGCTGGCGGGGCTGCTCGCGGCGGGGTTCGCGGTGTTCGCGCTGGGGCTGGCGTGAGGGGGCGATGCCGCGTGGTCGCCATGGACCGCATGAACCACGCGATCGCCTCGAAACGCCTCCCGGCTACTCCCGCGCCTCAGAGGTACTGCTCATGTCCGGGTACCGGTCCCCCGCCACCTGCCCGGCGATCGGCTCCAGCAGGGCCAGCTCGTCGGCCGTCAGGGTCAGCCGGGTCGCCGCCACGTTCTCCAGCAGGCGGCCGCGCCTGCGGGTGCCGGGGATCGGCACCACGGTCAGCCCGTGCACCCGCGCCCGCTGCTGCACCCAGGCCAGGGCCACCTGCGCGGCGGTCACCCCGTGCGCGGCGGCGGTCTTGTGGACGGGCTCCAGCAGGGCGGCGTTCCTACGGGCGTTGTCACCGCTGAAGCGGGGCTGGTGCTTGCGGAAGTCGCCCTCCGACAGGTCCTTGCCCGCGTCGGTGAAGGAGCCGGTGAGGAAGCCCCGGCCGAGCGGCGAGTACGGCACGAGGGTCACGCCCAGCTCGGCGGCCGCGCCGACGGCGCTCCTCTCCACGTCGCGGCTGAAGAGGGACCACTCCGACTGGAGGGCGGCGATCGGGTGCACGGCGTGCGCCTCGCGCAGCTCGGCTCCGGTCACCTCGCTCAGTCCCAGCTGCTTGACCTTGCCCTGCTGGACCAGTTCCGCCAGCGCGCCGACCGATTCGGCGAGCGGGACGGCGGGGTCGCGGCGGTGCATGTAGTAGAGGTCGATCACGTCGGTCCTCAGCCTGCGCAGGCTCGCCTCGACGGCGGTGCGGATGTACGCGGGGTCATTGCGTACGCCCCGGTGGTGCGGGTCGTCCGTCCGCTCGATGGCGAACTTGGTGGCGAGGGTGATCTCGTCCCGGTGGGCACCGACGAACGGGGCGAGGAACTCCTCGTTGGCGCCGCGCCCGTAGGCGTCGGCGGTGTCGAGGAGCGTGACGCCCGCTTCCAGCGCGGCATCCAGGGTGTCCCGGGCGGACAGCTCGTCGGTGTCTCCGTAGAACTCGCTGATGCCCATGCAGCCGAGGCCCTGGACGCCGATCCGCGGTCCGCCGTTGCCCAGCTCCACGGTGGGGATTCTGTCGACAGTCATCAGGCGGTGTGCCTTTCCGGCGCCCGGCGGGCGCCACCGTAGAAATCAATCTTGTAGTCGAGGACGGCGAGGGTGTCGTGGAGCTCCGCGATCCGCGCGATCACATCGCGGCGGGTGGCCTCCAGCAGCTCCTGCCGCTCCTCGAAGGTGGACTCACCGGCGCGCACCAGCTCCGCGTAGCGCACCATGTCGGCGACGGGCATCCCGGTCAGCCGCAGCTTGCCGACGAGGGCCAGCCAGTCGAGGTCGCGGTTGCTGAACCGGCGCTGCCCGGTGTGCGAACGGTCGACGTGCGGCATCAGCCCGATGCGTTCGTACCAGCGCAGGGTGTGCGCGGTGAGCCCGGTGAAGGCGGCGACCTCGCTGATCGTGTAGCTGTCCTGCCCCGAGGGGCGGGGGTGGGCCTTGGGAGGGGCGGTGCAGGCGTTGCCCCCTGCGGAGGGCTCCGGCTGAGGCTGTGACTGTGTGCTGGTCGCGGGATTGCTTACGGGAGTTCCGTCGATCACCGTCATGGCCTCCACGCTAGATCCCTGGAGCGCACTCGAAGCAAGCGGAAACGGGAGGAGTTTCCCGGGCGGGGCGACTAACCTCCCCGCTCATGAGCACCACACGCCCGAACCCCGCACGCCGCGCCACCGCCGAGGACGCCGAGGAGCTGGTCCGCCTGCGCACGGTCATGCTCGACTCACTCCCGAAGCGCCCTGGGGCGAACCCGGACACCACCTGGCGGCCGGTCGCCGTGGAGACGCTGCGCGGCAAGCTGAACGACCCCGACGGCGACCTCACCGCGTTCGTCGTGGACAGCCCGGCGGGTACGGGCCTGGCGGCCTGCGCCGTCGGGACGATCGAGTACCGGCTCGGCGGCCCCGGCAACCCCGGCGGCACCACCGGTTACGTCTTCAGCGTGGCCACCGACCCCGACCAGCGCCGCCGGGGCCACGCCCGCGCCTGTACGGAGGCGCTGCTCGGCTGGTTCCGCGAGCGCGGGGTGCCACAGGTCGACCTGCGCGCATCGGTCGAGGCCGAGCCGCTGTACGCCTCGCTCGGCTTCGCCCGCACTCCGGACCCGGCGATGAGGCTCCGCCTGTGAACGTTAGGCTCGGGTCCATGGAGAGCCTGCGGATCATCGACACCTGGCCGGTCCCGACTGCGGCTGCCGCCGTCGTACGGGCGGACGGCACCGTTCTCGGTACGCACGGGCCGACCGCCCACCGCTTCCCCCTCGCCTCGGTCACCAAGCCGCTCGCGGCCTACGCGGCGCTGGTGGCGTACGAGGAGGGCGCTATCGAGCTGGACGAGCCGGCCGGGCCCGAGGGCTCCACGGTGCGCCACCTGCTCGCGCACACCAGCGGGCTGGCCTTCGACGAGCACCGGGTGACGGCCCCTCCCGGCGAGCGCCGCCTCTACTCCAACGCGGGCTTCGAGGTGCTGGGCGACCACATCGCCAAGGCGTCCGGCATCCCGTTCGCGGAGTACCTGCGCCAGGCGGTCCTGGAGCCGCTGGCCATGACGTCGACCGCGCTGAACGGCTCGCCCGCCCGCGACGGCGTCTCCACCGTCGACGACCTGGTCCGCTTCGCCGCCGAGGTACAGGCGCCCCGCCTCCTCGACCCGCGTACGGTCCTGGCGGCCCAGAGCGTCGTCCACCCGGGCCTCAAGGGCGTCCTGCCGGGCTACGGCCACCAGAACCCGAACGACTGGGGCCTCGGCTTCGAGATCCGGGACTCCAAGTCCCCGCACTGGACGGGCAACACGTCCTCCCCGGCGACCTTCGGCCACTTCGGCCAGTCGGGTACGTTCCTGTGGATCGACCCGGTGGCGGGGGCCGCCTGTGTCGCGCTGGCGGACCGCGCCTTCGGGCCGTGGGCCGCGGAGGCCTGGACGCCGTTCACGGACGCGGTTCTGGCCGAACTGTCCTGACCGGCTGCCGCCCCTCGGCCCCTTCCGCGTCCTCGCGGAGGGGCAATGGTTGTAGTGACATACTCCACAGAACCTCCGGTGAAGTATGCGCCTTGTGCCCGATCCAGGCGTATCACTGATGATCAAGTCGTGCTTGAATCCCGTAACTTGCGGGCTTTTCAGCCTACAGACGACGAACATCAGTGGGGGAACACAGCATGTCTCGAACGCACAGGCACAGATTCTGGATCAGCGGCGTCGCCGTCGCCGCGACCATGGCGGGAGGCCTTGTCACCTCGCCCGCCATGGCCTTGCAGGGGGCCCCGGCCGACGCCGCCTCCTTCGGCCACAGCGCGAGGATCGTCATCGGTGAGTCCGACCGCTCCTGCACCGGAACGCTCGTGGACCCTCGGTGGGTCCTCTCGGCCGCGAGCTGCTTCGCGGACGCGACGGGCGTCGTCCAGCCCGGCAAGCCCAAGGCCACGACCACCGTCACGGTCGGCCGCACCGATCTGTCCCAGACCACGGGCGGGGCCGTCCGTACCGCGATCGAGCTGGTCCCGCACCCGGACCGGGACCTGGTCATGGTGAAGCTGAACGTCGGCGTCGCCACCGTGAAGCCGGTGGCCCTGGCGGCCACCCCCACGGCGGCCGACGAGACCGTGAAGGCAGCCGGATTCGGACGGACGAAGACGACCTGGGTGCCCGACCGGCTGCACACCGGCTCGTTCACCGCGAACGGCGACGCCTCGGCGGACATCGCCCTGACGGCCGTCGGCGACGCCGTCATCTGCCACGGGGACTCCGGCGGCCCGGTGCTGCGCGAGACGGGCGGCAAGCAGGAACTGGTCGCCGTCGCCAGCAGGTCCTGGATGGGCGGCTGCTTCGGCATGCCGGACACGGAGACCCGTACGGGCGCCGTCGCGACCCGCGTGGACGACGTACGGTCCTGGATCACCGGCACCGCGTTCGCCGCCCCGGGCGACATGACGGGCGACAACAAGCCCGACCTCGTCGCGGTCGACGACACGGGCAAGCTCCGCCTGTACGCCGGCAGGGGCACGGGCGCGATCGACAACCACACCCTCATCGGTACCGGCGGCTGGACGGGTGCGTCCGTGACGCACCGCGGCGACTGGACCGGGGACGCCATGGAGGACGTCGTCGCCCGCGTCGGCAGCGAACTGCGCGTCTACCCCAACCGCGGTAACGGCACGCTCGGCTCCCCGATCAGGATCGGCACCGGCCTGCCCACCGACGCCCAGGTCGTGGGCGCCGGGGACGTCAACCGGGACGGTCACCCCGACCTCGTCGTCCAGCACAGCAACAAGCTGTACCTGTACAAGGGCAAGTCCGCCCCCACCCCGTCCGTCGCAGCGCCCGTGCTCATCGGCACCGGCGGCTGGGACGTCATGAGCGTGACCGCACCGGGCGACGCCGACCGGGACGGCCTGGTGGACCTGCTCGCCCGGGACACCCGCGACGGCGTCCTGTGGCTCTACCGCGGCCGGACCGACGGCACGTTCAGCGGCCGGACCCAGTACGGGAAGTCGTACACCGTCACCAACCGCCCCCTGATCGCCGGGGCTTCCGACGCCAACGGCGACGGCGTGGCAGACATGTGGGCCACGGCGGGCGACCGCACCCTGAAGTTCTACAAGGGCGCCACCTCGGCGAACGGCCCGGTCGACGGCCCGAGCACGCAGGTCGGCAGCAGCGGCTGGCACGGCATCAAGTCCATCAGCTGACCACTGGCCCCGCACTCCGCACCCCGCCCCGCGTCGCTTCGCCCGACGCGGGGCGGGGACGGGGGCGGGGCTTTCGCGGCACCAGGCGCCAAGGCTTTCGCGGCAGCCGGTTCCGGCCTCACGGCCCCACGGTCCGGAACCGGCTGCCGCCCTCCTCCGGCGGCGTCAGGCACTCGAACCAGACGGTCTTCCCGCTGCCGTCCCACCGCTTCTCGATGCCCCAGTCGTCGGTCACGGCGTTGACCAGGATCAGCCCCCGCCCCCCGTCGTCCAGCGGGTCGCCCTTGATGGCGAGGGGCACGACCGGACTGCTGTCCACCACCTCCACGCGTACGCCCTCGTGGCGTGGCAGCCGGTAGATGAAGGTCTGGCCGCGCCGGTCGGGCACATGCCGCACGACGTTGGAGACCAGCTCGGTGAGCGCCAGTTCCGCCGCGTCGGCCAGATACGGCAGCTCCCAGGCGACGAGGTAGAGCCGCAGGACGCGGCGCAGATGCCGGGCGGAGTGCTCGCCCAGGGCGAAGTCGGCGCGGTAGACGGGCTCCCCGGGGCCCCTCCGGGGGATGAGTACGTGATTCATGTCACCAGGCTGCGATGCGGTGGCTACGCTCGGCTACGTACGGAAACGAACGCCGCGAGGCGTTGCACACCGGAGGTCCGCGCCGTGGCCAACATCCAGACCCTCGATCCCGACGCCTCCCCACTCGCCTACTACGGCTCCGAGTTACGCCGCCAGCGCGAGGCCCACGGCCTGACACAGCCGCAGTTGGGCACCATCATCTTCTGCACGGGCTCGCTGATCGGCCAGATCGAGACGACGAAGAAGATCCCCACCCGCGACTTCTCGGAGCGCGTGGACGCGGCGCTGGGCACGGACGGGGTGTTCTCCCGCCTGGTGGGCCTGGTGCTGCGGAGCCAGCTGCCGACGTGGTTCCAGCCGTACGCGGACATGGAGGCCAAGGCCGCGTACATCTCCACGTACCAGGCGCAGGTGGTGTACGGGCTGTTGCAGACGGAGGAGTACGCGCGGGCGGTGCTGGCCACCGGCATGCCGAACGACCTGGAGGCGCTCGTCGCGGCCCGGATGGAACGCCAGCGCATCCTGGAGCGGGAGAAGGCGCCGCTGGCCTGGGCGATCCTGGACGAGGCGGTGCTCTGTCGGCCAATCGGCGGCCATGAGGTGATGCGGGCCCAACTCCAGAGATTGTTGGACTGCTCGGCGCACCGTTGGATGCGGATTCAGGTGCTGCCGTTCGAGGCGGGCGAACACGCGAGCCTGGATGGCTCGTTCAACCTCCTGCGCTTCGACGACGACCCGGATGTCATCTACACCGAGGACCGCATCTCCGGCCATATGACGGCCAACCCCGAAACCATCAGGGAGGCTTCGCTCCGATACGCTCACCTCCAGGCCACCGCACTCTCCGTCGAGGAATCGGTGGCGCGGATCAGCCGCGTGATGGAGGAGCGTTATGGAGACCGGCCCTGACCTGACGAACGCGGAGTGGCGCACGTCCAGTTACAGCGGGAGCACCGGCGGCGACTGCGTCGAGTGCACCGTGACCGGCGGGGCCGCCTGGCGTACGGCCTCGTACAGCGGGAGCACCGGCGGCGAGTGCGTCGAGGTCGCCGCCGCCTCCCCCTGCGGCTCCGTCCCCGTCCGCGACAGCAAGAACCCTGCCGGTCCCGCCATCGTCCTCGGGGCCCCCGCCTGGCAGGCGTTCGTGGACGGGCTGCGCTGACGCACCACGTCCGGTGACCGTCGAGAGGGCGTTCCGAGCCCGGGATCTGCGAAGGGCAGGGCACCGTCCGATGCACATGACAGAGCCGGAAGAAGCCCGCATCGAGGATGCGGGCAACATCCTGGTCGCGCCGTCGATGCTGCAAGACAAAGACGTGATCAGGGACTTCTTCGGGTCCACGGTCACGCCGCAGGATCTGGCTTCCGGTTCGCCCGACCTCGCGCAGAAGACCGTCTACCTGTGTGGCGACATATCCGGGATCAGCGAACGCCAACTGCGTTCGGCTGCCCGGGTATGCGTCATCCGGGAGCTGTCACAGGTCGATCCCGAGGGAATCGCAGAACCGTGGGCCCTCGTCGGCCTCGGCCAACTCCCTCTCCACGTACACGGTGTGGGCGTGTACTACCGCGGCTTCTTCGAGCTGGATGCCGATCACTTCGGACGGATTCGTGCGGAGCACGCGTTCCAGTCCCTGACGGAGTCCACCAAGCCGGGAACAGCTCATCGCAGCGGAATCTATCTGACGCCCGTCACGCGGGACGGTGACGAACTGCATTTCCGCCTGCTCCGGTGTTCGACGAATTTCTCGGGGCCGACCGAGACATTCCGCCCGACCGACACACACATCGTCGAGGCTCTGAACCGTGAGGCCGCCGCCGTCTTCCGGAACCAGGCACCGCTCAATCACGTCCTCGCCCAGATCTACCACAACACCCTTGCCGCACCTGAGCGCAAGCAGTCCAAGGCCAGGATCTCGTCCCATGCGGACAAGACCAAGGACATGCCCGTCAACGGCATCATGGCCTTCTGCACCTTCTATGAGGGGCTCGACAAGCTACAGCCCCTGACCGACGACGCCTTCGACTACGGCGTAAAGGGCGTCAGCGGGCTGACCCGACTCCACTTCCGCCTCAAGGAACCGGCCGGGGAAGGCAGCGGGCCCGCTCTTCCCTCCCGGTTCAGCGTGACTCTCCACCCCGGGTCGGTGTTCTTCATGCCGCTGTCCACCAACCGCCTGTACACGCACGAGATCCGGCCCTCGTCCCTGGACGCCGCATTGCTCCCGACCCGCCTGGGGTACGTGGTGCGCTGCTCGGACGCCGAAGCGGTTCACAAGAACGGCGACACGTTCCTCAAAGCGGCCGGAGGCCTGGTGAAGTTGGGGCCGCCCACACCGGACGGCATGGACGAGCTGCGCAGGCTGTACGCGGAGGAGAACAAGACCTCGTCCTTCATCGACTACGGCGATGATTTCCTCTTCAGCATGAACTCGGGAGACTATCTTGCCCCCCGCGCCTGAGATCTCGGACGAGATCCTTTCGTACGATCTACCGGCCCAGGAGAACCTCTTTGCGGAGCTGTCCGCGTCGGCTCGCCTGGAAGACGTGGGGAAAGGCCGGAGGGGTGCCACGCTCACCAGGATCGGTGAAGCGGGCGGGGTGCCTCTCGTGCGTACCACCACTCGGTACAGCAGCCCGGCGCAGCGTTTCCGTGCCGTGCATAAACGGCTGGCGCAGCAGATCCAGGAACGCGCGGCACTTCCCGTCGGCTTCAACAACGCTCTCATCGAGAGCTACACGAACGCCTACCGAACCATGGGCAGCCACTCCGACCAGGCCCTCGATCTGGCCGACGAGTCGTTTATCGCCGTCTTCTCCTGCTACCGGCATCCCGAAGCGGGCCCGCCGAGGAAGCTGATCGTCGAGTCGAAGGAAGCGAATGGCGGGACGTTCGAGGTCCCTCTCGCCCACCACGGAATCGTCGCGTTCTCCGTCGAATCGAATCGGCGGCTCAAGCACAGAATCGTTCTGGACGCGCCCGCTCAAACGGCGGACAACCAGTGGTTGGGCGTCACGTTCCGAACGTCGAAGACCTTCGTCCGGTATATCGACGGCCAGGCGTACCTCCCGCAGGGTGCGCGCCTCATGGCGGCCGACGATGAGCAGAGGCACGAGTTCTACCGGCTGCGGCGCCGCGAGAACACGGAAGTCGACTTCCGCTATCCCCTGCTGACGTACACCGTCAGCGAGAGTGATCTGATGCCGCCCGTCTGACCCCGCCCGTCGGTTTCCTCACGGTCTCGGAAGAGACCCGGAAGAAATTCAGTCGAGGCAGAACTCGTTGCCCTCAAGGTCCTGCATCACAATGCAGGACTCGTTCTCGCCGTCGGCACGCATCGTTCGCACATGTACCGCGCCGAGCGCGACCAGTCGTGCACACTCGGCCTCAAGTGTGGCGAGGCGCTCCTCACCCACGAGCCCGATACCGGCCCGCACATCGAGATGCAGCCGGTTCTTGACGACCTTGCCCTCGGGAACTCGCTGGAAGAGAACGCGCGGACCCACACCCGAGGGGTCGGTGCACGCGAAGTAGACCACCTGCTCCTCGGGCGGCAGCGAGCGGTGGTACTCCTCCCACGTGGCGAATCCCTCCGGGACCGCCGGCAGGACGTACCCCAGCACCTCACACCAGAAGGCGGCGAGGCGCGCAGGTTCAGCGCAGTCGAAAGTCACTTGAATCTGCTTGATCGTTGGCATCGGCGCACCCTACCAAGGGTGCTCCGCTGCCCCTTTCCCCAGGTGAATCCCCATGCCGTCGAGATGCCGACCCGCCCCCGCCGAGACCTGGTCCGGATCGGACACCTGGTGATCAAACCGAACAGGCCACGCGAACGGCGCAACCCTGGCGCGTGGTTGCGTGCCGAAGCTCGGGTTACGTGGCAGCCCTTAGATTCATCCGATGCGATCACGAGAGTACGACCTCGAATTCCGGGAGCGGTCCGCCCGTATACGTGGCTGGGGAACCGGTCTCCTGCTCCTGGCGACCCTGCTGTGGGGCTGGTGCGCGGTCCTGCTGCTGACCGACGACACGGTCGGGACGCGCACCGCCGAGGCGCTGGCCGCTCTGGTGCTGTCCATTCCCGTGGCGCTCGTGGGTACGGCGCTGTTCACGACCGGCAGCGTGAGCCGGCGGATGAGCGCGCACTCGCAGGCGATGCGTGAGCTGGACCGGCTGGCGGTCGAGCGGGAGAAGGAGAAGCGGTCGGAACACTCCTGAGGGGCTCAGGGAGCCCTGCGGGTCAGGCTGCTGCCCCGCGGGGCAGCAGCCTGACCGGTGGTCAGCTCGCCGTTTCCGTCAGCAGCTTCTCGTAGCCGACGAGGCGCACGCAGGCCGTGACGCCCGCGATGGCCTTCTCCAGCTCCTCGGGGGTGGGGTAGCTGGGCGCGATCCGGATCACCGCGTCGTCCGGGTCCTGGCCGTGGGGGTGGGTGGCGCCCGCGGGCGTGAGGACGATGCCCGCCTCGGCGGCCCGGCGCACCACCTCGCGGGCGCAGCCGTCGAGGACCTTCAGGGTGATGAAGTAGCCGCCCTTGGGCTCGGTCCAGGTGGCGAGGCCGGTGCCGCCCAGTTCGGCTTCGAGGAGGCGCAGGACGGCGTCGAACTTCGGGCGCAGCTTGGCGCGGTGGAGGTCCATGTGGGCGTGTACGCCCGCCTCGTCCTTGAGGAAGAGCGCGTGCCGCAGCTGGTTGACCTTGTCCGGGCCGATGGTGCGCTTGGCGAGGTTGCCGAGCAGCCAGGTGACGTTGTCGGGTGAGGCGCCGAAGAAGCCGACGCCGCTTCCGGCGAAGGTGATCTTGGAGGTGGAGCCGAAGACGAAGGCCCGGTCGGGGTGGCCCTGGTCGGCGCAGGCGGCGAGCAGGTCGGCGATCTCGACCCGCTCGTCGGTCAGGTGGTGCACCGCGTAGGCGTTGTCCCAGAAGATCCTGAAGTCCGGGGCGGCGGTGGGCATGGCGGCGAGCCGGGCGACGACCTCGTCGCTGTAGCTGATCCCGTCCGGGTTGCTGTACTTCGGGACGCACCAGATGCCCTTGACCGAGGCGTCCTCGGCCACGAGCCGCTCCACGGTGTCCATGTCCGGGCCCTGGTCGGTCATCGGGACCGGGATCATCTCGATACCGAGGCGTTCGCACACGCCGAAGTGGCGGTCGTACCCGGGTACGGGACAGAGGAAGGCGATGCGCTCCTCGTCCACCCAGCGCGAGGCGGCCCCCGGCATCACGCTCAGCATCGCGTGCACCAGGCTGTCGTGCATCAGCTCCAGGCTGGAGTTGCCCGCGGCCACCAGCTGCTCGACGGGGACCTGGAGCGGGCCGCTGAAGATCTCCCGCAGTTCGCGCAGGCCGTGGAGGCCGCCGTAGTTGCGGGTGTCCACGGAATCGGCGTCGGTGTACGTGTCGCCCGGCAGGGAGAGCAGCGGTCCGGAAAGGTCGAGCTGGTCCGCGGCCGGCTTCCCGCGCGTGAGGTCGAGGGAGAGACCCCGCTTCACCAGCTCGGCATAGTCCTGCTGCGCGCGGTCTCGGTGGGCGGCCAGGGCGTCGGGGCTGGGCACGATGGGATTGATGGGGATCTCCTTCGCAGGCGAATACGCGGCGTACGGAAAGCGACATACGAAAATATGACGTTGCCAGCACCTTACAAAGGTCCCACCGGCGACCCGCCCGCCACCGGGTCGGCCCGCCTCGACTCACCTGCTTCGCGGTGGCGCGGTCAGCCCGCTAGCTCCCAGACCAGCAGCTCCGCCGCCGTCACCGCGACCGCTTCCAGGCCCGCCGCGTCCGTGATCCGGGCCGCGTCGCCGGGCCCCAGCTCCTCGCCGCCCAGGGCGACCCGGCCCCGCACCACGTGGACGTAACAGCGCACCGCGTCCGGGACGGCCGTGCGCTCGCCCCCGGTCAGGCGGCGGATGTGGAGCATCGCGCCCGCGGCGGGCAGCGCGTACGGAGTGGAGTCCGCGATACCGGGGACGACGGTGTACGAGGGTTCGCCGCCGGGTTCCAGGGGGGCCAGCCACATCTGGAGGAAGGTCAGCGGGTCCGTGCCGTCGTTGCGTTCGACGTGGCGGACCCCGGAGGCGGCGCTCAGGTGGGCCAGGTCCCCGGCACGGACGACCGTGGAGTGACCGGCCGAGTCGCGGTGGGTCAGCTCGCCCTCGACGACCCAGGTGACGATCTCCGTATGGCTGTGCGGATGCTCCTCGAAGCCCGCGCCCGGGGCGAGGCGCTCCTCGTTGCAGGCCAGGACCGGGCCGAAGCGGAGGTTGTCCGGGTCGTAGAAGGGGCCGAAGGAGAGGGCGTGCCGGGTGTCGATGCCGGCGGCCGCGTCGCCGCCCCGGTAGCGGTCCTCGGACCGGTGCACGGATATCACCCGGCCACGGTAGCCCGGGGAACGCCCGCGCGGCTCCGGGCGGCGGGATCGGGAGGTCGGTGCGGCGCGGCACGGGGCACGGGGCACCGGGCACCGGGCACCGGGCACCGGGCACCCTGCCGGGATACCCCGCCAGGTGTTCCCCTACCCACCGGTACGGAGCACCCCTCGCCCCACCCCACCGATCCACCGGCCCGATAAGGCAGTCTTGTCCTCGTGCCCCGACCCGATCCTGAGCAGTCCGCCGCCCACGACGCCCACCTGCATGCCGCGACCCTGAAACGGCTGGAGCAGTCCTCCGGCCGGCTGGCCGCGAACGCGATTGCCCGTATGGACGAATCGCTGCCGTGGTACCGGGCGATGCCCCCGGAGAACCGGTCCTGGATCGGCCTGGTCGCCCAGGCCGGTATCGCCGCGTTCACCGAGTGGTTCCGGCATCCCGAGACTCCGCAGGCGATCTCGACCGATGTGTTCGGCACCGCCCCGCGCGAGCTGACCCGGGCGATCACGCTGCGGCAGACCGTGGAGATGGTGCGCACCACGATCGAGGTCATGGAGGCCGCGATCGAGGAGGTGGCCGCCCCCGGCGACGAGTCGGTGCTGCGGGAGGCGCTGCTCGTCTACGCGCGGGAGATCGCCTTCGCCACCGCCCAGGTCTACGCCCAGGCCGCCGAGGCCCGGGGCGCGTGGGACGCCCGGCTGGAGTCGCTCGTGGTGAACGCGGTGCTGTCCGGCGAGGCCGACGAGGGGGCCGTGTCCCGGGCCGCCGCGCTCGGCTGGAATTCGCCCGAGCACGTCTGCGTCGTCCTCGGCACCGCGCCCGACGGGGACAGCGAGCTGACCGTGGAGGCGATCCGGCGCGCCGCCCGGCACGCCAAGCTCCAGGTCCTCACCGGGGTCCTCGGCAACCGCCTGGTCGTCATCGCGGGCGGCAGCGACAACCCGCTCCAGGTCGCCAAGGGCCTGATCGGCCCGTACGCCGCCGGGCCGGTCGTCGCGGGGCCCGTCGTACCGGACCTGCTGGCGGCCACCCGGTCCGCGCAGGCCGCGGCCGCCGGGCTGAAGGCGTGCTCGGCGTGGCAGGACGCGCCGCGCCCGGTACTGGCGGACGATCTTCTCCCCGAGCGCGCGATGGCCGGGGACCCGGCCGCGCGGGACCAGTTGGTGGAGGAGATCTACAGACCGCTGGAGGAGGCCGGTTCCGCTCTTCTGGAAACGCTGAGTGTCTATCTGGAGCAGGCGAGCAGTCTGGAGGGGGCGGCACGCATGCTGTTCGTGCACCCCAACACCGTGCGCTACCGGCTGCGACGTGTGACCGACGTCACCGGATGGTCACCTTCCGATGTGCGCTCCGCGTTCACGCTGCGGATCGCCCTGATCCTGGGGCGCTTGGCCGCGGCGGATCCCCAGTCCTAGACTTTTGTCGTACTCCAACAATTCCCCCGACGGTTCTTCGTCCCTGTCCCCACGGGCGTGCGGAGCCGTCCACAAGAGAGAGTGTGAGGGTGCTCGTACTCGTCGCTCCCGGCCAAGGCGCTCAGACGCCCGGCTTCCTGACTCCCTGGCTCGACCTCCCCGGTGCCACCGACCGCATCGCGGCCTGGTCCGATGCCATCGGGCTCGACCTTGCCCACTACGGCACGCGGGCCGACGCGGACGAGATCCGCGACACGGCCGTGGCCCAGCCGCTCCTCGTGGCCGCCGGACTGCTGTCGGCAGCCGCCCTGGACGCCTCCCCGTCCGTCGTCGCGGGCCACAGCGTCGGTGAGATCACCGCCGCCTCGATCGCCGGCGTCATCGAGGACGAGGCCGCACTCCGCTTCGTCCGCACCCGGGGGCTCGGCATGGCCGAGGCCGCCGCGGTCACCGAGACCGGTATGGCGGCCCTCCTCGGCGGCGACCCCGCCGTGACCGTCCCGCACCTGGAAAAGCTCGGGCTGACCCCCGCCAACGTCAACGGCGGCGGTCAGATCGTCGCCGCGGGCACCGCGGCCCAGATCGCCGCCCTGGAGGCCGACAAGCCCGAGGGCGTGCGCCGGGTCGTCGCGCTGAAGGTGGCCGGTGCCTTCCACACGCACCACATGGCCCCGGCCGTGGAGAAGCTGCGCGCGGCCGTCGGCGACCTCACGGTCTCCGATCCGACCGTGACGTACGTCTCGAACGCCGACGGCCACACCGTGGCCACCGGCACCGAGGTCATCGCCCGGCTGGTCGGGCAGGTCGCCAACCCGGTCCGCTGGGACCTGTGCATGGAGACCTTCCAGGAGCTCGGCGTCACGGCGCTGGTCGAACTGAGCCCCGGCGGCACCCTCACCGGGCTCGCCAAGCGGGCGCTGCCCGGCGTCAAGACGCTCGCGCTCAAGACCCCCGACGACCTCGACGCCGCCCGCGCGCTCATCTCCGAGCACGCAGGCGCCTAAGGAGCCCGAGCATGTCGAAGATCAAGCCCAGCAAGGGCGCCCCGTACGCACGGATCCTCGGGGTCGGCGGCTACCGCCCGACCCGGGTCGTGCCGAACGAGGTGATCCTCGAAACGATCGACTCCTCCGACGAGTGGATCCGCTCCCGCTCCGGCATCGTCACCCGCCACTGGGCCTCCGAGGAGGAGACCGTGGCCGCGATGTCCATCGAGGCGTCGGGCAAGGCCATCGCCGACGCGGGCATCGATCCCGAGCAGATCGGCGCGGTCGTCGTCTCGACCGTCTCGCACTTCAAGCAGACCCCGGCCGTCGCCACGGAGATCGCCCACAAGATCGGCGCGGGCAAGCCCGCCGCCTTCGACATCTCGGCCGGCTGCGCGGGCTTCGGCTACGGCCTCACGCTCGCCAAGGGCATGGTCGTCGAGGGCTCGGCGGAGTACGTCCTCGTCATCGGCGTGGAGCGGCTCAGCGACCTGACCGACCTGGAGGACCGCGCGACGGCCTTCCTGTTCGGTGACGGCGCGGGCGCGGTCGTCGTCGGCCCCTCGCAGGAACCGGCCATCGGCCCGACCGTGTGGGGCTCCGAGGGCGACAAGTCCGAGACCATCAAGCAGACGGTGGGCTGGAACGACTTCCGCCTCGGCGATGTCTCCCAGCTGCCTCTCGACTCGAAGGGCGAGGTCAAGTTCCCGGCCATCACGCAGGAGGGCCAGGCGGTCTTCCGCTGGGCCGTCTACGAGATGGCGAAGGTCGCCCAGCAGGCGCTGGACGCGGCCGGGATCGCCCCGGAAGACCTGGACGTCTTCATTCCGCACCAGGCCAACATGCGGATCATCGACTCGATGGTGAAGACCCTGAAGCTGCCGGAACACGTCACGGTCGCGCGTGACATCGAGTCCACCGGCAACACGTCCGCCGCCTCGATCCCGCTCGCGATGGAGCGGCTCCTGGCGACCGGTCAGGCGAAGAGCGGCGACACCGCGCTCGTCATCGGCTTCGGGGCGGGTCTCGTCTACGCCGCGACGGTCGTTACCCTCCCCTAGGCACACCGGACCGTATCGGTCCGTATGCACGAACCCTGAAGAAACCCACCGAAGGAGCGCCAAGATGGCCGCCACGCAGGAAGAGATCGTCAACGGTCTCGCCGAGATCGTCAACGAGATCGCCGGTATCCCGGTCGAGGACGTCCAGCTGGACAAGTCCTTCACCGACGACCTGGACGTCGACTCGCTGTCCATGGTCGAGGTCGTCGTCGCCGCCGAGGAGCGCTTCGACGTGAAGATCCCCGACGAGGACGTCAAGAACCTCAAGACGGTCGGCGACGCCGCCGCCTACATCCTGAAGCACCAGGGCTGATCCCAGCCCGGCTGTGTCGCCACCCGGCGGTGGCGCCGCTGATTCACGACCCTCTACACGTGGAGAAGATTTTCCAGTGAACTCGACCAATCGCACCGTGGTCGTCACCGGTATCGGCGCAACCACTCCGCTGGGTGGCGACTCCGCATCGACCTGGGAAGGTCTGATGGCCGGCCGGTCCGGCGTCAAGCCTCTCGAAGGTGAGCGCTTCGCCGAACTGCCTGTCCGGATCGCCGCCCTCGCGGCCGTCGACCCGGGCGACGTACTTCCCCGTCCGCTGGCCCGCAAGCTGGACCGCTCGGCGCAGTTCGCGCTGATCGCGGCCCGCGAGGCATGGGCGGACGCGGGCTACACCGGCAAGGCCGGTGACGAGGACGAGACCATCCGCCCCGAGCGTCTCGGCTCGGTCATCGCCTCCGGTATCGGCGGCGTGACCACCCTGCTCGACCAGTACGACGTGCTCAAGGAGAAGGGCGTACGCCGCGTCTCCCCGCACACCGTTCCCATGCTCATGCCCAACAGCCCGGCGGCCAACGTCGGCCTGGAGGTCAACGCCCAGGCCGGTGTCCACACCCCGGTCTCCGCGTGCGCCTCGGGCGCCGAGGCCATCGGCTACGCCGTCGAGATGATCCGTACCGGCCGGGCCGACGTGGTCGTCGCCGGAGGTACCGAAGCGGCCATCCACCCGCTGCCGATCGCCGCGTTCGCCAACATGATGGCGATGTCCAAGAGCAACGACGAGCCCGAGAAGGCCTCGCGCCCGTACGACACCGGCCGGGACGGCTTCGTCCTCGGCGAGGGCGCGGGCGTCGTCGTCCTGGAGTCCGCCGAGCACGCGGCCAAGCGTGGCGCGAGGGTCTACTGCGAGGTGCTGGGCCAGGGCCTGTCGGCCGACGCCCACCACATCGCGCAGCCCGAGCCCACCGGGCGGGGCATCGCCGCCGCGATGCAGAACCTGCTGGACTCCAGCGACCTCAAGCCGTCCGAGGTGGTCCACCTCAACGCCCACGCCACGTCGACGCCGCAGGGTGACGTCGCGGAGATCAAGGCGCTGCGCAGGGTGCTGGGCGACGACCTCGACCATGTCGCCATCTCCGCGACGAAGTCGATGACAGGTCATCTGCTCGGCGGCGCGGGCGGCATCGAGACGGTGGCCACCGTGCTCGCGCTGCACCACCGGGTCGCTCCGCCGACGATCAACGTCGACGAGCTGGACGAGGAGGTCGACGCGGACATCGTGCGCGGGGAGCCGCGGGCACTGCCCGAGGGGCCGATCGCGGCGATCAACAACTCGTTCGGGTTCGGCGGTCACAACGTGGTGCTGGCGTTCCGGTCCGTCTGAAGCCTTGCACAGTGAAGACAGGGTGAAGCCCGCTTCCCGGGGTCCCGGGAGGCGGGCTTCGTCGTTCTTCGGGGCTCCGGGAAACTAGACGACCTGGTGGAGCCAGCGGACCGGGGCTCCCTCGCCCGCGTGGCGGAAGGACTCCAGCTCGTCGTCCCACGGCTTGCCAAGGAGGGAGGCGATCTCCACCTCCAGGTCGCTCTCGCCGCGCGTCGAGCGGGCCAGGGCGGCGCGCAGCCGGTCCTCGGGGATCAGGATGTCGCCGTGCATACCGGTGACGGCGTGGAAGATGCCGAGGCCGGGGGTGGAGCTGTAGCGCTCGCCCTCGGCGGTGGGGCAGGGCTCCGCGGTCACCTCGAAGCGCAGCAGATCCCAGCCGCGCAGGGCGGAGGCGAGCTGCGAGGCGGTGCCTGCCCGGCCCTTCCAGGAGAATTCGGACCGCCAGGTGCCGGGCGCGGCCGGCTGTCTGATCCAGTCCAGCTGGACCCGCACACCGAGGACGCCCGCCACTGCCCACTCGACATGTGGGCACAGCGCGCGCGGTGCGGAGTGAACGTACAGGACTCCACGTGTCGTCACCGGAACCTCCCGTGTGGGACGAGGTACGCCTTCCCCAGCGGCCTCGCGCCCGTACCGCCTCTTTCCGGCCGGCTCCCGAGGTTGTCATCAGTAAACAGCATCGGGAGTTAATCTCCTGAAAAGGGACAGTATGTGACGTGACGTAATGTACCGGAGCCACCCGTGTGTACGCGGGCGGGCGGAGCACCACTGGTTCGACGGGGAAAAGCTACCGTGCGCCGGGGCCGTCCGTGTGACGTACCGTCGGTCCTGGGCCCCTGATTCGCCCAGCTTCACCCGGCAGGGCGCGCACGCCTTTGACCTGGGGACGCGGAGCGTGCCGGGGGGCATGTCCAGAGGCATAAGCCAGGGGTGACCGGAGGGGAAGAGCGAATGGCGGAGCGTGCGACACACCCTCGGACGCGCAGGACCGCCGCCGCGCTGACGGCGCTCTCGTGCGTCGGCGTGGCCGCGCTGGCCGGGTGCGGCGGTGGCGGCCAGGACCACGGCGTGTCACGGAACGCGCCCGCCGCCCCGCGCAGTGCCGCGCCGTCCCCCTCCCCCACGCCCACCACACCGGACTGGAATCCGCGGCCTGGGTCGGTCGCGGCCGTCGGGGACTCCATCACCCGGGGGTTCGACGCCTGTTCGGTGCTGGCGGACTGCCCCGAGGTGTCGTGGGCGACCGGGAGCGACAGTTCGGTGCGGAGTCTCGCGGTCCGGCTGCTCGGGGCGTCGAAGGCGGCGGACCGCAGCTGGAACCACGCCGTGTCGGGGGCCCGGATGGTGCAGCTGCCCGAACAGATGGCGCTGGCGGCGAAGGAGCGGCCGGAGCTGGTCACGGTGATGATGGGCGCGAACGACGCCTGCCGGGAATCGGTGCGGCTGATGACACCGGTGGCGGACTTCCGGGCCTCGTTCGAGGCGTCGATGCGTCAGCTGCGGGCCGGGGCGCCGAAGGCGCGGGTGTACGTCTCCAGCGTGCCGGATCTGAAGCGGCTCTGGTCGACCGGGCGGACGAACGAGATGGGCAAGAAGATCTGGGACCTCGGGATCTGCCAGTCCATGCTGGCCGACGCGGACGACCTGGGGCCCGCGGCGGTGGCCCGGCGGGACGCGGTGCGGAAGCGGGTGGTGGCGTACAACGAGGTGCTGCGGGAGGTCTGCGCCAAGGACCGGTACTGCCGGTACGACGGCGGGGCGGTGTTCGGCTTCCGCTTCACGCGTACGCAGCTCAGCCCGTGGGACTGGTTCCACCCGAGCCGCGACGGTCAGGCCCGGCTGGCGGAGATGGCCTACCGCAACATCACGGCCGCGGAACCGCCCGCGTAGGACCGTTCACCATGGCCACCGGCACCGGAACAGCCGCCTCCGCCGAAAGCTCCGGCGCTCTCGCGGACGGGTAGCCCGTGCGCAGGTGGACGCGGCCTCGGTGACGGCGGGGGCGCCCCGGTGGCCGGGACGACCGAGCCGGGGCTCCAGCTGTACACGGCCGACCACTTCGACGGGCGGCCGTCACGACGTACGGGTTCGGCGTGCGCCGACGACCGCGAGACGGCGCCGACCGGTGGCGCGAACCCGCACTCCGCCTTCACCATGGGTAACGTGACGTGCCCGTCGGCGACCGAAGGTGGTTGATCATGGCCGTGGAGCGGAGGCCCTGCGATACGGCGGTGGACGCGGACCCTGCCCCGATCCGCAGGACGCCACCCGCCCCGGACACGGCCACTCCCGTCTCACCGGTCAATTCCCACAACGAGTGGGACCCGCTGGAGGAGATCATCGTCGGGCGTCTCGACGATGCGACGATCCCTTCCAGCCATCCCGTGGTGTCCTGCAACATCCCGCCCTGGGCGGCCCGCCTCCAGGGGCTCGCCGCCGGTCGGAAGTACCCGCGCCGGCTGATCGAGCCGGCGCGGCAGGAGCTGGACGGCTTCGTCGAACTCCTTCGGACACTCGGCATCACCGTCGTCCGCCCCGACCCGGTCGACCACCGGCGGCGCTTCGCGACTCCCGACTGGTCCTCGCGCGGCTTCTGCAACACCTGCCCGCGCGACAGCATGCTGGTCATCGGCGACGAGATCATCGAGACCCCGATGGCGTGGCCGTGCCGCTATTTCGAGACGCACTCCTATCGCCGGATCCTCAAGGACTACTTCCGGCGCGGGGCCCGCTGGACGGCCGCGCCGAAGCCGGAGCTGACGGACGAGCTGTTCGAGAAGGAGTTCCGGACCCCCACGGCCGACGAGCCCATGCGCTACATCCTCACCGAGTTCGAGCCGGTCTTCGACGCGGCGGACTTCGTCCGGGCGGGGCGCGATCTGTTCGTGACGCGCAGCAACGTCACCAACGCCATGGGCATCGAGTGGCTGCGCCGCCACCTCGGTCCCGGTTACCGCATCCACGAGATCGAGAGCCGCTGCCGTACGCCCATGCACATCGACACGACGTTCCTCGTGCTCGCTCCCGGCAAGGCGCTGGTCAATCCGGAGTACATCGACGTCGACCGGCTGCCCGCCGTGCTGGACTCCTGGGACATCCTGGTGGCGCCCGAGCCCGATCCCATCGACGAGCGGCTGCTGAGGATGACCTCGCTGTGCGGCCGGTGGCTCAGCATGAACATCCTCATGGTCGACGAGACGCGGGTCATCGCGGAGCGGCACCACACCGGGATGCTGCGGGCGCTCGAAGGGTGGGGCTTCGAGCCGATCCCCTGCGACCTGCTGCACTACGCGCCGTTCGGCGGCTCCTTCCACTGCGCGACGCTCGATGTGCGGCGGCGCGGGACGCTGGAGTGCTACTTCGACTGATCCGCCGGGACCTCGACCGAGGTGGTCGCACGGACGTCGGTGAGGGACCGGGCCGCCTGGACCTCGTAGGTCCCGGGGACCGCCCTCCAGCCGTTCTCGGACTCCTCCCAGGTCTCGTACGCGCGGGGCTCTACGGGGATCGTGACCTCGACGCTCTCGCCGGGGGCGGCGGTGACCCGGGCGAATCCGGCCAGCCAGCGGGCGGGGCGTTCGGGGGCGTCGGCGGCGGCTCCGGGGGCCAGGTAGATCTGGACGGTGTCGCTGCCGGTGCGGGGGCCGGTGTTGCGGACGCGGACGGTGACCGCCTCGGGGGTGGCCGAGACGGCGTCGTACTCCCAGGTGGTGTAGCCGAGTCCGTGGCCGAAGGCGTACGCGGGGGCCGTGCCCGCCTTCTCCCAGGCGCGGTAGCCGATGAATACGCCCTCGGTGTAGGGGAGTTCGCCGTTCACCGGGGTGGTGGCGGTGACCGGGGCGTCGGCCAGGGTGACGGGCCAGGTGGTGGGCAGGCGGCCGCCGGGCTCGTGCGCGCCGAGCAGCACGTCGGCGAGCGCGTGGCCCGCCTCCTGCCCGGGGAACCAGCTGAGCAGGACGGCGGCGACCTCGTTCCGCCAGGGCAGCTCCACCGGGGAACCGGAGTTGACGACGACGACCGTACGGGGGTTGGCGGCGGCCACCGCGTGGACGAGGGCGTCCTGGTGACCGGGGAGCTTCAGGTCGGTGCGGTCGAAGCCCTCGGACTCGACGTGCTCCGTGGTGCCGACGACCACGATCGCGGTGTCGGCGGCGCGGGCCGCCCCGACGGCCTCGGCGATCAGTTCGTCGGGGTGGCGCTGGGGGCCGAGGTGGACGAGGCAGCAGGAGACGCCCTTGAACGCGTGGCCGGGGACCGGGACCGGGTGGTGGGTCAGGGAGACCTCGACGGGCTCGCCGGCGGTCAGGGCGATGCGGCCGCGCTCGACGGGTTCGCTGAAGAACGCGCCCAGCGGGTCGGTGCCGGGGGCGCGGTCCTGGGTGCCGTCGTGGAGGGTGCGGCCCGCGACGGTGAGCGTGAACCCTCCGAAGCCCCGTGTGCCGAAGGTGTGCTCGCCGCTCTCTCGCGGGGTGAACGTGCCGGTGATCTCGACGCTGTGCAGGGTCTCATGGGTGACCCCGTCGGGCAGGTCGGCCCCGATCCACTGGATCTGCCCGGTGGGCAGGGGGACGGTGGCGAGGACGGCTCCCAAGGCGTCGCGGCAGACGGCTCCGAGGTCGAACCCGGCGTCGGCGATGGAGAGTTCACCGCTGGGGTCGGCGCCGACGGCGTAGGTCAGGGCACCCTCGGGGAGGGCGGCGGTGAGGCCGTCGAGCGGGGAGACCACGTTGCCGGGGAAGACGAGCGCGGAGCCGCCGCCGAGCACCCGGGCGTCCCGGGCCAGCGCCCCGATCAGCGCGACGGAGCCGCCGGGTGCGAGCGGCAGGGCCCCGGCCTCGTTGCGGGCGAGCACGAAGGAGCGGCGGGCGATCTCGCGGGCCAGCTCCGCGCCGTCGAGGGGCGCGGGCAGCTCGGCGGGAGCCACGGCGGGCGGGGCGGAGTCCAGGGCGCCGACGCGGGCGGCGAGCAGCAGGACGTTGCGTACGGCGAGGTCGACGATCTTCTCGTCCACCTCCCCGGCGTGGACGGCGGTGGCGAGCGCCTCGCCGTAGACCGTGCGCGGGCCGGGCATGGCCGCGTCCAGCCCGCCGGTGATGGCCCCGGCGGTGGAACGGGCGGCGAGCCAGTCGGAGACGATGAAGCCGTCGAAGCCCCATTCGCCGCGCAGGACGGCGTTCTGGAGGTAGCGGTGCTCGGTCATGGTCGAGCCGTTGACCTGGTTGTAGGCGGCCATGACGCCCCAGGGGTGGGCGTTTCTGACGATCCGCTCGAAGGGGGCGAGGTAGAGCTCGCGCAGGGGGCGCGGGGCGACGACGTTGTTGACGGTGAAGCGGTCGGTCTCGGCGTCGTTGGCGACGAAGTGCTTGACGGTGGTGCCGACTCCGCCGTCCTGGACTCCCCGGACGTAACCGGTGCCGATCTCGCCGGTGAGGTACGGGTCCTCGCTGTACGCCTCGAAGTGGCGGCCGCCGAGCGGGCTGCGGTGCAGGTTGACGGTCGGGGCGAGCAGCACGTGGACGCCCTTGCGGCGGGCCTCCTGGGCGAGCAGCCGACCGGCGCGGCGGGCCAGCTCCGGGTCCCAGGCGGCGGCGAGCGCGGTGGGCGAGGGCAGCGCGACCGAGGGGTCGGCGGCGGTCCAGCGCACGCCCCGGACTCCGATCGGGCCGTCCGACATCACCAGCGAGCGCAGACCGATCGCGGGCAGGGCGGGCAGCGACCACAGGTCCTGACCGGCCAGGAGGCGGGCCTTGTCGTCGAGGGAGAGGGCGGCGAGCGCCGCATCGACGGCTTCCCGGCGGAGGGCATCGGAGTTGCTGGTGCTGGACGCGGCTGCCACGGCCGTACCTCCTGGTCGAGCCCGATGGTGGTCTCCATGGTGACTCGGCGACCGGTAGCACGGTAGGTTTCGTTATACTCTCGTTACGATACCGGGGTGCGGGGGCCGGGTGATGACGTACGGTCCTGCTGACGGGCTCCGGCGTGGGGCCGGCGGCACGGAAGGGGCCTGCGATGGCACGGGCCAGGAGCGAGGAGCGGCGGGCCGGCATCCTGAACGCCACCCTCGAAGTGATCGCCGAGCGCGGCTACCGGGGTGCGACGCTGGGCGCGGTCGCCGAGCGGGTGGGTCTGAGCCAGCAGGGGCTGCTGCACTACTTCCCGACCAAGGAGGCGCTGCTGGTCGCGGTGCTGGCGGACCGGGACCGCTGGGACACCGGCGGCGGCCCCCGCGAGGAGGGTTCCTGGCGTCTGGACCTGCTGGGCTCGCTGGTGGAGTACAACGCGATGCGCCCCGGGATCGTGCAGACCTTCTCGGCACTGCTGGGCGAGAGCGTGACGGAGGACCACCCGGCCCGGGACTTCTTCACCCGCCGCTACACCCAGGTCCGGGCCGCCATGGCGGCGACACTGCGCGCGGAGTACGGCGAGACGCTGCCGGGCGGGCTGAGCCCGGAGCGGGCGGCGGTGCTGCTGGTGGCCGTGATGGACGGGCTCCAGTACCAGTGGCTGCTGGACCCGGAGGCGGTGGACATGCCGGAGGCGTTCGCGGACTTCCTGGCGCTGTTGCGCGCTCAGCCGCCCGCGTCACCCAAGTCGCCCAAGTCACCGGGGAAGAATGCCGACTTGAGCTGACCAGGGTACCGCAGAACCGCCAACCCAAGATCATCAAGTGCCCCCCTGAGAGTGATTCGTCGGGGTCCTGGCGCGTTCCATGCGACGGCACCGCCCGCTGGGGGCCAGGGTGATCACCATGCACTTCACCCCTGCCGAACCCTCGCCTGCCCTGCCGTCCCGCCGTTCGGTGATCGCCGGGACCGCCGCCGGCGCCGCCGCCCTCACCGCGGCCGCGGTGAGCGTCGCACCGGCCCGTGCGGCCGCGGCGACCCCCGCGCCCGCACCCGTCTCGGACTGGGACGCCTGTCTGGCTGTTGCTCGCGCCATCCTCGTGTACGACGACAACGACGAGCCGCTGGTGCCCGGCTACCGCGATGTCCTGCTCGGCTCGGGCCTGCCGCGCACCGGCAAGGACCGCAAGAAGGTCCTCGTCGTCGGAGCGGGTCCGGCCGGACTGACCGCCGCGCACCTGCTGCGCCGGGCCGGGCACACGGTCACCGTCATCGAGGCCAACGGCAACCGGGTCGGCGGCCGGATCAAGACCTTCCGCAAGGGCGGCCACGAGAACGCCGAGGCCGCCTTCGCCGACCCGAAGCAGTACGCCGAGGCCGGCGCCATGCGCATCCCGGACAGCCATCCGCTGGTCACGGAGCTGATCGACAGCTTCGGCCTGAAGCGCCGCCGCTTCCACCTGGTCGATGTGGACGCCGACGGCAAGCCCGTGGGCCGCACCTGGATCCACGTCAACGGCGTCCGGGTCCGCCGCGCCGACTACGCGCAGAAGCCGCAGGCGGTCAACCGGTCCTTCGGCGTACCGGCGGAGTTCGAGGACAAGCCCGCCTCACAGATCGTTCGGGAGGCCCTCGCCCCCGCACGCGCGAAGATCACGGGCAAGGAGGGCTCCGAGCTGGTCAAGGGCTGGGCGGAGGTGATCCGGGACTACGGGCACTGGTCGATGTTCCGCTTCCTGACCGAGGAGGCCGGGCTCGACGAACGTACCGTCGACCTCATCGGCACGGTCGAGAACATGACCTCACGGCTCCATCTCGCCTTTGTGCACAGCTTCATCGGGGCCTCGCTGATCAGCCCCGACACCGCGTTCTTCGAGCTGCCCGACGGTACGGCCACCCTGGTGGACGCGATGTACGAGCGGGTCGAGGACCTGGTGCGGCTGGACCGCCGGGCCACCCGGATCAGCCACGGGCCGGACGGGGTCAGCATCGAGACCGTATCCGAGGGGCGCGGCGCCCCGGTGGTGCGGGAGACGTTCACCGGGGACCGGGCCATCGTCACGGTCCCCTTCTCGGGGCTGCGCCACATCCCGGTCCTGCCCGCCATGTCGTACGGCAAGCGCCGGGCGGTCACCGAGATCCACTACGACGCGGCGACCAAGGTGCTGCTCGAATTCGGCCTGCGCTGGTGGGAGTTGTCCGAGGAGGAGTGGAAGGAGCAGCTCGACGCCGTACGCCCCGGGCTCTACGACGACTACCGGCTCGGCCGCGCCCCGGCGGACGGTTCACTGCTCGGCTCGCACCCCTCTGTCCCGGACGGGCACATCCCGGCCGACCAGCGGGTGCACTACGCGGCCTGCCGGGCGACGGCCCGGGACCAGCCGGAGGCCGCCCGGGTCATCGGCGGCGGTTCGGTGACCGACAACGCCAACCGCTTCATGTTCCAGCCCTCCTACCCGGTCGAGGGCAGCACGGGCGGTGTCGTGCTCGCCTCGTACAGCTGGGCCGACGACGCGCTGAAGTGGGACTCCCTGGACGACGCCGAGCGCTACCCGAGGGCTCTGGGCGGGATGCAGGACGTGTACGGGCAGCGCATCGAGGTCTTCTACACGGGTGTCGGGCGTACCCAGTCCTGGATGCGTGACCCGTATGCGTACGGCGAGGCGTCCGTTCTCCTGCCCGGTCAGCACACCGAGCTGTTCGGCGATGTCCGCACGGTCGAGGGGCCGTTGCACTTCGGGGGCTGCCACACCTCGGTCAAGCCCGCCTGGATCGAGGGGGCGCTGGAGTCGGCGGTCCGTACCGCGCTGGAGGTCCACAGCGCCTGAGCGCGGGCCCGGCCGCCCCGCCCGGTCCCGCCCGCTCACGCACGTTGCGGCGTCTTGGCGGGTCAGTGGGCGGGAGCCGGCTCCGTCGCCGGGTCGACCAGGTCGCGGACGAGGAGGGTGGCCCCGGCGACGGCCCCCGGCATGAGGAACACCGCGACGAACGGGACCAGGAACGAGAGGGCGAGCGGGACCCCGAAGCCCAGGACCAGCAGCCTGCGGGGGCGCAGCAGCCCGAGCCGCTCCTTCAGGGCGAACCCCCTGCGCTGGAGGGCCACTCCGGTCAGCTCCTGGGCCAGAAAGTATCCGGAGACGCAGAAGCCGATCGCGGGCACGACGGTCTGCCCGACGACCGGGATGAAACCGCAGGCGAAGAGGGCGATCCCGTACAGGGCGACGCGCAGCAGGATGCGGACGGAGTCACGGGCGGAGATCAACAGCTCGCGCCAGAGCGGCAGCCCGGACTCGGGTACCTCGCCGCCCTCGCCGCGGTCGACCTCCTCGGACAGCGAGTCGTAGAAGGGCTGGCCGAGCAGGAGCGTGACGGCGGTGAACGTGATCACCGCGAGGAACAGGCCGAGGACGAAGACGAGCGCGGTCAGCCCGGTGCGCAGCAGTCCCTGCCAGGGCGAGGACCAGGCGTCGGCGAACGGGGTGGCCCAGGCGACGAAGTCGTCGGCGCCGTAACCGAGTCCGATGAGGGCCCCGGCGTAGATGACCAGGGTGATGAGTCCGGGCAACAGGCCGAATCCGAGCCAGCGCCCGTTCTGAACAGCCCAGCGCTGCCCCTTCACCAGATAACCGAAACCCGCCCCCAGATCACTCATGGGTGTCAGCGTACTGGCGTGCGGGAACGGGACGAGGACCGCACTCCGGGAAGGAGCGCGGTCCTCGTGCGAAGCTCCTGCCGGTCAGGCGACCGCGAGCCCGACCTCGATGTTTCCGCTGGTGGCGGACGAGTAGGGGCAGACCTGGTGGGCCTTCTCCACGAGCGCCTGGGCGGTGGCCCGGTCGACGTTCGGGATGGAGGCGGTGATCGCGACCTCCAGACCGAAGCCGCCCGCCTCGTTCTTGCCGATGCCGACCGAGGCGGTCACCGTCGAGCCGGAGATGTCGGCGTTCTCCTGGCGGGCGACGACACCCAGCGCTCCCTGGAAGCAGGCGCTGTAACCGGCCGCGAAGAGCTGTTCCGGGTTGGTGCCCGCGCCGCTGCCGCCGAGGGCCTTCGGCGGGTTGACGACGACGTCGAGCTGACCGTCGTCCGAGGAGACGCGGCCGTCGCGGCCGTTCTCGGCGGTGGCGACGGCGGTGTAGGCGACGTCGATCTTCTGGATGGCCATGATGTGAGGATTCCTCCGGTTGGTGCGCCGCGACTCGCGCCCACGATCGCGACGGCCTGGGGATGAGCCTAACGGGTGACATCCCCGGGCCGGGCGCGGGCCGGACCGCACGGGACGTGGGCCGGGCCACACGGGACGTGGGCCGGGCCACACCGGGCGTGGATCGGGCCGCACCGGACGTAGGCCGGACCGCACCGCACCGGACGTGGGCCGGACCGTACCGGCGTGGGTCAGGCGAGCGAGACGATCATCTTGCCGGTGTTCTCGCCGCGCAGCAGGCCGACGAAGGCGTCGTAGCCGTTCTCGATGCCCTCGACCGTCGTCTCGCGGTACTTCAGCTCGCCCGAGGCCAGCCAGCCCGCGACCTCCTGGACGAACCGCCCCTGGAGGTCGGCGTGGTCGCTGACGAGCAGGCCCTGGATGCGCAGCCGCTTGCCGATGATCAGCGCCATGTTGCGCGGGCCGGGGGTCGGCTCGGTGGCGTTGTACTGGGCGATCATGCCGCAGATGGCGGCGCGGCCGTGCACGTTGAGCGCGCCGATCGCGGCTTCGAGGTGGTCGCCGCCGACGTTGTCGAAGTAGACGTCGATGCCGTCGGGGGCGGCTTCCGCGAGCTGGTCGCGGACGGGCCCGTTCTTGTAGTTGAACGCGGCGTCGAAGCCGTACTCCTCCACGAGGAGCTTGACCTTCTCGTCGGAGCCCGCCGAGCCGATGACCCGGGAGGCGCCCTTGATCTTCGCGAGCTGGCCGACCTGGCTGCCGACGGCCCCGGCGGCGCCGGAGACGAAGACCGCGTCGCCCTCCTTGAAGGAGGCCACCTCGAACAGGCCCGCGTAGGCGGTGAGTCCGGGCATGCCGAGCACGCCGAGGTAGGCGGAGAGCGGGGCGAGGTCGGCGTCGACCTTCACCGCGTGCTTCGCGGGCAGGTCGGCGATCTCGCGCCAGCCGAGACCGTGCAGGACGTGGTCGCCGACGGCGAAGCCCTCGGCGTTGGAGGCGATGACCTCGCCGACCGCGCCGCCGTCCATGGGGTGGCCGAGCTTGAAGGGCGGGGTGTACGACTTCACGTCGTTCATCCGGCCTCGCATGTACGGGTCGACCGAGAAGTGCTTGTTGCGGACGAGGATGCGCCCTTCGGCCGGAGCGGCGACCGCGGCCTCACGCAGCGCGAAGTCCTCGGCCTTGGGCCAGCCGTGCGGGCGGGCGACGAGGTGCCATTCGCGGCTGGTCGTGGGAAGTGCAGCAGACATGGGCTCGGGTTCTCCTCAATGTCCTACGGGGAAACTACGGGGAAGGTCTACCGGTACGGGGAAGGCCCACCGGAAAAGGTTCATTACCTGAAACAACCATGCTCCTGGATATTTCATGTTGTCAAGTAACTCGGTAGGCTGTTCTCCATGACCAACCGCACAGACACCGTGACCCTTGAGGTCGTCGAGCTCATCGGCACCGTCGTGGCGCGCTACCACGAGGAGTACGACCGGGCCGCCGCCGAGCACGCCCTCACGGGGGCGCAGGCACGGGTGCTCGGGCTGCTCTCCCTGGAGCCCCTGCCGATGCGGAAGATCGCCCTCAAGCTGAAGTGCGAGCCGTCGAACGTGACCGGGATCATCGACCGGCTGGAGACCCGGGGACTGGTCGAGCGCAGGCCCGATCCGGCCGACCGGCGGGTGAAGCTGGCCGCCGCGACGGATCAGGGCAGGCGTACGGCCCGGGAGCTGCGGGACGCGCTGGACTTCGCCCGGGAGCCGCTGGCCGGGCTCTCCGGCACCGAGCGCACGGTGCTGCGGGACCTGCTGCGCCGGATGCTGGGCGAGGAGCCGGGCCCCGGCGCCTGATCACGCCCGCCCGGCCCCGCCCACCGGCTGACGGCGCCCGGCGCCGCTACACGCACCACCAGAGGAACCGGGTGCAGGTCGGGGACGGCGTGGGGGCGGGCGTCGGCTCAGCCGGAGGGGGCGGTGGGGACGCGGGGGCCGTCGTCGGCTCCTCCGGTTCGCCGGGGGCGGGCGAGTCGGCGGGCGGGCTGTCGGACGGCTCGGGCGCACCGGACTCCTCGGGGTCCGGTGAGGCGGCGGGCGGAGTCGTCCGGGACGCTTCGGGGCTCGGCGGCTTCGCGGGGGCGCCATCGGGGGCGCCCGTCGGTGAGGCGCCCGCAGCGGGATTCCCGGTCGCCCCCGTGCGGGTGCCGACCGGGCCCGGGTCCCGGGGCTCTTCGATGGCCGGGGGCTCGGGCACCGGCTCGGTGGGACCGCCCGGCGCCTCGCGTACGTAGTCGGCGGCGGTGTTGTCGCGCCCGGGCTCCCGGGCCAGTTCGGCCAGGCTCAGCACGCCCGCCGCGAGCAGCAGCCCGAGGGCCGCGAGCAGCACGGCCCGGCCGCGTCGGCGGTGGCTGCCCCGGCTCCCCCGACCGGACCCGGCGCGGCGCTGCCCACGCCGCTCCTCGCGGCGCCGTCCGCGTACGGGGTCGGCAGGGCGGTGAGCGACCTCTGCATGACCGGCCTCGTCGGACGGGTGCCACACGGTGGCGGCCGTATCGCGCACGGACTCGCGTCCGCGCTCGTGCTCGCGTCCGCGCGTGCGTCTGCGGCGGCCGACGGGTGCGGACGACGGTGCGGCCGTTTCGTCCGGTACGTACGCGGTGGGCCCGGGCACGGCGTAGGGGCCCAGCGCCTCGGCGGGAGTCCCGCACCCGGCGCAGGCCAGGGCTCCGTTGAGATGCCGTCGGCACGGGTGGCAGTAATCCATGGCGCCCGCAGGCTAGACGTGCGTGGATCAACGAAGGAAGCCGCGCAGGTGAGGATCCTGTGAGGAAGACCGGATTCCGGGGACGGGCGGTCCGATACGCCTGACACACGGGAGGATGGGCCACATGACCGCTCCCACCCCCTTCGGCCCCCTCCAGTTCCAGCTGGTCCTGCTCCGCCGGATGGCCGATCACCAGCCCGGCCTGGTCGAGGACGCCCGGCAGGAGCTGAGCGCCTCGCTCGCCGAGATGCGGGAGGCCAACCGCCGCTGGCAGGCGATGGTGCGCGCACCGCGGGGGCGGGGCTCGCTGCGGCGCTACCGCTCGGCTCTCGGGGAGCCGGAGCTGACGCTGCGGCGCCGGGTCGGGGACCTGGAATGCGAGGCGCTGCTGTGGCCGGTGCCGCTCTGGCCGGAGCTGCGGTTCGAGGTGACGGCCGGGCCGGGCGGAGCCGTGTGGAACGAGTGGCTGGTACGGGCCCCGGGCACGGCGGGCCCGGAACTCACCTCCGTAACGGCACTGCGCCCCTGGTCGTGCACCGTGGACGAGGTGGCCCGGGCCTTTCCCCCGGCACGGCCGATGGAGGGCAGCGCGCCGACCCGGTGGGCGCTGGCCGTCACCGACCCGGGCAGCGGGGAGCGTTACGTCGCCGAGTTCACCTGGGGCCTGTTCCAGCGGCTGCTTCCGGGCTGAGCCGACCGGACACCCCCGAATCTGGCGGGCCGTCAGCCCCTGCACCTCCGACGGCGCATCCCAGCGCGCGCGACGGGCCGGACGGCGGGACCATGCAGGGAGAAGCCGGCGGCCGCCGGCCCCCGTCCGCGCTCTCGGGAGAACTCGCCGTGACCGTCAGCCTTGAGCAGTTGCAGCGTTGCCATGTCGCCGTCGACCTCGGGGCCGCGAGGACCCGTGTGTACGTCAAGGGCCTCGGACTCGTCGTCGACGAGCCGAGCGTCGCCGCTGTCAACACCCGTACCGGTTCGCTCATCGCCGTCGGCGCGCTCGCCGAGCAGATGACCGGCCGCACCCCCGAGTACATCCGGGTGGCCCGCCCGGTGTCCGGCGGGACCGTCGTCGACATCGAGATGGCCCAGCGGATGCTGCGCCATCTGCTCGGCGACAAGCTCCGCCGCCAGCTGCGCCGCAAGCCCCGGCTGCGCGCCGCCGCCTGCACCCCGCACGACGCCGATCCGCTGGCCCAGCGCGCGACGGTGGAGACCCTGGTCGGGCTCGGCGCCCGCCGGGTCGAGCTGGTGGACACCCTGATCGCGGGGGCCGTGGGCTGCGGGCTTCCGGTCGAGCAGCCCACCGCCACCATGATCATGGTGTGCGGTGCGGCCACCACCCAGATCGCGGTGCTCTCGCTCGGCTCGATCGTGACCGCCGTCCGCATTCCGGTGGGCGGCAACGCGATCGACGAGGCGGTGATCCAGCATCTGCGCCAGCGCCACGCCCTGATCCTCCCGAGCCAGTCCGTGCGCCCGCTGCAACTGGCGCTGCACGGCAACGGCCTCCAGCTCACCGGCCCGGCCCTCGCCGACATCCACGGCCGCGACGTGGCGACCGGCCTCGCCCGCACGGTGCAGGTCGACACCGCCGCCGTACGGCAGGCCATCAACACCCCGCTCACCGCGATGCTCGACGGGGTCGGCAAGGTCCTCCGCGACTGCCCGCCCGACCTGGTCGCCGACCTGGCGGAGCGCGGGGTCATGATGGTCGGCGGCACCGCGCTGCTCCCGGGCCTCGACCAGATGCTGCGCGACGCGACCGGCATGCCGGTGCACATCGCGGAGCGCCCCGACGTCTGCTCGGTCCTGGGCCTCGGCGCGATGCTCGACGGCAAGATCCAGCCGATGGTCCTCAATCCGCTGGCGGGCTGAGCCCTTGGGCGGAAGCCGGGCGGTGGGACGGACGATGCGGATGACCGACGAGGCGGAGCGGCCCGTGGCCGAAGAGGGCGGCCCGCCCGCGGCCGGGCGGCTGCCGATGCTCCTGGAGTCCGTCCTCAGCATCGGCAGCGACCTCGAACTGGGCGCCACCCTCCAGCAGATCGTGGACACCGCCACCGCCCTGACCGGGGCTCGTCAGGGGGCGCTCAGTGTGCTGGAGCCGGAGCGGGACGGGGTCGGCGAGCTGTACACCGCCGGGATGACGGCGGCGGAGCGGCAGCGCCTCGACCGCTTCCCGCTCGGTACGCCGGGCGCGCCGGGCATCCTGACCGAGGACCCGCGCCCGCTGCCCCCCGACGCCCTGCCCGCCGCCGGGGCCGGGGCCGCGCCGGGCCGTCCGCCGGTGCGCGGTTGTCTCCGGGCCCCGATCCGGGTGCACACCGAGGTGTTCGGCCATCTCCACCTCTCCGGGGAACGGTCGGGGCCCTTCGCCGACACGGACATGGCCCTGCTGCGGGTCCTCGCCGCCCAGGCGGGCATCGCGATCGGCAACGCCCGGCTCTACGAGAGCGCCCGGCAGCGCGAACGCTGGATCGAGGGGGCGGCCGCCGTCACCACGGCCCTGCTGACCGGCACCGACGCCGCCGACGCGCTGATGACGGTCGCCGAGCGGGCCCGGGTGCTCGCGGGCGCCTCGGCCGGGGTGATCCTCCAGCCGACGGAGGCGGGCGGGATGGAGATCGTCACCGCCTCGACCCCGGACGATCCGGCGGGCATCGTCGGTACGGTGATCGAGCCCGGCTCGCCCGTGCTGGTCCAGTTGCTCGGCGGCGAACCGGTCTTCATCGACGACTCCGCCACCGATCCCCGGATGACCACCGGCGTACGCTCCCGCTTCGGGCCCAGCATGATGCTGCCGCTCCAGAGCGGCGGGCGCCTCATCGGCACCCTCGCCCTCCCCCGGCGGCGCGGTGACACCCCCTACACGGACGTGGACCGGCTGCTGGCGACCCAGTTCGCTTCGCAGGCCGCGCTGGCGCTGGTGCTGGCGGACGCACAGTCGGACCGGGAGCAGCTCGCGGTGTACGAGGACCGTGACCGGATCGCCCGTGACCTGCACGATCTCGTGGTCCAGCGGCTCTTCGCCACCGAGATGATGCTGGAGTCGACCCGTCGTCGGGCCACGCCGGAGGAGACCGGCGACCCGGCGGCCGACGGGACGGCCGAGCTGCTGGGCCGGGCCGTGGACGAGCTGGACTCCACCATCCAGGAGGTCCGCACCGCGATCTTCGCCCTCCAGCAGCCGCCCGCCGAGGCCCCGAGCACCTTCCGGGGCCGGGTGCTGCGGGAGACCGGGGGCGCGGCGGCGCTGCTGGGCTTTCCGCCGTCGGTGCAGTTCAGCGGGGCGGTGGACGCGCTGGTGGGCGAGGAGACGGGGCGGGAGCTGCTGGCGGCGCTGCGCGGGGCACTGGCCGCCGCGCACCGCAGGCCCGGCGTCTCGGCCATCGAGGTGGAGGTGGACGCCACGGTCCGGCTGCCGGACGGGCGGAGCGGGGTGCGGCTGGTGGTCGCGGACGACGGGCGCGGCGAGGACGGCGGCCGGTCGACGACGGTGACCTGGCAGGCGCCGCTCTGAGACGAGGAGCCCGCCGGTCAGTGCTTCGGGGCCGCCCGCAGCGCGATCCGGGTGGTGGAGTGGGCGACGCCCGCCTCCCGCTTCAGCCGGCGCAGCAGGGAGTCCAGCGCTCCGGGGTCGGCGGCGGTGGCCCGTACGAGGTAGTCGTGGCCGCCCGTCACATGCACCACTTCGGTGATCCCGGGCAGCATCAGCACCGAGCGTTCGAACTCCTCGTTCGTCGTGTCGAGGCGCAGCGTCACATCGATGAAGACCACCAGGCCCGATCGGGTGTCGGCGGCCGGGTCGACGATGACGGTGAAGCCGCGGATCACCCCGTCGCGGCGCATCCGGCGGACACGGTCGCCCGCCGCGTTGGCGCTGAGCCCCACCCGTACGCCCAGATCCCGGTACGAGATCCGCGCGTCCTCCTGGAGAATGCCGAGGATTTCCCTGTCCAGCCGATCCATACCACGATTGTCCCAGGTTGCGGCGATATCGGCCGAGGGGGCCTGGCTCGCCCCGATGGAATATCCGGTGCCGGTGCCGGTGCCGGTCGGGTCGCCCGGCCGGACCCCGGCGGGCGCGCTGACGACAGGCAGGGGACGAAGCCGATGTTCGTCCGCAGACAGCGGATGTGCGGGCGTGCGGGCACGCGACGACTGCGACGAAGCACGGGCTCACAAATGCACAGGCGCAGGCACCTCTCCCCCCCAGAGGCAACTCAACTTCCTTGTCAAGCAGGCCTTTTGCGAACCGGCGACGCAGAACCAGTTGTCCAGGCCGTGCCGCCGCCGTGACTTCGGCGCCCCATGCGGCAATGAGGCGAGCATCACCCGGCGGGCCCCGCCCCGAAGCCCTAGGCTTCCCGGCGTGACCCCCCTTCTTCCCGCACTCCAGTCCCCCACCGGCCCGGCGGCCTCCCGGGAGGCCGTCCGCTTCGGTGACCTCTCCCTGACCTACGGCCGACTCGCCGAGGCCTCCACCGCCCTCGCCGCCCGGATCGCGGACGCGGGCCGGGTCGCCGTCTGGGCCACACCGACGCCGGAGACGGTGATCGCGGTGGTGGCGGCGCTGCGGGCCGGGGTACCGGCCGTGCCGCTCAACCCCCGTACGGGCGAGCGCGAGTTGGCGCACATCCTGGCCGACAGCGAGCCCACGGCGGTGCTGGCGGGACCGGACGACGAGCTGCCGCCCGCGCTGGAGAAGCCGCGACGGGTGACGGTCGACGCGCGGGCGTCCGAGCGGGCGTCCGAGGGCACGGACGAGGGCACGGACGGCTACGCGCCGGGCGAGGGCGCGCCCGAGGCCCCCGCCCTGATCGTGTACACCTCCGGTACCACCGGCCCGCCCAAGGGCGCCGTCCTCCCCCGCCGGGCGATCGCCGCGTCACTCGACGCGCTGGAGGACGCCTGGGGCTGGACCGGCGACGACGTCCTGGTCCACGCGCTGCCGCTGTTCCACGTACACGGGCTGATCCTGGGCGTTCTGGGCCCGCTGCGGCGCGGCGGCTCCGTGCGCCACCTGGGGAAGTTCTCACCCGGCGGCGTGGCCCGTGAGCTGGGCTCCGGGGGCACGATGCTCTTCGGCGTACCGACGATGTACCACCGGCTCGCCGAGACGCTGGACGCCCCGACGGGCAGCGGCGAGCGGGACGCGCTGGCCGAAGCCCTGTCGGGGGCGCGGCTGCTGGTCTCCGGTTCGGCGGCGCTGCCCGTGCACGACCACGAACGCATCGCGGCGGCGACCGGGCGGCGGGTGATCGAGCGGTACGGCATGACGGAGACCCTGATGAACACGGGAATCCGGGCGGACGGCGCCCCGCGCCCCGGCACGGTCGGCCCGCCGCTCGCCGGGGTGGAGCTGCGCCTGGTGGAGGAGGACGGCACGGTACTGGAGGGGCCGGAGGCGATCGGCGAGATCCAGGTCCGGGGCCCGAACCTGTTCACCGGCTATCTGAACCGGCCCGACGCCACGGCCGCCGCGCACACGGCGGACGGCTGGTTCCGCACGGGTGACGTCGGCACGGTGGACGAGGACGGGTACGTGCGCATCGTCGGGCGCAGGGCCACCGACCTGATCAAGAGCGGCGGCTACAAGATCGGCGCGGGCGAGATCGAGAACGCGCTCCTCGCCCACCCCGGGGTCCGCGAGGCCGCCGTCACCGGCGAGGCGGATCCGGACCTCGGCGAGCGGGTCGTGGCGTGGGTGGTGACGACGAGCCCCGAATCCCCGCCCACCACAGAGGAGTTGGCGAACCACGTGGCCGCCCAGCTGGCCCCCCACAAGCGCCCGCGTACCGTGCACTACCTGGACGCCCTGCCCCGCAACGACCTGGGGAAGATCATGAAGAGGTCGCTCCATGTCCAGTGACTCCGCCGACACCACCCCCTCCCCCGCCCGGATGACGGCCCGGGAGACGATCGCCCTGCTGACCGGCGCGACGGGCTTCACCGAGCACCGCCCGGCGCCGCGCACCCTGCCCGCCGACGGACCGCTCGGCTGGGCGGGGTACGACGCGGCACGGGAGCGGGCGGCGGAACGGACCGGCGAGAGCGAGTCCGTGGTGTACGGGACCGGGGCCGTCGGCGGCCGGCGGTGCGTGCTCCTCTCCTTCGAGTTCGGCTTCCTGGGCGGCTCGTTGGGCCGGCTGACGGGAGACCGGCTGGAGGCCGCGTACGACCTGGCCCTGACCCGGCGCCTCCCGCTGGTCTCACTGGTCGCCACCGGAGGCAGCCGGATGCAGGAGGGCATGGTCGCGCTCACCCAGCTCCAGCGGGTGGCCGCCGCAGCCACCCGGCTGCGCGCGTCCGGCCTCCCGCAGGTCGCGGTGGTCCGCGACCCGACGACCGGCGGCGGCTGGGCCACCGTGGGAGCGGGCTCGGACGTGATCCTGGCGCTGCCCGGCGCGCAGGTCGGCTTCGCGGGTTCCCGGGTACGGCCGCCGGAAGCGGAGCCGTACGCGTACAGCGCCGAGGGGCAGTTCGCGGCGGGCCAGGTGGACGCGGTGGTCCCTGCCGGGGAGCTGGCGCGCACGGTGGCACAGTGGCTGACCGCGCTGGGCCCGCACGGGGCGCCCGGTTCACTTCCGGCGCCAGGTGCGTCGGGTGCACCCGGCGCACCCTGGCCGCCCGCCACGTCCAGCGCACCCCGGCCGTCCGGCACCGGCCCGCACGGGGCGCTGCCCGTCGCCCCAGTGCCTCGCGCGCTGTCGGCGACCCGGCTTCCGGAGACCGGCCGGGAGGCGGTGGAGCGGGCCCGCGCCACACAGCGCCCGCGCGCGGAGGCGTACTTGGCGGACTACTTCGCCGTACGGCTCCCCCTGCACGGGGACCGGTGCGGCGGCAGCGACCCGGGGCTGCTGTGCGGCTTCGGGCTGCGCGCGGACGGGCAGCCGGTCGCGTACGTCGCCCAGTGCGGGACCCCGACCCGCCCGGCCGGATACCGTACGGCGGCCCGGACGATCCGGCTCGCGGACCGGCTCGGCGTCCCCGTCCTCACGCTGGTCGACACCCCGGGCGCCGCCAACGACGCGGAGGCGGAACGGGCGGGTGCGGGCGCGGCCATCGCGGACACCTTCGCGGCGATCGCGGCGGCCCGGGTCCCGGTGACGACGCTGGTGATCGGCGAGGGCGGCTCGGGCGGGGCGCTGGCGCTCGCGGCGCCGGACAACACCCACGTCACGGCGGACAGTTACTTCTCCGTCATCGCCCCGGAGCTGGCGGCGGCGATCCTCAAGCGGCCGCCGTCGGAGACGGGCGCCACGGCCGACCAGCTGTGGCTGCGCCCGCAGGACCTGCTGGAGCTGGGGGTGGCCCGCTCGGTCGTCGGCTGAGGGAAGGCCTCGGTCACGGCTTCGGGTCGCGGGCGTCGTAACGGGCGAAGGCACGCCACTTCGACGCGAGCAGGGCCACGGCGACCACGCACGCGATGCCGCCGCCGGTGACGGCGACGGCGGGCGAGGCGAGGTCGGCGACCGAACCGGCCAGGAAGTCCCCGAGCCGGGGCCCGCCCGCGACGACGACGATGAACACGCCCTGGAGGCGGCCGCGCATCTCGTCGGGGACGGCCGCCTGGAGCATCGTGTTGCGGAAGACCATGGAGACGGTGTCGGCGCACCCGGCGAGCGCCAGGAAGAGCAACCCGAGCCAGAGGTTCCGGGTGAGGCCGAAGACGGCGATGGCGGTGCCCCAGGAGGCGACGGCCAGCAGGACCGCGAGCCCGTGCCGCCGGATGCGGCCGAGCCAGCCGGAGAACACCCCGCCGAGGAGCGCACCGAGGGCCGGGGCGGCGACGAGCATTCCGGTGGTCCGCGCGTCACCCCCGTACCAGAGAACGGCGATGACCGGGAAGAGGGCGCGGGGGTGGGCGAGGACCATGGCGCACAGGTCGGTGAAGAAGGTCATCCGCAGGTTCGGCCGGGTCCCGAGGAACCGCAGCCCGTCCCGTACGGAGGCCCGCTTGCCCGTCCCGCCCTCCTGCCGGTCGGGCAGCATCGAGGGGAGCCTCCACATGGCGTACAGGGAGGCGGTGAAGCAGACGGCTTCCACGGTGTACGCGGCGTGGTACCCCCACCAGCCGACGATGAGCCCGCCCAGCATCGGCCCGACGAGCGCGCCCGTGGTGCTGGTCATGGAGTTCAGCGCGTTGGCGGCGGGCAGCTGTTCGGCCGGGAGCAGCCGGGCGATCATCGAGGAGCGGGCGGGCGCGTTGAGCGCGAAGCACACGGCCTGGAGGGCGACCACCGCGTACAGCAGGCCGACGTTCTCGACCCCGGCGGCCGTGGCACCCACCAGCACGAGGGCCAGGACGAACGACCCGGCGGCACTGAGAAGACCCAGCTTGCGCCGGTCCACGGTGTCGGCGACGGCCCCGCCGTACAGCCCGAACACGATGAGCGGCACCAGCGAGCAGAACCCGATGAGCCCGACGGAGAACGCGGACCCGGTGATGTCGTAGACCTGGAGCGAGACCGCAAGCGCCGTCATGCCCTGCCCGACCCAGGAGACGGTGTTCCCGAACCAGAGCCGCCGGTAGTCCGGCGAGACCCGCAGCGGGGTGAGGTCGGCGAGTATCCGGGTGCGGCGTACAGGCGGTTCGGTTGTTTCGGTCACAGGGGATGGTAGCCGCGCCCCTCCCCCGACGCCCCGACCGGCCTCTCCGCCCCGCCCCCTCCGAACCCGTCAGCCGCGAAACGTCCGTACCGCAGCCACCACGGCGGCCGGGCCGGGGGCGTCGTCGCCGGCGACGTCGAGCGGCAGGGGCTCCGCGCCCAAGACTTCAGCGTCCTCACCGCGTCCGGGACCACGCGGCCTCAGGGCCCTCGTCGTGTCCAGGAACACGCGGCTTCAGCGGCCTCAGCCCCCGACCTTCCCCGCGGTGATCTGTCGGCCTCGTGTGGTGTCGACCACGATGGGGATGCCATCGGGGATTCTCCCTTCGAGGTCGCTGAGCAGAATCTCGATCGGAGGCAGGTCGCTGGGGCCCCGGACATGGACGTACAGAGTTCTGGACCGGGCATCGACGCTGGTGACCATCGCGCCCGGGCTCTTCGACAGCCACCGCTCCGCGGATTCCTTGGTCCGGGCCGTCCAGGTGGTGAGCAGCACAGTGGTAACGGTGTTGGCTCCCAGGGGGAGCAGTACGGCCAGGAAGAGCAGTCCGAGCATGAGGTAGGCGCGGCGCGGCGCCCGCTCCGCGCGCTGCCCGGCCGCCCGGGCGTATCCCAGGGAAGCGAAGACGATCATGCCGGCGAAGACGAGGGCGAGAAGGTTGGACATGAAGAGCACCAGTGCGCCCAGGGAGAGCCACCACTGCGCCTGGCCCGCGCAGACACCGGTGACCACGAGGGGCGGAACGAGGGAGATGGCGATGGCCACTCCCGGCAGGACGGCGGCGACGTCCTTGCGGGACAGCGCCACGGCGCCGGCGAAGCCGGTTGCCACCGCGGCGATCAGGTCCAGGAGCCCTGGAGATGTCCGGCCGGAGATCTGGCTGTTCGTCAGGAGGTCGTACGATTGGGGTACGACGAGCGAGGCCACCGCGCCTGTCAGGATCACCAGCAGACACCCGAGCGTGACGAAGGTGACGGCCGTGGTGCGACGGCGCTGTACGGCGCCGAGGGCGATACCCATGATCGGCGTGGACAGCGGTGCGATGATCATCGCACCGATGACGGTGGCCGTGGAGTCCGTCAGGATCCCGCCCGCGGCGATGACGGACGACAGCGTGAGCATGGTCCAGAAGGCCGAGCGCTTCGCCTGGACGTCTCCCGACGACGGATCCAGGTCCTGCTGGAGATCTTCCAGGCCGCGGCGCTGCCGGGCCGGCAGGACCCTGTCGCGGAGTTGGCTGGGCATGTGCCCAGTATCCGGACCCGCCCCTGTGAGTACGGCAAGGACACGGCCCCGGGGGGCTGATGTCGCTGCCCGCGTCTGCCTCTACCTGAGCGCGAGTGCGCCCAGTCCCTCCTGCCCACCGGGGCCAGGAGGGACTGGCGAACGGACCGGCCTCCGGGGCGACGACGGGTCGCAGCCGGTCCACTGCGGAACCAGGCGGGGACCGGGCTCGCTCACTCGGCCGGGTGCGTACCGGGCGGCATCGGTTCCGGGGGCTCCGGGTGGCTCCTCAGCCGGAGGATGGCGGTGATCAGCCCACCCCAGACGATGAGCATGGCGATGACCATCATGACGATCGCGCTGGCAGACATCAGCGGTCCTTCCGGTCGGCGGGCGACTCCATGTCCAGGTCGATGTCCTCGCCACCGGCCGGCCACGGAATCAGAGAGAGGATCACCCCGACCAGCAGTGCTCCGATGGCGACGCTCCAGCCCGCGGCGAGCAGGAACCCGGTCGAATAGCCCTCGTAGTTCTCGTCGAACTCGGTCCGCAGGCTGTCGACCATCATCCAGCCGAGCACGAGCGGCGTGATGACACCGAGGCAGATGCGCCACCAGTGGCCGAGCCGGATGGCGGAGGTGGCGTCGGCGTTCCGCTGCAGGCTGGGCAGCTGCCGCAGCACCCAGACGATCACGATCAGCCCGACCAGAGCTGCCAGCGCGATGCCGTACTGGTTGATGAAGTGGTCGGACGCGTCGAGCAGATAGATACCGGACTCGGTCGGGAACAGCAGGATCGACACCAGCGCGACCAGACCGCCGATGCCCAGGACCGCGGGCCTGCGCCGCATGCCGGTCCGGTCCTGCACGGCCGAGACGACCACCTGCACGATGGAGATCAGCGAGGAGAGTCCCGCGATCACCAGGGAGCTGAAGAACAGCACACCGAAGAGGCCGCCGAGCGGCATCTCCGAGATCACCGCGGGGAAGGCGACGAACGCCAGACCGATGCCCGCGCCTGCGACTTCGTCGACGCCGACCCCCGAGGCGACCGCCAGATAGCCCAAGGTCGAGAAGACGCCGATGCCCGCGAGGATCTCGAACGAGCTGTTGGCGAAGCCCGCCACCATCGCGGAGCCCGTCAGGTCGGCCCGACGGCCCAGGTACGACGCGTACGTCACCATGATGCCGAAGCCGATGGACAGGGAGAAGAAGATCTGCCCGTATGCGGCGACCCAGACACTGCCGTTGCCGAGCTCCGACCAGTTCGGCGTGAAGAGCGCGTCCAGTCCGGTGGCCGCACCGTCCAGCGTGAGCGCCCTGATCACCAGCGCGGCGAACAGGACGAACAGCAACGGAATGAAGATCTTGTTGGCGCGTTCGATGCCTCGCCGGATACCGAACGCCAGGACGACCAGCACCACCACCCAAACGATGATCAGCGGCCAGAACACGCCCGGTACATAGCCGTCCAGGAATCCCGGTGAATCCGGTGCCCGCAGGAAATCACCGAAGAGGAATGCCTCCGGGTCATCACCCCACTGCTGACCGGCGGAGAATCCCACATAGCGCACGGCCCAGGCGATGATGACGGCGTAGTAGGTGGCGATCACGAAGGAGATCGCGACCTGCCACCATCCGATGACCTCGGCCGGCCGGGCCATCCTGCGCAGAGCGGCGGGGGGTGACATGCGGTACTTGCGCCCGATGGCGTACTCCATGATCAGCAGGGGGATGCCCGCCGAAAGGAGCGCGATGAGGTACGGCAGCAGAAAGGCGCCACCACCGTTCTCGTAGGCGATGGCGGGGAACCGCCAGATATTGCCGAGCCCGACGGCCGAACCAATGGCGGCCAGCAGGAAACCAGCGCGTGTGCCCCATTGCTCACGTGGCTGCTCTGCCATATGCAATTCCTCGGGTCTTCTCTTGGCACTACGAACGAAACTGATGGCACGTTAGCGTGAAGTGCCCTCGAAATCGCCGTGACAGGGCCCGGCAGATGACAGGCACAACACACTGCTCTTCGGTCAGCAGGACAGGGTGAGCCCTGAGGAAGGGGGCCGGACAGGGTCTCGGCAGTGGTTCACCTCGTAGAGAGGGTCGTCCATCCACCGAGACCGACCGGACACCGACCCCGGCCACCGGGCCGAGGTCCGACTGCTGCACCGACCGCTACACCGACTGGTCAGCGTCCGGGGCGTCAGGGCGGTGATCGGGGAGAGCCGACCCCGACGTCGCCTCGTGGTGGAGCCGCAGGAACTCCAGATGCCGCTCGTACTGGTCGAGGGTGTCGCCGATGAGCTGCTCTCTGGTGTAGCCCATGACGTCGTAACCCTGATTGCCCTCGGCCAGCTGGACCTCGAAGCGCACGTAGTTGTCGTGGGTGCTGACCGACCGGGTGGCGAATCCCGGTGTCGGCCGTTCGACGGGCCAGACCCGATAGACGAACTGGTCCTTCGGGCCGATCGGTACGGCGAGGCCGACGTGCGGGAGGCCGTTCTCCTCGTCGGTGCCGGAGAGGATTTCCGCCTCCACACCCTGCTCCCGCAGTTCCTGAGCGACTTCCTCGAACGCCGGCCGGCAGACGTCCTCCACGAATCTGGTGGCTGCCCGCCTGCCCGGGAACGACATCGCCCGCGACAGCCGCTGCCGCCAGTTCCGCGCCCCGGAAGGCCCCTGTTGCGTTGTCCGGCCGGAGAGGGACCCCGGCAGGGTGGTGGTCAGCGCCTCCTCGCGCATCCGGTCGGAGCGTAGCGCGAGGTAGAGCCCCGCCATGATCAGGAACATCACGAACGAGAAGGGCAGCCCCATGATGATCGTGGCGTCGGTGAGAGCCTGCACTCCGCCCACCAGGAGCATGGCGAGGGTGAGCAGGCCTGTCGTCACCGCCCAGAACACGCGGAGCCAGGTCCGCGCGTCGGTCACCGGTGTCGGGAGGTGAGAGCTGAGGTTGCCCATGACGAGGGCTCCGGAGTCGGCGGAGGTGACGTAGAGAAGCAGCCCTACGAAGGTCGCGAGTCCCGCGCTGAACATCTCCCCGGGATACTGCTCCAGCAGGCCGTAGAAGGCCTGCTCGGGGGAGTTGAGTGCGGTCTCCCCGAAAGCGGAGTTGCCGTCGCGCACCACGAACAGTGCGCTGTTGCCGAAGACGGCCAGGAAGAGGCCGGTGAAGAGAAACGGGATGATCAGGGTCGCGGCGACGAACTGACGCAACGTGCGGCCTCGCGAGATCCGAGCGAGGAACAGCCCGACGAACGGCGCCCAGGCGATCCACCAGGCCCAGAAGAACAGCGTCCAGGCGTCCAGCCATTCGGTCGGCTGGTCGTAGGCGAAGGTGTTCAGCGTCATCGACGGAAATCCGCTGAGGTAGTCGCCGACGTTCTGAACCAGGGCGTTGAGCAGCCGGAACGGTTCGCCGACCACCAGGATGTAGAACATCAGCAGTACGGCGAGGAGCACGTTGAGCTGCGACAGCCGACGGATGCCCTTGTCGACCCCGGCGGCCGCTGAAACGGTGGCCATCACCACGGCGAGGGCGATGAGCCCGATCTGCGCGGGCAGCCCCTCAGGCACGCCGAAGAGGACCTTGAGCCCGTAGTTCAGCTGCACCACGCCGATGCCGAGGGACACGGAGATTCCGAAGACGGTACCGATGATGGCCGCCAGGTCGACGGCGTCACCGATCCTCCCGTGGATCCGACGGCCGATGATCGGGTAGATCGCGGACCGGATGGCCAGCGGCAGCTTGTAACGGAAGGCGAAGTAGGCGAGCGCCATGCCCATCAGCGCGTACATGGCCCAGCCGGTGATGCCGTAGTGGAACAGCGTCCACACCACGGCCTGCCGGGCCGCCTCCAGTGACTCGGGGTCCCCTTCCGGCGGCACCAGGTAGTGGCTCACCGGTCCGGCGACGGAGAAGAACATCAGGTCGATGCCGATGCCCGCGGCGAACAGCATCGCCGCCCAGGCGAAAAGCCCGTAGTCGGGCTTGTAGTGCTTGGGGCCGAGCTTGATCGTGCCGTACTTCGACACCCCGATGAAGACGACGAACACGAGGTACAGGGTCGCGGCGAGGAAGTAGTACCAGCCGAACCAGCCGGAGATCTTGTCGACCACCACGCCGATGACCTTCTCGGCGCCGGAGGGGGTGACAATCGCCCAGATCGAGATGGCCAGGATGAGCGTCGCGGACCCGTAGAAGACCATCGGCTTGAGCGAGCCCGCCCCTTCCGTACCGGGCTCAACCTGCGGATCGTCCGTGTCGGGCACAGGGCCCTTGCCTCCTACGGCCGACATGGTCGGCTCCTTTCCTGCCAGAACGGTAATGGTGCGGCCTCCGGTGCGCCGGAGGCCGGGTCATTCTTCGATCAGGGCGGCGGCCCGACGGCGGCCAGGCGCATGGTCACGCCGGGTCCGAGGGGTGGCGGCGCGTACGCCCAGGCGACGGCGGGACCCACGACCAGGGCCCGGCACTCCCCCGACGGACTCGGTGCGGAGCGCCTCCTCCTTGCCGCTCAGCAGGAACGTGCACACGCGGAACGGGAGACGGGCGCGGCACCGGGCGCGCCCGCCCGCTCTTCGTCGGCAAGGCACGCCAGGCGCCGCGCACAGCACGGTCCTCCTCGGAGGCCGCCTCGACGGCGGCGTCACCGCAGGGGCCTGCCACCTCACGCCGCCGATGGCCACTCACCGCGGATGCACAGCCCACCCACCCATCGCGGGTCTCCTTCACCTCCAGCCGGTGCCGCGCGGATCGACTCGGTGTCAGCAACATGGCCGTACGGGGGCCGTCGGTCCACGGGGCGCACCGCCGCAGCGCCGAGCTCGTGCCCCAGGCACCCCGGGCGGGCTAACGACCATCACGTGACACCACCGCTGCGGTGCGGCGGCCGCGGTCCCCGGGACAGTGGAGTGCCGTAGGCCCGGGGCGCATCGGCCGGTACGGTGTCGGCGGGGTTCCGGCCCGGCCGGAAGGAGTGGAGGCTCGTCCACCCGGACACCGCGCCGCGCAACAACGCGACCGTGCTACGGGAAGTGGTCACAGGGCTCGCCGAACGGTACGACTGCCCTGTCCGGCCGGTCAGACAGCGCAGCCCCGCCTCGGCCTCGACGGCGGGTGGGCCGGGCGCGCTGTGCCCGGGCAGCCGCCCGCCGGTGGCCGTGGCGACGGCACGCCCTTCGATGCCCGGACCGGCGACTGCGACACGGAGGCCGGCGACTGCCTCACGGAGGCCGTGTGCGGTTCGCGGACGGCGCGGCGCGCCTGGCGCAAGTCCTCGCACGGCAAAGCCGCCCCTGCCCGCGGTCCGTTGCCGGGGCGGTCAGGGGCGGCTTGTCGGTCTTCTCAGTGGCCGGCGGTGAGCCGGCCGGCGAGCTTGCCGTGCATTTCGGCGCTGGCCTTGTTCAGGCCGATGATCGTGACCTTCTTGCCGCGCTGGGCGTATTTGGTCTCGATGGCGTCGAGGGCTGCGACGGAGGAGGCGTCCCAGATGTGGGCATCGGTGAGGTCGATGATCACGTCGTCGGGGTCGTCCTTGTAGTTGAACTGGTAGACGAGGTCGTTGGAGGAGGCGAAGAACAGCTCGCCGGTGACCGCGTAGACGACCTGGTTGCCGTCCGGGTCGAGGACCCCGGAGACCTCGGCGATGTGGGCGACCCGCTTCGCGAAGATCACCATCGCGGTGATGCAGCCGAGAACGACGCCGATGGCGAGGTTGTGGGTGGCGACCACCGCGGCGACGGTGACGACCATGACGGCGGTCTCGCCGACCGGCATGCGCTGGAGCGTCTTGGGCTGGATGGAATGCCAGTCGAAGGTGGCGAAGGAGACCAGGATCATCACCGCGACGAGAGCGGCCATCGGGATGTCCGAGACGACCGGGCCGAACGCGATGCACAGGACCATCAGGAAGGTACCGGCGAGGAAGGTGGACAGGCGGGTCCGCGCTCCGGAGGTCTTCACGTTGATCATGGTCTGGCCGATCATGGCGCAGCCGCCCATGCCGCCGAAGAACCCGGTCACGACGTTGGCGATGCCCTGGCCGATGGACTCACGGGTCTTGTTCGAGTGGGTGTCGGTGATGTCGTCGACGAGCTTCGCGGTCATCAGCGACTCCATCAGCCCCACCAGCGCGAACGCGAAGGCATAGGGGGCGATGGTGGTCAGGGTGTCCATGGTGAACGGCACGTCGGGCAGACCGGGGACCGGCAGTGAGGACGGGAGATCGCCCTTGTCACCGACGTTGGGAACGGCGATGCCGGCGGCGACGGTGATCACGGTCAGCGTGACGATGGCGACCAGGGGCGCGGGAATCACCGTGGTGATCTTCGGGAAGAACACCATGAGGGCCAGACCGCCGATGATCAGCGGGTAGACGGCCCACGGAACGTCCCGCATCTCCGGGACCTGCGCCATGAAGATCAGGATGGCGAGGGCGTTGACGAAGCCGACCATCACGCTGCGCGGCACGAACCGCATCAGCTTGGCGACCCCGAGCGCGCCCAGAGCCACCTGCATCAGGCCGCCGAGGATGACGGCGGCGATCAGGTAACTGAGCCCGTACTGGTGGTTCAAGGGTGCGATGACCAGGGCTATGGCGCCGGTGGCGGCGGAGATCATGGCCTTGCGGCCGCCCACGATCGAGATGACCACGGCCATCGTGAAGGAGGCGAAGAGGCCGATTGCCGGGTCGACACCCGCGATGATCGAGAAGGAGATCGCCTCGGGGATCAGCGCCAGAGCCACCACGAGGCCCGCCAGCACCTCGGTACGGAAGACCTTCGGGGAGGCGAGCCAGTCCGGCCTGGACATACGCAGCTTGGGAGCCGCGGACAGCGGTGTAGACATGCAACCGTTTCTGTTCGGGCGCACACATCCACCAGTCTGGACACGCACGCATCGTTCTCGACTCCGCACAGAGGGCGGAATCCCGGCAGCCCAGCGTCGATGGGGCTCTGCCGGATCGGGTGGCAGCCTTCGTGGCTGACAGTCGGGCATCATTGCCCGATAAGCCTGTGAGGCCCTGGCCGGGGCTCAAGCGACAGCGAGGTCTGCCCAGCGGTCTCAGCTCTGCGCAAATCGTACCCTGACGTGAGGGCAGAGTGCGAGTTGCGGCTTGTGAAACGCAGGTAAATACGTCTGAGGATCATGTGATTCCGGACACGTATGCTGACTGCTCTTCGAACGTTCGAAGGGCAGCCGGTTACAGAGGAGGCAGGCGCGGAGATGGCAGAGCGGCAGATGCAGATCGGCGAGGTGGCTGAGCGGACCGGCTTGTCGCTCCGCACGATCCGGCACTACGAGGAAGTCGGTCTGGTCATCCCCTCCGCCCGCAGCAAGGGAGGTTTCCGTCTGTACACCGAGACGGACATCGGCCGCCTGATGGTGATCCGCCGCATGAAGCCGCTGGACTTCTCGCTGGAGGAGATGCGGGACCTCCTGGAGATCGTCGACCGCATCGCAGCGGACGACGCACCCACGGCCGAGGAGCGGGAGCGTCTGCACGAGCGGCTGGACTCGTACCGCAAGGTGGCCGACGCACGCTGCGAGACGCTGCGCGCCCAGCTCATGGCCGCGGAGGACTTCGCCGCCACACTGCGCCGCAGGCTCGATGCCCAGAGCTCCTGACGGCACGACCTCTTGGGGCTGGATGCAGTTCCCCGCACCGATTCCTACCGTTCACCCCCTACGGGCATGTGACCGGCATCGATGACGCCGAGGGATGCCGCTCACCCCACGACCGCCTCCGCCTCGAACGCAGCTCCCCCGGCGGAACCAGCCGCGTAGGCCGCCACCGACTCCACACTACCCTCTCGTGAGGGTAGATTTGCGCCTTCCGATGTGAACGCGCGCATTGAGACAGCCGGCCGCGTAGCGATCGCCGGCGTGCGTCCGTCTCTGCTGAACAGCCGAGGCATCACCCTGGACAGCACCGTGCTCACACACTCCCGAGCACGTATCCCCGTGGAACGCCCCCAGGGGATACGTGCTGTCGAGGTGGAGAAAGCCCTCCATCGGCTCAAGCCCCGCGACGGCCGCTGCCAGGCTCTGGGCGACACGTTGCGAGGTGCTGGCGCGCGGAGCCGACAGGGGCGGTACCGCGATCGGCGTCGACCTGGCCGCACAGGGTCACGCGCCCGGGCCCGAGTGCTGAGGCCTGTCGTGATGCCTCGGCCGAGCGCGCCCCCAGCGCCTCATCACCAGCGGCTTCGACGTGGACGGTCCCGAGTCCTCTTCCCCTCGCGTGGGCCGTAAGGAGGCCGGAGTCCCGCACTGTAATGGATCATCCCCGTAACTCTCCGGTAGCGTCAGCGTATGAGCCATCCACATCCTGATCTGAAACCCGCCCCTCCTCTGGTCTCAGGAGGGCTGAGGGTCGTCGCCCTGGGCGGTCTGGGAGAGATCGGCCGCAACATGACCGTCTTCGAGTACGCCGGCAAGCTGCTGATCGTCGACTGCGGTGTGCTGTTCCCCGAGGAGACCCAGCCCGGCGTCGACGTGATCCTGCCCGACTTCACGTCGATCCGGGACCGTCTGGACGACATCGTCGGCGTGGTCCTCACCCACGGACACGAGGACCACATCGGCGGCGTGCCCTACCTGCTGCGAGAACGCCGGGACATCCCCGTCATCGGCTCGAAGCTGACGCTCGCCTTCCTTGAGGCCAAGCTCAAGGAACACCACATCAAGCCCACGACGGTGCGGGTGAAGGAAGGGGAGCGGCGCGACTTCGGGCCTTTCGGCTGTGAGTTCGTGGCGGTCAACCACTCCATCCCCGACGGTCTCGCGGTCGCCATCCGCACCGGTGCCGGGATGGTCCTGCACACCGGTGACTTCAAGATGGACCAGTTCCCGCTGGACGACCGCATCACCGACCTGCGCGCGTTCGCCCGGCTCGGTGAGGAGGGTGTCGACCTGTTCCTGACCGACTCCACCAATGCCGAGGTGCCCGGTTTCACCACGTCCGAGCGCGAGCTGAACCCCGCGATCGAGCACGTGATGCGGACCGCCCCGCGCCGGGTCATCGTCTCCAGCTTCGCCAGCCACGTCCACCGTATCCAGCAGGTCCTCGACGCCGCGCATCAGCACGGTCGGAAGGTCGCCTTCGTGGGCCGGTCCATGGTCCGCAACATGGGCATCGCCCGCGAACTGGGCTATCTGAGGACGCCGCCGGGTCTCGTGGTCGAGGCAAGGGAGCTGGAGAAGCTGCCCGACCACAAGATCACCCTGGTCTGCACGGGCTCGCAGGGCGAGCCGATGGCCGCCCTCTCCCGCATGGCCAACCGCGATCACTCGATCCGGATCGGGCAGGGCGACACCGTCCTGCTCGCCAGCTCCCTCATCCCGGGCAACGAGAACGCCATCTACCGGGTGATCAACGGGCTGACCCGCTGGGGCGCCAACGTCGTCCACAAGGGCAATGCCAAGGTCCACGTCTCCGGCCACGCCAGCGCGGGTGAACTGGTCTACTGCTACAACATCGTCAAGCCCCGCCATGTCATGCCCGTCCACGGCGAGTGGAAGCACATGCGGGCCAACGCCGACCTCGCCATCCGCACCGGCGTCGCACCGGACCGCGTGATCATCGCCGAGGACGGTGTCGTCGTCGACCTCGTCGACGGGCGCGCCTCGATCACCGGAAAGGTCCCGGCCGGCTATGTGTACGTCGACGGGATGACGGTCGGAGGCGCGACCGAGGCGTCCCTGAAGGACCGCCGCGTCCTGGCTGAGGAGGGCGTGGTCACCATCGTGGCGATCGTCGACGCCGACACCGGGCGGCTCGCCGAGGCACCCGACTTCCTCGCCCGCGGATTCGAGCACGACGACACCACCTTCGAGCCCGTGATCCCGCTCATCGAGAAGACCCTGGCCGCGGCGGCCGAAGAGGGCATCGGCGACCACCACCAGCTCGAACAGCGCATCGCTCGCGCCGTCGCCTCCTGGGCCTTCCGCAGCCACCGCCGCAAGCCTCTGATCATCCCCGTCGTCATCGACGCCTGACACCGCGTCGCCGACCGGAGGAGACCCCCACCATGACCACCCGCTTCGAGGAACTCGACTGGAAGCCGACACCGATCGGCGACATCAGCCTGCGGCGCCGACGCGACCCCTCGTCGGGGGACGACGTGTACGAGGTGAAGCTCGGGGACGAGTTCCTGATGTCCAGCCTCTTCACCGAGGGCGAGATCGCCCTCGCCCGACTGGGCCTCGCCCCGCTCGCGCACCGCCCCGGCCTCGATGTCGCCGTCGGCGGCCTCGGCCTCGGGTACACCGCACACGCCGCACTACAGGAGCCGGGCGTCCGCTCGCTGATCGTCGTCGACACCCTCGGCGAGGTCATCGACTGGCACCGACGCGGTCTGGTACCGCTCGGCACGGCGCTCGGCTCGGACGACCGCTGCCGACTGGTGCAGGGCGACTTCTTCGCCATGGTGCGTGAGGGCCGTGGGCTGGACCCGCAAGCGGAGGAACGCCTCTTCCACGCCATCCTGCTGGACGTCGACCACTCCCCCCGCCATGTGCTGCACTCGAGCCATGCCGCTCTCTACCGGCCGGAGGGCCTGAGCGCCCTCTCCAACCTCCTCCACCCCGGAGGCGTCTTCGCCCTGTGGTCCAACGACCCGCCCGACGACGACTTCGCCTCCCTCCTCGCCAGCGCCTTCCAGAACACCGCCGCCCACGTGGTGGAGTTCCCCAACCCGCTGCGAGGCGGCACCTCGACCAACACCGTCTACGTGGCCGTCAAGGGCAGCACCGGTCGATGAGGGCGCTCACTGCTCGGCCTCCTGGTCGCAGGTGGGGTCACCGGTATGTCCGGCCTTCCGAACGGCCGGTCCGGGAACTCCGACGTCGTCCATAGCCTCTCGCGCCCTGTCACTGCGCCGGGTGTCCCCTGTGCGCTTCCGTACCCACTCGGTCGAGCCGCCTTCATCCGCCCGTCCACGTACCGGGGGCTTTCGACGAGTCCTCACGGTTGAATCGGTTGCGGGGGCACGAGGGGCGGTCGGAGGCTGTGATGAACTCCTTCACGATGCGTCCCGTCGCATGCGCCGACCCGCTGCACGCGGCGGGGCGGCCTCTGCCCCGGTCGGTCAGAGGTCTCCGCCGGTCAAGAGGAGGAGAGCCCCTCCGCCGAGCATGGCGAGGGCGAAGAGCGAGAAGAGAACGACACCCGTGATGCGTGACGCGTCGCTCGGCGGTTCGGACTCGGCGTAGGCGACGGTGTACGGGCGATCGGGCCGTTCGGAGTCGTAGGCCACCTCCACGGTGTCCCCCACCTCGCCGCCCGAACTGCCGCGTCTGAGCCTGGAGGTATAGCGCTTGTCTCCGAGCTCGTATCTGACCAGGGTGTCCGTCCGGGTGCCGCCGTTCGGTCCGCCGCCCTCGTTCACCACGCGTTTGTCGAAGACCACCGCGGTGACCCGGCGGTCCAGGGTCGCGCGGTGGTCCTCACCGATCTTGCCGGCGAGGACGTAGGCCACCAGGGCGAGAGACGCGCCGACGAACAGGGAGACGAGACCCATCAGTGCCGTCAGCACACGATCGGCGGACGGTTTGCGCATGCTGCTCCTCCAGGGCTTGTCCGGCTTGCGCACGATCTGCTCGCTGTTCGGCGTCGCGCCTCTGGGTCCCAAGGACCCGCTCGGGGACCTGGTCGCCGTGTCCGAGCGGCGCCTGGGCTACTCCACACCGTGGTGGCCACCGAGAACGACACCGTCATGAACGGGGTACCGGAGAAGGGTCTTGCTGGTTTCCTTGTCGCCGGTCTGGGTTCCTCAGTGGCGCTGCTGGCCTGGGCACCGCTGGCGAGGGTCAATGTGGAGGGCGGATTCGATGGGCGTCACCAGGACCTCAGCGTGCTCTACGTGGACCTACCGCTCGTCGCCGCGGGGGGCGCCCTGGTGGCGCTCGCCTTCTGGTCGCTCGCCTTGCGCCGGTTCCATCGCCCGTGGCTCGCCGCCCTGGTCTCGGTCACCGCGATCGCCCTGGGGATCTGGGGTCTGACGAGCTGGTGGGCTCCCTACCAGGCACCTGAGTTCGCCTACTGAGGCCGTGATTCATGTTCTTTTGTGTCTATTTTGACCTCGAATTCGGGGGCCTGTTCCCAGAAGAGTTCGGCCATGGCGACCACACTGTCGCCTCCGGCTGCGCGGTATGGCGGGGGTATCCACAGCGAGTCTCCGCCGATCCCGCCAGCCCCGTAGGTCTCTATGAAGGCGATGTAGTCCGAGGGCAGCCGTATCCCGAGCCGCCGTTCAGCTTCTGCTACTCCGGCCACATCATGGGGGGCTCCTTCGCTGCTTTGTCTGCATGGCGCGAGCAGGCCTGACAGCGCGCGTACGCCGGGACGGCTGGACACTGAACCTCCGGTCGTTTGGTGTGCTGACCAGCCTACGAGCCCTCTCCAAGGGCTGTTTCTCACGGAGTGCCCAGGCCATGTCGGGTTCGGTCACCGCATGCAGGGCGCGCCTGACCGGCGCGGTGCACATCAGGGTGACGGCGATCGCGGCCGCCAGTGAGACGGCGGCCTTCCCGGCGGGTTCGTCGCTGAGCCAGGTGCAGGTGCCGAAGACCCCGGCGTACTCGGGCCCCTTGATCGCGAACCCGTGCGGCAGGCAGCCGCAGGTCGTCCCCGCCCTGCGGCATCCGGAGGGGGTGTTACTCGTGGGCGGCCAGAAGGGCTTCCAGGCTGGCGTCGGGGAACTGCCGCTGGAAGGAGTTCGCCTGCCAGCGGTCGGGGAACAGCGCGAGCTGCGCCTTGTCGCGGATTCTGCTCAGCGCCTCGCCCTTGACGAGCTGGGAGCGGTTGAGGGTGTCCGCTCCGGCCGCGTCGGTGGCCCGCGCCAGGTGGTAGGGCAGCACTTCCAGGCGTACGGGTGCGGAGAACTCCCCCGCCATCCGGGCGGAGACGACGTCGAACTGCATCGGCCCCACCGCCGCCAGGACCGGGGCCTGGTCGCCGCGTGCGTCGCTGACGAGGACCTGCACGACGCCTTCCTCGTCGAGCTGGGCGATGCCACGGCGGAACTGCTTGGAGCGACTGATGTCGACCGGTCGTGCGACCGCGAAGTGTTCGGGGGCGAAGGTCGGCATGGGCGGGAACAAGGCCGGCGGACCGTCGTAGAGGGTGTCCCCGACGCGCAGGGCCGCGGCGTTGACCAGTCCGACGACGTCGCCCGGGTAGGCGGTGTCGACCATGGAGCGGTCCTGGCCGAAGACGCTGTGGGCGTACTTGGTCGCGAACGGCTTCCCGGACGCGGCGCGGGTGACGGTCGCGCCTCTCTCGAAGACGCCCGAACACACGCGCAGGAAGGCGATCCGGTCCCGGTGGGCCGGGTCCATGTTCGCCTGCACCTTGAACACCAGCCCGGAGAACGGGGCGTCGACGGACCTGCTGCCACCGCCTTCGAGTTCTCGCGCCCCCGGTGGCGGGGCGAGGTCGACGATGGCGTCCAGGAGGAGCCGTACGCCGATGTTGGAGACCGCGGCGCCGAAGAACACCGGTGTGGAGCCGCCCGCCAGGAACGAGGCCCGGTCGAACTGGGCGCCGTCCGCCTCCAGCAACTGGAGCTCCTCCACGGCCTGTTCCCAGTCGGCACCCTCCTCGAACGCCGCCCGCTCGGCGGGAACCACCTCTTCGGAGGCTTCGTGCGCGCCGCCGGGGGTGCGGGTGTAACGCAGCATCCGCTCCGGCTCGCGTACGTCGACCAGACCGCGCAGGTATCCGGCCGTGCCGACCGGCCAGTTCACCGGGGTGGGCCTGAGCCGGAACTCGCGCTCGATCTCGTCGAGCAGCTCAAGGGCCTCACGGCCGGGCCGGTCCCACTTGTTGATGAACGTGATCACGGGGATGCCGCGGTGGCGGCAGACGTCGAAGAGCTTGCGGGTCTGCTCCTCCAGGCCCTTGGCCGCGTCGATCAGCATGACCGCGCAGTCCACCGCCGCCAGCACCCGGTAGGTGTCCTCGGAGAAGTCCGCGTGCCCCGGAGTGTCCAGCAGGTTCAGCAGGCAGTCCCGATAGGCGAATTGCAGAACGGCGGAGGTGACGGAGATGCCACGGGCCTTCTCCATCTCCATCCAGTCCGACGCCACACCGCGGCGTCCGGACTTGCCGTGCACCGCCCCCGCCGACGTGATCGCGTGCGCGTGCAGCGCCAGCGCCTCGGTCAACGTCGACTTGCCCGCGTCCGGGTGACTGATCACCGCGAACGTACGCCGCCTGGCCGCCTCACCGGCGGCCCACTCGCTCCTGGCGTTCACCGCGCCACCTCCGATCCTCATCAGCCGTTCGCCCACGGCTCCATCGCCTCGGGTCTCCCGTCCGGCATCTTCGCCGTCCACGAATCTACCGTGACGTGAAGGTAGGTTGATGATGGCCGCAACGAGCGCCACCCACGGGCCGCCACCGCTGTCACGTCGTCCCGCCTCGGATGGGCCGAGGGCCGCGTTCGCCGCACCTCCACACAGCGTCCGTTGCACGAGAACGTCCCGGCAAGCACGGTAAGCGGGATTCGAACCAGCAGGGTGACGCCTCTCACCTGCGGAGACGCCGAAACGGCGGGCATGGCCGCCCGTTTCCATCCGGCTGCGCCTCCCTCGATCCTGCTCGAAGACCCTGCCCCGCCGGCGTCCCCGAATCACCGCGGAGGTTGCCATGGGCTCCCCACCGCGCCTGTGTAGCCGTTACGGACCCGCAGTCGATTTCTGAGCGTATTCCGTGGCGCATGCAGGTGAACCAGTTCCCAGCGACAGCCGTGCTGTTCGATCAGCTCTTTGCAGCGATCGCGGCGCTGTCGGCTCAGGGAGAAGGCGTCGACTACGGCGGGTGGACTCCTGCACGAGGCCGATGAGTTCGCCCGGCAGCACTGCGAGCTACCCCTGCGGGCGCGGGGGTAGCTCGCAGCCGCGGGTACGGACAGCCGCGCTGCACCTCGTCGTCCCCGCGCCGACGGGGGTTGTCCGCCATCGTCTCGCGACCCGCCGTGCGCGGCAGTGGTGAACACGAAGCAGCCCCTGCCGCGCGCGAGGCAGGGGCCGCTCGGTCGATCTGGGCGGGCTACGCCTCGGGCTTGGGGGACCAGGAACCCCCGCATCGGTCGGGGCTCCTGCGGGTCACGGGAGTCCGGTTTCCGCCCGGCCCTCCATGCGGCCACCATGTCCACGTACCGCGGGACGATCCAGCTGGCAGGCGACACGTACACGGGCCTGCCGCCCCAGGTCGACCAGGAGGTGGCCAGGAAGGCCGAGTCGGCCGCTCCCCGTGCCCCGCCCCGTTCGAGGGGGGGCTCCGGCACAGCCGCTCACGCACCGCTCACGCGGGGCCCCTGAAACGCGGAAGCGCCCCACCCTGGTCCAACCCAGTTGGGGCGCTCCGATGCTGGTGGGAACGTTCCTGCCAGCGACCGCTTGTGTGGGGCGGGTGGGACTCGAACCCACGGCCGACGGATTATGAGTCCGCTGCTCTAACCGGCTGAGCTACCGCCCCGTTTCGGCGTGGCGCGTACAAGTGTGCGCCCCGTCTGCCGCAGCATAGCCGGTCATACGATCTCTTGCTTCGGATGGCCGACTTCGCCTGATCTTGAGGACGGCGCTGCGTGCTGCCCGGTTCCGGGTGAGGGCGAGGTGACCCGAAAGTGTCATTCCGCGGGGCTCGGGGGTCGCCAGGCGGCGAGTGGGCACGCGAAAAAGGACCCCGAAGGGTCCTCTTCCGCATCGCTCCCCCGACTGGACTCGAACCAGTAACCCTCCGGTTAACAGCCGAATGCTCTGCCAATTGAGCTACAGGGGATCGCGCTCCCCCGACTGGACTCGAACCAGTAACCTGCCGGTTAACAGCCGGCTGCTCTGCCAATTGAGCTACAGGGGATTGCTGCGGTGCCTCGAATCGTACCTGCCTGGCGGCTGCCGGGCGGCGCGCGTTCGCTGCGACACATACATTAGCGCAAGCAGGGGGGTGCTCCGCCAATCGGTATCGCCCGGGATGATCTCGGGTGCTCACGGGTAGGCGGGCTGCACACGTCGCACCAAGCGCAGGAAGGGTGGCAGCCATGCGGTACCGGCTCACGTTCATCGCCGGAGTGGCGCTCGGATACGTGCTCGGCACGCGAGCCGGGCGCGAGCGTTACGAGCAGTTGAAGAAGTCGGTCCGGCAGTTCGCGGAGAACCCCGCCGTGCGCAACGCCGCCGAGAGTGCCGCGCACAGCGGCCGGGACATCGCGGGCAAGGCGTACCACTCGGTCAGCGACAAGGTCGGGGACAAGGTGCCCGCCTCCGTCGCCGACCGGGTCCGGTCGCTGCGGGACCGCAGCAGCCAGAACGGCGAGGACGACTGGGGGACCACCAACACCTAGCTCAGGGCCCCGCGGCCCGCGGCGGTCGTTACGGGAAACTCGCGGCGTGCGGCAGAATCTCCCCATGGGCATAGTCGCGGGGCTGGACAGTTCTTCCGCCTTCACTCACATCGTCGTCTGCGACACGGACACGGGCGCCGTGCTGCGGCAGGGGTATGCCGCGCATCCGGTCGAGGCCAAGGCCGCCGAGGTCGATCCGCAGGCCTGGCTGCTCTCGCTCGGCGAGGCGGCCTCCGGCGGGCTGCTCGAAGGGGTGCAGGCCATCGGGGTCGCCGCCCAGCAGCACGGGCTCGTACCGCTGGACCAGCAGGGCAACCTCGTACGTCCCGCGCTGCTCGGCAACGACCGGCGGGCGCAGGTCGCGGCGGCCGATCTGGTCGACTCGCTGGGCGGGCGGCAGGCCTGGGCCGAGGCCGTCGGGGCCGTACCGCAGGCCGCGCAGCCCGTGGCGAAGCTGCGGTGGCTGGCGCGGACCGAGCCGGAGAACGCCCAGCGGGTGGCCGCCGTGCTCCAGCCGCACGACTGGCTCGTGTGGCAGCTGCTCGGGCGGCCCGCCCGCCGGACCACCGACCGGGGCGCCGCCTCGGGTACGGGGTACTGGTCGGCCGGGTCCGCGTCCTACCGGCCCGATCTGGTGGAGCTCGCCCTCGGGCACTCCGCCGCGCTGCCCGAGGTGCTCGGGCCCGCCGACTCCGCCGGGACGACGCCCGAAGGGCTGCTGATCTCCGCGGGCACCGGCGAGATCATGGCCGCGGCCTTCGGGCTCGGGGTCGCGGTGGGCGACGCGGTCGTGTCGCTGGGGGCCTCCGGGTCCGTGATGGCCGTGCACCACGAGGCGCTCGCCGATTCCACCGGGATGATCACCTCGTTCGCCGACGCCACAGGGCTGCATCTGCCCGTCGTCCACACGTCCAACGCCGTACGTGCGCTGCGCGGGACCGCCGAGATGCTGGGGGTGGAGGGGCTGGACGAGCTGTCCGCGCTGGCGCTGAAGTCCACGCCCGGGGCTTCCGGACTGGTGTTGCTGCCCTATCTGGAAGGCGAGCGCACCCCGCAGCTCCCCCACACCGCGGGCACCCTCAGCGGGCTGCGGCGCGAGTCGATGAAGCCCGAGCATCTGGCGCGGGCCGCGTTCGAGGGGATGCTCTGCTCGCTGGCCGACGCCATGGACGTCCTGCGCGGGCGGGGCGTGGAGGTGCGGCGCGTGTTCCTGCTGGGGGCCGCCGCCGAGCTGCCCGCCGTACAGGCGCTGGCTCCCGCCGTGTTCGGCACGCAGGTCGTCGTACCGCAGCCCGCCCAGTACGCGGCGATCGGCGCGGCCCGGCAGGCCGCCTGGGCGCTCGGTGTCTCGCAGGGCGCCCTCGATCCGCGTACGCCCCCGGCCTGGCAGGGCGCGGCCGCCCAGGTGCTGGAGCCGGGCGATGAGCTGGCGGTCGGCGGGGCCGTGCGTCAGCAGTACCGGGCCACCCGGGATCAGATCCACCCCGGGGCCTTCGGGGGTGCGCACCCGGAGTGAGACCGGCGTGGGCACGCGGCCGCCCGCCCCGGGTTTGACCCCGGCTTGAGGAAAACGGCTCGCTCTCGGAGTACGGCGTACGCGAAACTGGGGCGGCCTCTGCCCTCCGCCGATCCCGAGAGACCCGCGTGCTCATAAAACTCCTGCGGGCCCATCTGGGCCCGTACAAGAAACCCATCGCGCTGCTGGTGCTCCTCCAGCTGCTCCAGACCTGCGCCACCCTGTATCTGCCCAGCCTCAACGCGGACATCATTGACAACGGTGTCGTCAAGGGCGATACCGGATACATCCTGGAATTCGGCGGTCTCATGATCGCCGTCAGCGTTCTTCAGGTCCTCGGCAACGTGGGGGCCGTGTACTACGGGGCCCGGACCGCCTCCGCCCTCGGGCGCGATGTGCGGGCCGCCGTCTTCGACCGGGTGCAGTCCTTCTCCGCGCGTGAGCTGGGGCGCTTCGGGGCGCCCTCGCTGATCACCCGGACCACCAACGACGTCCAGCAGGTCCAGATGCTGGTCCTGATGGCGTTCACCCTGATGGTGTCCGCGCCGATCATGTGCGTCGGCGGCATCGTCATGGCGCTCGGGCAGGACGTTCCGCTGTCGGCCGTCCTGCTGGCGGTCGTGCCGGTGCTCGGCGTCTCGGTGAGCCTCATCGTGAAGAAGATGCGGCCGCTGTTCCGCACGATGCAGGAGCGGCTCGACGGGGTGAACCGGGTGCTGCGTGAGCAGATCACGGGCAACCGGGTGATCCGCGCGTTCGTCCGTGACGGGTACGAGGCGAGGCGGTTCCGGGGGGCCAACACCGAACTGACCGATGTGTCGGTGGCGACTGGGCGGCTGATGGCGCTGATGTTCCCGACGGTGATGACGGTGGTCAACCTGTCGTCCGTCGCGGTGGTGTGGTTCGGCGCGCACCGCATCGACAGCGGCGGGATGCAGATCGGTGCGCTGACCGCGTTCCTCGCCTATCTGATGCAGATCGTGATGGCCGTGATGATGGCCACCTTCATGTTCATGATGGTGCCGCGCGCCGAGGTGTGCGCCGAGCGCATCGAGGAGGTGCTCGGCACCGATTCGAGTGTGGTGCCGCCGCTCTCCCCCGTCACGGAGCTGCGGCGCCACGGGCATCTGGAGGTGCGCGGCGCCGAGTTCCGCTATCCGGGGGCGGAGGAGCCGGTACTGCGGGCGGTGGATCTGGTGGCCCGGCCCGGGGAGACCACCGCGATCATCGGGTCGACCGGCAGCGGGAAGTCCACGCTGCTCGGTCTCGTACCCCGGCTGTTCGATGTGACGGGCGGCGAGGTGCTGGTCGACGGCGAGGATGTGCGCGGGATCGATCCGGTGCTGCTGGCGAAGACCGTGAGCCTGGTGCCGCAGAAGCCGTATCTGTTCTCGGGGACGGTGGCGACGAACCTGCGGTACGGGAATCCGGACGCCACCGACGAGGAGCTGTGGCACGCGCTGGAGGTGGCGCAGGCCAAGGGGTTCGTGGAGGGGCTGGAACACGGGCTCGACGCGCCGATCGCGCAGGGCGGCACCAATGTGTCGGGCGGTCAGCGGCAGCGGCTCGCCATCGCGCGGACACTGGTGCAGCGGCCGGAGATCTATCTCTTCGACGACTCGTTCTCGGCGCTGGACTACGCGACCGACGCCGCCCTGCGGGCCGCACTCGCGCGGGAGACCGCCGGGGCGACCGTGCTGATCGTGGCCCAGCGGGTCTCCACCATCCGCGAAGCGGACCGCATCCTGGTGCTGGACGAGGGGCGGGTCGTGGGCAGCGGTACCCATCACGAGCTGATGGACGGCAATGAGACGTACCGGGAGATCGTGCTCTCCCAGCTGACGGAAGCGGAGGCCGCGTGATGGCCGGTCCTGGCGGACGGATGATGGCCGGGGGCGCGCCCACCGAGCGGTCGATGGACTTCAAGGGGTCGACCAAGCGGCTGCTGAGACGCTTCGGCCGCGAGAAGGCCTCACTGTGGCTGATGCTGGGCGCGGTGACGTTCAGCGTGGCGCTCTCGGTGGTGGGCCCGAAGATCCTCGGGAGAGCGACCGACCTGGTCTTCGCGGGGGTCGTCGGACGCGGGATGCCGGAGGGCACCGGTAAGGAACAGGCGATCGAAGGGCTGCGCGAGGAGGGCAACGGCTCGATGGCCGACATGCTCTCGGGGGTGGACTTCACACCGGGCGAGGGCATCGACTTCGGCGCGGTGGCGGATGTCCTGCTGCTGGCGCTGGTGGTCTACGTCGGGGCCGGGCTGCTGATGCTGGTCTCGACGCGGCTGTCGATCCGCGTGATCAACCGGATCGTGTTCCAGCTGCGCGAGGACCTCCAGACGAAGCTGGCGCGGCTGCCGCTGTCGTACTTCGACCGGGCCAAGCGCGGTGAGGTGCTCAGCCGGGCGACGAACGACATCGACAACATCTCGCAGACGCTCCAGCAGACGATGGGCCAGCTCATCAGCTCCCTGCTGACCATCGTCGGCGTACTGATCATGATGTTCTGGATCTCGCCGCTGCTGGCTCTGGTCGCCCTGGTGACCGTGCCGCTGTCGGTGGTCGTGGCCACGCAGGTCGGCAAACGGTCGCAGCCGCAGTTCGTGCGGCAGTGGCGGGTGACGGGAAAGCTCAACGCCCACATCGAGGAGATGTACACCGGGCACAACCTCGTGAAGGTCTTCGGCCGGCAGGAGGAGTCCGCGCGGGACTTCGCCGAGCAGAACGACGCGTTGTACGAGGCCGGGTTCAGGGCTCAGTTCGCCAGCGGGCTCATGCAGCCGCTGATGTTCTTCATCTCGAACATCAACTACGTGCTGGTGGCCGTCGTCGGAGGTCTGCGGGTCGCCTCGGGCACCCTGTCGATCGGTGACGTGCAGGCGTTCATCCAGTACTCCCGGCAGTTCTCGATGCCGCTGACGCAGGTCGCCTCGATGGCCAACCTGGTGCAGTCCGGCGTCGCTTCGGCGGAGCGGGTCTTCGAGCTGCTGGACGCGGAGGAGCAGGGCCCGGACCCGGTGGACGCGGAGCGGCCCGAGGTGATGTCGGGGCGGGTCTCGCTGGAGAAGGTGTCCTTCCGCTACGAGCCGGACAAGCCGCTGATCGAGGATCTGTCGCTGAGTGTGGAGCCGGGGCAGACGGTCGCGATCGTGGGCCCGACGGGTGCGGGCAAGACGACGCTGGTCAATCTGCTGATGCGGTTCTACGAGGTGACCGGCGGGCGGATCGCGCTCGACGGCGTCGATGTGGCGAAGATGTCCCGGGACGACCTGCGCTCATCGATCGGCATGGTGCTCCAGGACACCTGGCTGTTCGGGGGGACGATCGCGGAGAACATCGCGTACGGCGCTGCGCGCGAGGTCAGCCGGGAGGAGATCGAGGAGGCGGCCCGGGCGGCGCATGCCGACCGCTTCATCCGGACGCTGCCCGACGGGTACGACTCGGTGATCGACGACGAGGGCACCGGGGTCAGCGCGGGCGAGAAGCAGCTGATCACCATCGCGCGGGCGTTCCTGGCCGAGCCGGTGATCCTCGTCCTGGACGAGGCGACCAGCTCGGTGGACACCCGGACCGAGGTGCTGATCCAGAAGGCGATGGCCCACCTGGCCCACGGGCGTACGTCGTTCGTGATCGCGCACCGGCTGTCCACGATCCGGGACGCGGACGTGATCCTGGTGATGGAGAGCGGGTCCATCGTCGAACAGGGCACGCATGACGAGCTGTTGGCGGCCGGGGGCGCCTATGCCCGGCTGTACGCCGCCCAGTTCGCGGATGCCCTGGCCGAGGTGGACTGAGGTGGCCGCGGGGGCCGGTCAGTCGAGGTAGCCGCGGAGTTGGTCGGCGAAGGCGTGGTCCCGCAGCCTGCTGAGGGTCTTGGACTCGATCTGGCGGATGCGTTCGCGCGTCACGCCGAAGATCCGGCCGATCTCCTCCAGGGTGCGGGGCCGCCCGTCGTCCAGGCCGTAGCGGAGTTGGACGACCTTGCGTTCGCGTTCGCCGAGGGTCGAGAGGACCGCCTCCAGGTGCTGGCGCAGCAGCAGGAAGGCGGCGGACTCGACGGGGGAGGCGGCGTCGCCGTCCTCGATGAGGTCGCCGAAGGAGACGTCGTCCTCCTCGCCGACGGGGGCGTGCAGCGAGACCGGTTCCTGGGCCAGGCGCAGGACTTCGGTGACCCGCTCCGGGGTCAGGTCGAGCTGGGCGGCGACGTCCTCGGCGGTCGGCTCGAAGCCGCGTTCCTGGAGCATCCGGCGCTGCACCCGGACGACGCGGTTGATCAGCTCCACGACGTGGACCGGCACGCGTATGGTGCGGGCCTGGTCGGCCAGCGCGCGGGACATCGCCTGGCGGATCCACCAGGTCGCGTACGTGGAGAACTTGTAGCCCCGGGCGTAGTCGAACTTCTCCACCGCCCGGATCAGGCCGAGGTTCCCCTCCTGGACCAGGTCGAGCATGGTCAGCCCGCGGCCGACGTAGCGTTTGGCGACGGAGACGACGAGGCGGAGGTTGGCCTCGATGAGGCGGCGTTTGGCCGTGCGGCCCATGACCACGAGGCGGTCCAGGTCCACCGCGAGCCGGGAGTCCAGGTCCGGGGTGGTGGCGAGGCGTTCCTCGGCGAAGAGCCCGGCCTCGACGCGGCGGGCCAGCTCGACCTCCTCGGCGGCGGTGAGCAGCGGAATGCGGCCGATCTCGCGCAGATACTGCCGGAAGAGGTCGGAGGTGGGGCCGCCGGAGTCCGCCCGGCCGCGGGGCTCCGGGGGGTCGGGGAGGTGCGCCGATTCCACCATGACTGCCTCGGGTGCGTCTCCGGGCGGGCGGGCCGCCGTCTCCGGATGGTGCAGGGCCCTGTGCTGCGCCGGGATGGCCGCGATGGGCTCGGTCGTGGTCGTCACGGTCCGGGTCTGCACGGGGGCGACCTCCAGGTGATCGCTGCCGGATGACGGGGTGGGGGCCGACCGGGCCGGGCCTCGGGGTCTTCCCCGCGGACCGCGTGCTCCGGGTGGCTCGGACACCGCCGGGTGTCGGGCACCCTCCAGTGTGGGGTACGACACACGACCGCCACGAGGGGCGTGCGGTGACTTTTTGAGTCCGGTCGGTTACCGGGTGATTACCCGACCGGGCGGACGGTGCGCCGGGTCAGAGCGCGGCGGCGCCGTGGGTGCGCAGGGACTGGGCGTACTGCTGGAGCACCCAGACCTCGTTCTGCGCGGCGGCCAGCTCCGGGGGGGCCACATGGCTGCCGAGGCGGGCGAGGCTGCCCTGCACGTCGTTGATGCGGCGGTCCACGGCGCGCAGCCGGACGTGGACGAGCTGGACGCCCGCGTAGGTCTCGTCGATGGTCCGGCCGTGGAAGATCTCGACGGCCAGCTCGGTGACGAGGTTGCGGACGGTGTCGTCGGGGGCGGCGTCCAGGACGGCGCCCAGGTAGGCCCGGTCGTCGACAAGGCCCTGCTCGGCGCCGCCCGCCTCCTCGATGCACCGGCGCACGGCCGCGTAGGGCGGGGCGGTGAACTCGTCCACGCCGTACGCGTCGAAGGCCGGGGAGACCAGGGCGGGCTTCTGGAGGGCGAGCTTGAGCAGCTCGCGCTCGGTGCGGTGGGCGGGGCTGCGGAGGTTGAGGGCTGGGCCGGAGAAGCCTGCGGGGGCGGCCGGAGCGGTGTGCTGCGGTGCCCCGCCGCGTTGGCCCTGGGGTCCGCCGCGTACGCCCTGGGGGCCGCCTCGGCCGCCTCGGTCCCCGTGGTCGCCGCCCCGGTCGCGGGCCCAGCGGGCGAGCTGGGCGACGCGGCGGACGACGAACTCCTGGTCGAGGATGCCGACGAACCCGGCGAGCTGGACGGCTACCTCGCGCTGCACGCTGCTGGTCTTGATCTTGGCGACGACGGCGGCGGCCTCGTCGAGCGCGGCAGCGCGGCCCGCCGGGGTCTCCAGGTCGTAGCGGCCGACGATCTGGCGCAGGGCGAACTCGAAGAGCGGGGTGCGCGGCTCGACCAGGTCGCGCACCGCGTCGTCGCCCTTGGCGAGCCGCAGGTCGCAGGGGTCCATGCCGTCCGGGGCGATGGCGATGTAGGTCTCGGCGGCGAACTTCTGGTCGTCCTCGAAGGCTCGCAGGGCGGCCTTCTGGCCCGCCGAGTCGCCGTCGAAGGTGAAGATCACCCGGGCGCTGCCGTTGTCCATGAGGAGGCGGCGCAGGATCTTGATGTGGTCGTTGCCGAAGGCGGTGCCGCAGGTGGCGATGGCAGTGGTGACCCCGGCCAGATGGCAGGCCATGACGTCGGTGTAGCCCTCGACGACGACGGCCCGGCTGGCCTTGGCGATGTCCTTCTTGGCCAGGTCGATGCCGTACAGCACCTGGGACTTCTTGTAGATCGGGGTCTCGGGGGTGTTCAGGTACTTCGGGCCGTTGTCGTCGTCGCGCAGCTTGCGGGCGCCGAAGCCGACGATCTCCCCCGCGGTGTCGCTGATCGGCCACATCAGCCGGCCGCGGAAGCGGTCGATCGGGCCGCGGCGGCCGTCCTGGGAGAGCCCGGAGGTGATCAGCTCCTTGTCGCTGAAGCCCCTGCCGCGCAGATAGCGGGTGAGGTGGTCCCAGCCGGCCGGGCTGTAGCCGACGCCGAAGTGGGCGGCGGCGGCCTGGTCGAAGCCGCGCTCGGCGAGGAACTTCCGGCCGATCTCGGCCTCGGGGCCGTCCAGCTGGGCGACGTAGAACTCGGCGGCCGCCTTGTGGGCCTCGATCAGCCTGATGCGTTCGCCGCGCTGGTGGGAGGGGTTGTAACCGCCCTCCTCGTAGCGCAGGGTGATGCCCGCCTTGGCGGCGAGGCGCTCGACCGTCTCCGAGAAGGAGAGATGATCGATCTTCATCACGAAGGCGATCGTGTCGCCGCCCTCCTGGCAGCCGAAGCAGTGGAACAGGCCCTTGCCGGGGCTGACCTGGAAGGAGGGGGACTTCTCGTCGTGGAAGGGGCAGAGGCCTTTGAGGTTTCCGCCGCCCGCGTTGCGCAGCTGGAGGTATTCGGACACGACGGAGTCGATCGGGACCGCGTCCCGTACCGCCTTCACGTCGTCGTCATTGATCCTGCCAGCCACGCGTGAAGTCTACGGGTGGGCTCGGACAGCCGGACGCACGGCGGGCGGGCCGCCCGGGTGCGGGCTCCGGGCCCGCCCCCCCGGGCGCCGTCCTCAGAGCAGGGAGCCCAGCGGGACCGACGGGTCGGCGAGGGCCTCCGGGTCGTGCTGCTGCCGGGCCCGGATCAGCTCCTGGATCGTCTCCGTGACATCCCACACGTTGACGTTCATCCCGGCGAGGACGCGGCGGTCCTTCAGCCAGAACGCGATGAACTCCCGCTTCCCGGCGTCGCCCCGGATGATCACCTCGTCGTAGGAGCCGGGCGGGGCCCAGCCGGAGTACTCCAGGCCCACGTCGTACTGGTCGGAGAAGAAGTACGGCACGCGGTCGTACGTCACGTCCTGGCCGAGCATGGCGCGGGCGGCGGCCGGTCCGCCGTTCAGGGCGTTCGCCCAGTGCTCGACGCGCAGCCGGGTGCCCAGCAGCGGGTGCGCGGCCGCGGCGACGTCCCCGGCGGCGTAGATGTGCGGGTCGGAGGTGCGCAGCGAGGCGTCCACCGCGATGCCGCCGCCGTGGGCGCGCTCGGCCATCTCCAGTCCGGCGGCCTCGGCGAGGGCGGAGCGCGGGGCGGCGCCGATCGCGGCGAGCACGTCGTGGGCGGGGTGCTCCTCGCCGTCGTCGGTGCGGGCCGCGAGGACCATGCCGTCCTGGCCGGTGATCTCGGTGAGGCGGACGCCGAAGTGGAAGCGGACGCCGTGCGCGCTGTGCAGTTCGGTGAAGATCTGGCCCACTTCGGGGCCGACGACCTGGTGCAGCGGGGTGGCTTCCGCCTCGATGACGGTCACCTCGGCCCCGTACCCCCGGGCGGCGGCGGCGACCTCCAGGCCGATCCAGCCCGCTCCGGCGATGACGAGGTGGCCGTTGTCGCGGCCGAGGGCGGCCAGCACGTTGCGCAGCCGGTCGGCGTGGGCGAGGCGGCGCAGATGGTGGACGCCCGCCAGGTCGGTGCCGGGGATGTCGAGGCGGCGCGGTTCGGAGCCGGTGGCCAGCAGCAGCTTGTCGTAGTGGATGACGGTGTTGTCGCCCAGCTGCACCGTCTTCGCGTAGCGGTCGAGCGCGGTGACCGGCTGGCCGAGGTGCAGCTCGATGTCGGCGCCCGCGTACCAGGGGCGCTCGTGGGTGAAGACGCTGTCGCGTTCGGACTTGCCCTCCAGGTAGCCCTTGGAGAGCGGCGGGCGTTCGTAGGGGTGGTCGCGCTCGTCGCCGATGAGGATCACTCTGCCGGTGAATCCTTCGGCACGCAGTGTTTCGGCCGCCTTCGCCCCTGCGAGTCCTGCTCCGACGATGACGAACGTCCGATGTGCGTCGACCACTTGATGCCTCCTCAGTACTGTGCTGCGCTGCGCCCCCGGCTGCGAGCGTCCCGCACGCAGCGTGATGGCGAAAGAGGGTGTGCCCCGGACAGGTCACACCCAGTGGTCAGATGTCCGGCCCCTTCCAGTCTGCCGGTCAGCGGTGGCGTGTGGTGAGCGCGGCGTGCAGGGATCGTGCGGAGGCGTCGGTGAGCGCGGCGATCTGGTCGACGAGGACCCGCTTGCGGGCGTGGTCGTCGGGCGCCTGGTCGAACAGCGCGCGGAAGTGCGGCTCCAGGCCCTCCGGGGCGCGGGCGGTGAGGGCGGCGGCCAGCTCGGCGATGACGATGCGCTGGTCGGCGCGGATGGCTTCCTGTTCGGCGCGCTGCATGACGTACCGGTCGGCGACCGCCTTGAGCACCGCGCACTCGTGGCGGACGGTGCGCGGGACGACCAGCTGCGCGCCGTACCGGCCGAGGCGACCGGGGCCGTACACCGCGCGGGTGGCGGTCTCGGCCTCGGTGCAGAAACGGCCGATGAGCTGGCTGGTGGCGTCCTTCAGGCGGGCCTGGGCCACGGCGGAGCCGTCGTAGCCATGCGGCCACCACTCCTGGTCGATCAGCCGGTCCAGGGCCTCGGCCAGCTCCTGCGGGTCGGTGTCGGCGGGGACGTACCGGCCGATGGCGACGCCCCAGATCTCCTCGCGCTCCGGCTCCGCTTCGAGGCAGTTGGGGTCGATGTGCCCGGCGTGCAGGCCGTCCTCGAAGTCGTGCACCGAATACGCCACGTCGTCGGACCAGTCCATCACCTGGGCCTCGAAGCAGGTGCGGTCCTCGGGAGCGCCCTCGCGGGCCCAGGCGAAGACCGGGAGGTCGTCCTCGTACACCCCGAACTTCGCCGAGTGCGGGGCGGTGGGGTGCGCGCCGCGCGGCCAGGGGTACTTGGTGGCGGCGTCCAGAGCGGCCCGGGTCAGGTTGAGGCCGACGCTGACCAGCTCGCCGGTGCGCGGGTCGCGGACGAAGCGCTTGGGCTCCAGGCGGGTCAGCAGGCGCAGCGACTGGGCGTTGCCCTCGAAGCCGCCGCAGTCGGACGCGAAGTCGTTCAGGGCCTGTTCGCCGTTGTGGCCGAACGGGGGGTGGCCCATGTCGTGGGCGAGGCAGGCCGTCTCGACGAGGTCCGGGTCGCAGCCGAGGACGGCCCCCAGCTCCCGGCCGACCTGGGCGCACTCCAGGGAGTGGGTGAGCCGGGTGCGGGGGCTGGCGTCCCAGGCGAGGGAGCGGGTGCCGGGCGTGACCACCTGGGTCTTCCCGGCGAGCCTGCGCAGCGCGGCGGAGTGCAGGACCCGGGCCCGGTCGCGCTGGAAGGCGGTGCGGCCGGGGCGCTTGTCCGGCTCGGTGTCAAAGCGCTCGGTGTCGGCGGGGCCGTAGGGGCTCACCGGTCCTCCGCCCTGCGCCCCGCGCACCCCGGATGCCCGGTGCGTGCCGTGTGTCTGATCTGCCCCGTGCGCGCCCTGTGTGCCGTCCATGGTCCCGACAGTAGCGACCGCGACCGACAACGGCGGGTGAGCGGGCCCGCAAGTCAGGCGGAAGCGAGCAACCTCACCGCGTCGGCGGGGGCGGTCGCCGAGACCGCCTGGTCGTAGCGGTGCAGCAGCAGGCGGGCCAACGCGGGGTGGGCGCCGAGGGGAGCGGCGGCGATGCGGGGTGCGGCGTCCGTGGCGGCGGCGCTCGCGAAGCGGCCGGGGGCGGTGAAGTACGAGGCGACGGCGGTCCGGTGGCGGCCCCGGTCGGCCAGCGCGCGCAGCGCTGCGGGAACGGTGGGGGCGGCGGCGGAGGCGTACGCCGGGACGACCGGGACCCCGAGACGTTCGGCGAGCATCCGGGCGGTGCGCCGGGTGTCCTGGGCTGAGTCGGGGTCGCGGGACCCGGCGGCGGCGAGGACCACGGCGGCACCCCGGCCGCCCCGGTCCGCGGGGTCCCAGCCCGCCTCGACGAGCCGTCCGTACAGCGCCTCCACCAGCAGCGGGTGCGGCCCGAGGGGGGCGGCGATCCGGGTGCGTACGGCGGGGGCGGCGGCGGTCGCCGCGGGCAGGTCGTGCTTGACGTGGTGGCCGCGCCCCAGGAGCAGCGGTACGAGGACGGCGTCGGCCCCGCGCAGGCCGTTCAGGGTGTCCGGGAGCAGGGGCGCGTTGAGCTCGATGTGACCGAGCCGGACGTCGAGGCCGGGGCGCAGCTCGCGGACCCGGTCCAGGAGGGCCAGCACGGTGCCCAGGGCCGCCGGGTCGCGGCTGCCGTGCGCGACGGCGACCAGGGTGGGGGCGGGCGAACCGCCGTGCTCGCCCGGGGCGGGGCGGTGGGACTGCCGGGTGCGGTGCATGGGCCTGCGGGTTCCGTTCCGGGAGACGAGGCTGAGCTGGGTGCCGAGCTAGGCGGTGATACGGGTGAGGAGTTGCGCCGTGCTGTCGAGGACAGGCCCGGGGGGCGGGGAGGACTGGCGAGGCAGTTGCTTGGCCGACTCCGTCATGGACCGATGGTGCCGGGCGGACGTTGCCGGGCCGTTGCGCGAGGGTCACAGGGGTTTTCCGCCGCCTCACGGATGCGGCGGGAGTGGTGTGCGGTGCCGGACGCCACAGCTGGGGTTCCGGGCGAACCATTGCGGCCCTCCGGTCGTCAGGTCAGGTGGGGGACACGACGAACGGACGAATGATCAGGGGGCGCTTGTGCGCGCGAAGGTACGGAAAAGGCTCGGCCGACGGGGTCGGCGTCGGCTCGTACAGGGGCTGATGGTCGCCTGCGTGCTCGCGCTCGTGCCCGCCACCTGGATGCGCCTCGGCGCCGGTGACCGGGTGGGGACGACGGCCGACGCCCCGGAGCGGGAGGTCGCCGTGGTGTTCGGCGCCGGGCTGTGGAAGGGCCGCCCGACCCCGTATCTCGCCCACCGCCTGGACGCCGCGGCCGAGCTGTACCGGACGGGGAAGGTGAAGGTCGTCCTGGTCACCGGGGACAACAGCCGAGTGGAGTACGACGAGCCGGACGCGATGCGCACGTATCTCACCGAGCGCGGGGTGCCCGACGGGCGGATCGTGAGCGACTACGCCGGGTTCGACAGCTGGGACTCCTGTGTCCGGGCCCGGAAGATCTTCGGGGTGGACCGGGCCGTGCTGGTGACCCAGGGCTTCCACATCCACCGGGCGGTCACGCTGTGCCGTTCCGCCGGGATCGACGCGTACGGGGTCGCGGTCGACGAGCCACGGGACGCGACCTGGTACTACGGCGGGGCCCGGGAGCTGGCCGCCTCCGGCAAGGCGGCCCTGGACGCCCTGTTCCGGCCCGACCCGCGGTTCCTGGGGCCCGAGGAACCGGGCGTGACGGAGGCGCTGGCCGCCGGGGGCCGTTGACGGCGGAAGCCGGGACACCCTGACGGCGGGCGGCGGTGCGCCCCGTCCGCCGCCCGGGTGACGTGCGCTGTCAGGGGTTGTCCGGGCCGCCCGGGGCTCGTCCGGTGATCCACCGCCCCTCGGGGATGAGGACGCCGCCGGTCCGCAGCGAGCGGGTGACGGCGGCCGCGGCGAGGTAGACCCACGCCTGCACGGACTCCCCGGCCCCGCCGGTCGGCCCGCCCGCACCGCCCGCCGCCGGGTCGGGCGCCGACTCGACCTCGCGGACGACCCGTTCGTACAGGTTGCGCGGGTGGCCCGGGCCGAGGAACTCCTCCAGATGGTCCAGGAGCCCGAGCAGCTCCCCGTACACCCCGGGCGCGGCGACGAGCAGCGTGCCGTGGACCCGGCCGTGGCCGTCGATCGCGTACGGGTAGCCGGGCCCGTCGTAGAGCAGCGCCCGGGGCAGCACGGCCGGGCGCTCCCCCGTCGTACGGCCGCGGAGGAACAGGTCGTGGTTGGGTTCGCCGGGGAGCAGCGTCCCGTACACGAAGAAGGGCCGTTCGACGGCGGGCGGGGAGTCGGGGGCGGTCGCGCTCATGGCCGCCGTCACAGGGCGGCTTCGGGGGCCGTCTCCGCCGTCACCCAGCCGAGGTAGCGGGCGCTGCCGCGGATCACCGGCAGGGCGATGATCTCCGGCGTGTCGTAGTCGTGCTCCCGCTCGATGAGCGCTTCCAGTTCGTCGTAGCGCTCGGCGGTCGTCTTGAGGAACACCTGCCACTCCTCGGTCGACTCGATGGCGTGCTGCCACCGGTAGACCGAGGTGACGGGGGCGGAGATCTGCGCGCAGGCCGCCAGCCGGGCCTCCACCGCGGACCGGGCCAGCTGACGGGCCTTGTCCTCGCTGTCGGTCGTGGTCAGTACGGTCAGCCATGCCGGCGGCGCTGTCATCGTCGGTCTCCTCGGAGTACGGCGGGCCCCTGCCCCGGGGCCCTGACCCGATTGTCGTTCCCCTGCGGTTCAGCCGCCGTACGGACGGAGAATCCGGGCGTCCCGCAGCGCGGTTCCCCACCACACCAGCTGGTCCAGCATCGTCTTGGCCGCCGCGTCGGCGTCGGCCGGGTCCCGGTGGCGTCCTTCGTCGTCGAAGAGAGCGCCCGCGTTGTGGAAGGAGACGGTGTCGCGGACGGTGACGGTGTGCTGTTCGGCGAAGACCTGGCGGAGCTGCTCGACGGCCCGCAGGCCCCCTGAGACGCCTCCGTACGAGACGAAGGCGACGGGCTTGGCCTGCCACTCCTCGCGGTGCCAGTCGATCAGGTTCTTCAGCGGGGCGGGGAAGGAGTGGTTGTACTCGGGGGTGATCACGACGAAGGCGTCGGCCGCCGCCAGCCGGGTGGAGACCGCTTCGAGCCGGGAGGCTTCCTCGGGGCCGGGGCTGAAGGAGAGGGCGGTGGGGAGGTCGGCCTCCGCGACGTCCACGAGGTCGGTCTCGATGCCCGGGTGACGGGCCGCGCGGCCCAGGAACCAGTCGGCGATCACGGGTCCGAAGCGGCCCGTGCGGTTGCTGCCGAGGATGACGGCCACATTGAGGGGGGCCGGAGCGGATACGGGAGATACCGGTGTGGTGTTCATGAGGTCGAGCTTTCAGCCTCAACCATGGTTCAGGTCAAGCCCTCCGGTCGAACCCTGGCCGGAACGTTTTACCGTGGCCGGATGAGGACGCAACGATTCGCCGTCCGTGTCGAGTTCGACGGGAACCCGGCCACCGAGGACGACCTGCTGATTCCCGCCCTCCACGGTTTCGGCCACTTCACCGCCCTACAGGTGCGGGACGGCAAGGTGCGGGGGCTAGGGCTGCATCTCGCCCGGCTGGACGCCGCGAACCGGGAGCTGTTCGGTCAGCCCCTGGACGGCGGCCGGGTGCGGGAGCTGATCCGGCACGCCCTGGACGGGGCGGGGGTGCGGGACGCCTCGGTGCGGGTGAACGGATACCTGCCGCCCGGGGGCGGCCGTACGCGGGTGATGGTGACCGTTGACGAGCCCGCGCGGCCGTCGACCGGGGCACGGAGCCTGAGGTCGGTGCCGTACGCGCGCACCGCCCCGCACATCAAGCGGCCCGGCGACTTCGGGCAGGCGTACCACGGGCTGCTGGCCGGGCGGGCGGGCTTCGACGAGGCGCTGCTGACGCTGCCCGGCGGGGTGGTGGCCGAGGGCGCGACCACCAGCATCGGCTTCTGGGACGGGGCCTCGGTGGTGTGGCCCGACGCCCCGGCGCTCACCGGCACCACGATGACGCTGCTGGATCAGGGGCTGGAGCGGGCCGGACGGCCGTCGGTGCGCCGCCCGGTGACACTGGAGGGCCCGGACGGCGTGGGCCGCTACCGGGCGGCCTTCGTCTGCAACACTCGGGGCATCGCGCCGGTGGGGCGGATCGACGACCGGCGGTTCGCGGTCGACGAGGAGCTGCTGAAGCAGCTGGACCGGGCGTACGGGAGTGCCCCGCAGGACGCCCTGTGACGCCCGCGCTCCCGAGGTCGGGGCTGGCGTCCTGGGCGGTGCCGGACCATGGGGGCATGCAGATGCAGATCCATATCGAGGCGTCGGACCTTCCCGGCCGCGCCTGCGGCCCGGAAACCGACTTCCCCGGTTTCGCGAACATCCACGTCGGCGTCCAGCGCAAGGACCGGCCCGGCGAGCTGCTCGGCCTGCACCCGGGGGACGCCCCGTCGGCCGGGTGGACGCTCGACTGCACGGCCACCCCGACGGCCGACGGGATCGAGGTGTCGGGACCGTACGTGCAGAACCGGCTGGGCGGGCGGTTCGTCTATCTGTCCTGGGGCACGGTGGACGACGCCGGGGTCTTCACCATGTTCCGGCGCGCCAAGCTGATGTTCGGCGACATCGGTCCGGACGTCCTCGAAGCCGCCGCGCGCACCGGGCATCTCACCGGGCGACTCGGACTCACCGACGCCAAGGGGCAGCCGCTGTGCGCCCGGGTGCGCCCGCCGCAGATCACCTGGAGCGCCACGGACGGGACGTGACCACACCGGTGGTCGGCCGGAGGCGGATCCGGCCCCGCCCCCCACCGGACCCCGGGGGCAGAGGGTCCGGTGGGTGCGGGTGCCGTGGGGGGCGGGAATGAGTCCCATGGGGGGTTACTTGCGTGTGCCCGGACCCCGCGAGGCCATACATGTGAGCTGCGTCACACTCCGCCCGCCCGGTCACCCGATCGGCACCCGGGCGGCCGGCACGGACCGAACGGCCCAGTCGCACCCCCACGACCTGCGGTGATCCATTCCGGCAAGGACGCCGCGCCGGTCCGTACGAGTGAAAGCTGATTCGACGTCAGAAGGCGCGGGCGGCCCGGCCCCCGTTGTCTCGGGGACAGGACACACCTGCTCGCGCCGTCTGCCCGGAGGATCCCCATGCGCAGTCCTGCCCGCCTTGTGACCGGCACCGTCGGTGCCGCGTTCACCGTCATCGCGCTCGGTCTCACCACCGCCGCCCCGTCCGCGTACGCAGGCGACGTCGGCCGGCTGGAGATCACCCCGTCGACCGCGACCCCGGGGGCCACCGTCACCGTGAACACCACCCTCTGCGGCCCGAAGGGGGGTGACGGCGACGCCAGCGACCTGAACGCCGAGGACTTCAGGGTGCGTCCCGGCACCCACAAGGAGGACTCGGTCGGCCAGTTCACCGTGCCGCACGACACCAGGCCCGGCACCTACGAGGTCTTCGTCTTCTGCCACAACGGCAAGGACGCGGCAGGCAGCCTCAAGGTGATCGGCGGCGGCAGGCACGAGAAGCCGTCCGGCCATGTGCGGACCGGGGTGGGCGGCAGCGTCGAGCCGGACTCCACACAGGTCGCACTCGGCGTCGGCGTGATCGGCCTGGCGGCCGTCGGGGGCCTGTGGCTGCTGCGTCGCCGCTCCGAGGGCACCGAAGGAAGCTGAACCACCGCTTCCCCACCGACCGGGCGGGGCGCGTCCCCGAGCGCGCTCCGCCCGCCCTCCTCGCGCCGCCCTCGTCACGAGGAACGACGAAGAACGACGAAGAAGACGAAGGACCACCCGGGCAGACGAAGGACGACGACGTGTCCCAGAGCGCGCAGAAGGCCAAGGGGTGGCTGGTGGGCATCGCCGTGCTGTGCGGCATCTGGCTCGTCCAGAACGGCTCCGGCACCCAGCTGATCCCGCCGCAGCCCTCCAGCGCCCAGGCCTTCGCCGCCGGGCCCGAGCTCCAGCCCGGCTCCCCCGTCGCCGCGCCGCTGCCCTCCTCCGAGCCGGTCCGCATCCGCATCCCGAGCATCGAGGTGGACGCGCCGATGACGCGGCTGGGGCTGGCCGCCGACGGCAGCCTCGACGTGCCGCCGGACGAGGACCGCAACCTCGCGGGCTGGTACGGGGGCGGGGTGCCGCCCGGCGCGCAGGGCACCGCGATCGTGGCCGGGCACGTGGACAACGCCGAAGGCCCGTCCGTCTTCTACGCCCTGGGCGCCCTGACCAAGGGGGCCCGGGTCGAGGTGGTCCGCAGGGACGGGCGCGTCGCCGTCTTCTCGATCGACGCCATCGAGGTCTACGACAACGACGACTTCCCCGACCGGCGCGTCTACGGCGACTCGCCGCACGCCGCGCTGCGGCTGATCACCTGCGGCGGCGGCTTCTCCAAGGAGACCGGCTACCAGGGCAACGTGGTGGCGTACGCGCACCTGACCGACGTGCGCTGAACGCGACCCGCCCCCCTACGCGTTCCACTGGTCGAAGCCGAGCTTGGCGACCAGCGAGAACACCACGGTCAGCAGCACCGCGCGAACGAAGCCGCTCCCCCGGCTCAACGCCATCCGGGCCCCGACCATCCCGCCCGCGAGGTTGAAGACGGCCATCACGGCCGCCAGCTGCCACAGCACCGTGCCCTGGTACGCGAACATCGCCAGCGCTCCGGCGTTGGTGCACACGTTGACGATCTTCGCGGTGGCCGACGCGGTCACCAGATCCAGGTGGAGCACGGCGGTCAGCGCCAGCACCAGGAAGGTGCCGGTGCCCGGCCCGAACAGGCCGTCGTAGAAGCCGATCCCGCCGCCGGCCAGCACGATCGCGGTGACGATCCGGGCTCGGCCGACCGGCCGTCCGGTGCCGTCGCCCGCCGCGGCCGTGCCGAACGAGGGGCGCAGCATGACGAACGCCGCGACCCCGAGCAGCACCACCATGATCACCGGGCGGAGCGCCTCACTGCTGATCCCGGCGGCGAAGAACGCCCCGGTCATCGACCCGGCGAGCGCCATCAACCCGACCCGTACCGCGAGCCCGACCCGTACCGGGGCCTTGCGTACGAACGTCACGGCCGCGCCCGTGGTCCCGACGATCGCGACGGCCTTGTTGGTCCCGAGGACGTGGGCCGCCGGTGCGTTCGGCAGGCCGAGCAGGAGCGCGGGCAGGAGCAGCAGCCCGCCCCCGCCCACCACTGCGTCGACCCAGCCCGCGGCGGCCGCGGCCAGGCAGAGGAGAACGAGGACGGTCAGCGATATCTCGGGCACGGCCCGACACTAAGGGGTGGCTCGGACGGTCTTCGAAAGGGCCCCCGCACACCCGGCCGGCCCGCCGAAGACCCTCACACACCCCGGCCGGCCCTCCGAAGCCCCCCCACGCCCCCGGCCGGCACTCCGAAGGCCCCTCACACACCCCCGGCGGCGACGCTGAGCGCAAGGTTCCGCCCGGGAAACCGGAGGGATGCGGCCGGGTAACACCTGCCGCCCAGGCTCATGGCATGAGGACAACCGACGGAGGCCACTGAGATGCCGGAGCCCACCACCCCGAACTCCCCGGCGCACACCGCCGTACCGACGATCGTGGTCGTCGGGCACGGCATGGTCGGCCAGCGGTTCCTGGAGGCCCTGGCCGGGCGCGGACTGACCCCGGCGGCCGGCGGGGCCCGGGTCGTCGTGCTCTGCGAGGAACCCCGGCCCGCCTACGACCGGGTACAGCTGACCTCGTACTTCACCGGGCGCAGTCCCGAGGACCTCTCCCTGGTGGAACCGGGGTTCATGGAGCGGCACGGCTTCGAGCTGCGCGTGGGCGACCCGGCACAGAGCGTCGACCGGGCGGGGCGGACGGTGACCGCGCGGTCCGGGGCGGTGTTCCCGTACGACACGCTGGTGCTGGCGACGGGCTCGTACCCGTTCGTGCCGCCGGTGCCGGGGAAGGACGCCCGGGGCTGTTTCGTGTACCGGACCATCGAGGACCTGCTCGCGATCGAGGAGTACGCGAAGGGGGCGGCCACCGGTGCGGTGGTCGGCGGCGGACTGCTCGGTCTGGAGGCGGCGGGGGCGCTGAAGGGGCTCGGGCTGCGCACCCACGTGGTGGAGTTCGCGCCCCGGCTGATGCCGGTCCAGGTGGACGAGGGCGGGGGCGCGGCGCTGCTGCGGACGATCGAGGAGATGGGGCTGAGCGTCCACACGGGGGTCGGTACTCAGGAGGTCCTCGCGGACGCGGGCGGGGCGGTGAGCGGGATGGCGCTGTCGGACGGGTCCTCGCTCGCCACCGACCTGGTGGTCTTCTCGGCGGGCGTACGGCCCCGGGACCAGCTGGCCCGCGACTGCGGTCTGGCGGTCGGCGAACGCGGCGGGATCGTCGTGGACGAGCAGTGCCGGACGTCGGACCCGGCGGTGCTCGCGATCGGTGAGTGCGCGCTCGCCGCCGACGGCCGGGTGTACGGGCTGGTGGCGCCCGGCTACGAGATGGCCGAGACGGCGGCCGAGACGCTGGTGGGCGGGCGGTCCGCGTTCACCGGGGCGGACCTGTCCACGAAGCTGAAGCTGCTCGGTGTGGACGTGGCCTCGTTCGGGGACGCGCACGGGGCGGCCGACGGCTCGCTGGACGTGGTGTACTCCGACGCCCGCTCGGGGGTGTACAAGAAGCTGGTGATCGCGCCGGACGGCACCCTGCTGGGCGGGGTGCTGGTCGGGGACGCGGACCAGTACGGCACCCTGCGGCCCATGACGGGCGCGGTGCTGCCGGTCGCCCCCGAGCAGCTGGTGCTGCCCGCCGGGGCGGGCGGTCCGGTGGCGCTCGGCCCGTCCGCGCTGCCGGACGAGGCGGTGATCTGCTCCTGCCACAACGTCACCAAGGGCGCGGTCTGCGAACACACCACGCTGCCCGAGGTGAAGAAGTGCACCAAGGCCGGTACGGGCTGCGGCGGCTGCCTCAAGGTGATCGGCCAGCTGCTGCCGCCGCCCGAGGACGCGGGGCTGTGCGGCTGCTTCCCGTACAGCCGCAGCGAGCTGTACGAGATCGTCCGCACCCTGCGGGTCACCTCCTTCGCCGAGCTGCTCGACTCGCACGGCCGCCAGGAGGCACGGGGCGGGGACGGCTGCGAGGTCTGCAAGCCGACGGTCGGCTCGGTCATCGCCTCGCTGGCCCCGGCGGTCGGCGCGAGCGGCTATGTGCTGGACGGCGAGCAGGCCGCGCTCCAGGACACCAACGACCACTTCCTCGCCAACCTCCAGCGCAACGGGTCGTACTCGATCGTGCCGCGCATCCCGGGCGGTGAGATCACCCCGGAGAAGCTCATCGTGATCGGCGAGGTGGCCCGTGACTTCGGCCTCTACACGAAGATCACCGGTGGCCAGCGCATCGACCTCTTCGGCGCCCGGGTCGACCAGCTCCCGCTGATCTGGACCCGGCTGGTGGACGCGGGCTTCGAGTCCGGACACGCTTACGGGAAGTCCCTGCGCACGGTCAAGTCCTGTGTGGGGCAGACCTGGTGCCGCTACGGCGTCCAGGACTCGGTGAAGATGGCGATCGACCTGGAGCTGCGCTACCGGGGCCTGCGCTCCCCGCACAAGCTGAAGTCGGCGGTCTCCGGCTGCACCCGCGAGTGCGCGGAGGCCCGGGGCAAGGACTTCGGGATCATCGCCACCGCCCAGGGCTGGAACCTGTACGTCGGCGGCAACGGCGGGGCCACCCCGCGCCACGCCGACCTGCTGGCCCAGGACCTCTCGGACGCCGAACTGGTGCGGCTGATCGACCGGTTCCTGATGTTCTACATCCGTACGGCGGACCGGCTGGAGCGCACCTCGGCCTGGCTGGAGCGGATCGACGGCGGCCTGGAGCACGTCCGGGACGTGGTCGTCCACGACTCGCTGGGGATCTGCGAGGAGCTGGAGCGGCTGATGGCCGGGCATGTGGCGGGCTACCGCGACGAGTGGGCCGAGACCATCAACGACCCGGAGCGGCTGCGCCGCTTCGTCACCTTCGTCAACGCGCCCGAGGCCCCCGACCCCTCGGTGAGGTTCGTTCCGGAACGCGATCAGATAAAGCCGGATCTGGAGCTGCTGGCCGGTCCGGTGCTCGCCGTCCGCACCCTCGAAGGGACCGCATCCTGATGACCACGGAAACGATCACCACGAAGACGACGGCCTCGGAGGCGACAGCCTCGGGAACGGTCCGGCTGTCCTGCGCGGACGCGTGGCTGCCGGTCTGCGACCGGTCGCTGCTCACCCCCGGGCGGGGCGTCGCGGTGCTGCTGCCGGACGGCGACCAGGCGGCCCTGTTCATGGACCGCTCCGGGCAGGTGTACGCGATCGGCAACCGGGACCCGTTCACCGGGGCGTACGTCCTGGCGCGCGGGCTGCTCGGCTCGGCCGGCGGGCGGCCGTTCGTGGCCTCGCCCCTGCTCAAGCAGCGCTTCGACCTGGCCACGGGGGCCTGTCTGGACGACGCGGGGGCGGCGGTGCCGGTGTTCGCGGTGCGGACCGACTGAGGGTGCGGGGCGGGTTCGTACCGCTTCGCACCCGCCCCTCCCCGGACGTTCATCTGCCATTGACGGGCCGTCAACTCCGTACTCCTACAGTCGCGATGCGCGACCCGCCGGTCCGTCCGGAGCGGGGGGCCCTCAGTCATGCGTGGAGTGATCGTGGAACGTCGGAACTTCTTGCGCACCGCGGTGATCGGCAGCTCGGCGGCGGCCTTCGGCGGCACGCTGTGGCGGGGGGCCGCCTTCGCCGACCCGGCCCAGCCGGCCCCCGGCCCGTACGGCGCGCTCCAGCCGGCCAACGGCAACGGCATCCGGCTGCCGAGCGGCTTCACCAGCCGCATCGTGGCCCGTTCCGGGCAGACCGTGCCCGGCACCTCCTACCGCTGGCACAGCGCTCCCGACGGCGGGGCGGTGTACGCCGACGGCTCGGGCTGGATCTACGTCTCCAACGCCGAGGTGTCATCGTGGAGAGGCGGCGGGGCGAGCGCGGTGCGCTTCGACTCCTCGGGGACGGTGACCTCCGCGTACCGCATCCTGTCCGGGACGAACAACAACTGCGCGGGCGGCGCGACCCCGTGGAACACCTGGCTGTCCTGCGAGGAGGTCACCCGCGGATACGTCTACGAGACCGACCCGTGGGGGGTGAACGCGGCGGTGCGGCGGCCCGCGCTGGGCCGTTTCAAGCACGAGGCGGCCGCATCGGACCCGGACCACGGCTACGTCTACCTCACCGAGGACGAGTCGGACGGCCGCTTCTACCGCTTCCGGCCCACGACCTGGGGCGACCTGTCGAGCGGAACCCTTCAGGTGCTGGTGGCGGGCTCGGGCACCTCGACCCCGGTGACCTGGGCGGACGTGCCGGACCCGGCCGCCTCCTCCACCCAGACCCGGCACCAGGTGCCGGGGGCGAAGGTCTTCAAGGGCGGGGAGGGCTGCTTCTACGCGGCGGGCACCTGCTGGTTCACCACCAAGGGCGACAACCGGGTGTGGGCGTACGACGCGGACAACTCGTCGATCACGCTCGTCTACGACGACTCGCTGGTGACGGGCGGCTCGGCCCCGCTGACCGGGGTCGACAACGTCACCCGGTCCGACTCCGGCGACCTCTACGTGGCGGAGGACGGCGGCAACATGGAGATCTGCCTGATCACTCCGGACGACACGGTGGCGCCGTTCCTGCGGATCACCGGCCAGTCCGGTTCGGAGATCACCGGGCCCGCGTTCTCGCCGGACGGCAGCCGGCTCTACTTCTCCTCGCAGCGCGGCACGAGCGGAAGCTCGTCGGGCGGCATCACCTACGAGGTGACGGGCCCGTTCCGGGGCTGACCGCACCACCCCGACCCCTCCGGGACCCGGAGGGGTCGGACACCCCTGGGCGGCCCGGGGTGTCAGGCGCCGCCCTCGACGGCCGACGGGTCCATCCACATGACCTCCCAGATGTGGTGGTCGGGGTCCTGGAACGAGCGGCCGTACATGAAGCCCATGTCCTGCGTCTCGCCCGCCGGGGAGCCGCCGGAGGCCAGGGCCGCTTCGACGATCCGGTCCACCTCCTCGCGGCTGTCGGCGCTCAGGGCGAGGATGGCCTCGGTCGTCTTCGAGGCGTCGGCGATGTCCTTCTTGGTGAACTCCTTGAAGCGCGGCTCCGTCAGCAGCATGACGAAGATCGTGTCGCTGATCACCACACACGCCGTCTTGTCGTCGGTGAACTGCGGGTTGGCCGTGAAGCCGAGCTTCTCGAAGAAGCCCTTCGCGGTCTCCAGGTCCTTCACCGGCAGGTTCACGAAGATCATCTGAGCCATGGTCGGTCCCTCTTCCCTCTGTCCCGTCGCGCCCCGGTCGATCCGTCCGGCGCTTTCGATGGTTAGACGACGGTGCCACGCGGAACTCATCGGTGTTCGGGGAAGCAGATTCCACTCGCGCCCTCGCTCACGTTCGCACCGGCCCCCCGCGAGCCCGGCCCGACCCGAACGACAGGCCCCGGCGCCGAACCCCCGGGGCGCCCCGGGCCCGGAGGCCCTTCGCTCAGGGCAGGGCCAGCGGCGCGCCGCCGCGGAGGAGGGAGCCGCCCAGCGGGGTCAGGGTGTGGAGCACCGAGCTGCCGTGGCGCAGGGTCAGGACCAGGCCCGCCTCGCGCAGCACGGAGGCGTGCTGGCTCGCGGAGGCCAGGGACACCCCCGCCCGGCGGGCCAGTTCGCTCGTGGTGCAGCCGTTGCCGATGGCCTGGAGGACGGCCGAGCGGGTGTGGCCGACGAGGCGGCCGAGCCAGGGGCCCGGCTCCGCGAACTCCGGGGCGCCGGGGTGCGTCACCGGGTAGACGAGCACCGGCGGGAGGGACGGGTCCCGGTAGACGACGGGCGTGCCCCGGCAGAAGAACGAGGGCTGGAGCAGCAGCCCGCGCCCGTCCAGATGCAGGTCGCGGTCGACCGGGTAGTCGGCCTCCAGCACGGGTGAGCGCCAGCGGATCATCGGCGGCAGGGTGGCCAGGAGCCCGTCCGCGCCGCCGTCCAGCAGCGCCCGGCCCCGGACGGCCCGGTCCGCCTCGATGCTGGCCCTGATGTGCGGCCAGTACGGTTCGACGGCGGCGTGGTGGTAGCTGCGGAGGGCCCCGATCAGCCGGCCGAGCGGCTCGGCACGGCCCTCCAGGAGTGCGGCGGGCAGTGCCGCGCTCGCTCTCCCCGGGGGCCGTTGCCCGGCCGGGCGGCCCGCCCGCTGCCGCTGCCGCCCGGCGGCCAGCAGCTCCAGCTCCTCGCGGACACGGTCGGCGGGGGTGTCGCGCAGGGCCTCCATTCCGGTGTCGAGACCGAAAGGCTCGGCCCCCTCCTGGGAGGGCGTCAGAAAATCCGGGAAATAGCCGCGGGGCGGGACGACCGCCGCCAGCAGGTGTACTTCGCCATTCAACCGCGTCCGGGTTTCCGTACGCCATTTCCCGAAGATGGTCGAAGCACGCCGGTCCCTCAGCCGGTGAAAGCTGAGAATCGTTTCCCACAGCGCGTCCGGCCTCGTGGCCATCCGCACCCGCGAAAGGTCCAGCCTGGACACATGGATACGCAGCACTACTCCCCCACCTGTTGCATCCGCAATTGCCCCCACCGAAGGGTATGCGGGCCGTCACAGGAGGTCACCACGGGGTTTCGGCCAGAAGTGAAACGTCTCGCCCCGTTCCGCTTCACCCGAAAGGCTGTACGACGTCGGGTACGCATCCGGTGCCCACCGGATGAGCACGTGAAGGCCGTGGGGGGCTTTGTGTGTTCGGCGGCGGTGGGCGACGGTGCGGCTCCGTACCCGATGGGGGTAAGCCGGGTGCGGTCCATGGGTGGGGATCCATGGACCGCACCCCGGTCCATCGGACCCCGGAGGGTCGCCCGTCACCCGAATTTCTTTGCGCATTAAACGAAGCAATGTGCTCTGCGCCACATTCTCCGGGCGGTATTCCGTGCTCGCTTCTGACGACTCTCCCCTACCGCCGGTCACATCCGTGCATGCCGGTCCCGTACTCGCCGATCATTTCCGGGCATCCCGGCCCCCGGAGCGCCGATCGCTCCGGGGGCCGGGGCGGCTTCCACAGGGCAGGGCGAAGCGGCGGCACCCCCGCACAGGGTGCCGCCGCTTCCGGGTGCTCCGGGGCCGCCGTCGGGCCGGTCGAGCCGGTGAGGGTCCTGGCTCGGTCTTCGGCGGCGACCCCGGAGGGACGGGCCGCTCTGCGGCCCTGGTCGGTGGGCAGGGCCGTTCGTGCGGCCCTGCCCAGGAGATCCGGGGTGTTCGTGCACCCCGGACCGGTGAGTCCGGGTCAGCGGCTGTCACTGCCCCGGGACTCGGCTGCGGCCCGGCCGGCCTCAAGGCGGGCGACCGGGATGCGGAACGGCGAGCAGGAGACGTAGTCCAGGCCCACCTCATGGAAGAAGTGCACCGACTCCGGGTCACCGCCGTGCTCGCCGCAGACGCCGAGCTTGAGGTCCGGGCGGGTGGCCCGGCCCGCCTCGACGGCGCTGCGGACCAGCGCGCCGACGCCGTCCTTGTCGATCGTCTCGAACGGGGAGACCCCGAAGATGCCCTTCTCCAGGTACGCGGTGAAGAACGAGGCCTCCACGTCGTCGCGGGAGAAGCCCCACACCGTCTGGGTCAGGTCGTTGGTGCCGAACGAGAAGAACTGGGCGGCCTCCGCGATCTGGCCCGCCGTCAGCGCGGCGCGCGGCAGCTCGATCATGGTGCCGATGGTCAGCTTCAGGTCGGTGCCGGTGGCCGCCTGGACCTCCGCGATGACCTGGTCGGCCTCCTCGCGGACGATCTCCAGCTCCTGGACCGTGCCCACCAGCGGGATCATGATCTCGGCGCGCGGGTCGCCCTTGGCGTTCTTGCGGTGGGCGGCGGCCTCGGCGATCGCCCGCACCTGCATGGCGAACAGGCCGGGGATGACCAGGCCCAGGCGCACCCCGCGCAGACCCAGCATCGGGTTCTGCTCGTGCAGCTTGTGGACGGCCTGGAGGAGGCGCAGGTCGTTCTCGTTGGCGTCCTTGCGCGACTCCGCGAGCGCGACGCGCACCGACAGCTCGGTGATGTCGGGCAGGAACTCGTGCAGCGGCGGGTCCAGCAGCCGTACGGTCACGGGCAGCCCGTCCATCGACTCGAACAGCTCGATGAAGTCGGCCTTCTGGAGCGGCAGAAGAGCGGCGAGCGCGCTCTCGCGCTCGTCGTCGGTGTCCGCCAGGATCAGCTTCTCGACCATCTCGCGGCGCTCACCGAGGAACATGTGCTCGGTGCGGCACAGGCCGATGCCCTGGGCGCCGAAGCGGCGGGCGCGCAGGGCGTCCTCGGCGTTGTCCGCGTTGGCCCGCACGCGCAGTCGGCGCACCCGGTCCGCGTACGCCATGATCCGGTGCACGGCGGCGACCAGCTCGTCGGCGTCGTCGGCGCCCGCGTGCATCCGGCCCTCGAAGTACTCGACGACCGGGGACGGTACGACGGGTACCTCGCCCAGGTAGACCTTGCCGGTGGAGCCGTCGATGGAGACGAGGTCGCCTTCCTCGATCACCGTGCCGCCGACCGTCATCCGGCGGCGCTTGGTGTCGACCTCCAGGTCCTCGGCGCCGCAGACACAGGTCTTGCCCATGCCGCGCGCCACGACCGCCGCGTGCGAGGTCTTGCCGCCGCGCGAGGTGAGGATGCCCTCGGCGGCGATCATGCCTTCGAGGTCGTCGGGGTTGGTCTCGCGGCGGATCAGGATGACCTTCTCGCCGGAGCGGGACCACTTGATCGCGGTGTACGAGTCGAAGACGGCCTTGCCGACAGCGGCACCCGGCGAGGCGGCGATGCCCCGGCCGAGGAGCTCGGTCTTGGCGTCGTCGTCGAAGCGCGGGAACATCAGCTGCGCGAGCTGGGCTCCGTTGACCCGCTGGAGGGCCTCGGCCTCGTCGATCAGGCCCTGGTCCACGAGCTGGGTGGCGATCCGGAAGGCGGCACCGGCGGTGCGCTTGCCGACCCGGGTCTGGAGCATCCAGAGCTGGCCGCGCTCGATGGTGAACTCGATGTCGCAGAGATCCTTGTAGTGGTTCTCCAGCGTCTCCATGATCTGCATGAGCTGGTCGTACGACTTCTTGTCGATCGACTCCAGATCGGCGAGCGGCACCGTGTTGCGGATGCCGGCGACGACGTCCTCGCCCTGCGCGTTCTGGAGGTAGTCGCCGTAGACGCCCTGGTGGCCGCTGGCCGGGTCACGGGTGAAGGCGACGCCGGTGCCGGAGTCGGGGCCCAGGTTGCCGAAGACCATCGAGCAGACGTTGACGGCCGTGCCGAGGTCGCCGGGGATGCGCTCCTGGCGGCGGTAGAGCTTGGCCCGGTCGGTGTTCCACGAGTCGAAGACCGCGTTTATGGCCAGGTCCATCTGCTCCCGCGCGTCCTGCGGGAACTCCCGTCCGGCCTCGGTCTCGACGATCTTCTTGAACTGCTTGACGAGCTTCTTGAGGTCGGCCGCCGCCAGGTCGGTGTCGACCGTGACCTTCTTGGCGTGCTTGGCCGCCTCCAGGGCCTCCTCGAAGAGGTCGCCGTCGACCCCGAGGACGGTCTTGCCGAACATCTGGATCAGGCGGCGGTAGGAGTCCCAGGCGAAGCGCTCGTCACCGGACTGGGTGGCGAGACCGGCCACCGAGGCGTCGGAGAGGCCGATGTTGAGGACCGTGTCCATCATCCCGGGCATGGAGAACTTGGCGCCGGAGCGGACGGAGACCAGCAGCGGGTCGTCCGCCTGGCCGAGCCGCTTGCCCATCCGCGCCTCCAGCGCGGCCAGGTGCGCACTCACCTCGTCGCGCAGCGCGGTCGGCGCCTCACCGCTCTCCAGGTAGACCTTGCAGGCCTCGGTGGTGATCGTGAAGCCGGGAGGCACCGGCAACCCGAGGTTGGTCATCTCGGCGAGGTTCGCACCCTTGCCGCCCAGAAGATCCTTCAGATCCTTGTTGCCCTCGGTGAAGTCGTAGACGAACTTCTGGGGATCGTTGTTTTCCGACACGGGTCTCGACTCCTCGAGGACGCGGTGGCTGCCCTGACGGCGAGGAACATACCCAGATCGAAGGTGTCTGGGTACGTCCACTTGGTCGTCATGCGGCCGCAACCACCCATCCGCCAGCAGATCGAAAGGGCCGCTCTACGGAGACGAGCGAAGTCATTCATTCATCTCTTGAAGGCCGCATGGCCGAAACTTGACCATTCTCGCTCATCTGAGCTTCTCAAGTGGCAAGTGAGTCCACTTCTCGAAATCAGCTACGTGGCACTGAGTGCCAGGCCTTCCAGAAGTGCAGCCACTCATATTCCGCTCATCTGAGCGCAACCCCGATCAAGGGTGGCGCGAATCACGCTCGATTCGGACCCCGAATTTCAGGATTCGGACCTCATGAGCACCTCATCAGCACCTCATCAGCACCTCATCCGGACCGCAGACAGCCGCTCAGCACTCCGAGGTCGACCTCTTCCAGGCTACGGGCGAAGGTGCGCCCCCGCGCGGGCTCCACCGGCAGCAACGAGGGCACCACCAGCACCGCACACCCCGCGGCATCGGCGGAGGCCGTGCCGTCCGGGGAGTCCTCCACGGCGACACAGGCCGAGGCCGGGACGCCGAACCGCAGCGCAGCCGCCCGGTAGGGATCGGGATGCGGCTTGGTCCGTACGGTGTCGTCGGCCGACAGGGTGAAGGCGAAGCCCGCCCCGGCCAGCGAGCCTTCCACCACCGCGTCCACGACACTCCGCGGCGAGGCGCTGACCAGGGCGTACGGCACTGCGGCGGCCTTCAGCGCGGCCAGCAGGGCGGCGGCCCCGGGGCGCAGCGGGGCGCCCGCGTCGACCTTGCGGAAGAACGAGTCGGTCAGTTCGACGGCGATGCCGGGGAGCGCGGACGCGGCCCGGTCCGTCACGGCGATCAGATGAGCGGCGGTGTCCTCGACGGCCCGGCCGACGACCTCGGGCGCATCGGCGGCGGTGAGCTCGTGGCCGAGCCCGGCGGCGACCTCCCGTGCCGTCTCCCACCAGAGCACCTCGGTGTCGACGAGGGTGCCGTCCATGTCGAAGAGCACGGCGGCGGGGGCGTTCACGCGTCCACCCGGCGCTCGCCGGCGTCCATGGCTTCCGGCGCCGCCGTTTCCCGTGCGGGCACGACCAGCACCGGGCGGCGGACCGGGGTGACCCGTGCCCGTACCCCGGGAGCAAGCTCCGTGGCGTCCCGGGAGGGGAGGTCGGCCTTGGCCGCGACGCCGTCCGGGAGGTCGAGGAGGACCCGGGTGACCGAGCCGAGGAAGGAGGCGGAGACGACCGTGGCGGTGCCGTCCGGGTCGGCGGTGACGCCGATGCTCTCGGGCCGGATGAGGACCTCGACCGGGCCCCGGCCCGCGGGAACATCACCGTCGACCGGGAGGGTGGCCCCCGCGACCTCGACCCAGCCGCCGCCCGTCAGCCGTCCCGGCAGCCGGTTCATGGTGCCGACGAACTCGGCGACGAACGCGGTGGCGGGGCGCTCGTACAGCTCGGCCGGGGGCGCGCACTGCTCCAGGCGGCCCGCGTTGAGGACGGCGACCCGGTCGGCCATGGAGAGGGCCTCCTCCTGGTCGTGGGTGACGAAGATGGTGGTGATGCCCAGCGAGAGCTGGAGGCGGCGGATCTCCTCGCGGAGGGAGAGCCGGACCTTGGCATCGAGTGCCGAGAGCGGTTCGTCGAGCAGCAGCACCCGGGGCCGCAGGGCGAGCGCGCGGGCCAGGGCGACCCGCTGCTGCTGGCCGCCGGACATCTGGTGCGGGAAGCGGCCGCCGTGGTCGGGGAGTCCGACGAGGTCGAGGAGTTCGGCGGCGGTGGCGTGCCGCTCGGCCGCGGGCACCTTCCGTACGCGCAGGCCGAAGGCCACGTTGTCGCGGGCGTTGAGGTGCGGGAAGAGGCTGTAGGACTGGAAGACCATGCCGGCGTCGCGCCGGTTGGCGGGGATGCGGGTGATGTCCTCGCCGTCCACGAGGACCTCGCCGGAGTCCGGCTGCTCGAATCCGGCCAGTACCCGCAGCGCGGTGGTCTTGCCGCAGCCGGAGGGGCCGAGGAGGGCGAGCAGTTCGCCGGGTTCGGCGGTGAGGTCGAGTCCGTCGAGGGCCACGGTCGGGCCGAACGCCCGGCGCAGCGAGCGGAACTCCACTCGCGCTCCGGTGGCGGCGCGCCCGTCGGCGGGCGACCCGGCCCCGGCGGTGCGGGGCGGCTCGGGGCGTTGGGCGGCGGCGGTGGGCAGGGCTGACATGGGTGGCTACTCCTTGCCGGGTACGGAGGTGGTGGAGGCGGCCGCCGGGACGGCGGTGGAGGACCCGGTTCCGGCGCGCGAGAGGACGAGCAGCAGGGCCCAGGTGATCAGCAGGGAGAGCAGGGACACGGCGACCGACATCCGGGCCTCGGCGCCGGAGACGGTGACGATCCACACCGCGAAGGGGCGGAAGCCCAGCAGCGAGGCGACCGTGTATTCGCCGAGCACCAGCGCGAGGGTCAGGAAGGAGGCCCCGGCGAGCGAGGAGCGCAGGTTGGGCAGGATGACGCGCGCGATGACGTACCCCCGGCCCGCTCCGCAGTTCCGGGCCGCCTCCACCAACGTGGGCACGTCGACCGCGCGCAGTCCGGCATCCAGCGAGCGGTGGACGAACGGCAGTGCCAGCACGGTGTAGGCGAGCACCAGCACCACCGGGAACGACTCGTTCTGCACGGCGAGGAAGGTCTGGTAGAGCGGGGTGCGCGAGAAGTGTTCGGGCCCCCAGCGCAGCACCGTGGCGATCCCGGTGACCAGCGCGATCGGCGGCACCACCAGCGGCATCATGCAGACGATCTCGACGACGGCGCGCAGCCGGGGCGGCCCGAGCCGGACCGCGACGAGGGCGGGCACGACGAGCAGCAGGGCCAGGGCGATGGTGGCGGCGGCGAGGGAGAGCGAGAGGAACAGGCTCTCGGTGAAGCCTTCGGCCGACAGAATCCCGCTGTACGCCTGGAAGGAGACGCCCTGCCCGGGGACGTGGACGGTGAAGACGAACGAGGAGACGAGGGGGGTGGTGAAGTACAGCCCGGCGATCGCCAGCACGGCCCCGCGCCAGTAGCGCGGGCGCGGGCGGCGGGCCTTCTTCACCGTGGTGGGGACCGAAGCGGTGGAGACAGGGGTCAGTGCAGCCATCGGGAGCTCCGTCGCTGGAGGGGCAGGTAGACCGCCATCACCAGTCCGGCGATCACGATCATGTCGAGGCTCAGCGCGAGCGCCACGTTCTCCTGGCCGACCAGGACGTTCCCGGCGAGCGCATCGGCGATCTTGAGGGTGACCAGCGGGACGGAGCCGCCGACGAGGGCGGCGGCCGTGGCGTGCGCGGCGAAGGCGCTGCCGAAGAGCAGGACGAAGCCGCCGAGCAGCGAGGGCGCGAGGACCGGCAGGCCCACGTGGCGCCAGAACTGCCAGGTGCCGGCCCCGGTGTTGAGCGCGGCCTCCCGCCACTGCGGGCGCACCCCGTCCAGCGCCGGGACGACGACCAGCACCATGAGCGGGACCAGGAAGTAGAGGTAGATGACGGTGAGCCCGGTGAAGGAGTAGAGGTTCCAGCCGAGCGCCTCCAGGTGCCCGAGCTCCGTGACGACCCCGGAGATGCCGAGGGTCGCGACGAAGGCGAAGGCCAGGGGAACCCCGCCGAAGTTGGCGAGCACCCCGGAGGCGGTGAGTACCGCCCCGCGCAGCGTGCCACGCCGGGAGGTGACGACGGCCTGGGCGATCAGCACCCCGAGCACGGTGGCGAGCGCGGCGGTCAGCGCGGACAGCTGGACGCTGCCGGTGAGCGAGGTGAGGTAGGGCCCCTGGAGCGAGCGGGACAGGTGTTCGCCGGTGACCTCGGTGGTGCCGGCGACCGGGTCGGTGCGGGTGACGGCCCCGTACAGCAGGGCGCCCGCGGGCAGTCCGAAGCAGAGTCCGGCGAAGACGAGCAGCGGGAGCGCGCCGAGCCAGGCGCGGGGCGGCCGACGGCGGGCGGTGCGGCCACCGGCCTTCACGGCGGCCGCCCCGGGTCCCGGGGCGGCGGACGGGTGGGGAACGGTCATCAGGAGACGGCCTTGTCCCAGTTCTCGGAGAGCGTGGTGTTCGCCTTGTCGAGCTCTTCGGAGCTCGGGAAGGTCGGGGTGCCCTCGACCTTCGGCAGCTTGGCGACGAAGGTCTTGTCGGCGGTGCCGTCCTCGGTCATCGCGGGCAGCAGCACGGGCCGGGCGTAGCCCTTGAGCCAGAGGTTCTGGCCCTCGGCGCTGTAGAGGTACTCCATCCACAGCCGGGCGGCGGCCGGGTGGGGGGCGTCCTTGTTGACGGCCTGCGAGTAGAACTGGGCGTAGACGCCGTCGCTCGGCACGGAGACCTGCCAGTCGACGCCCTTGCTCTTGAACTGGTCGGCGTACCCGGCGTTCAGGTAGTCCCAGTCGATGCTGATCGGCGTCTCGCCCTTCTCGACGGTCGCCGGGGTGGACTCGACGGGGATGAAGTTGCCGCTCTTCTTCAGCTTGCCGAAGAAGTCGATGCCGGGCTGGATGTCCCCGAACGAGCCCTTGTTGGCCAGGGAGGCCGCGTACACCCCGCCGAACGCGGAGCCGGACTTGGTCGGGTTGCCGTTGAGGGCGACCTTCCCCTTGTACTCGGGCTTCAGCAGGTCGGCGAAGGTCTCGGGGCAGTTCTTGATACGGGCGGCGTCGCAGCCGATGGAGACGTAGCCGCCGTAGTCGTTGTACCAGCGGCCGTCCGCGTCCTTCTGGCTGTCGGGGATCTTGTCCCAGGAGGCGACCTTGTACGGGGCGAAGAGGTTCTCGGCCGCGCCGCTGCGGGCGAAGGCGATGCCGAGGTCGAGGACGTCGGGGGCGCGCTTCTGGCCCTTGCGGGACTTGACGGCGGCTATCTCGTCGGCGCTGGAGGCGTCCGGCGTCTCGCTCTTGATCTTGATCTTGTACTTCTCCTGGAAGGCCTTGATCAGCTCGCCGTAGTTGGCCCAGTCCGGCGGCAGAGCGATCACATTGAGCTCGCCCTCCTTCTCGGCGGCGGCGACCAGCTCCTCCAGCCCGCCGAAGTCGGCGGCCGAGGTGGCCTCGGTCCACTTCACCCCGTTCGCGCCGGTCTCGGCCTTCTCCTCGGGTGCGGCGCCGCAGGCGGTGAGCGCGGTGAGGGCGGCGGTGGAGAGGGCGAGGGCGGCAACGGCACGGCTGTTGGCGCGGATACGGGGGCGGGGTCGGGCTCTGCGCACGGTAGGTCTCCCAGGAGCGAAACGTGAGGGCCACTTGTTCATACAAGCTGGCACCAGTTCGCCCGGACCAGGTGTCCGGGAAGTAAACGTCCCATGTCCACTGCCGCAAGAGGGCAGGAAGAGGAAAGCCCATCATCCAGGGGCTGTGCTAGGTAACGACCGCGCATCGAAACGCTCCGCGACGGCGTTAGAGTGAGCGGCAGGACCGTCACCGAAGAGCGGACCTGTACACAGCCACGATCCGCATCAGCCGGCCGAGGGGGGCTCGTGGGCCATTCGCGTTATCGGGAGATCGCCGAGTCGCTGCGCCAGGCGATCCGCAGCGGCGCCTATCCGCTGGGCTCCCGGCTGCCCTCCGAGAGCGACCTCGCCGCCCGCTGGGAGGCCTCGCGCGGCACGGTCCGCCAGGCGGTGGCGCTGCTCGCCTCGGAGGGTCTGATCGGCTCCAGGCAGGGGGCCCGGCGGGTGGTCCTGCGCCAGGAGCGCCGCCAGAGCTTCCAGCAGCTCAACAGCTTCGCCCAGTGGGCACAGGCGATGGGGTGCGAGGTCACCAGCCGCATCCTGACCCGCACGATGCGCACCGCGACCGCCGAGGAGGCCGAACGCCTGGACACCGCGCCGGACAGCGAAGTGCTGTACGTGCTGCGGCTGCGGTGGCTCGACGGCGAGCCGGTGATGGTCGAGCGGACCGTGTACGCGAACTGGGTGGCCCCGGTGGTCCTGGCGCTGCCGGAGGACTGCGTCTCGATCATGGACAGCATCGCGGAGCGGGCGGACATCGTCGCGCACTACGGCGAGCACCTGATCGACGCGGTCGCGGCGGGCAGCGAGGACGCCCGGCTGCTGAGGGTGCGCCGGGCCAGCCCGCTGCTGCGGCAGCGCCACCTGACGTACACGGCGGCGGGCCGGGCCATCGAGTGGACGGACGACCGCTACCGGGCGGGCAGCGTGGTCTTCAACGTGATGAACTCCGCGGCGGCGGCCCCGCTGGAGAGACGGGCGGGCCCGGACGTAGGGGGGTGAGGCCCGTCCCGTGCGGATTCGTACGGCGTCAGCCGCCCGATCCCATGCGGCTTCGTACGGCGTCAGCCGCCCGAGGTGTCCAGCTCCGCGTCGGCGCTGACGCCCGAGCAGTCGTACGGGTCCTTCAGCCAGCCGTCCGGCAGGACGACCCGGTTGTTGCCCGAGGTACGCCCGCGCGGCCCGTCGGCGCCGTCCGGCCAGGGCTGGTCGAGGTCCAGCTCGTGCAGCTGTCCGGCCAGCTCCTCCAGCGAGGAGGTGACCGCCAGCTTCTTGCGCATCTCGGAACCGACCGCGAAGCCCTTCAGATACCAGGCGACGTGCTTGCGGAAGTCGATCACGCCGCGCGCCTCGTCACCGATCCACTCCCCCAGCAGCGTCGCGTGGCGCACCATGACGTCCGCGACCTCGCGCAGGGCGGGCGCGTGCCGGGTCGGGCGCCCCTCCATGGCGCTCACCAGATCGGCGAAGAGCCAGGGCCGCCCCAGGCACCCGCGCCCGACGACAACGCCGTCGCACCCGGTCTCGCGCATCATCCGCAGGGCGTCATCGGCGCACCAGATGTCCCCGTTGCCGAGGACGGGAATCTCGGGGACGTGTTCCTTGAGCCGGGCGATGGCGTCCCAGTCGGCGGTGCCGCCGTAGTGCTGGGCGGTGGTGCGGCCGTGCAGGGCGACGGCGGTGACGCCCTCCTCGACGGCGATGCGGCCCGCGTCGAGGAAGGTGAGGTGGTCGTCGTCGATGCCCTTGCGCATCTTGATGGTGACGGGCAGATCCCCGGCGTTGGAGACCGCCTGGTTCAGGATGGCCCGCAGCAGGGGCCGCTTGTACGGCAGCGCGGAGCCGCCGCCCTTGCGGGTGACCTTGGGAACCGGGCAGCCGAAGTTCAGGTCGATGTGATCGGCGAGGCCCTCGTCGACGATCATGCGGACGGCCTTGCCGACGGTGACCGGGTCCACTCCGTACAGCTGGATGGAGCGCGGGTTCTCGGTGGCGTCGAAGTGGATCAGCTGCATGGTCTTCTCGTTGCGCTCGACCAGCGCCCGCGTGGTGATCATCTCGCTGACGAAAAGCCCCTTACCCCCGGAGAACTCCCGGCACAGCGTCCGGAACGGGGCATTGGTGATGCCGGCCATCGGGGCCAGCACGACCGGCGGCCGCACGGTGTGCGGGCCGATGCGGAGCTGCGGGAGGGCGGGGGCGAGCGTGGTCATTGCTCCATTGTCGCGTACGCCGGACGGGTGGCGGTCCGGCCTACCTCAGCGGTCGGGGGAGCGCCGGGCCCGGTGTCGAGGGCGATCCGGTGCAGCCGCTCCAGCCCGGCGCGGGTCCCGGCGTCCACCGGCGGGTAGCTGACCAGGCGCGGCCCGCTCGCCGGGCCGAGCCAGAGACTGGTCTGCTCGACGTGCAGCAGCCCCACGTGGGCGTTGCGGATGTACTTCGTCGGCCCCCGCTGGTCAATCACCTCGTGGCGCTCCCACACCTCCCGGAACTCCGGCGACCGCGTCTCCAGCCGGTGCAGCAGCGCCTTCCAGGCCGGCTCGGCCAGGTGCCGGGCCGTCGAGGCGCGGAACTTGGCGGCCATCATCCGGGTGGCTTCGGGCAGGTCGACGGTCGAGGCCCGCCAGTCGTCGTGTGTGAAGGCCAGCAGCAGGCAGTTGCGGTCCTCGGGCGGCACTGCGTCCAGGTCGCAGAGGAGCCGGGCGTAGGTTCGGTTGTAGGCGAGGATGTCGTACCGGCTGTTCTGGACGCAGGCCGGAATGGGGTCCAGCTGTTCCACCACGGCCCGCAGCGCCGGGGTGACCGTGGCGCAATCCGTGCCGGGGGCCGGATCAGAGGCGGCGGCGAGCACGAAGAGGTGGGCGCGTTCGCTCGGGTCGAGCAGCAGGGCGCGGGCCAGGGCGTCGAGCACCTGGGCGGAGACCTGGATGTCCCGGGCCTGTTCGAGCCAGGTGTACCAGGTGACCCCGACCGCGGAGAGCTGGGCGACCTCCTCGCGGCGCAGCCCGGGGGTGCGTCGGCGGCGGCCGCGGACGAGACCGACCTGTTCGGGGGTGATGCGCTCACGGCGACTGCGCAGGAAGGCTGCGAGTTCGTGCCGCCTGACGTCGGACGCGGACGTCTCGCCCGGCTCACCCGCCGCGGGCCGGATGTCGGCTGCCATGGTCGTCATGCCTCCAGCCTGCCGGGTGCCCCGGCCTGTCGCCAGGTGCCGCTGGTACCAGGATAAGGAGACTCTGGTACCGCTCCGGGTTCGGCGGGAGGGTCGACGCCGTGAGTGAATCTTCCGTACATCCGTCCCCCCGGGCGACCCCCGCCACCGCCGGTCCGGAACCCGTCCGGCACGAAGGCTCCGCCCTGGTGCTCGGCCCGCTGGGCCTGTTCACCGTGCTGCTGGGTGCAGCACTCCCGCTCATCGACTTCTTCATCGTGAACGTCGCCCTGGCCACGATCGACCGCGATCTGGACGCGGGCGCCGCACTGCTCGAACTCGTGGTCGCGGGCTACGGGCTCGCGTACGCCGTCCTGCTGGTCATCGGCGGGCGGCTCGGCGACACGATGGGCCGCAGGCGTCTTTTCCTGATCGGGATGGCGGCCTTCGGGCTCACCTCGCTCGCCTGCGGACTCGCTCCCAGCGCCTGGGCACTGGTCGGCGCCCGCGTCGCGCAGGGTGCCGCCGCCGCGCTGATGCTGCCGCAGGTGCTGGCCACGATCCAGGCGGCGACACGGGGCCCGCGCCGCGCTCGGGCGATGAGCCTGTACGGGGCGACGGCCGGCCTCTCGATGGTCACGGGCCAGATCCTGGGCGGTGCGCTGGTGGCGGCCGCGCCGATGTCCTCGGTGTTCGGCGAGAGCGCCGGCTGGCGGTCGGTGTTCCTGGTGAACGTGCCGGTGGCGATCGTGGGCCTGGTCCTGGCCGCCCGTGCGGTACCGGAGACCCGCTCCGACCGCCCCGCACCCGTCGACGTGCCCGGGACGCTGCTGCTGGCCCTGTCGCTGGTGACGCTGCTGGCCCCTCTGACGGAGGGGCGGGCCGCCGGGTGGCCGTGGTGGGCCTGGGTCTCGTTGGGGCTGTTCCCGTTCGCGGTGTACGCCTTCTTCCTGGTGGAGCGGCGGGCCGACCGGCTGGGCCACGTGCCGCTGGTGCCGCCGAGCCTGCTGCGCCTGGAGTCGCTGAGGCGGGGCCTGGCCCTGGTGGTGCCGTTCTCGATCGGCTACGGCGGCTTCCTGTTCGTGATCGCGGTGGCACTCCAGCAAGGCCTGCGCCTGGGCCCGGCGGCGGCCGGCTTCTCCCTGGTCCCGATGGCGCTGACGTTCTTCGCGGCCTCGCTCGCCGGTCCCCGGCTGGTCCGGTGCTACGGCGCCCGGGTCGTCACCGCGGGCGGGCTCATCCAGGCTGTGGGCGTGGTGGTGCTGGCCCTGACCGTGCACTACACGTGGCAGGGTCTCGGGCCGTGGGGCCTGTCGCCCGGGATCGCGATCGCGGGCCTCGGACAGGGCTTCCAGCTCCCCGTACTGTTCCGGATCGTGCTCTCCGACGTACCGCCGCAGAAGGCCGGAGTGGGTGGCGGCGTGCTGACGACGGCCCAGCAGGCGGCGCTGGCCCTCGGAGTGGCCACGCTGGGCACCCTGTTCCTGGCACTGGTGCCGGGCCTGGGCATGCGGGACGCGCTGGTCGTGACGCTGCTGGTGCAGTTGGCGGCGGTGGCGCTGACGACCGGGCTGAGCCTGCGGCTGCCGCGCACGGTGGCCTGACCGGCCGCGCGGTTGGTGGCCGATCGGCCACCGGCACGGCATTCCGCAGCTACCGTCGCGGAAAGCCGGTGGATCGTGTGCTGCCGGCCCGGTCCACGAGACTCGTCAGAACACGGACAGCCCGGTGAGCGTGGTGAAACGGTCAAGGGCCGACACGCCCGCCACCGAGTTGCCGCGCCGGTCGAGGCCCGGGCTCCATACGCACAAGGTGCACACCCCGGGCACGATGGCGATGATCCCCCCGCCGACGCCGCTCTTGCCCGGCAGCCCCACCCGATAGGCGAAATCTCCGGCGGCGTCGTACGTCCCGCAGGTGAGCATCACCGCGTTGACCTGCTTCGCCTGGCTGCGGGTCAGCAGCGCGGAACCGTCGGCCCGGACCCCGTGCCGGGCCAGGAACCCCGCCGAAAGGGCCAGGTCCGCGCACGACGCCTCGATCGAGCACTGGCGGAAGTAGGCGGAGAGCAGCTCGGGCACCGGGAGCGTGATGTTGCCGTAGGCGGCCATGAAGTGAGCCAGAGCGGCGTTGCGGTCACCGTAGGCCGCTTCGGAGGCTGCGACTTCCGGCATGAAGTCGATGGCGGGATTGCCACTCTCCGAGCGCAGCAGCTCCCGCACCTGACCGGCGGCGTCCCCGGTCAGGGCCTGTAGCCGGTCGGTCACGACCAGAGCTCCGGCGTTGATGAACGGGTTCCGGGGGACACCGTTCTCGTATTCCAGCTGTACCAGGGAATTGAAGGGGTTGCCCGAGGGCTCGCGGCCCACGCCCCGCCAGAGCTGCTCGCCGTCCAGGGAGAGCGCCAGCGCCAGGGCGAACACCTTGGTGATGGACTGCGTCGAGAACGGCTGCTGCCAGTCGCCGACACCGTAGACCGTCCCGTCCGGCTCCGCGACGGCCATGCCGAACCGCCGGGGGTCGGCACCGGCGAGCATCGGTATGTAGTCGGCAGGGCTGCCGTGGTCGGTGAGGGTGGCCATCTCCTCGGCTATGCGGCTGATCACATCGCTGAAGCGGTGAGTGCCGGCGCGCTGGACCGGGCTGCCTGGCCGGGGGGCGGCGGAGGTGTGGGACACGGCAATTCCTGACGGGGGGAGAAAGCGAGGAGGCACGGCGGGCGGAGTCGAAGCGGAAGGTCGCCCATAGTCTGACCCGCCCACCGGAATCAGCCAACAAGACCCCCGCGCTACGCGCCCCGGACGCTTCACGGGCCAGGCACACCTCGCCCTGGTCCACCACCAGGCCCCGCCCCGCGAGATCCGCCACCCGGACAGATCGGCCGGTCCCCCACTGTTCGCGCGCCAACCGCTGAATCCCACGGCGCGTGAGCGACCCGCCGGTACTCAGTGCACGCGCGATCCGTCGGCGCTCGGGCTCAAGCCCGCTGTGTCGATCGCGGCCACCAGAACGTTCCCCGCTCCCCGCTCCCCGCTCCCCGAACAGCAGGATCGCCCCACCATGCACGGCACAGTGGGGCGGTCCTGGCTCGGCTCGTCAGACGGCGTCGAACTTCCCGGTCCGCACTCCCCCGACGAACGCGGAGAACGCGGCGACCGGAACGTCGACCACCGGGCCGTCCACGCTCTTGGAGTCACGGACCGGCACGATGCCGCGCGAGGCGACGAGGTTGGCGGCGACCTCGACGCAGTTGCCGCCGTTGTTGCTGTACGAGGACTTGAACCATCGGGGGGATTCGGTCGTCACTGGGTGCCCTTTCGCAACTGGCTGATCTTGGCCACAGACGCCGTCTGCGACAGCGACGCGCCCTGAAGCTGATGGTAGGCCGTCAACATGGGCAGCACGAACGAGCTTTCCCGGTCCAGATGGCCCTGGGTCTGCGATTCCGCGTAGCAGATCACGGACCGGTCCGGCAGCGTCAGGATGTTCACCGGCAGATCGAAGGTCCGCTGCTCGCCGATCTCGTACGGAGCCACCTGGAGCAGCGTGTTGGGCAGTTCGGAGAACTCGATCAGACGGTCCAGCTGAGCGTTCATGACGGCTGAACCACCCACAGGGCGACGGATGCAGCTCTCGTCCATGGTCACGAACAGCATGGGCGGTCTGGGCCTCACCAACGCCGCCTGCCGCTCCGCGAGGAAGGACACGCGTTCGTCAGCCTGCTCCGGCGTGATCGCCCCTCGCCGTACGGCGCTGTCGGCAAGTACCCGTGCGTACTCCGGGGTCTGCAACAGCCCCGGAATGATCCCAACTTCGTAGAGCCGGAGCTCAACCGCGCGCCCCTCGTACCCCACGTACTCCGGGAAGCCCTCCAGCAAGCTCCCGTGTTTCATCTCCTGCCACTCGCGCTCGAACGATTCGGGCGATCCGATGAGATCAAATACCCGGTCAGTTTTCCTCGCGAATGGCAGAGTTGCCGGTTTGCGGCCAGTTTCGATCGCCGAGACATGCCTGCCCGAGCAGCCGACCAGCGTCGCCAGCTGATCCTGAATCCACCCACGTTCCTCACGCATCCTGCGTAAACGCGCGCCGAAGGCTGCCTGCGGGCTCGCCTCCGGATTCAGCTCCTTACGGTTTACCAACGTGCCCTCCCGTATCCCCACGTTGAAGACAACTCGACCCTAGGTCACGCTGAATCGCCCCGGTAGCCGAACAGCTACGGAGAGGAGCGATCGATGTACGGCGAGAACATGCGCCCGAATACTCAAGAGCCCCCCGAACCCCCCACCCCCGGAACTCTCCTGGTCGACACCAGCCGCGACGACCGCGTCGGTGAGTTCCGTGGGGTCGCCGGTCCCTACTGGTCGCTCCGCCCCGTCGGCGGCGGCGCCGAATGGGAGGCCGAGCCCCGCCGACTACGGCCCGCGCTCGTCAGCGAGCAGCTTCGCGCCCGTACCGCACGGCTCAACGCCCGTAGCCGGGGTGAGGTCCTGTGAGGCCACTCGCCCGGTTACGGGTCCGACTCCCCCCGCCGCCTCCGGGCCCTGGTCCAGTACGGCGACCGCAGGCGTGCCATAGGACGCGAACCGCGACGGGTTACGCGGCCGAGGTCACCCTGTCCGTCGGACAGCGGTCCGCCTCCCTCGGCGGGGTCAGCGTACGGAACCGACGGCTCGCCCTCCTGTGGCTGCGCCGACAAGCCCTCCGCCTCGCCAACGGGCACGGACTTCCTGACGCGGCCGACCGTTTCCGGCTGCCGACCGCCGACGTACGACCGGTTCGCTTCCACGGGTCCGGCGCTCCGGAGAGGCTGCGCCTCTGGGCCACCGACGCCGCGCACCAGGATCACGCGATACGGGCCCTGGAGGCGGGCCTTCCCGTGCTGTTCACGGTCCTCGACCCTGCCGTCGGGCTGAGTCTGACGCTCGCCGGGTGGCAGGAGACGACACGGAGATGAGCGACGTGCTCCAGTGCACCGCCGTGACCCCTGCCCCTCCGTACCTCACACACCACTTGCACCTCCCCTGCCTCTCACACCTCTCGTACCTCCTCTGCGAACTCGGCGAGCACGACCAGCGCACCGAGCACGCCGCGCGCCTCGGAGCGGCCGAGACGCCGGACGCACCGGCCCCGTGGTTCTTCTGGACCGGCACCGGACCGGAACGTGTCCACCGGGCCGAGGCCGTCCCGTGGTGCCCCGCCGTCCTCCGGCACCTCGGCACAGGCGTCGTGCGGCGGTGCACGTTCTTCGACCACCACACCTCGCCCCACTCCTGGGGCGTGACCGACCCGCTCGGTGATCTGATCGCCGAGGGGCTCGTATCCGGCGAGGACCCGAAGGGGTGGGCTCAACCGTGAACCAGCGCACGGCCGTTGCGCCGCTTGTCGGACCGGCTGAGACGGTGGGCGGCATCGTGGAGGCGGCCCGACATGGGCAGGTCAGACCCCAGTGAGAGCGGCGGCGACGATCCGGCCGAGCCGTTCGGCCAGGCCGTCCGGGGAACGGTTCTGGAGGTAGACCGTGGCGAAGACCGGGCCGGCCACCAGCGCGTGGACGAGGTCGACGTCCGGAGAAGACGGGAGCTCACCGCGGGCGACCGCTCGGCCGAGCAGTTCGGCGAGGCCGGCCTGCTGGACGGTGACGAAGGCGTTGCGGAAGCGAGCGGCGAGCTCCGGCGAGCTGCGTATGTCGGCGAGCAGCCCGGGGATAGCGGCGGCGGCCACCGGCGTGGTGACGTGGTCCACGATCTCCTGGACGAGCACCGTCAGGTCCCCGAGCAGACTTCCCGTATCGGGGGGCGGGGGCAGGTCCACGTTGTGCACGGCTGCCGCGAACACCATCTCCTGCTTCGTCGCATAGCGCCGGTAGATCGCCGCCTTGCCGATCCGCGCGCGCTCGGCGACAGCGTCAACCGTGAGCCCGGCGTATCCGCTTTCCGCCAGGAGGCTGCGGGTGGCGGCGAGGATCGCTTCGTCGACCCGGCTGTCTCTAGGTCGTCCCATGAGGCCATGTTACGGTACCCACGGTTCCGAAACTCACGGTCTCGAAAAGGGGGAGCGACAATGGGGAGCTGGGCAGGACGAATCCTGATATTCCTGGGAGCGATGCACCTCATCGTGATGGGCGTGCAGAACGTCGAGTACGTCGACGAGTGGTTCACCGGGGCACTGTGGGGGCTGCCGCGTGACGAGTTCATCCACCCCCGCGACGCGAACGGTGCGTTCTGGGTCTCACTCGGCAGCTTCGCCGCGCCGATGATGCTGCTGGGTGCGCTCGTATCCGACCTGGCCCGGCGCAGCATCGCCCCGCCGGCGTCCATCGGCTGGGGGCTGGCGGTGTGGTGCGTGGTGGCGGCCGCGGTTCTGGAGCCGACGCCGCTGCTGCTGGGGCTGATCCCGGCGGTGCTGCTGATCCGAGGCGCGCGGGCTGCTCGTTCGGCGTGAGGCGCCTTCGGTCCCTCCGGCGCACCGACGCGCTCCACCTGAACCGGCCTGCCGGGACACGCGCGTGGGCCCGGATGATCCGGGCCCACCGTCGTACGAGATGGAGCTCAGGTGTCAGCTCTGCGCGGGGCCGCCCTGCTCGCCCGGCTCGGTGGTGGTGGCAGCCTGGGCCTCGGCGCGCTCGCGCATCTTGCGGACCAGCTCCTGCTTCTTGCTCTCGGCGGCCTTGCGGTCGGCGTCTCGCGCGGAACCCGCGCCCTGCTGTTCGGCGCGGGACAGCTTCTTGCGCTGTCCGCCGACACCGAGGAGGTTGTTGCGGCTCTTGGCCACGGCGTTCTCCCGTTCGTGGTGAGAAGTGAGGAAGGAAGTGATCGGGTGATCGGTGATCGCAATCGATCCGATGGGCGGCGGGGGAAGTCGCACCCGCCGCGCTCTCACTCGTAGATCTGGAAGAACGAAGACATGCCGGAACCGTACCCCGCTCCCGGAGCGCGCCGCACCAGGTTTTCGGGCCGCCGGGGGAGCTCAGGCCGTCGGGTCGACCGTCGCCTGGTGGGCCTCGGTGAGGTGCTCCTCGGCCTTCAGCCACGGCAGGAACTGCGCCGAGCGCCGCCACCCGCAGGTGGCGCACGTCAACTGGCGCGTCATGCCCGACTTCCTTACCCGCACGACGTGTTCACGGCCGTGCTGGTCCCATCTGGTGACCTTGCTGGTGGTGATCGACGGCATCGCGTACCTCCCGGATCGGCGGGGCTCCGGTGGACGACGAAGCCCCCGGTTCCGTACCCGGAACCGGGGGCCTCACGCGCGTACGGAAGCGTACGGAGCCGTCAGCAGCCGAGCAGACGGGCGCCCAGGTACGCCTGGATCTGGTCCAGGGAGACGCGCTCCTGCTTCATGGTGTCGCGCTCGCGCACGGTCACCGCGTTGTCGTCGAGGGTGTCGAAGTCGACGGTGACGCAGAACGGGGTGCCGATCTCGTCCTGGCGGCGGTAGCGGCGGCCGATGGCGCCCGCGTCGTCGAACTCGATGTTCCAGTTCTTGCGCAGGTCGGCCGCCAGGCCCTTGGCCTTCGGCGAGAGCTGCGGGTTGCGGGAGAGCGGCAGGACCGCGACCTTGACCGGCGCCAGGCGCGGGTCGAGGCGCATCACGGTGCGCTTCTCCATGACGCCCTTGGCGTTGGGCGCCTCGTCCTCGACGTAGGCGTCGAGGAGGAACGCCAGCATCGCGCGGCCGACACCGGCCGCGGGCTCGATGACGTACGGCGTCCAGCGCTCGTTGGCCTCCTGGTCGTAGTACTGGAGGTCCGTGCCCGAGGCCTTGGAGTGCGCCTTGAGGTCGTAGTCGGTGCGGTTGGCGACGCCCTCCAGCTCACCCCACTCGCTGCCGCCGAAGCGGAAGCGGTACTCGATGTCGGCGGTGCGCTTGGAGTAGTGGGACAGCTTCTCCTGCGGGTGCTCGTACCAGCGCATGTTCTCCTCGCGCATGCCGAGGTCCGTGTACCAGTTCCAGCGCTGGTCCATCCAGTACTGCTGCCACTCCTCGTCCTCGCCCGGCTTGACGAAGAACTCCATCTCCATCTGCTCGAACTCGCGGGTCCGGAAGATGAAGTTGCCCGGAGTGATCTCGTTCCGGAAGGACTTGCCCATCTGCGCGATGCCGAACGGCGGCTTCTTGCGCGAGGTCTGCTGCACCTGGCCGAAGTTGGTGAAGATGCCCTGGGCGGTCTCGGGGCGCAGGTAGGCGACCGAGCCGGAGTCCTGGGTCGGGCCGAGGTGGGTGGAGAGCAGACCCGAGAACTGCTTGGGCTCGGTGAAGGTGCCCTTGTTGCCGCAGTTGGGGCAGTTGAGGTCGGCGAGGCCGTTGACCGGCGGCTTGCCGTGCTTCTCCTCGTACGCCTCCTCCAGGTGGTCGGCGCGGTAGCGCTTGTGGCAGGAGGTGCACTCGGTGAGCGGGTCCGAGAAAGTGGCGACGTGGCCGGAGGCGACCCAGACCTCGGGGGCCAGGATGACCGACGAGTCGATACCGACCACGTCCTCGCGCGCGGTGACCATGTAGCGCCACCACTGACGCTTCAGGTTCTCCTTCATCTCCACGCCCAGCGGCCCGTAGTCCCAGGCGGCCTTCTGACCACCGTAGATCTCACTGCAGGGGTAGACGAAGCCACGGCGCTTGCTCAGGCTGACGATGGTGTCGATCTTGTCGGCGGCCACGGTGCTCTCTTCATTACGACGGCGAAATTGGACAGGTGCGGCGCGTAGCGCCTCGGTGGGGGGTGGTGGTCGGGAGACGGGCGGGCGAATGCTTCAGATTACCGGCGCGCGCACCCCCTGGATCAAATCGGTGGGGGCGCGCAGGACTCCGCCGCCTCCGCCATGTGATCTTCCGGGCATCTCATCTGCCTTGTTGACAATCGTTTCCACATTTGTTGAAAATGACTGTCATGAACGTACGTCGTCTGATACCCACCACCGCCGTCGCCGGAGCAGTCGTCCTCGGTCTGACCGCTCTCTCGGCCTGCTCCACCTCCGACGCGGCGGACGGGGGCAGCGGCGGCAGCGGTGACAAGCTGAAGGTGACGGCGTCCTTCTACCCGATGCAGTTCCTGGCCGAGCGGATCGGCGGCGAGCACGTCGCCGTCACCAGCCTCACCAAGCCGGGCGTCGAACCGCACGACCTGGAACTCACCCCGCGCCAGATCGGCTCCATCAGCGACTCCGACTATGTGCTGTACCTCAAGGGCATCCAGCCCGTCGTGGACGACGCGATCAAGCAGTCCGGTGTGAAGAACACCGTCGACGCCGCGACCCTCACCGCGCTGGAGGACCACGGAGCCGAGGTCGGCGGCCACGATCACGGCCACGAAGGCGAAGAAGAGCACGGCCACGAGGACGAGCACGGCCACGAAGAGGAAGCCCACGAGGAGCACTCCGAGGGCGACGGCCACAACCACGGCGAGGAGGGCGGCGACCCCCACGTCTGGCTGGACCCGGTGAAGTACGCCGAGGTCGCCAAGGGTGTCGGCAAGTCCCTGGAGAAGGCCGACCCCGACCACGCCGCCGACTACCAGAAGAACACCGAGGCCCTGGTCACCGAGCTGAACCAGCTGAACACGGCGTACGAGACCGGGCTGAAGAACACCGCCACCAAGACCTTCATCACCACCCACTCCGCCTTCGGCTACCTCGCCGAGCGCTACGGGCTCACCCAGCAGGGCATCGCGGGCATCGACCCCGAGGCCGAGCCGACCCCGGCCCGTATCCAGGAGCTCCACACCATCGCGGAGAAGGAGAAGGCCACCACGGTCTTCTTCGAGACGCTCGCCAGCGACAAGACCGCCAAGACCCTCGCGAAGGACACCGGGCTGAAGACCGACGTCCTGGACCCGCTGGAGGGAATCACGAAGAAGTCCAAGGGCGCTGACTACTTCGAGGTCATGCAGTCCAACCTGACCGCGCTGAAGAAGGCGCTCGGCGCGAAGTGACCCGCACCACCACCGGGCCCGGCACCACCACCGGGCCCCACACCCCCATCAGGACCCGCACCACCACCGGATCGGAGGCACTCATGGCAGAGGGTGAGAGCACCACCCGCGAGGCCGTCCTGAGCCTGCGCGGCGCCACGGCCACCCTCGGCGCGCGCCCCGTCCTTCGCGGGGTGGACGTCACCGTGCGCCGGGGCGAGGTCGTCGCGCTCCTCGGGGCCAACGGGTCCGGCAAGTCCACCGCCGTACGGTCCGCGATCGGCCAGGTCCCGCTGACCGGCGGCACCGTCGAGCTGTTCGGCACGGAGCTGCGCCGATTCCGCCACTGGGGCCGGGTCGGCTACGTCCCGCAGCGCACCACGGCCGCGGGCGGGGTGCCCGCCACGATCCGTGAGGTCGTCGCCTCCGGGCGGCTCGCCCGTACGAAGCTGCGGTGGCCGGGGAAGGCGGACCGGGCGGCCGTCGACCGGGCCATCGAGCTGGTGGGCCTGGCCGACCGCGCCAAGGACTCCGTGAGCGCCCTCTCCGGCGGCCAGCACCAGCGGGTCCTGATCGCCCGTGCCCTGGCCGCCGAGCCGGAGCTGCTGATCATGGACGAGCCGATGGCCGGGGTGGACCTGGCCAGCCAGGCGATCCTCGCCTCGACTCTGCGCGAGCAGGTGGCGCTGGGCACCTCCGTGCTGCTGGTGCTGCACGAGCTGGGCCCGCTGGAGCCCCTCATCGACCGGGCCGTCGTCCTGCGCGACGGCTGCGTCACGCATGACGGCCCGCCCCCCGAGGCACTCGGCCAGCACGCCCTGCCCGGCCACGACCACGTACACCCCCATGCGGCCGCCGAGCCGGTCCGGACGGGACTGCTGACCTGATGATGCTGGAATTCCTGAACCCTCCCTTCATGCAGCGGGCGCTCATCGCGGCCGTCCTGGTCGGCATCACCGCGCCCGCCATCGGCATCTACCTGGTGCAGCGCCGGCAGGCCCTGATGGGCGACGGCATCGGGCACATCGCGATGACCGGGGTCGGCCTCGGCTTCCTGCTCTCCACCAGCCCCGTGTGGATGGCCACCGCCGTCGCCGTGGCCGGTGCGGTCGTCATGGAGCTGATCCGCTGGTACGGACACACGCGCGGCGATCTCGCCCTGGCGATGCTGTTCTACGGCGGTATGGCGGGCGGCGTGATGCTGATCAACCTGTCCGACACGGGCTCCAACGCCAACCTGACCTCATACCTCTTCGGATCGCTCTCCACGGTCTCCGACGAGGACGTCATCGCGATCTGCGCGCTGGCCGCCTTCGTGGTGCTGGTCACCGTGGGGCTGCGGCGGCAGCTGTTCGCCGTCAGCCAGGACGAGGAGTTCGCCCGGGTGACCGGGCTGCCGGTGCGGGTGCTGAACCTGCTGGTCGCGGTCGTGGCCGCGGTGACCGTGACCGTCGCGATGCGGGTCGTCGGGCTGCTGCTGGTCAGCGCGCTGATGGTGGTGCCGGTGGCGGCCGCCCAGCAGATCACCAAGTCCTTCAAGGTGACCTTCGTGCTTTCCGTGGCGATCGGCACGGCGGTGACCCTGACCGGCACCGTGACCTCGTACTACCAGGACGTTCCGCCGGGCGCGACCATCGTGCTGCTGGCCATCGCGGTATTCGTCGCGCTGACCGCGCTCGCCGCTCCGCTCGCGAAACACCGGGCCCGGGCGAGCGCGGCGAGGGAGGCAGAGTGCACCCTGGAGGTACCGGCCGCCCGCCGGGGCACGGACGACGTGCACGTGTGACGACGTCCCACCGTGCACGTGTGACGGCGTCACACCGTACGTGTGCGCCTGAGGCACCCGGGCGGGCTGGCACAATGGCCCGACACATGTACGGGCGACACGAGGAGGCACCTGTGGCCACGGCGCCGATCAGTGGCACGAACGCAGCGCCGGTACGCGGCCGGTCCACCCGGCAGCGGGCGGCGGTGGCGGCGGCGCTCGACGAGGTCGACGAGTTCCGCAGCGCCCAGGAGCTGCACGACGTCCTCAAGCACCGCGGCGACTCCGTGGGCCTGACCACGGTCTACCGGACCCTTCAGTCCCTCGCCGACGCGGGCGAGGTCGATGTGCTGCGCACCACCGAGGGCGAGGCCGTCTACCGGCGCTGCTCGACCGGTGACCACCACCATCACCTGGTCTGCCGGCTCTGCGGCAAGGCGGTGGAGGTCGAGGGCCCGGCCGTCGAGCAGTGGGCCGAGACGATCGCCGCCCAGCACGGCTATGTCAACGTCGCGCACACTGTCGAGATCTTCGGGACGTGTGCGGAGTGCGCCGAGAAGAAGGCGTAGGAGACATCAGGAAGGGGCGGGCCCGGTATGCGTACCGGGCCCGCCCCTTTGCGTGATCACTTGGCGGCTTCCGCCTCCACCGCACCGCCGAAGCGGCGGTCGCGCTGGGCGTACTCCAGGCAGGCCCGCCACAGGTCCCGACGGTCGAAATCCGGCCACAGAACGTCCTGGAAGACCATCTCGGCGTACGCGCTCTGCCAGATCAGGTAGTTCGAGGTGCGCTGCTCGCCGCTGGGACGCACGAAGAGGTCCACGTCCGGCATGTCCGGGTAGTAAATGTACTTCTGGAACGTCTTCTCGTTGACCTTCGACGGGTCGAGCTTCCCGGCCGCCACGTCCTGCGCGATGCGCTGCGCGGCGTCCGCGATCTCGGCGCGGCCGCCGTAGTTGACGCAGAAGTACAGCGTCATCGCGTCGTTGTCCTTGGTCTGCTCCTGGGCGACCTGGAGCTCCTGGACAACGGACTTCCACAGCTTGGGCATGCGGCCCACCCAGCGGATGCGGATGCCGAGCTCGTCCATCTCGTCACGGCGGCGGCGGATCACGTCGCGGTTGAAGTTCATCAGGAACTTCACCTCGTCCGGCGAGCGCTTCCAGTTCTCCGTGGAGAAGGCGTACAGCGAGAGGTTCTTCACGCCCATCTCGATACAGCCCTTGAGAACGTCCATGACCACGCCCTCACCGACCTTGTGGCCCTCGGTGCGCGGCAGACCCCGCTCCTTGGCCCAGCGGCCGTTGCCGTCCATCACGACGGCGACGTGCTCGGGCACCAGCTCGCGGGGGATCTTCGGGGGCGTCGCGCCCGAAAGGTGCGGCTCGGGGGTCTTGTACGTGCGCCGGTTACGGCCGCCGAGGATCCCGCGTACTGCCATGAGCTTCTCAGTCTCCCTGTGTCACTTGGACCCACCGGCAATTGAGGGGGTGGGTCCTGTCCACGCACCGCGTCGTCTGTCCGACGCACCACGTCACTTCTCCACGTACCGCAGCGAGCGCAGTCCGCGCTCCAGATGCCAGTGCAGATAGGCGGACACCAGCCCGCTCCCCTCCCTGACATGACGCGCCTCGCACGCGTCCGCCGTCGCCCAGTCGCCGCTGAGCAGCGCGCTCAGCAGGCCCAGGGCCTGTGCCGAGGGTACGACGCTGCCGGGGACCCGGCAGTCACCGCATATGACGCCCCCCGCCGCGACGGAGAAGAACCGGTTCGGACCGGGCATTCCGCACTTGGCGCAGTCCTCGAAGCTGGGCGCGTACCCGTTGACCGCGAGCGAGCGCAGCAGGAACGCGTCCAGGATGAGGTGGGGGGCGTGCTCGCCCCGGGCGAGGGTCCGCAGGCCGCCGACGAGCAGCAGATACTGCTGGATCGCCGGCTCCCCCTCGTGGTCGGTGAACCGCTCGGCGGTCTCCAGCATCGCGGTGCCCGCGGTGTAGCGGGCGTAGTCGGCGACGATGCCGCCGCCGTACGGGGCGATCGTCTCGCTCTGGGTGCAGAGCGGCAGCCCGCGGCCGACGAGCTCGCTGCCGCGCGCGAAGAACTGCACGTCGACGTGGGAGAAGGGCTCAAGGCGGGCGCCGAACTTGGACTTGGTGCGGCGCACCCCCCGGGCGACGGCGCGGACCCGGCCGTGGCCGCGGGTCAGGATCGTGATGATCCGGTCGGCCTCGCCCAGTTTCTGCGTACGCAGCACGATGCCGTCGTCCCGGAACAAGCTCATGGGCCCATTGTCGCCCACCGGGGGCCGGCGGCGGAGGCCCCTGGGCCGTTCTCCCGGTCCACGAGGGGTGTACGGGGGCTATGAGGGCGTGCGGGCGGCCGCGGCCAGCAGGCGGGCGGTGTCGTCGGCGGGGAGCTGGAGGGCGCGGCCGACCGTGGTCAGCACCTGGCGTTCGGCGGCGCAGTAGGGGCCGTCGGCGAGCGCGATCCGGGCCCCCTGGAGGAGTACGGACTCGCGGCCCGCGGTGGCCAGATGCGGGGCCAGCGGGGCCAGCACCTCGTGCAGCTCGATGGCGAGGGTCGGGCCGCACGCCTCGGCCGCCGGGTCGGCCCCGGAGCCGTGGCCGGTGTCGGCGGCCAGCACCTCCACCACGGTGTACAGCTGCTCCTGGGTGCAGTCGTCGAGCCCGGCGTCGCGCACGGTGGAGACCGCGGCCTCCAGGACCGTACGGGAGGTGGTGCCGCCGGCGGCGAGGACGGCCAGCGTGACCGTGTGGACGGCCTCGCGGAGCATCGCGGAGAACCGGGTGGTGGTGGGGTGGTCCAGCGCCTGGGGGGCGTGGTGGGCGCGGCAGGCGGCGCACTCGACGACGGGCCCGGTCTCGCCGCGGCGGAGCAGCGGGACGCCGAGGACGGTGAGGCGGCGGTGGCCGGTGAGCCGGCGGTAGTTGCGGTCTCCCCCGCAGCCGGGGCAGAAGAAGGAGCCGTCGCCGACGGTGTTCCAGACGGTGCGAACGCCGCAGAGGACCGGCCTCAGAGCGCGTTGTCCTTTGACTGATCGCACGTCGCACACCTCCGTGACGCTCCGGCAACACTGCCGTGGGTTGGACGTGATGTTAGCCACATCCGTGATGTGGCGTCAGCCTCTCGGACGTCACAACCCTCGGACATGGCCGAACCCCGACCGCCCGGAGAGGGCGATCGGGGCTCGGCAATGCGGCCGTACAGGGTCGAACCGGACGTCCGTACGAGGAGGTCCTCAGCCGGTCAGCGGGCCGCGCGGTTGACCGCGGAGACGACGGCCTTGAGCGAGGCGCGGGTGGTGTTGGCGTCGATGCCGATGCCCCACAGGACCTTGCCGTCGATCGCGCACTCGATGTACGAGGCGGCCTGGGCACTGGCGCCCTCGCTCATCGTGTGCTCGGTGTAGTCCAGCAGCCGGGCGTCGATGCCGATGGCCTGCAGCGCTTCGAAGAACGCGGAGATCGGGCCGTTGCCGGAGCCCGTCAGGACGGTGTCGGAGCCGTCCACGACCGCCTCGACGGTCAGGGTGTCGGTGCCGTCGGTGTCGGAGGTGGTCTGGCCGGAGCGCAGCTGGATGCGTCCCCAGCGGGCCTCGGCGTCGTCCGGGTTGGGCAGGTACTCGTCCTGGAAGGTGGTCCAGATCTGGGCCGGGGTGACTTCGCCGCCCTCGGCGTCGGTCTTGGCCTGAATGATCCGGGAGAACTCGATCTGCATCCGGCGCGGCAGGTCCAGCTTGTGGTCGTTCTTCAGGACGTACGCGATGCCGCCCTTGCCGGACTGCGAGTTGACGCGGATGACGGCCTCGTAGGAGCGACCGACGTCCTTCGGGTCGATCGGCAGATACGGCACGGCCCACTCGATCTCGTCGACCGTCCTGCCCTGGGCGGCCGCGTCGGCCTCCATGGCGTCGAAGCCCTTCTTGATGGCGTCCTGGTGGGAGCCGGAGAAGGCCGTGTAGACCAGATCGCCCGCGTAGGGGTGGCGCGGGTGGATCTCCATCTGGTTGCAGTACTCGCTGGTGCGGCGGATCTCGTCGATCTGCGAGAAGTCGATCTGCGGGTCCACTCCCTGGCTGAACAGGTTCATGCCCAGGGTGACCAGGTCGACGTTGCCGGTGCGCTCGCCCTGCCCGAACAGGCAGCCCTCGATGCGGTCGGCACCCGCCATGATGGCCAGCTCGGCGGCGGCGACGGCGGTGCCCCGGTCGTTGTGCGGGTGGACCGAGAGGCATACGTGCTCGCGGCGGGTCAGGTGGCGGGACATCCACTCGAAGCGGTCCGCGTGGGTGGAGGGCGTCGAACGCTCCACGGTGGCGGGCAGGTTGAGGATGATCTCGCGCCCCTCCTCCGGCTGCCACACGTCGCAGACGGCCTCACAGACCTCCAGGGCGAAGTCCAGCTCGGTGTCGGTGAAGATCTCCGGGCTGTACTGGTAGCCGAAGACCGTCTCGGGGCCCAGGATCTTCTCGGCGTACTCCATGACCAGCCGGGTGCCGTCCACCGCGATCTGCTTGACCTGCTCCTTCGAACCCCGGAAGACGACCCGGCGGAACGTGGGGGCGGTGGCGTTGTACAGGTGCACGGTGGCGCGGCGGGCGCCCACCAGCGACTCGACGGTCCGCTCGATCAGCTCCTCGCGGGCCTGCGTCAGGACGGAGATCGTCACGTCCTCGGGGATCGCGCCCTCTTCGATGATGGAGCGGACGAAGTTGAAGTCGGTCTCGCCGGAGGACGGGAAGCCGACCTCGATCTCCTTGTAGCCCATCTTGACCAGCAGGTCGAACATCTCGCGCTTGCGGGCCGGGGACATCGGGTCGATCAGCGCCTGGTTGCCGTCGCGCAGATCGGTGGACAGCCAGCGGGGCGCCACGGTGATCCGGTTGTCGGGCCAGGTGCGGTCGGGGATGTCGACGGCCTCGTATCGGCCGTACTTGTGGACCGGCATCCCGGAAGGCTTCTGCAGCTGCGTCGCGTTGGTGATCGGCGTGGGGCGGCCGACAGCGTTACCGGCGGGATTCACGGTGGTCATGACGTAGGGCTCCTCGGGGTCCGACAAGGGGTCGGCCGACTGTGTCGCTGCACACCAGACTCCGCGGGGAGGGGGTCGGCCTACGACTACAGGCCCTCGCCGCGGCAGCTAAGGAGAAGCAGCCCGAAACGCATGATGCGACGAGCGTAACCGAGTGTGGCCCGTGGTGTCGGTGCGTATCAGTATGCGGGACCGGCCGCCGATGACGGGTAAACAGTGACTCATCACTCCATTTCGTCAATCGTCGTCGCAACCAGTGACAGCGTGGTGACGTAGTGCCACAGTCGTAGGCATGCACCTTCGAACCGACGGCGAGCTCCACCCCGTCTTCTGCACCATCGTTCCGCCCCACGTCCTCGACCACCTGGCCCGGTCCGCCGACGCCCGGCTCGCGGAGCCGGCCCGCCGAACTCTGGAGGCCGACGGCCTGCGCCGCGACCGCCGCCGGACGACGGCGCTGGCCGCCGCCCCCGCCGCCCCGAGCGCGGGCGCCGTCCCGACCAGGCCGCACCGCACGGTGTACGACTGCGAGAACCGCACCGCACTGCCGGGCGTCACGGTCCGCGACGAGGGCGACAAGCCCACCTCCGACGCCAGCGTCAACCGCGCGTACGCCGGGCTCGGCGCCACTTTCGAGCTGCTGCTCTCCGCATACGGCCGCAGCTCCATCGACGGCAAGGGCCTGCCGCTGATCGGCTCCGTGCACTACGGCCAGGAGTACAACAACGCGTTCTTCGACGGCGAGCAGATGGTCTTCGGGGACGGCGACGGCGAGATCTTCCTCGACTTCACCGTCGCGGTCGACGTGATCGCCCACGAACTGGCCCACGGACTCACGCAGTACACCGCCAACCTGCGCTACGAGGGCCAGTCCGGCGCGCTCAACGAGTCCGTGTCCGACGTCGTCGGCGCGCTGGTCAAGCAGTACTCGCTGGGCCAGAGCGCGGAACAGGCCGACTGGCTCATCGGGGCGGGGCTGCTCGCGCCCCGGGTGAGCGGCGTCGCACTGCGCTCGATGAAGGCCCCGGGCACGGCCTACGACGACGACCTCCTCGGCAAGGACCCGCAGCCGGGATCCATGGAGGACTACATCGAGACGGACCGGGACAACGGCGGCGTCCACCTGAACTCCGGCATCCCCAACCGCGCCTTCTACCTCCTGGCCACCGCCCTCGGCGGCAACTCCTGGGAGCGCGCCGGACAGATCTGGTTCGACGTGCTGACCGGCGGCGAGCTGACGGCCACCGCGGACTTCGCGGAGTTCGCCCGGCTGACGGTCGCGGCGGCGGGGAGTCGCTTCGGCGAGGGCGACGAGCGGGAGGCGGTCCTCAAGGCCTGGTCGGAGGTGGGCGTCCCGACCCGGGCCTGAGGAGCGCCGCGAGGCGGTCTTGAGCGTTCACCCGGCCCCGGCTAGACAGGACCCCATGCGTATTCAGGTCACCCGGACCGGCGGCTTCGCCGGCATCGCCCGCCGCCGCGAGGTCGACACGGAGGGCCGGGCGGACGCGGCGGAGTGGGAGTCGCTGGCCGAGGAGGCGCTCGCCGACGCCCCGGACGCGCCGCCGCCCGGGGTGCCGGACGGATTCCGGTACGAGATCACGGCCGGTGACCGCACCGTGTACTGCGCTGACCCCGATCTGACCGGGGCGCAGCGCACGCTGATCTCACGCGTCCTGAAGGAGGGCGCGTGAGATCGGCACCCGTGCCGTACGAGAGCGGGAACCCGAGCTCGCGCGGCTGCTTCGGGGCCGTTCCCGGGGCCGCACTCGCGCCCTTCGGCCCCGGGGAGTCTCAGCGGCTCCGCACGGCCGCGGCGTCCTCCGAGCCCCGTGGCGTTGAGCCACCGGTCCAGGGCCGGCTCAGAACCCGAGCTTGCGCAGCTGCTTGGGGTCCCGCTGCCAGTCCTTGGCGACCTTCACATGCAGGTCCAGGAAGACGGGTGTGCCGAGCAGCGCCTCGATGTGCTTGCGCGACTTGGTGCCGACGTCCTTCAGACGCTTGCCCTTCGGGCCGATGATGATGCCCTTCTGGCTGGGCCGCTCGATGTAGACGTTGGCGTGGATGTCCAGCAGCGGCTTGTCCGCCGGCCGGTCCTCGCGCGGCAGCATCTCCTCGACGACGACCGCGATGGAGTGCGGCAGCTCGTCGCGTACGCCTTCCAGCGCGGCCTCGCGGATCAGCTCCGCGACCATGACCATCTCCGGCTCGTCGGTGAGGTCACCCTCCGGGTAGAGCGGCGGGCCCTCGGGAAGCAGCGGGGCGATGAGGTCGGCGAGCAGGGCCACCTGGCCCGCCCCTCGCCCGTCATCACCCTTGCCCTCGCCCGAGGCAGCGCGTCCGGCCCCCTGCTCCTCCTTGACCGCCGAGACCGGAATGATCTCGGTCCACTCGAAGCCCAGCTCCTCGGCGAGCGCGGAGACGGCGAGGAGCTGTTCGGCCAGCGCCTTGGACTCGACCAGGTCGGTCTTGGTGATGATGGCGATCTTGGGGGTCTTCTTGATCCCCGCGAGCTCCTTGACGATGTACTTGTCGCCGGGGCCGAGCTTCTGGTCGGCGGGCAGGCAGAAGCCGATCACGTCGACCTCGGCCCAGGTGGTCCGTACGACGTCGTTGAGCCGCTCGCCCAGCAGCGTGCGCGGCTTGTGGAGGCCGGGGGTGTCGACCAGGATCAGCTGCGCGTCGTCACGGTGCACGATGCCGCGCACCGTGTGCCGGGTGGTCTGGGGGCGGTTGGAGGTGATCGCCACCTTCTGACCGACGAGAGCGTTCGTGAGGGTGGACTTGCCCGCGTTGGGACGGCCCACGAAGCAGGCGAAACCGGCCCGGTGGGGGGAGGTGTTCTCCGCCTGCGGGGCAGCGGCTTCTTGGTTCGGTCGAGCGCTCATGGCGACCATTCTCCCCGATCGCGGCGGCGCTCCGGCACAGTGGGCCCGCGGGGGCGCGCCGGAGCACCGGGCGCGCCCGCCCCGAACCTCCTGTCTCAGCCCGCCGAGACCCGCAGCCGCAGGGTGCCGTCCGGGCCCGCGAGCAGCACCGGGGTCTCCGGTCCGCCCAGGTCGCGCACCGCGGCCCGGTCGTCGTCGGAGGGCGTCTCGGCGGCGGAGACGACCGCCGCGGCCTCCAGGGAGGTGGCGCCGCTGGCGACCGCCATGGCGACGGCGGTCTGCAAGGCGCTGAGCTTCAGCGAGTCGAGCGCCACCGTGCCCGCCACGTACGTACGCCCCGTCTCGTCCCGTACGGCGGCGCCCTCGGGCACTCCGTTGCGGGCCCGGGCGCTGCGCGCCAGTGTGACGATCTTGCGGTCCTCGGCGTCGAGGTCGGTGGTGCCGGTGGTGTCGGTCATGGCACGAGCATACGAAGGGCCCGGCGGGCCGGGCGCCCTCACCCCTGATCAGGGACCGCTTCTCCGGGGCGCTACGGGCGGTCCAGCCGCAGCCGGTCCGCCTTCGGGAGTCCGGCGACCACCAGGTCGTAGGAGTCCTCGATCATTTCGCGCAGCAGCTTGTCCGGGACTCCGGAGACGGTGACCGTGTTCCAGTGGCGCTTGTTCATGTGCCAGCCGGGCGTGACGGCCGCCGGATGCACCCCGCGCAGCCGGATCGCCTCGTCCGGGTCGCATTTGAGGTTGACCGTCAGCGGGCGCGCGTCGAGCGCGGTGAGGGCGAACATCTTGCCGAGGACCTTGAAGACCGAGGTCTCGGGTCCGAACGGGAACTCCTCCACACTCGCGTTGAACTCCAGGCAGAAGGCCCGTAGCCGCTCCGGCGTCATCCCGTCTCCCTCTCCTCGCCCTCGGGGCCCTTCTCCTGCGGCTCCACCAGCACCGTGACGATCTTGTTCCGGCGGCCGGCCGTGGACTCGGCGGTCAGCCGGAGCCCGCGGCCGTCGGGGAGGTCGACGACGGCCGACGCACCGGCGATCGGGACCCGGCCGAGCGCCTTGGCGAGCAGTCCGCCGACGGTCTCCACGTCCTCGTCGTCGTACTCGTCGAGCCCGAAGAGGTCGCCGAGGTCGCCGATGTCGAGGCGCGCGGTCACCCGGTAGCAGCCGTTCGCCAGCTCCTGGACGGGCGGCAGCTCGCGGTCGTACTCGTCGGTGATCTCGCCGACGATCTCCTCCAGGATGTCCTCGATCGTGACGATGCCCGCCGTGCCGCCGTACTCGTCGATGACGACGGCGACATGGCTGCGGTCCCGCTGCATCTCGCGCAGCAGGTTCCCGGCGTTCTTGGTGTCGGGGACGAAGGCGGCGGGGCGCATCGCGGTGGAGACCGGATCGGCCTCGGACTCGCGGTTGATGTGCGTCTTGCGGACCAGGTCCTTCAGATAGACGATGCCGACGATGTCGTCCTCGTTCTCGCCGGTGACCGGTATCCGGGAGAAGCCGGAGCGCAGGGCGAGGGTGAGGGCCTGACGGATCGTCTTGTAGCGCTCGATGGAGACCAGGTCGGTGCGCGGCACCATGACCTCGCGGACCAGGGTGTCACCCAGCTCGAAGACGGAGTGCACCATGCGGCGCTCGTCGTCCTCGATCAGCGACTCCGCCTCGGCGAGGTCGACCATGGCGCGCAACTCGGCCTCGCTGGCGAAAGGTCCCTTGCGGAATCCCTTGCCCGGGGTCAGGGCGTTGCCGACGAGGATCAGCAGCTGCGGGATCGGCCCCATGATCCGGGCCAGCGGCAGCAGGACGTACGCCGAGGCCGTGGCCGTGTTCAGCGGGTGCTGGCGGCCGATGGTGCGCGGGGAGACGCCGATGGCGACGTAACTGACGAGGACCATCACGCCCATCGCGACGGCCAGTGCCTCCCAGGTCTCCGGGAACTCCTGAAGGCAGACGTACGTCACCAGCACCCCGGCAGACATCTCGCAGGCGACCCGCACCAGCAGGGCGACGTTGAGATAGCGGGTCGGGTCGGCGGCGATCTGCGCCAGCCTGGCGCTGCCGCGCCGACCGGCCCGGACCGCCTCCGCCGCCCGGAAGCTGGAGGTGCGGGCGATGCCCGCCTCGGCGCAGGCGGCCAGCCAGCCGACCATCACCAGCAGCACGGCACCGGTGATCAGGGGCGCGCTCACGAGACGGTGGGGGCCGGGGACGCGCCGGTGAGCCCCTGCTCCCCGCGCCAGCCGTCCACGATCGCGGCCTGGAGACCGAACATCTCGGCCTTCTCGTCGGGCTCCTCGTGGTCGTACCCCAGCAGGTGCAGCACTCCGTGGACGGTCAGAAGCTGGAGCTCCTCGTCCATGGAGTGCTGGGTCGGCGCCTCCTCACCCTGCTTCTTCGCGACCTCCGGGCAGAGCACGATGTCACCGAGGAGCCCCTGCGGGGGCTCTTCGTCGTTCTTCGCCGGCGGACGCAGCTCGTCCATCGGGAAGGACATGACATCGGTCGGACCCGGGAGGTCCATCCACTGGATGTGCAGCTGCTCCATGGCGTCGCTGTCCACCACGATCACCGAGAGCTCGGACAGCGGGTGAATCCGCATCCGGGCCAGTGCGTAGCGGGCGATGTCGAGGATCGCCTGCTCGTCGACCTCGGTTCCGGACTCGTTGTTGACGTCGATCGACATGGTGCGCTGCGACTACTTCCCTTTTCGGCGGTCACGGCGGCCGTCGGCCCGGCCCTCTGCCCGGCCGTCCGACTCACCGTCCCGTTGACCGTTTCGGCTGTCGTACTTCTCGTACGCGTCGACGATACGGCCGACGAGCCTGTGCCTGACGACATCCTGGGAGGTGAGCCGGGAGAAGTGCACGTCGTCCAGGCCCTCCAGGATCTCCTGGACCTGCCGCAGCCCGCTCTTGGTACCGCTCGGCAGGTCGACCTGGGTGATGTCACCGGTGATGACGATCTTGGAGTCGAAGCCGAGACGGGTGAGGAACATCTTCATCTGCTCGGCGCTGGTGTTCTGCGCCTCGTCGAGGATGATGAAGGCGTCATTGAGGGTGCGGCCCCTCATGTACGCCAGCGGCGCCACCTCGATCGTGCCCGCCGCCATCAGCCGCGGGATCGAGTCGGGGTCGAGCATGTCGTGCAGGGCGTCGTAGAGGGGGCGCAGATACGGGTCGATCTTGTCGAACAGGGTGCCCGGCAGGAAGCCGAGCCGCTCCCCCGCCTCGACGGCGGGGCGGGTCAGGATGATGCGGCTGACCTGCTTGGACTGGAGTGCCTGGACCGCCTTGGCCATGGCGAGGTAGGTCTTGCCCGTACCGGCGGGGCCGATACCGAAGACGATCGTGTGCTGGTCGATCGCGTCGACGTACCGCTTCTGGTTGAGCGTCTTGGGGCGGATGGTGCGGCCGCGGTTGGAGAGGATGTTCTGTGTGAGCACCTCGGCGGGCGTCTCGCCCTGGGGCTCTCCCTGTCCGTTGCCGGCCGCCCTGAGCATGGCGATCGACCGTTCCACTGCGTCCTCCGTCATCGGCGCTCCGGTGCGGAGCACGAGCATCATCTCGTCGAACAGGCGCTGGATGAGAGCGACATCGGCCGCCTCGCCCGTGGCACTGATCTCATTGCCCCGGACATGGATGTCGGCCGCCGGGAAGGCCTCTTCGATCACGCGCAACAGCGAGTCACCCGATCCGAGGAGCATCACCATGGGGTGTGCGGCCGGGATCCTGATCTGGGCACGCGCCTGCGGCTGTGTGGGTGTCTGAGTCATGGGCCGGCCCTCGGGCCTGCGCATACCTCCCGTTGCAGGGTTCTCGCTGCTCGACAACCTCTGGATTCCCAAGCCTACGACCTGCCGCTGACAACGCAGAGTGGTTTTACCGGCCGTGTGTGCGACACGGCCCGCGCCCGTTCACTGCCGGAAGTGCCCGCTCACTGGCGGAAGCCGATCGTGGGCACCGCGCGCCGCAGGGGCCAGGCGCGGGCCGTGGTGGGCAGCAGGTCGTCCAGGAAGGCGTAGCGCTCCAGGGCGGCGGGGTCCTGGTCGTCGCAGGTGCGGATCTGCTGCCACCAGGCGGCGACCTCCGCCCAGCCGGGTGCGGAGAGCGAGCCGCCGAACTCCTGGACGGAGAGGGCGGCGGTGAGTCCGGCGAAGGCGAGCCGGTCGGCGAGCGGCCAGTCGGCGAGGGTGCCGGTGACGAACCCGGCGACGAAGACGTCCCCGGCGCCGGTGGGGTCGAGCGCCTCCACCTCGATGGCGGGCACCTGGGCGCTGACGCCGGTGCGCCCGTCGACGGCGTACGCGCCCTCGGCGCCCAGGGTGACCACGGCGAGCGGGACGCGTCCGGCGAGCGCGTGGGCGGCGGCGAGCGGGCAGTCGGTGCGGGTGTAGCGCATCGCCTCCTCGGCGTTGGGCAGGAACGCCTCGCAGTGCGCCAGGTCGGGCAGGGCCTCCAGATCCCAGCGGCCGGTCTCGTCCCAGCCGACGTCGGCGAAGACCCGGGCCCCGGCCTGGGCGGCGGTGGCGACCCAGGGCTCGCTCCGGCCCGGGGCGAGCGAGGCGATCGCGGCGCGGGCGCGCGGCGGGCACTGCGGGAAGGCCGGGCCGGGCGCCCCGGTTCCGGTGGGCGGCGGAGCCTCGTGGCCGTGCGAGACCATCGTGCGCTCACCCTCGTACGCCATGGAGACGGTGACCGGGGAGTGCCAGCCGGGGACGGTGTGCGACATCGACAGGTCGATGCCCTCGCCCTGTTCGAGGGCGTCCCAGCAGTATTCGCCGTAGTGGTCGTCGCCGAAGGCGGCGGCGAGCGAGGTACGCAGGCCGAGCCGGGCGAGCGCGGTGGCCATGTTGGCGACGCCTCCGGGGCTGGAGCCCATGCCCCGCGCCCAGGACTCGGTGCCGCGCACGGGGGCGCTGTCCAGGCCGGTGAAGATGATGTCGAGGAAGACCGGGCCTGTCAGGAAGACGTCGCAGAAGGGGTCCCGGGGGGCGCGCAGCGCCAGCAGCGGGTCGATGCCCGGAGTGTCTGTGCTCACCGTGCGCTCCCGGTCGTGCGGCGGATCTCGGGGGGATCCGGACAGTGTGAGGTGCGGCCAGTCTGCCCGATCGGGCGCCGCGAACGGGGGTGCCGTCGCCGATCCGCTCCGCCCGGTCCGACCTGCATAAACATGCGCGACTACCCCGGGCCTCCCCGCATAAACCCATAAGTGACTCAGATCACATCTGACGGGCTTTCGTGGGGCCGGAAGCGCTTGATACAAATTGCCCCGCGCGCACCTTCGGGGACGTTGTCCGACGAGAGCCGCATCTCCCAGCACCTCGCTGCGAACCTCCGCGTTCCGCATTCCCCGCTCGCCTCGCTGTGCCCTCCCCTGCCCTGCTCCGCCCTTCCGCTGTGCCCTCGCCGCTGTACCCCTCCCCTCCCCCTGCCTGCTCAGGCATGTCTTCAGGAACGCCCATGTCCTCGCGCCCCCGCGCCGCGTGGCCCCTGGTCGCCGTGTTCACCGCCGGTTACCTCGCCGCCTATCTGCTCCCCACCGTCGTCGGCCGGCTCAGCGCCCATCTCGGGCTGAGTCCCGCGCAGGCGGGCCTGGTCGGGAGCGCCCTGCTGCTGAGTTCGGCGAGTGCCGGGTTCACCCTGGCGGGCCGGGTGGAGCGGTACGGGGCCCGCACCCCGGCCCGGGTCGGCCTTGCGCTGGCCGCCGTGGGATACGGCTGCGCCGCGCTGGCCGGGTCCGTGCCGCTGGTGGTGGCCGGCGTGGTCGTCGGCGGCTTCGGCTCGGGGACCGCGACGGCGGTCGCCGCAGCCGGGATCGCCGCGCAGCGCGACCCGCACCGGACGTCCTCGCTCGGCCTGCTCACCGTGTCGGCCACGGCGGGAGCCCTCTACCTGACCATCCCCCATCTCGGCGGCGGGCACCGGCTTCCGTTCGCCTCGATCGCCCTGGCGGCCCTGCTCGTCTGGCCCGCGACCGCCCGGCTGGGCGGTGCGACGACGGCCGGGGAATCCCCCTCGCAGACCACCGGGCGGCTGCCGCACCGGCGCTCCGGTCTCGTACTGGCCGGCGGCATGCTCGTCTGGTCCATGGCACAGAACGCGCTGTGGGGCGTCAGCAGCCGCATCGGCGTGGTCCAGGCGGGGCTGTCCGAGGTCACCGTCGGCGCGGTGTTCGCGGCCGCGCTCGGCGCGGGGCTGCTCGGAGTGATGGGCGCCGGGGTGCTCGGCGCGCGGCTCGGCCGGGCGGTGCCGATCGGGCTGGGGACGATGGTCATCGCGGGGAGCATCGTGCTCAGTTCCTCTGCCCGGGACCTCGCCTCCTTCGCGACCGGCGAGGTCCTGTGGAACACCTTCTACCCGGTGGTCCTGTCCTATCTCATCGGTCTGGCCGCCTCGCTGGACGTCCGCGGCCGCTGGGCGGTCCTGGCGGGCTCCGCCTCCTCCCTGGGGGTGGCCTGCGGCCCGTTGCTGGGCAGCGTGCTCTCCGAGGAGGCGGGCTACCCGGTGATGGGGCTGATCCTGGGCGCGGCCACTCTGCTGGTCGCCGCGCCCGTCACCGCGGTGGCGCTGCACGTCGGTGGCCGTCCGTTGGTGCCCGGTTCGGTGCGCCGCCGCGGTGGCGCACCGGCCGCCCTGCTGGCCGCCACCACCGGCAGCCTGTCCGGCGCCGTACCGAAGCTCGGTTCGCCGGAGCAGCCCGTCACGGAGCTTCGCGTACCGGCCCTGCGGCGCAGGCGGCTGGTGCGCAGCGCGATCCGGACGGCCGGTCCGGACAGCGGGCCCGGTCAGTCGAACGCGTACGCCTCGACCTCGGAGAGGTAGCGCGCCCGGCGCTCCTCGTCGTGGTCGAGGAAGGCCGCCTCGAAGGAGTTGCGGGCCAGGGTGCGCAGCTGCTCCCGGTCCAGGGCGAGCGCGTCCCGTACGGCGTCGAAGTTGTCCCCGGCGTACCCGCCGAAGTAGGCGGGGTCGTCGGAGTTCACCGTGCACAGCAGGCCCGCCGCCATCATGTCCGGCAGTGGATGGTCCTTCAGCGTGTCGACCGTCCGCAGCCTTACGTTGGAGAGCGGGCAGAGCGTGAGCGGCACCCGGTCGGCGACCAGCCGCTCCACCAGCTCCGGGTCCTCCAGGCAGCGAAGCCCGTGGTCGATGCGCTCGACGCCGAGGACGTCGAGGGCCTCGCGGATGTACGCGGGCGGGCCCTCCTCCCCGGCGTGGGCGACCTTGCGCAGGCCGAGCGCCGTGGCCGCCTCGTACACCTCGCGGAACTTGGCGGGCGGGTGGCCGACCTCGGCGGAGTCCAGGCCGATCGCGCTGATCCGGTGCAGATACGGCTTCGCGGCGTCCAGGGTGCCGAGGGCCGATGCGGCGGAGAGGTCGCGCAGGAAGCACATGATCAGCTGGGTGGAGACGCCGTGGGTCTCCTCGCTGCGCTCCAGCGCCCGGCCGAGGCCCCCGATGACCGTGCCGATCGGGACGCCCCGGGCGGTGTGGGCCTGCGGGTCGAAGAAGATCTCGGCATGCCGCACGCCCTGGGCGGCGGCGCGGGCGAGGTAGGCGTCGGCGAGTTCGGCGAAGTCCTCCTCGGTGCGCAGGACGGCCATCAGCGCGTAGTAGAGGTCCAGGAAGGACTGGAGGTCCTCGAAGCGGTAGGCGGTGCGCAGCTCGTCGGCGGTGGCGTACGGCAGGGTCACCCCGTTGCGTTCCGCGAGGGCGAAGGCCAGCTCGGGTTCGAGGGTGCCTTCGATGTGGAGGTGGAGTTCTGCCTTGGGGAGGTGCACGGTGTCTCGCAAACGGTGGTGCGGGTGTTCTCAGTGGTGGTGCGGGTGTTCTCAGTGGTGGTGCGGGTGTTCTCAGTGGTGGTGCGGGCGTTCTCAGTGGTGGTGCGGTTGATCTCAGTGGTGGTGCCGGGTGGGGAGCGGGACCCTGATCAGGTCCTGCGCGACGGTGAGTTCGCCGTCGAACCCGGCCGCACGGGCCTGGGTTTCGAAGAGCTCCGGGTCGCTGTAGCGCTGGGAGAAATGGGTCAGCACGAGGTGGCGTACGCCCGACTCCTTCGCCACCCCGGCGGCCTGTCCGGCGGTCAGGTGGCCGTGGTCCGCGGCCAGTTTCGCGTCCTCGTCGAGGAAGGTCGACTCGATGACGAGCATGTCGCAACCCGCGGCGAGCGCGTACACCCCGTCACAGAGCCGGGTGTCCATGACGAACGCGAACCGTTGCCCGCGCCGGTGTTCGGAGACCTCCTCCAGCGTGACGCCGCCGAGCGCGCCCTCGCGCTGGAGGCGGCCGACATCCGGTCCGGTGATGCCGTGCTCCTTGAGGAGGGCGGGCAGCATGCGGCGGGTGTCGGGCTCGGTGAGGCGGTAGCCGTAGGACTCGACGGGGTGCGAGAGCTTGTGGCTGTCCAGGGTGTACGAGCCGGTGGTGGCGAGGACTCCGCCCGCTCCGGCGGCCGGGGCCTCGGTCAGCTCGACGGTCTCGCGGTAGGCCGTGGCGTACCGCAGCCGGTCGAAGAAGTGCTGCCCGCTCGCCGGATAGTGCGCGGTGACGGGGTGCGGCACCTGGTCGAGGTTGATCCGCTGGATCACCCCGGCGAGCCCGAGGGAGTGGTCGCCGTGGAAGTGGGTGACGCAGATCCGGTCGATGTCGTGTGCGGCGACCCCGGCCCGCAGCATCTGGCGCTGGGTGCCCTCGCCGGGATCGAAGAGGATGCCCTCGCCGTCCCAGCGCAGCAGATAGCCGTTGTGGTTGCGGTGCCGGGTGGGGACCTGGCTGGCGGTGCCGAGCACCACCAGCTCGCGTACGGACATGGCGAGAGACTCCTACGGGGCGGGCGCTATCCGGGGGGCCACTGGAGGCCACGGCCGCCCAGGACGTGGGCGTGGGCGTGGAAGACGGTCTGTCCCGCGCCGGAGCCCGTGTTGAGGATGATCCGGTAGCCGCTGCCGTCGACCTTCTCGTCGGCCGCGACCGCTCCGGCCTCACACAGGACGTCGGCGGCGATCTGCGGTTCGGCGGCGGCCAGCGAGGCGGCGTCCGGGTAGTGGACCTTGGGGATGACCAGGACGTGGGTGGGGGCCTGGGGGTTGATGTCGCGGAAGGCGACGGTGGTCTCGCTCTCGCGGACGATGGTCGCCGGGATGTCTCCCGAGACGATCTTGCAGAACAGGCAGTCGGTCTGCGGCTCTCCCGCCATGGCCGGGGCCTCCTCGTTCGCTCGTGGTCGGTTCGCTTCTCCGAAGATCAGTACACGGGCATGCTAACGCCGGGCGCCCGGCACCGAAGGTGGTCCGGCCGACGGGGTGCGGTTCAGCGCCTGCGCGGGCGGTCGAACCGGATCGTCAGGAGGACGGGTGTGAGACCGGTCCTAAACAGCACCCGCGGCAGGCCGCGTCCGCTCCACGGGACCAGGGCGATCACGACGGCGAGCAGCGTCCCCCCAGACCGCCTGGGCCAGCACCACCGGACGCCGGGGGCGGCGGCCTGGATCGCGGCGAGCTCCTGCCGCGCCCAGGCGCTGTCGGGTTCCAGGCGGACACCGCTTCGGCCGGCGCGATGTGGGCGGCCCCTCGGGCCCGGCCCCGGGCGCGCCCGGCCCAGACGGCCATGCCGTCAGGGCCTGTTCGCCCCCGGCGCCCCGTTCACCCCCAGCGGCCGGTACGTCCCAGCAGCAGCGCCGTCGCGGCCGTCCCTGCGGTAGAGGTACGCAGCACGCTGCGGCCGAGACGGTAGGGGCGGGCGCCCGCCTCGGCGAAGGCGGTCAGTTCCTGCGGGGAGACGCCGCCCTCGGGGCCGACCACGAGCACGATCGTGCCCTCGGCGGGGAGTTCGGCGGTGGCCAACGGGGTGCTGTCGTGGTCGCGGTCCTCGTGCAGGACCCCGGCGAAGTCGGCGTCGGCCAGCAGGGCGGCGACCTGCTTGGTCGTCAGGGCCTCGGCCACCTCGGGGAAGCGCACCCGGCGGGACTGCTTGCCCGCCTCGCGTGCCGTACTGCGCCATTTCGCCAGGGATTTGGCGCCCCGATCGCCCTTCCACTGGGTGATGCAGCGGGCGGCCTGCCACGGCACGATCGCGTCGACGCCGGTCTCGGTCATGGTCTCCACGGCCAGCTCGCCGCGGTCGCCCTTGGGGAGCGCCTGGACGACGGTGATCCGGGGTGTGGGCTCCGGCTCCTCGTGGATGCTCTCCAGACCGGTGACCGTGAGGCGGTCCTTGCCCTCGACGGCGCGTACGACACCCTCCGCCCAGTGACCGAGGCCGTCGGTGAGGACGACGTCCTCGCCGGGCTGGAGGCGCTTCACGGAGACGGCGTGCCGCCCTTCGGGTCCTTCCAGGACGAACTCCGGCCCGGTGGGCATCCGTTCGACGACGAAGACCGGTGCGGTCACCGGGGGCTCCTCATGCTCAGGGCCGACCGGGCGGCCTCCAGTTCGGCGGCGAGCAGTTCGACCAGCTCGCCCGCGGGCAGTTCACGGGCCATCCGGTGGCCCTGCCCCGCCCACAGGGCCATGCCCTGCGCGTCCCCGGCCTTGGCGGCGGCCTGGCGCAGCCCGCTGGTGACGTAGTGGACCTGGGGGTAGGCGGCGGGGGCGTACGGGCCGTGCTCGCGGATGAAACGGTTGACCAGGCCGCGTGCGGGCCGCCCGGAGAAGGCGCGGGTCAGCTCGGTGCGGACGAACAGCGGGTTGGTCAGGGCCTGCTTGTGCAGCAGGTGCGCCCCGGACTCGGGGCAGATCAGGAAGGCGGTGCCGAACTGGGCGGCGTCCGCGCCCGCCGCGAGGACGGCGGCGATCTGGGCACCGCGCATCAGGCCGCCGGCGGCGACGAGGGGGATCTGCACGGTCTCGCGGACCTGGGTGACCAGGGAGAGCAGCCCGGTGCCGGTGTGGTCGGCCTGCGGGTCGTCGCGGTGGGTGGACTGGTGGCCGCCCGCCTCGACGCCCTGGACGCAGACGGCGTCGGCGCCCGCCCACTGCGCCGCCTGGGCCTCTTCGGCGGAGGTGACCGTGACGATGGTCAGCGTGCCCGCCCTGGCGAACGCGTCGAGGGTGTCGCGGGTCGGGCAGCCGAAGGCGAAGGAGACGACGGGGACCGGGTCTTCCAGCAGGATCGCGACCTTCGCCTCGTAGCCGTCGTCGCCGCTGCTGTCCGGGTCGCCGAGCGGTGTCTCGTACCAGGCGGCCTCACCGGCGAGCTGCTGGCGGTAGACGTCCACGGCGCTGGGGTCGGCGAGCGCGGGCTGCGGCATGAAGAGGTTGACGCCGAACGGCCGGGAGGTGAGCCGCCGCAGCTGTTTGATCTCGTTGTACATCCCGTCCGCCGTTTTGTACCCGGCGGCCAGAAACCCGAGCCCGCCCGCTTCGGCGACGGCTCCGGCGAGCTGAGGTCCGGACGCGCCGCCCGCCATCGGGGCCTGCACGATCGGATACCGGCAGAGATCGGTCAACTCGGAGGACATGACCGCATCGTGCCACGTCCCGTGCACAGGGCCGAATCAGCCAGCCGACGACCTGACCGGTTCTTCCGTCGCACGCCGCACCGCCCGCCGGAAGAAGTCCGGCGGGCGGTGCGGTGAAAGGCGAAAAGCGGCTCAGCGACCGTTGAACGCGTCCTTCAGACGAGAGAAGAGACCCTGCTGACCTGGCTGGAACTGGCCGGTGGGCCGCTCCTCACCCCGCAGCTTCGCCAGCTCCCTCAGCAGCCGCTCCTGCTCCGGGTCGAGCTTGGACGGGGTGATCACCTCGACGTGCACGATCAGGTCGCCCCGGCCGCCGCCGCGCAGATGTGTGATCCCGCGCCCGTGCAGCGGCACGGACTGGCCGGACTGGGTGCCGGGCCGGATGTCGATCTCCTCCAGGCCGTCCAGCGTCTCCAGCGGGCACTTGGTGCCCAGGGCCGCCGCCGTCATGGGGATGGTGACCGTGCAGTGCAGGTCGTCGCCGCGCCGCTGGAACACGGAGTGCGGCAGCTCGTGGATCTCGACGTAGAGGTCGCCGGGCGGGCCGCCGCCGGGGCCGACCTCGCCCTCACCGGCGAGCTGGATACGGGTGCCGTTGTCGACGCCCGCGGGGATCTTGACCGTGAGCGTGCGGCGCGAGCGGATGCGGCCGTCACCGGCGCACTCCGGGCACGGCGTCGGCACGACCGTACCGAAGCCCTGGCACTGCGGGCAGGGCCGCGAGGTCATGACCTGGCCCAGGAAGGACCGGGTGACCTGCGAGACCTCGCCGCGGCCGCGGCACATGTCACAGGTCTGGGCGGAGGTGCCGGGGGCCGCGCCCTCGCCGCTGCACGTGTTGCAGACGACCGCCGTGTCGACCTGGATGTCCTTGGTGGTGCCGAAGGCCGCCTCGGCGAGGTCGATCTCCAGCCGGATCATGGCGTCCTGGCCGCGCCGGGTGCGCGAGCGGGGCCCGCGCTGCGAGGCCGTTCCGAAGAACGCGTCCATGATGTCGGAGAAGTTGCCGAAGCCTCCGGCACCGAAACCGCCCGCGCCGCCGCCGCCACCGCCGTTGGCGGAGAGCGGGTCGCCGCCGAGGTCGTAGACCTGCTTCTTCTGCGGGTCCGACAGCACCTCGTAAGCGGCGTTGATCTCCTTGAACCGCTCCTGGGTCTTCGGGTCCGGGTTGACATCCGGATGCAGCTCGCGGGCGAGCCGACGGAATGCCTTCTTGATCTCGTCCTGCGATGCGTCGCGGCGTACGCCGAGTACGGCGTAGTAGTCGGTGGCCACTTACGACTCCGCCAGGATCTGTCCGACGTAACGTGCCACTGCGCGTACCGCTCCCATCGTTCCGGGGTAGTCCATGCGGGTCGGTCCGACCACGCCGAGTTTGGCGACTGCTTCGTCGCCCGAACCGTAGCCGACCGCGACGACGGACGTGGAGTTGAGCCCCTCGTGGGCGTTCTCGTGCCCGATCCGTACGGTCATGCCCGAGTCCGTGGCCTCACCCAGCAGCTTCAGCAGGACGACCTGTTCCTCCAGTGCTTCCAGCACCGGCCGGATCATCACCGGGAAGTCGTGTCCGAAGCGGGTGAGGTTGGAGGTGCCGCCGATCATCAGCCGCTCCTCCGTCTCCTCGACCAGGGTTTCGAGAAGAGTGGAGAGAACCGTGGAGACCGTCCCCCGGTCCTCGCTGTCGAAGGATTCCGGCAGCTCCCGCACCAGCCGCGGAACATCCGCGAAGCGTCGTCCGACGACCCGGCTGTTGAGCCGGGCCCGCAGATCCGCGAGCGATGCCTCACCGAACGGCGCGGGACAGTCGATCATACGCTGCTCGACCCGGCCGGTGTCCGTGATCAGGACCAGCATCAGCCGGGCGGGGGCCAGCGACAGCAGCTCCACGTGCCGCACCGTCGAGCGGGTCAGCGAGGGGTACTGCACGACGGCGACCTGCCGGGTCAGCTGCGCGAGCAGCCGCACGGTCCGCCCGACGACGTCGTCGAGGTCGACCGCGCCGTCCAGGAAATTCTGGATGGCCCGGCGCTCGGGCGAGGACAGCGGCTTGACGCCCGCGAGCTTGTCGACGAAGAGGCGATACCCCTTGTCGGTCGGGATGCGCCCCGCGCTCGTGTGCGGCTGCGCGATGAAGCCCTCGTCCTCCAGCACCGCCATGTCGTTGCGGACGGTGGCCGGGGAGACGCCCAGCCGGTGCCGCTCCGTGAGCGCCTTGGAGCCGACGGGCTCCTCGGTGCCGACATAGTCCTGGACGATGGCGCGCAGCACTTCGAGTCTGCGTTCGCTGAGCATCGCGCACACCTCCAGCTGTCGTTCTCCGGTCCCTGTCTGGCACTCGGTGCGTACGAGTGCCAGCAATCCCCCGGTCAGTGTACGGGGGCGGGGTGGGGCGTGGGCAAGGGCGACCGGCCAGGTCCCGGCGGGAGACCGCAGGTCGCCGCCGATAGCGTCGCCGTATGGACGTCGCTTGGGAAGACTTCGGCTGGGAGCGGTTGGGCAACGGTATCGGCCGACGGCGGCTCCCCGGCTGGGACGCCACCGTCGCGCTGGTCGCCGGGACGGAGGGCGTGCTGCTCCACGACACGGGTTCGACACTGCGCGAGGGCGTCGAGCTGCGGCGGCAGGCCGAGGCGCTGCTCGGTCGCAGGGTGACGCATATCGCACTGAGCCACCCCCATTTCGATCACGTACTGGGCACGGCGGCGTTCGCCGGGGCCCAGGTGTACGGGTCGGCGGGCCTCACGGCCCTGCTGCGGGACAGGGGGCAGGAGCTGTACGCGTCGGCGGTGCACCACGGGGTGCCGGAGGACGAGGCGGCCGGGTCGGCGGACACGCTGGTGGCCCCGCGCCACGAGGTGCACGGCGAGCGGACGCTGGATCTGGGCGGCGGCCGCCGGGTACTGCTGGCCGACCTGGGCCCCGCGCACAGCAGCCACGACCTCGCGGTGCTGGTGCCGGGGGCGGGCCCGGACCCGGCGGTGGTGCTCTGCGGCGATCTGGTCGAGGAGTCGGGCGAACCGCAGGCGGGCCCGGACGCGGTCACCTCGCGCTGGCCGGCCGCTCTGGACCGGCTGCTGGAGCTGGGCGGCGAGGACGCGGTGTACGTACCGGGGCACGGGGCGGCTGTCGACGCGGCGTTCGTCCGGGCGCAACGGGCGGCACTGGCGGAGCGGTTCGCGGTGGCGTGAGGTCGTGGCATGCGGCTGCGGCGTGAGGATTCCCACGGTGGCGGAACGGCTCCCTGAGGGTCGCGGCGTGAGGTTTGTCGCGCCGGTGTGACGATTATCGTCGGGGCATGCGCAGCTACCAGCCGGACCTGACCCCGCCGTGGAAGCGGTCCGCCCCCGTGCCCGAGGTCCCCGCCGAGCCCGATCTGGTCGTGGAGGAGGTCGCCACCGGCTTCTGCGGGGCGGTGATCCGCTGCGAGAAGACGGCCCAGGGGCCCACGGTCACCCTGGAGGACCGCTTCGGCAAGCACCGGGTGTTCCCGATGGAGGCCCGCGGCTTCCTGCTGGAGGGCAAGGTCGTCACACTGGTACGCCCGTCGGCGGGCGGTCCGGTGCGCCCCGCCCGTACGGCCTCCGGTTCGGTGGCGGTGCCCGGTGCGCGGGCCCGGGTGGCGCGGGCCGGGCGGATCTATGTGGAGGGCCGGCACGACGCGGAGCTGGTCGAGCGGGTGTGGGGCGACGACCTGCGCATCGAGGGCGTGGTCGTGGAGTACCTGGAGGGCATCGACGACCTTCCCGCGATCGTCGGGGAGTTCGCGCCGGGTCCTGACGCCCGGCTGGGGGTGCTGGTGGACCATCTGGTGCCCGGCTCCAAGGAGTCCCGGATCGCCGAGCGGGTGACCGGTGCTCATGTGCTGGTGGTGGGGCACCCGTACATCGACGTGTGGGAGGCGGTGAAGCCGTCCTCGGTGGGGATCGGCGCCTGGCCCGTCGTACCGCGCGGGCAGGACTGGAAGACGGGGGTGTGCCGGGCGCTGGGGTGGCCGGAGAACACCGGGGCGGCCTGGCAGCACATTCTGTCGAAGGTGCACAGCTACAAGGATCTTGAACCACAACTCCTGGGCCGCGTGGAGGAATTGATCGACTTCGTCACCCTTCCGGCCTGATGTCCAGGGCCTGACACCGGCCCGACGTGGGCCTGACCGCCCCCCTCCAGGACGATCATGTGCCGATCCCTGTGAATGCCTGCGCCCCACGCGCACCATCGGTTATTGAGGGTGGGGACACGGGCTCATGGACACGGGCTCATGGACACGGGGGAAGGGCACGGGGGAAGGGCACGGGGCGATGGCGCGCGAGGTCTGGCGGGACAGTGCGGACAATGAGGCGGCCTCCGCCGTCTTCCACCTGATGCAGCAGCTGATCGACCGGTACCGGGTGAACCGTCCGGTGATGCCGCTCGTGGTCGCCCAGGCGGCGGACGCCGGAGCCGGGCCTGAGATCGACGCCCGGGTCGAGCGGCTCGTCCACCAGGTGCATCAGGCCAACGAGCTGCGCCGGGTGCCGGTGCGGCTGCTGGACGGCGACGGGGCCACACCGTACGAAGCGGCGCTCGACATGGTGCGCACGCTGTCCGAGAAGCCGTGGGAGACCCGCGAGAACGCCCAGTACAAGCCGTTCTCCTTTCCGCGCTCCCGGCTGCTCGGGGCGGTCGAGCAGGCGACCGCGACGGTGGTCGAGCAGTCCGGCGGCGGCGCGGAGGGGGTGCGCGAGGAAAGGATTCTGGAGCAGCTGAGCCGGTTGCGCTGGCGGGCGGACCGGCCGCGCCGGGGCACCTGGTGGGACTCGCTTCGGGATTCGGTGCGGCCGGAGACCTTCGTCGGCGCGCTGTTCATCGCGCTGCTCAGTGTGCTGTTCGGGGAGATCGACTGGCTGCTGACGGCCCTGGTGGCGGCGGGCGCGCTGATCGCCCTGGCCGTCGCGGGGCTGCTGACCCGGGCCGCGCCGCCGCTGCTGTGGCTGCGCCGGGCCAGCCGCTGGTTCGCCACCACCTCCTCACTGGCCGCCTCCAGCACCGGCTATCCCTCGGACGGCTGGTCGTGGTTCTCGCCGAGCGGTTCGTGGCGGGTGATCCGGGCGCGGGCGGCGGCGGTCGCGGAGCGGGTGGCGGACGCGGGGGCGGGCGACGAGCACGCGCGCCAGTTCCATCTGGAGCTGCGGGTGCAGGCGCTGCTGGAGGACCTGCGGCACGCCTACCGGCCGCACGCGCTGGACTGGCGGCGCAGCAAGCGCACGGTGCCGCCGGTGGTGTTCCTGCCCCGGGCCACCCAGGACGACGGCGGCATCCTGCTGATCAACGCGATCAACAACGTACGGTCGCGGCGCAGTGAGGTCGATCCGCTGCTGCTGCTCGCCTCGCTGCCGGCCGCCGAGATCATGCGGCACACTCCGCCGCTGCGCCCGGAGCGGCCGGGTCCCGGCGCGCCGACCGGTGCGTCGGGGGCCCGGGCCAGGTACGAGCGGTGGGTCGACGATCTGAGCCTGGGGCAGTCGCCGGTGGCGGCCGCGACGCTGGCGTGGGTGCTGCGGCTGCCGCTGTCCACGGAGAAGCTGACCCACGAGCACGCCCACGCCCAGCTGGTGACCTACCGGGTGCGGCGCACCTGGGCGTGGTGGGTGATGTCGCGGGCGAGCATCGCGCTGGTCGTGGTGGGCAGCCTGCTGGGGGCGTTCCTGTGGGCCGGGCACTGGCGGGAGACGTACTGCCACGGCCCGCTGACCGACCGCAACACGGACGCGATCTGGGCCGGGGCCGACGGGGACCGGGAGTGCGTCGGGGTGGCGACCGCGCCCGATGTGCGGTTCGCACGCGGCAACGACCTGGAGCTGAACGGGGCCGGGAAGGGCATCACGTTCGACCGGATCGAGCGGGCGATCCGCGAGGAGAACGCGGACATCGAGCCGGGCGACCGGTACGTCACGGTCATCTACGCCGGTCCGCTCACCTCCACGGGCAGGGACCGCGAGGAGACCCGCAAGGGCCTGGAGGAGCTGACCGGCGTCTACCTCCAGCAGCGGGCGGTGAACAAGACCGTGCGGCGGTCGGTCAAGCTGCGGGTGCTCACCGCCAACGGCGGCGAGGACATGCTGCGGCAGCTCACCGCCGTCCGCAAGATCATCGAGGTGGCGGAGCGTGACCCCACGGTGGTCGGCGTGGTGGGCCTGGGCCGTAACACCGACGAGAGCGACGACGCGGCGGCGCTGCTGCGCGACGCCGGGCTGCCGCTGGTCAACACGACGAACTCCAGCAGCGACCTCCCCCGCCGGTACCCCAACTACTTCGGTCTCGCGGCGACGGACGAGGAGCAGACGTACGCGCTGGGGCTGGTCGCCGGGCAGATCGCGAAGACCATGGAGGCCCCGCACTCGATCGTGCTGTCGCGCCGGGCCCGGAACGGGGACAAGGACCGCTACACCGCCGAGCAGCGGGCCGCGGGCAAGGAGATGCTCCGGGACGCGGGCTTCACGCTGGGCCGGGACGTGGAGTACGGCCTCGCGGGCGGCGCCAGTCTCAACGCCCCGCTGACCACCATCTGCCAGGCCGAGCGGGTCCCGGACGCGCTGTACTTCGCGGGGCGCGTCGAGGACGTACGGACCCTGATGCGGGGCCTGTCGGAGACCACCGGGTGCTCGGACCGGCGGATGACGGTGTTCACGGGTGACGATCTGACGAAGAGCACGTTCAGCGACAGCACGTCCATCGCGACGAACGTCACGCTCTACCACAGCTCGCTCGCCCCGCTGGACCGGGGAAAGAACCTCGGCTTCTACGGGGACGCGCACCGCACCCTGCGGGCCCTGCACCCGGAGGGCCAGGTCACGAGCCTGGCCTCGGGGCGGCCTGCGTACGAGGACGAGCTGTTCGCCAGCGGGCAGACCGTCATCGCCTACAGCGCGACGGCGGCCCTGTACGACGCCGCCGCACGCGGGGACGCCCCCCGGAGCGCCGCCGAGACGTGGGCGACGCTGCACACGGTGGACCTGAACAACATGCCCACGGGAACGATCTCGTTCAGCCGGGCGAGGGCCTCGGTCTCCGACAACGTGCACGGCCTGAACATCGTCAAGGTGGTCCGCCCCGGGCCGTCCGCCGAGCGGACCCTCGTCTGCGGCAAGCCCGCCGGGGTCGCACCGCCGCTGACGGCGAAGGACTGCAAGCCGTGAGAGGGCGCGCCGGGGTCAGTCGACGAGGTCGCGGACGACGGCGTCGGCCAGGAGCCGCCCGCGCAGGGTGAGGACCGCGCGGCCCTCTTCGTACGGCCGCGGCTCCAGCAGGCCGTCGGCCAGGGCACGGTGGGAGGCGGCGAGGCCGTCGGGTTTCAGGAGGGAGAGCGGGCAGCCCTCGCGAAGCCGCAGCTCCAGCAGGATGCGCTCGACCCTGCGGTCCTCATCGGCGAGGATCTCGCGGCCCGCGCCGGGCGACCTGCCCTCGGCGAGCGCCTGCGCGTACGCGCCCGGGTGCTTCACGTTCCACCAGCGGACCCCGCCGACGTGGCTGTGGGCTCCGGGGCCCGCGCCCCACCAGTCGGCGCCGCGCCAGTACAGCTCGTTGTGGAGGCAGCGGCCCGCCTCGGTGGTGGCCCAGTTGGAGACCTCGTACCAGTCGAACCCGGCGGCGGCGAAGGCCTCGTCCGCGATCAGATAGCGGTCGGCGTGGGCGTCGTCGTCGGTCATGGGGATCTCGCCGCGCCGGATGCGGCGGGCGAGCTGGGTGCCCTCCTCGACGATGAGCGCGTACGCGGAGACGTGGTCGGGGCCCGCGCCGATCGCCGCGTCCAGGGTGGCCCGCCAGTCGTCGTCCGACTCGCCGGGGGTGCCGTAGATCAGGTCGAGGTTGACGTGGTCGAAGCCCGCGGCCCGCGCCTCGGCGACACAGGCCTCGGGGCGGCCGGGGGTGTGCGTGCGGTCCAGGATCTTCAGGACGTGCTGCTTGGCGCTCTGCATTCCGAAGGAGACCCGGTTGAAGCCGCCCTCGCGCAGCGCGGAGAGATAGGCCGGATCGACGGACTCCGGATTGGCCTCGGTGGTGATCTCCGCGTCCTCGGCGAGCCCGAACTCGTCCCTGATAGCCGCCAGCATCCGTACGAGGTCGGCGGCGGGCAGCAGGGTGGGGGTGCCGCCGCCGACGAAGACCGTACGGACAGGGCGGAGGTCGTCGCCGAGGACCTCGCGGGCCTGGCGGACCTCCTCGATCAGGTGGGCGGCGTAGTTGTCCCGGGAGGCCAGGGCGCCGCCGGAGCCGCGCAGCTCGGTGGCGGTGTAGGTGTTGAAGTCGCAGTAGCCGCAGCGGGTGGCGCAGTACGGAACGTGCAGGTAGAAGCCGAGCGGGCGGTCGGCTGCGCCTTCCAGGGCATGGCGGGGCAGCGCCCCGTCGTCGGGCACGGGCTCACCATCGGGCAGTACGGAAGGCATAGGGACCATTGTCGCTCGCCGCGGGAGTCCGCCGGACCGGGCCGCCTTTCACCGGCACGCTTCAGTCCGCGTGCAGCACCAGCAGGGCCACGTCGTCGTCCGGCGGCTGCTCGGCGAACTCGTGAACCGCACGTCGGATGCGCTCGGCCGTCGCGTCGGCGGGCAGCCCGGCGCACCCTGCGAGCACCCGGGCCAGCCCGTCCCCGTCGTCGAACATCAGCGGGCCCGACCGCCGCTCGGTCACCCCGTCGGTGACGCAGAGCAGGCTGTCCCCGGGCGCCAGGTCGAAGGTCTGGCTCTCGTACGCCACCTCCTCCAGCACCCCCAGCAGCACCTGCGGCTCGGCCGCCGGGCGTACGGAGCCGTCGGGCCGCAGCAGCAGGGGCAGCGGATGCCCGGCGCTGGCCACCGTGCAGCGGACCCCGCCGCCGGTCAGCGGCACGACCTCCCCGTACAGCAGGGACAGGAACCGGGACTGCGAGCCGTCGTGGAGCTGCTGCCCCCCGGCAGCGGCGACCATCAGGGCGGCTGCCTCGGCGGCCTCCATGGCGTCGTCGAGGAGCAGCCGGTTGAGCCGGTCCAGCACCTCGCCGACGCCGAAGCCCTCCCGGGAGAGCAGCCGCAGCCAGGGGCGGGCGAGGCCGGTGACGACGGCGGCCTCGGGGCCTGAGCCCTGGACGTCGCCGAGGACGAAGCACCAGCGGTCGCCGGGGCACGGGAAGACGTCGTAGAAGTCGCCGCCGACCACTCCGTCGTCGCTCGGTTCGTAGACGAGGGCGCTGGTGACGCCGGGGATGTCGGCGACCTTGCTGGGGAGCAGGCCGCGCTGGAGGATGCGGCTGATGGTGGCCTGCCGGGTGTACGCGCGGGCCGCGCCGACGGCGAGGCCGAGGCGACGTACGAAGTCCTCGATGAGTGACGCGACCGCCTCCGGGACCTGGGCGACGCCTTCACGCCCGACGAGGACGGTCCCGAGCACGCGGCCGCCGGCGGTGATCCGGAAGGCGAGCGCGGCGCTGTCGCGGCTGCCGGGGTGCGAGGGCGGGGTGTACTCGCGGACCGCCTCGGCGGGGTGGGCGTCCCCGGCGTGGTGGATGTCGTCGCCGTGACGGGCGTCTTCGCCGCGGTGGGCGGGCCAGGGCACGGGGACGGATACGGGGCCGGAGCCGATACCGGCCGGGAGACGTAGAGGTTCCCTCTCCAGGGCCGTACGCAAGGGCTCGGTGCCGTTCTCGTCACTGTGCCAGACCCGGGCGAGCCGGGGTTCGGCGGCCGGTCCCCCGCCCTCGGCCTCCAGCCAGATCGCGCACCAGTCCGCGAGGCGGGGCACCAGCAGCTGGCCCGCTATGGCGGCCACCAGGTCCTCGTCGAGCTGCCCGGCGAGCAGGTCGGACGCCTCGGCGAGGAAGGCCGGGGCGCCCCGGCCGTCCCAGACCGCGTCGTCGCGTTCGGTGCGCCGGGCGGCTGGGGCGATGATCCGGGCGGCGCGCAGACCACGCCGGAGGGCGTCCTGGTCGGGCCGGGCGGGCGGGCCACTCCAGTCGTCGACGGGGAGGCGGGCCCAGACGGTCTTGAGGCCGGTGCGGTAGGTGATGCCCCAGGACTCGGCGAGGGAGGCGACGAGCTGGAGCCCCCGGCCGTACTCGGCGGGGTCGGGCGGGGCGGCGGGGGCCTCGGCGGGCGGTTCGTCGCCGCTCACCGGGCGGGCCGGGTGGTGGTCGGTGACCTCCAGCACGAGGGCGGCCGTCGGCTCCCCGCCACCCGCCACCTCCGGCCCGGGGACCTCAAGCCTCAGCACGAGGTCGACCGTGGTCCCGGCGTGCACGACGGCGTTGGTGACCAGCTCGTTGGTGACGGTCACGGCATCGTCCGCGAGCCGGTCGCCAAAGCCCACGGCAGCGGGCACCCCGAGCCCGGTCCACTCCGCGAGCGCCGCCCGCACGAACCGGCGGGCGGCGGACGGGGCGAGGGGTGTTCCGGGCAGGCTGGTGCGGCTGACCGGGCGCGGGCCGTGTGCGTACCCGGCACGAGTGGTACCGGGACGCTGCACGGTGTCCCGCTGCAAGGGGATGGGTGCCACAGTGCGGCTCCTACGGGTCCGACGACTCCGACAGAGTGACAGACCGGACGCACCCATAAGCACCGAGTTACCGAAGTGGTCGGAAAATCGAGCGGGGTCGAACGCAAGGCCTCGCGAAAGCTCGCGCGGCCGAACACCGGAGCAGCAGCCGCGCGGCTTTCGGCGACCCTCGGCCGTACTCGCCGCGGCGCGCGCGGGATGCCCGCATGCCACAGCCGGTACGGGCGGGGTCGCCGCACGTGGACCGCCGTGCGAGCGGTGCCGCGCGTGGACCGCCGTGCGAGCGGTGCCGCACGTGGACCGCCGTGCGAGCGGTGCCGCGCGTGGCCGGTCTCACCGCCCCCGCCGGGCTTGAAGCGCCTCGGGGGACCGTGCGGTGCACGTGCAGCGGGCGGGGAACCCGGGCCCGTGAGGGTCCGGACTCCCCGCCCGTGCCGGTCCGGGGCCGAGCCCCCGGACGGTTCGTGGTGGAGCCGACGGCTCCTACGCCTCGCGCGAGCCCGCGTACATCTCGTCGATGAGCCCCTGGTACTCCCGCTCGACGACCGGCCGCTTCAGCTTGAGGCTGGGGGTCAGCTCGCCGTGCTCGACATCCAGGTCACGCGGCAGGAGGCGGAACTTCTTGATGGTCTGCCAGCGCTGAAGGCCCTCGTTGAGGCGCTTGACGTACCCGTCGATGAGCTCGACGGTCTGCGGGGCGGCGACGACCTCCGCGTACGACTTGCCCTCCAGGCCGTTCTCGGCGGCCCAGCCGAGGATGGTGGGGCCGTCGAGGGCGATGAGCGCGGTGCAGAAGTTCCGGTCCGCGCCGTGCACCAGGATGTTGGAGACGAACGGGCAGACCGCCTTGAACTGGCCCTCGACCTCCGCCGGGGCGACGTACTTGCCGCCCGACGTCTTGATCAGGTCCTTCTTGCGGTCGGTGATGCGCAGGTAGCCGTCGGCCGAGAGCTCGCCGATGTCCCCGGTGTGGATCCAGCCGTCCGACTCCAGGACCTCGTCGGTCTTGTCGGGCAGCTTGTGGTAGCCCTCCATGACGCCGGGGCCGCGCAGCAGGATCTCGCCGTCGTCCGCGATGCGCACCTCGGTGCCGGGGAGCGGCTTGCCGACGGTGCCGGTGCGGTAGGCCTCGCCCGGGTTGACGAAGGAGGCGGCGCTGGTCTCGGTGAGGCCGTAGCCCTCCAGGATGTGGACCCCGGCGCCCGCGAAGAAGTAGCCGATGTCCGGGGCGAGGGCGGCGGAGCCGGAGACGCAGGCGCGCAGCCGGCCGCCGAACGCCTCACGGATCTTGGAGTAGACGAGCGCGTCGGCGACCTTGTGCTTGGCGCCGAGCGCGAAGGGGACGGATGCCTTGCCGGTACGCCGGAAGTTGTCCTGGGAGACCTTGGCGTACTCGCGGGCGACCCCGGCCGCCCACTGGAAGATCTTGTACTTGGCGGCGCCGCCCGCACGGGCCTTGGAGGCGACCCCGTTGTAGACCTTCTCGAAGATCCGGGGCACGGCGGCCATGTAGGTCGGCTGGACGACCGGCAGATTCTCGATGATCTTGTCGATGCGGCCGTCGACGGCGGTGACGTGGCCGACCTCGATCTGGCCGGAGGTGAGGACCTTGCCGAAGACGTGGGCGAGCGGCAGCCAGAGGTACTGCACGTCCTCCGCGGTGATCAGCCCGGTCGCCACGGTGGCCTTGGCCATGTACGACCAGTTGTCGTGCGGCAGCCGTACGCCCTTGGGGCGACCGGTGGTGCCCGAGGTGTAGATGAGGGTGGCCAGCTGGTCGGACGTGATGGCGGCGACCCGCTCGGTGACCGCGTCCGGCGTCTTGGCGAGAAGCTCGGCGCCCCGGGCCTCCAGGTCGGCGAGCGTGATGATCCAGCCCTCGGGGTCGCCCTCGGCCGGCTCGACCCCGGCCGGGTCGATGACCACGACATGGGCGAGGTCCGGCAGGTCGGCGCGGGTCTCCCGGGCCTTGGCCAGCTGCTCGGCGTCCTCCGCGATGAGCACCCGGCTCTCGGAGTCGGCCAGGATGAACGCGGACTCCTCCGCGTTCGTGGACGGGTAGATCGTGGTGGTCGCGGCGCCCGCGCACATCACCCCGAGGTCGATGAGGATCCACTCCACCCGGGTGGCGGAGGAGAGGGCGACCCGCTCCTCCGGCCGTACGCCGAGCGTGATCAGACCGGCGGCGATGGCGTAGACCCGCTCGGCGGCCTGTCCCCAGGTCAACGACTTCCAGTCGTCGGGACCCTCGCCCGAAGCGGACGGCACCGGATAGCGGTACGCCTCCCCGTCGGGGGTGGCCGCCACGCGGTCGATGAAGAGGGCCGCCACGGAGGGCGGCCGGTTATCGATCAAAGTCTGTGTGTCGCTCACGACGTCCTCCGGGCCTGCGGCATTGCTACGACCGGCTTCTTTGATACGGCGACTGCTGATGCTCGTGTGCTGCGCAACCTGCTTGTTCGGCTTGTTTAACTGGCCAGTAACCATCGAGTCGTGATCAGAGTAGAGCGCACTCGTCCACCACGTAAGAGGCAACGGGCCGCCGCTTTCATAACGAAAGGGCCCTCACCACCGCACGGTACTGCGGTGATGAGGGCCCTCGGGCTTCGACGCGGGGCCGCATTCCTGCCTTGCCCCCGGCTGCTTCCCGCCCTTGCTCTCCCGGGTTCTTCGTGCCTTGCTCTCCCGGGCTACTTCTTGCCCTTGCTCTCCCCGGCGGACTCGTCGGTGGACAGGACGGAGATGAAGGCGTCCTGCGGCACCTCCACGTTGCCGACCATCTTCATCCGCTTCTTGCCCTCCTTCTGCTTCTCCAGCAGCTTCCGCTTACGGGAGATGTCACCGCCGTAGCACTTGGCGAGGACGTCCTTGCGGATGGCGCGGACGGTCTCACGGGCGATGACCCGGGAGCCGATGGCCGCCTGGATGGGCACCTCGAAGTTCTGCCGCGGGATGAGCTTCTGGAGCTTGGCGACGAGCCGGACACCGTACGCGTACGCCTTGTCCTTGTGGGTGACCGCGGAGAACGCGTCCACCTTGTCGCCGTGCAGCAGGATGTCGACCTTGACGAGGTGGGCCGACTGCTCGCCGGTGGGCTCGTAGTCGAGGGAGGCGTAACCCCGCGTCTTGGACTTCAGCTGGTCGAAGAAGTCGAAGACGATCTCGGCGAGCGGCAGGGTGTAGCGGATCTCGACCCGGTCCTCGGAGAGGTAGTCCATGCCGAGCAGGGTGCCGCGCCGGCCCTGGCACAGCTCCATGATCGCGCCGATGAACTCGCTGGGGGCCAGCACCGTGGCGCGCACGACCGGCTCGTGCACCTTGTCGATCTTCCCCTCGGGGAACTCGCTCGGGTTGGTGACGATGTGCTCGGTGCCGTCCTCCATCTCGACCCGGTAGACCACGTTGGGCGCGGTGGCGATCAGGTCGAGGCCGAACTCGCGCTCCAGCCGCTCGCGGACCACGTCCAGGTGGAGCAGGCCGAGGAAGCCGACGCGGAAGCCGAAGCCGAGCGCGGCGGAGGTCTCCGGCTCGTAGACCAGGGCGGCGTCGTTGAGCTGGAGCTTGTCGAGCGCCTCGCGCAGGTCGGGGTAGTCCGAGCCGTCCAGCGGATACAGCCCCGAGAAGACCATCGGCTTCGGGTCCTTGTAACCGCCCAGTGCCTCGGTCGCCCCGTTGCTCAGCGAGGTGATCGTGTCACCGACCTTGGACTGCCGCACGTCCTTCACACCGGTGATGATGTAGCCGACCTCGCCCACGCCGATGCCGTCGGCCGGGGTCATCTCCGGGGAGGAGACGCCGATCTCCAGCAGCTCGTGGGTGGCGCCGGTCGACATCATCCTGATGCGCTCGCGCTTGTTGAGCTGACCGTCGACGACACGGACGTAGGTGACGACACCGCGATACGGGTCGTAGACCGAGTCGAAGATCATCGCGCGGGCAGCGGCGTCCGCGACCCCGACCGGGGCCGGAACATCCCGCACGACCCGGTCGAGCAGCGCGTCCACGCCCACGCCGGTCTTGGCGGAGACCTTGAGCACGTCCTCGGGCTGGCAGCCGATGAGGTTGGCCAGCTCCTCGGAGAACTTCTCCGGCTGTGCGGCCGGCAGGTCGATCTTGTTGAGCACCGGGACGATGGTGAGGTCGTTCTCCATCGCCAGGTAGAGGTTGGCCAGTGTCTGGGCCTCGATGCCCTGAGCGGCGTCGACCAGCAGGACCGTGCCCTCGCAGGCCGCGAGCGAACGGGAGACCTCGTAGGTGAAGTCCACGTGGCCCGGGGTGTCGATCATGTTGAGGACGTGGGTCCGGCTCTGGTCCTCGCCCTCGGTGGGCGCCCAGGGCAGCCGGACCGCCTGGGACTTGATGGTGATGCCGCGCTCGCGCTCGATGTCCATCCGGTCGAGGTACTGAGCACGCATCTGCCGCTGGTCGACCACTCCGGTCAGCTGAAGCATCCGGTCGGCGAGGGTCGACTTGCCGTGGTCGATGTGCGCGATGATGCAGAAATTGCGGATCAGCGCCGGGTCGGTACGGCTCGGCTCTGGCACGTTGGAAGGAGTCGCGGGCACGCAGGGTCCTGATTCTTGAGACGCCGAACGCCGTGTCTCGGGTCGATGTCGGGTCGGTCGGATCGATACGTAGGCTCCATCGTCCCACGCCTGCGGGACAGCGACCGGTTTGGGCCGGTCCGAGGGTGACTGCTACCGTGGACAGCTGTGCCTCGTGGCTCTCATCAGCGGCGTGGCGCACATAGAAGATCCAACGAACCTGAAAAGGCTCTTTCGTGGCGAACATCAAGTCCCAGATCAAGCGGAACAAGACCAACGAGAAGGCGCGCCTGCGCAACAAGGCCGTCAAGTCGTCGCTCAAGACCGCGATCCGCAAGGCCCGCGAGGCCGTCGTCGCGGGTGACGTCGAGAAGGCCACCACGGCCGTCCGCGACGCCTCCCGTCAGCTCGACAAGGCTGTCTCGAAGGGTGTCATCCACAAGAACGCCGCCGCCAACAAGAAGTCGGCGCTGGCGTCCAAGGTTGCCTCCCTGCAGGCCTGAGCTTCATCCCGAAGCTCACTGATGTGACCGCCGGAACGGACTCGACGGGCCCTCTCTCCCGTCCCTGACCGGCACCCCGCGCCGCACACCGAACCTGCGTTCGCCACGCGGGTGCGGCGCACCAAGAGTGTGACCCGAAGCCCCGGTCTTCGATCTCCCCAGATCAAGGACCGGGGCTTCGGCATGTGCATATCGGGCCCCGGGGTTGCCCCGGGATATACCTCCGGGGGATATCCAGGCCGTCCGGGGGCCTCCGGACGACGCGGGGACACCCAGCCCACCCAGGGACGCCCGGCCCACTCGGGGCATGCCCAGCCCGTCCGGCGCTTGAGGACGGAACCGGCGCTCACAGGAGAGCCCGCACGCAACGGCGAACCTTATGGCGAACCGCCCACCGCGCCCCGAGAGGGCTACCGCCCCGACCTCGCCGCCCGGGCGACCACGACGACGGCCTTCTCCAGGGCGTACTCGGGATCGTCCCCTCCACCCTTCACTCCCGCATCCGCCGCCGCCACGGCCCGCAGGGCCACCGCGACCCCGTCCGGCGTCCACCCCCGCATCTGCTGCCGCACCCGGTCGATCTTCCACGGAGGCATCCCCAGCTCCCGGGCGAGGTCGGCCGGCCGCCCGCCCCGCGCCGAGGACAGCTTCCCGATCGCCCGCACCCCCTGTGCCAGCGCACTGGTGATCAGCACGGGCGCGACCCCGGTCGACAACGACCACCGCAGCGCTTCCAGCGCCTCCGCCGCCCGCCCCTCGACCGCCCGGTCGGCGACGGTGAACGACGACGCCTCCGCCCGCCCCGTGTAGTAACGCCCGACGACCGCCTCGTCGATCGTGCCCTCGACATCCGCGATCAGCTGGGACACCGCACTGGCCAGCTCCCGCAGGTCGCTGCCGATGGAGTCGACCAGCGCCTGACAGGCCTCCGGTGTCGCGGACCGCCCATGGGTCCGGAACTCCGACCGTACGAACGAGAGCCGCTCGGCGGGCTTCGTGGTCTTCGGGCAGGCGACCTCCCGGGCACCCGCCTTGCGCGCCGCGTCCAGGAGCCCCTTGCCCTTGGCCCCGCCCGCGTGCAGCAGGACGAGCGTGATCTCCTCGACCGGCGCACCGAGATACGCCTTGACGTCCTTGACCGTGTCCGCCGCGAGGTCCTGCGCATTGCGCACGATCACGACCTTGCGCTCGGCGAAGAGCGAGGGGCTGGTGAGCTCGGCGAGCGTGCCGGGCTGCAACTGGTCGGACGCCAGATCCCGTACGTCCGTATCGGCATCGGCAGCGCGCGCGGCCGCCACCACCTGCTGCACGGCACGGTCCAGGAGGAGGTCCTCCTGGCCCACGGCGAGCGTGACGGGGGCGAGCGGATCGTCGGTGGAATTCTTCCTGGTGGCCATCGCGATCCAGCATCCCACGGCCCACTGACAGCCGGGGCGCCCCACCGCCCGTCGCCCGGGAGCCCGTGTCCGAGAATGGGCGGGTGAGCGATGTGAGACACGTACTGGTGCTGCCCGACCGCGACGCCGCGGAGGAGGTGGCCGGGGAGCTGGCCGACCGCTTCGGGGTCACCGAGGAGCCTCAGCTCGTACGGGACGCCCTGGCCGGTGAGGACGACGCCGAGGACGCCCAGTGGCTGGTGGTCGTGGAGGACGCGGCCGGGCGCCTGGACCCGGCCGCGCTGGACGCGTTCGTCGCGGAGTACGAGGGGTGGCTGGAGGCCCCGTAACCGGAGCCCCCGTAAGACCTCCCCGGGACTCCGCAGGGCCCGGCTCTCACACCCTGCCCGCACCCCGGCCCCGGCCCCTCACCCCCGGGGAACGGTCTGGATGTCCAGGTCGACGGCGATGCTGGAGCCCACCGCGGCGATCCCGCGCGCCAGCATCGTCTGCCAGGTGAGCGTGAAGTCCTCGCGGTGCAGTTCGGTGGTGGCCCGGCAGGCGGCACGCGGATCACCCTCCAGACCGTTGCCGAGACCGAGGTACCTCGTGTCCAGCGTCACCGTGCGGCTGACCCCGTGCAGGGTCAGCGCCCCGGTCACCCCCCAGCGGTTGCCGCCGCGGTGGACGAAGCGCTCGCTGTAGAACTCCAGCGTCGGGTAGCGGCCGACGTCGAGGAAGTCGCCGGAGCGCAGGTGGTCGTCGCGCATCTGCACATTGGTGTCGATCGACGCCGCGTCGATGATCACGTGCATGGCGGAGTCCTCCATGCGGTCGGCGATCCGGACCGCACCGGCGAAGGTGTTGAACCGGCCGTGGATGCGTGCCAGGCCGATGTGCCGGGCGGTGAAGCCGATCTGCGAGTGGTTCGGGTCGATGTCCCATTCGCCGGGAGCGGGCAGCTGCTGGGGTTGGGCCACTTGGAGGGTCACATCTCCCAGGGTGGCGTGCGCCCCTTGGTCGACCGTCGCCGCGCCGTGGAACGGGGTGAAGCCCTCGGCCGTGACCGCGAGCCGGTACTCGCCCGCCGGGACCGTGGCCAGCACGCTGCCGAAGGGGTCCGTCTCGCCGCCCACCACCTTGCGCCCCGCCCCGTCCGTGACGACGAACTCGGCCTGCTGGACAGGTTCGCTGACCGGGTCCAGCACCCGGCAACTGAGAACGCCCGCGGAACGGTGCACCCGGACTCCCGCGAGCGCCCCACCGCGCCCCGCGCCTGCCTGGCTCCTGCTTCCCTTGCTTCCCAGCCAACGGCCGAACATCTTCTCCGAACCCCCAGGGGCGCTTCGCACTTCAGGGCCCCTGACAGATGGACGTCGTTGTCGGAACAGCGGCCCGCCGACGAGCATGCATTCGATCACTGTTGCGGCGTTCGAGGCAAACGGAGTGCATCGTAAGGTCTTGTGCCGAGCTGTACGCAGGTGTTACCTAAGGTCCGAATTTCCGTCCCCCGGGAAGCGTCCCCGGACCTCGGGAACCCGGGAGAGCCGCAGCCCGAAGTGGTCCCGGTAGGCGGCCAGCACCTCCTCGTCCGTGGCCAGCTCCGTACGGTGCCGCTCGCCGCCGACCGTGGTGATCAGGGCCCGCCGGCTCAAGGTCACCCGCCCGGTATCCGTGCACCGCGAGCACACCAGGGAGCGGGTGAAGTGGGAGTCCGGCGAGGTGCGGTGGTACCAGGCCCCGCCCCGGAACTCCGTCAGCGTCCGCGGCCGCAGGTCCAGCCGGAACTGCCGCGAGCCGCCGCGCAGCAGATCCAGGTCCCCCTCCGGCGCCGCCCGGAACCGGAACACACCCCGGGGGTCCTCCTGTTCCGTCAAGTCCGCCAGCGCCAGCGGCCTCAGCGCGTGGTCGCCGAACCCGACGTCCGCCAGCCAGGGCCCCGTACCGTCCTCGGTCTCCACCCGCAGTGCCATGTGGTCGTACGGGATGCCCAGGCGGCCGCCGTCACCGAAGACGCGGGCCTGGAGCAGGCTCACCCGGAAGCCGAGCGCCCGCAGCAACGCGCCGAACGCGCCGTTCAGTTCGTAGCAGAAGCCGCCCCTCCCGCCGATCACCTTGTCCAGAAGGGCCTGTTCCTCCAGCACGATGTCCTCACCGAGGTGAATCGACAGGTTCTCGAAGGGCACGGACAGCAGGTGCCTGCGCTGGAGCTCGCGCAGCGCCTCGATGTCGGCCCGCGCCGGCCGGTCCGCGCCGATCCGGTCGAGATAGGCGCGGACCGTGCCGTCCGTGACACCGTCGGCCCCGGAGCGGCCGGGGCCCCTGGTCGACGCGAGCGAGGCTGCCGAGGCAGTCGAGGCATCGGAAGCGGCTGAGGTGGTCCACGCAGCTGAAGCGCCTGAGGTGGTCGACGCATCAGAGGCAGCTGAGGTGGTCGAGGCATCGGAGGTCGGGTGTGGCTGTGGCAAGGTCATGGCCCCAGTCTGGTCCGTCCAGAACTCGCGCGCTCGCCTGGTGCTCCGGTCCTAGGCCCCCCGCCCGAGGCGCCGCACGGTGATCGCTGTCTAGCGTGTCGGCCATGACCGACCACGATCCCGCACGCACCCGGGAACAGCGCAAACAGGACGTCTTCGACCACCTCCGGCAGGACGAGGACGCGTGGGTGGCTACGGCGTCCTCGGACGGCGTCCCCACGCTGGTGCCGTTGTCGTTCCTCTGGGACGACGCCACCGGCACGCTGGTGATGTCGACACGACGGACCAACCCGACCGCCGTCAACGTGACCCCCGGCGGCCCGGTCAGGGTGACCCTCGGCCCCACCCGCGACGTGGTGCTCATCGAAGGCGAGGCGGAGATCGTGGAGGGGGCGGACCTCCCCACAGCCGTGGGCGACGCCTTCGCCACGAAGCTCCGGTGGGACCCGCGCCGCCGCTCCCCCTGGGTGTTCCTGCGCATCACCCCCCAGACCGTGCGCGCCTGGCGCGAGGTGAACGAACTCACCGACCGCGACCTCATGCTCGCCGGGAAGTGGCTGGTCTGACCCGCACGGTCCGGCCCCGCAGGCGGCACGGGGGCACAACGCGCGAGCGGAGCGGCGGGCGGACGCCAGGCGAACGGCGGACGGCAGGCGGACGGCAGGCGGCAGGCGGCGGACGGCGGACGGCGGACGGCGGACGGCGGACGGCGGACGAACGGCGGGACAGACTCCGGCGGTGTCATGACCGGCCCACCGCCCGCAGCTCCTTCCCGGCGCCCGTCACCGCGATCGGGCCGTCGGTGTCGGTGCGCAGGACCCGGGCCCCGGCGCCCCTGAGCGCATCGACCGTACGGGGCGCGGGGTGGCCGTACGGGTTGTCCGCCCCGCAGGAGATGAGCGCCAGCCTCGGCCGTGCTCTGTGCAACAGCCCCGCGTCTTGGAACGCCGAACCGTGGTGGGCCACCTTGAGGACATCCACTCGGCCCGGTGCCGCCCGGCTGCGCAGCAATTCCCGCTGGGCCGGAGGCTCCAGGTCCCCCAGGAGCAACAGGGTCAGCCCTCCTGCCGCCCGTACGTGCAGGGTGACGCTGGAGTCGTTCGGTTCGCGCACGGCAACCGCCCCGGCCCCCTTCCGCCCCGCTCTCCCGGGTCCGTCGCGCGGCCACAGCACCCGCCAGTCGACCGGGCCCGCCCGGCGGTGCTCACCGGCCACGGCCCGCACCGTCTTGACCCGTGCCGCGGCCGCTGCCCGCCGCACGAACGCGGCCTGTTCGGGAGGTTCTTCAGGCTCGTCGTCTGGATCGCGCCCACCGTCCTGCCCCGGAGCACACCAGGCAGCCCACGCACATGGTCGGCGTGGAAGTGAGTGAGAACCACGAGCGGCACCCGGGTGACTCCGAGATCGCGCAAACACCGGTCGACCGCACGGGGATCGGGCCCGGCGTCGACGACCACTCCCGTGCCCTCCCCCGCCGCGAGCACCATCGCATCGCCCTGCCCGACATCGCAGAGCGCGAACGCCCAGTCCGGCGGCGGCCATCCGGTCATGATCCGGGTGAGAGGGACTGGTCGAAGCACCACCAGGACGAGGAGCAGCCCGACGGCCGCACACAGCCAGGGGCGACGGGCAAGCCGGGGTAGCACGAGCACTGTCAGGACCGTGAGACCGGCCAGCAGCGCCGCGCCCGTCCAGCCTCCGGGCCACTCCGCCTCGGCCCCGGGCAGGCCCGCCCCCGTACGGGCGACGGTGGCGATCCAGCCGACCGGCCAGCCCGCGACCTCGGCCAGCAACTCGGCCACCGGCATGGAAACCGGGGCGACCGCGAGGGCCGCGAACCCGAGCACCGTCGCGGGCGCCACCGCGAACTCCGCCAGCAGGTTGCACGGAACCGCCACCAGGCTGACCCGCGAGGCGAGGACCACCACCACCGGCGCGCACACGGCCTGCGCGGCCGCCGCGGCTGCCAGCACCTCGGCGAGTCGGCCCGGCACCCGCCGGGCCTGGAGTGCGGCACTCCACCGGGGCGCGAGCGTCAACAACGCGCCGGTCGCCAGGACCGACAGCAGGAACCCATAACTCCGGGCCAGCCACGGGTCGTACAACACCAGGAGGACAACCGCCGCCGCCAGAGCGGGGATCAGGGACCTCCGGCGCCCGGTCCCGATCGCGAGAAGGGTGATAAGGCCGCACGTGGCCGCGCGCAGCACGCTCGGCTCCGGGCGGCACACCACGATGAACATCAGCGTCAGCGCACCGCCGATCACTGCGGTCCCCCGCAAGGTGATGCCGAACCTGGGTGCCAGGCCACGCCGTTCGCTGCTCAGCGCCGCCCCCGGCGGACCGATGAGGAGGAAGAGGAGAATCGAGAGATTCGCCCCGGAAACGGAGAGCAGGTGCGTCAGGTCGGTCGCCTTGAAGGCGTCGTGCAGCTCGGGCGAGACCCTGGAGGTGTCACCGACGACCAGCCCCGGCAGCAACGCCCGCGCGTCCGCGTCGAGACCGTCCGTCGCCTCCCGCAGTCCGGCGCGCAGCTCCCCCGCAGCGCGCTGGATCCATGTCGGCGGCCCCGTGATCCGCGGCACGCCCGCACCGTCCACCCTCAGGACGGCGGCGAGGCGTTCACCCTCGTGCAACGGTGGCGAGAGCCGACCGCTGACCCGGAGCCGGGTGGACGGCAACACCTGCTGCCAGTCCTCCCGGTGGTCGCCGACCGGAACCATGAGCAGCACCGGCGTACGTACCCGGGAGCCCCGGCCGTCGGGCGCCACCATCTCAATGACATCGGCGTCGATCAGGAGAAGGGCCGGGGCGCTGTGGTTGCCCCGCACAGCCGGACGGGCCGGGCGCGGATCGGCGGTCACCCGCACCTCGGCCTCGACCCGCGCGTCCTCCTGCGCCAGCCCCGGAACGGGACCGCGCCGCACATCGGCCCCATGGAACCCCGCCACGGCCGCACCCGCCGCCGCGCAGAGCAGAACGGCCCCGGCAGCGGCAGCGGCCCCGGGCCCGACGCCCCTCCTCTCCCGAGAAGGTGCCCGAAAGGCGACTACCAGCAGAACGAGCGCCGGTACGGCACAGGCGACGACCACCACGGCCGCCCAGCGCCCCGGCAGCCTCAGGGCCCACGCCGCGGCCGCCCAGGTCGCCAGGGCGGGCGGGACGAGCCGCAGGTCCACGGGCCCCTCCGCCCGAGAAGCCCTCTCCCCCGGCACCCCCACGGCACCGCCACTCGCGCCCGCACCAGCAGCCGTGTCCGCACCACTCTCCGTACGGGAACCCTCATCGCGATCCGTACCCAGACCCGGACTCGAACCCGGGCCCGGACCCGGACTCGGACTCGAACCCGGGCCCGGAACCGGAACCGGAACCGGACTCCAACCAAGGGGCCTCTGCCGGGCCCACAGGCCACTCATGGCCGTACTAGCGGTTGGATGTCGGCGAATCGGCGGTCGCCGATTCCTGTGACTTGGCGAAGCTCGTCGACGGACCGGAATCCACCGTTCTCCGTGCGGTAGTCGATCATGCGCTGGGCCAGCACAGGCCCGACCCCCGGCAGGGTTTCAAGCTGATCCGCGGTCGCCGTGTTCAGGCTCAGCGGTGCTGCGGGGCCGGGCAGCCCCGGCGCACCCGCCGCCCCGGGCGATCCGCCTCCGCCGCCGGTCGCGCCGGGGGCGGTGAGGCCGGGCGGAAGACCGACGACGACCTGCTCACCGTCGGCCAGGACCCGCGCCCGGTTGAGCCCGGTGACATCGGTGCCGTCCCTCACACCACCGGCCGCACGGAGCGCGTCCGCCACCCGCGAGCCCGCCGGGAGCCGACGAACGCCCGGCCGGTGCACCTTGCCGCTCACATCGACCACGACCTCCCCGCCCGCGGCCGGGCCCTGCGCTTCCCCGGCAACCGGGCGGGGCACCGGGTCGGGGCCGCCGGACCGTAACGGCTCCTGCGGCAGCGCGAGGTCCGTCGCGTCCCCCTCCGCGGCGACCGGCTCCGGCGCACGCACCGCCTGGGGCCGCGCGGACCAGAAGTGGAACGCGCCAAGAGCCACGGCGGCGAGCAGCACGAGGCCCAGCACCAGCGGCGTCCGCGGGGCCAGAGCACACCGGATCCGCACCCACACCAGCAGCCGCTCCCGGACCGCCGACACAAGACGACGGGCACGCGACGGCTCGCCGGACACCTCCGGGACATTCGCGCCGTCGTCGCGCCCCGCATCCCGCTCGGGAGCGGCGACAGGGACGGAGGCGGGGACGGAGGCGGGCACGACGGGGACGGAAGCAGGCCCGGGGTCCACTCCGCCGTCAGCCCCGGGGACGCCCTCCATCAGCGCATCCGCCCGCCGTCGACCCGCCGCAGCGGCAAGGGCGGCATGCCCCCGCGCGGAGTGGCGCCCACCCCTGCGGGCGCGCGGGCGGGCAGCGTGTCGAGACCCGGGCCGGATGCCCGCCCGACCGCTCGGGCGAGTGCCAGAACCGGGCCGCGGCCACCCGAGCGGCCTCCCCGGCACAGGATCAGGATCAGGATCAGGCAGAAGATCGTTCAGCTGAGCTGACGAATGGATGGACGACTGGACGGAAAAGGCATCGGGAGCGGACACCCGAGGAGTTCGAAGGGCCATGCCTCACGACGTTAGGCACATCCGTCCGAACCCGCTGAACAGACCCGATTCCTGTGGAAAGACCGCCAGTTGTGGATAACTCGACCACTCCTCGGGGTGAAAAACAGCCCCGCCCCAGAAAATGACGGAACCACGATCACGGAACCAAATCACAGAGCCACGAGCCACGAACCTCGATCACCGCACCGAGATCACCGCACCCAGCAGCCCCGGCCCCGTGTGCGCACCGATCACCGCGCCGACCTCGCTGACGTGCAGGTCGACCAGACCGGGGACACGTTCGCGCAGCCGCTCGGCCAGGCGGTCGGCGCGGTCCGGAGCAGCGAGGTGGTGGACGGCGATGTCCACCGCCGCTTCGCCCGCACGCTCGGCCACGATCTCCTCCAGGCGGGCAATCGCCTTGGACGCCGTCCTTACCTTCTCCAGCAGCTCGATCCGGCCTCCGTCGAGCTCCAGGATCGGCTTCACCGCCAGGGCGGACCCCAGCAGGGCCTGGGCCGTGCCGATACGGCCGCCCCGACGCAGATAGTCCAGCGTGTCGACATAGAAGTAGGCGGACGTCCCAGCCGCCCGCTTCTCCGCGGCCGCCGCCACCTCGTCCAGGCCGCCCCCCGCCTCCGCCGCCTCCGCCGCCGCGAGGGCGCAGAATCCGAGGGCCATGGCCACCATGCCGGTGTCCACCACCCGTACCGGGATGGGGGCGTCCTTCGCCGCGAGCAGCGCCGCGTCGTACGTGCCCGAGAACTCCGCCGAAAGGTGCAGCGACACCACGGCGTCGGCCCCGCCGACGGCCGCCGCCCGATAGGCCGCCGCGAAGACCTCGGGGCTCGGGCGGGACGTGGTCACGGAGTGGCGTTTCTGCAGCGCCAGGGCGAGTGAACGGGCCGAGATCTCCGTGCCCTCCTCCAGCGCCTGATCGCCCAGGACGACGGTCAGCGGCACCGCGGTGATGCCGTGCCGTTCCATCGTCGGGCGCGGCAGATAGGCCGTGGAATCGGTGACGACAGCGACATGGCGGGACATGTGGCGGAGGTTACCTGGCGTACCGGGAGTGCGGCAGCCCGGCCCCGGGCCTCTGATCATTCATGGTCACTTCGGAACGTATGCGGTCGGAGCGCTTCCCGGATCGCGTGCGTCAGTTCGTCGTTTCCGGCCGGGCGGACTTCTCCCACGGGTAGCTCGTGCGCTTCCGCGGGTCCGGTGCGGTGATCGCCTGCGGGGCCTCTTCGCCGGCCTGACCGGACCAGGCCTCGTCGGCCGTGCTGCTGCTTCCGGCCGAGGCGGCCGGTTCGGGCCAGTCCGTTCCGGGGCCGTGGCCGGGGGCCGTGGACGTTCCGGGGCCGTGGCCCGGGGTCGCGGACGCCCCGGCACCCGGTGCACGAGACGGCTCCTCGACGGTCCAGTGCCGCAGCGCACCGGCCTCGACGTCGATCTGTGCGTTCAGCGCGTCCAGGTCGTCGTCGGCGAACTGCCGCGCCCGGTCCCGCGCCGCCCAGCGCAGCGACTCCGCCGAGTGCGTGATCCGCTGGGTCCGCTCCTTCAGCTGGGGCAGCAGGGCCGCGACCGTCGACCGGTCCGGCTCGCGCTCCAGCCGCTTCAGCTCGTCGTCCAGCTCAAGACCGTGCGCGCTCAGCCGCCGGAAGAGCGCCACCGACTCCGAGAGCGAGGCGTCCTCCGCCACACCGGCGTGCAGGGCGTCCTGGGTGGCGCGCATCGACGTCCGCAGGGCGAGCCGGAGCTGTGCGAGCTCGCCGACGACACCGGGCTGGCCGAAGCTCTTGGCCCGGAGCGTGGTGTCCTCCACGGTGCGGCGGGCCTGCGTGATCGTGCGGTCCACGCCCCGTTTGGCCGCGCCGACGACCTTCACGGTCACGTAGACGCCCAGCGCGATGAACGCGACGAAGAGCAGCGCCAGGATCGTGATCGCGGCTTCCATGAATGCCCTCGGTTTCTCGATGCGGCCCGCCGATACCGGTCGCCCCCTCCACCGTAAACGGAACGGGCAGGCCGAGGGTTCCTTCGGAACCCCCAACCTGCCCGTAGGGGATGGCCCTAACCATCCGCAAAGGCCATCACGCCACCCACAAGAACCGTCACGCGGGGACGATGTTCACCAGCTTCGGGGCACGCACGATCACCTTGCGGATGCCCGCCCCGCCCAGCGCCGCCACGACCGCATCGTCAGCCAGGGCCAGCGCCTCCAGCTCCTCGTCCGTGATGGACGGGGAGATCTCCAGACGGGCCCGGACCTTGCCCTTGATCTGGACGACGCAGGTGACCGTCTCGTCCACGACGTACGCCGGGTCCGCCACGGGGAAGTCCTGGTGGACGACCGATTCGGTGTGGCCCAGTCGGCGCCACAGCTCCTCGGCCACATGCGGGGCCAGCGGGGCGATCAGCAGGACCAGCCGCTCGGCGACCGAGCGCGACAGCGGGCCACCGGCCTTCGTCAGGTGGTTGTTCAGTTCGGTGATCTTGGCGATGGCGGTGTTGAACCGCATTCCCGCCAGGTCCTGGCCGACCCCGTCGATGGCCTTGTGCAGGGCCCGCAGAGTGTCCTCGCCGGGCTCCGTGTCGACGACGGTGACCTCGCCGGTCTCCTCGTCGACCACATTGCGCCACAGCCGCTGCAACAGCCGGTACTGGCCGACGACGGCCCGCGTGTCCCAGGGACGCGACACGTCCAGGGGGCCCATCGCCATCTCGTACAGGCGCAGGGTGTCCGCACCGTACTCGGCGCAGATCTCGTCCGGCGTGACCGCGTTCTTCAGGGACTTGCCCATCTTGCCCAGGACGCGGCTGACCTTCTCGCCCTCGTAGTAGAAGCCGCCGTCGCGCTCCTCCACCTCGGCGGCCGGGACGGCGATGCCCCGGCTGTCGCGGTAGACGAAGGCCTGGATCATGCCCTGGTTGTACAGCTTGTGGAACGGCTCGGCCGACGAGATGTGGCCCAGGTCGTGCAGCACCTTGGACCAGAAGCGCGCGTACAGCAGGTGCAGCACGGCGTGCTCGGCGCCGCCGACGTACAGGTCGACACCGCCGGTGGGCTGGCCCTCGCGCGGGCCCATCCAGTACTGCTCGATCTCCGGGTCGACCAGCTGCCGGTCGTTGTTCGGGTCCAGGTAGCGCAGCTCGTACCAGCAGGAACCGGCCCAGTTGGGCATGGTGTTGGTCTCGCGGCGGTACTTCCGCGGACCGGCCCCGTCGCCCAGGTCCAGCGTGACGTTGACCCAGTCGGCGTTGCGTGACAGCGGGGTCTCGGGCTGCGCGCTTGCGTCCTCCGGGTCGAAGGTGCGCGGCGAGTAGTCCTCGACCTCCGGCAGCTCCAGCGGCAGCATCGACTCGGGCAGCGGGTGGGCGATGCCGTCCTCGTCGTAGACGATCGGGAAGGGCTCGCCCCAGTAGCGCTGGCGGCTGAACAGCCAGTCGCGCAGCCGGAAGTTGACGGTGCCCTCGCCGACACCGTGCTCCTTCAGCCACTCGGTGATCGTCGCCTTGGCCTCGACGACGCCCAGGCCGTCCAGCGAGATCTCGTCGTTCGCGGAGTTGACCAGCTTCGCGTCGTACGAACTGAAGGCGTCGTCCCACGTGGAGGGGTCGGTTCCGCGGTCGTCGGACGGCTGGACGACACAGCGCATCGGCAGCTCGAAGGCGCGCGCGAAGGCGAAGTCGCGCGCGTCGTGCGCCGGTACGGCCATGATCGCGCCGGTGCCGTAGCCCATCAGGACGTAGTCCGCGATGAAGACGGGGACCTTCTCACCGCTGACCGGGTTGGTGGCGTACGCGCCGGTGAAGACACCGGTCTTGTCCTTGGCCTCGGCCTGCCGCTCGACGTCGGACTTGGCGGCGGCCTGCTTGCGGTACGCGGTGACGGCCTCGGCCGGGCTCGCGTGTCCGCCGGTCCATACCGGGTGGGTGCCCTCGGGCCAGGCGGCCGGAATGATCCGCTCGACCATGTCGTGCTCGGGGGCCAGCACCATGTACGTGGCGCCGAACAGGGTGTCCTGACGGGTGGTGAAGACGGTGATGCCGCCCGCGGTGTCGACCGGGAACTCGACCCGGGCACCCTCGGAGCGCCCGATCCAGTTGCGCTGCTGCAATTTGATGGCCTCGGGCCAGTCCAGCCCGTCCAGGTCGTTCAGCAGCCGGTCGGCGTAGGCGGTGATGCGCATGTTCCACTGGCGCAGCTTGGCCTTGAAGACGGGGAAGTTGCCGCGCTCGGAGCGACCGTCGGCGGTGACCTCCTCGTTGGCCAGCACGGTGCCCAGACCGGGCGACCAGTTGACGGGCGCGTCGGAGGCGTACGCCAGACGGTACTGGCCCAGCAGGTCCGCGCGCTCGGCGGCGGTCAGCTCGCTCCACTCACGACCGTCGGGGGTCGCGCGGGTGCCGTTCTCGAACTGCTCGACCAGTTCGGCGATCGGGCGGGCCCGGTCGGCCTCGGTGTCGTACCAGGAATTGAAGATCTGCAGGAAGATCCACTGCGTCCACTTGTAGTACTCGGACTCGATCGTCGCGAAGGAGCGGCGGTTGTCGTGTCCCAGTCCCAGACGGCGCAGCTGGACCTTCATGTTCTCCATGTTGGCCTCGGTGGAGACCCGGGGGTGCGTGCCCGTCTGGACCGCGTACTGCTCGGCGGGCAGGCCGAAGGCGTCGAAGCCCAGGGTGTGCAGCACGTTGTGGCCGGTCATCCGCTGGTGGCGGGCGTAGACATCGGTGGCGATGTAGCCCAGGGGGTGCCCGACGTGCAGCCCGGCACCCGAGGGGTACGGGAACATGTCCATGATGAACTTCTTCGGCCTGGCGGCCAGCTCCGGGTCGCCCGCCAGGTCACCGGTGGGGTTCGGCGCCTCGTACGTCCCCTCGGCGTCCCAGAAGTCCTGCCAGCGTGCCTCGATGTCGGCGGCCATCGCCGCCGTGTAGCGGTGCGGCGCAGCCGTCTCGGCAGCGGAATTCGTCTCGCTCATGATCCTCAAAGCTCCATCGATCGTCATCTGCCGGGAAACGAAAAATCCCCTCGCACAGGAGGGGACGCCGCGCTGACTCCGACCAGGCGTTCTCACCGGTCGGAACTGTTCAGCGCGGCTCGCTAAGCAGAAGGCGTACGGCACGCATGGCGTCAGGGTACCGCACGGGCCCGGAAGGGAGCGGGGAGCGACCGGAGAGCGGACACGGCGCGCGAGAGCCGGGACCCCACCCTCCCTCCGTCGCCCTCCGTAGTCGGCGCGTGATGTTTCCGTGGGTGCGCGGTGTGCGTTCCGCGGACTTCCCGTGGGTATTCCACTGAGTCCTGAGGCGACTCACGGGACGGAGGGAACTCCCGGGAAGCGGAGGTTACTCGGCGTACCCACTTCTATCGGGGCAACCACGCAAAGCCCGTACTGGTTGGTATGGGGCGTCCTAGCATGCGGCAACGGGACCGCTTTGCCGAACTATTCGGAGTCGCCCCCATGAACCCTCATCGCAAGATCCGCGTATCCCCCACCATGAGCCCCGGAATGAGTCGGCCGGTACAGGGCGGCCTCACTGTCGCCGCCCTGGTCTTCGTCCCCCTACTCGCCGTCGCAGGGAGCGACGGCTTGCGCACCACCCTCGATTTCACCACCGGCGTCCTGTCGCTGGTGTCGCTCAGCGCGGCCGTCGCCTGGGGCCTGCTGGCCACGGACCGGCTGTTTCTGTCCACCCGCCAGCGGATCGTCTGCCAGGGCATCCACCGGGCCACCGCCGTGGCCTCGCTCGGCTTTCTGCTGCTGCACGGCACCGTGAAGGTCGCCCTCGGGCATGTCGACCTGATCGGTGCCCTCATACCCTTCGGCCTCGGCGTCACCGGCACGGCGGGGCTGATCGGCTTCGGCTCGCTGGCCGGTCTGCTGATGGTCGTCACGGCCGCGACCGGCGCCCTGCGCAGCGCGTTCGCCCAGCCCTCCCCCACGGCCACCCGGCTCGGCCAGTCGCTCGGGTCCCCCCGGGAGGCGGGCGGGATCGCGGGCCGGTGGCGCGCCCTGCACGGGCTGTCCTATCCGGCCTGGTGCGCCGCGCTGGTCCACGGCCTGTACGCGGGCCGCGCGCCCGCGACCTGGGTGGTCGTGATGTACGGCCTGTGCCTGGCCGGTGTCGCGGGCGTGCTGTGCCTGCGGCTGCTGCCCCGCCCGACGAAGCGGCGGATCGCCGACCGGATCGCGGAGCTGCTGGGCCAGGGCCCGCCGCCCGCCCCGGACCCGGTCCTGCGCGAGTCCCCGTCCTCCGGTGCGGAGCCCTGGTCCGACCCGGTCGGCTGGAGCGAGCCGGGCGGGGACGTACGGGGCACGCCCGTGCGCCCGCGCACCCTGTCGGCGCCGATACCCCCGGCGGAGTCCCCGCCGTCGGCGATCCCCGGCTCGCTGCACGAGTCACCGACGGAGACGCTGTACGGCAGCCGGGCCCCCCTGTACGAGCCCCCGCCCCGCAGCGCCGACCGCATCACCTTCGACCCTCCCGGGGACACGCCGGTTCAGGGATGGCGGAAGGGGCCCGGTCCGGGGATAGCGGCCGGATATCGCGCTGTCTCGCTCGGCGGTGGCCCCTCACTCCCGTCGGAGAGCCGCTGGCCCTCGCCGTCCCCCGCGCCTCCCGCACAGGCGCACCCCACATCCCCCGCGCCGGCGCACCCCAGCCCGTCCAACGCGGCCGAGCACACCTACGCGCCGCCCCAGGAACCACCTCTGTACGCATCCCGGTTCGACACGACGCCTACTTACGGCACTCCGGAATACGACACCGGCGCGCCGACTCCGTACCCCCCGCCCTCCGCCCCGCTGCCGTCCGAAGGCGCCCACGGACCGGCGCCCACCGGCGGCATACAGGCTGACGCGACGTCTTCTTACGCAGCACCTCCTTACGGCACGCCTTCTTATGGCACGCCTTCTTATGGCACGCCGTCCCATTCCTACGGCACGCCGGAGTACGACAGCGGCCCCCCGACACCGGACAGCACCACCACGACCACTCCCTTCGCCTCCCCCTTGATCGCCCCCGGCGCCGAGCCGCCTGCCGAGCCGTTCGCCGCTCCCCCGGCAGGCGAACCCTGGCACGCACCCGCAGGAGACCGACCGTGAACGTCCCCCTCCCCGATGTTCCCGAGGTCCGCGTCGTCGGCCTGCCGCAGCTGACCACCGGCTTCGACCTCGTGGAACGGCTCGACCTCGCCATGCACCTGAAGGTCCACGGGCCACTCGAACCGATGACGGGCGAGCGGCTGGCCGAACTGGCCGAGGCGATATCCCTACGCGGAAGGGGAGGTGCCGGTTTCCCCTTCGGCAGGAAGCTGCGGGCGGTGGCGAAGGCGTCCATCCGCCGCGGTGTGCGGCCCGTCGTCGTGATCAACGGCAGTGAGGGCGAACCCGCCTGCCGCAAGGACACCGTGCTCCTCAACCGCGCCCCCCACCTCATCCTGGACGGCGCCCTGCTGGCCGCGGAGGCACTCGGCGCACGCACCCTGGTTGTCGCCGTCACCCGTAACTCCACAGAGGTGTCCGTGCGGGCGGCTCTCGCCGAGCGCGGCCTCTCCGACCGGCGCGGCCTGCCGCTGCGCGCCCGGGTGGTCCGCACCCCGGAACGCATGGTCTCCGGCGAGGCATCCTCGGTGATCCGGGCGGCGAACGGCGGGCCCGCCCTGCCGCCGGGCCGGCGCGAGCGGGCGGCGGAGACCGGGGTGGGCGGCGCCCCTACCCTGCTGTCGAACGCGGAGACGTACGCACAGCTCGCCGTCGCCGCCCGGATCGGCCCGCGCCGCTACGGGCACACCGGCCTGCCGAACGAACCGGGCACCGTCCTGCTCACCGTCTCCGGAGCGGTGGCGCGGCCGATGGTCATCGAGGTGCCGACCGGGGTGCCGCTGCGGTACATCCTGCAACTGGCCGACGCTCCCCCGCTGCCGCAGGGCGTTCTGACGGGCGGCTATCACGGCAACTGGATCGACGCGGTCTCCTCGCACAACGCCGTAGTCTCCCGCGAGTCCCTGGCCACCGTGGGCGGCGCGCTCGGGGCCGGCGCCATCCTGCCGATCGGGCCGGACACCTGCCCGCTCGGCGAGTCCCTCCGGATCGCCAACTGGCTGGCCGCCGAGACCGCCGGGCAGTGCGGCCCGTGCAAGCTGGGGCTCCCCGCCGCCGCGGGCGGCCTCTCCGACCTGCTGAACGGGGGCGGGCCCGCGGCCCTGGAGGCCCTGCGCGAGGTCACCCAGGCCGTGAAGGGCCGGGGGGCGTGCAAACACCCGGACGGTTCGGCGCGGTTCCTGCTCTCCACCTTGTCGGCGTTCACGGACGACCTCGCCGCACACGTCCTGGACGGCGGCTGCGGGCGGGAGACGGCCGGGGTGCTGCCGCTGCCCGGACCTGGCTACCAGGATCTGGAGGAGTCGATTCCGAGCGGTGAGAAGCTGGCCGTGGACTGGACGCTCTGCCAGGGCCACGGCCTGTGCGCGGACATCGTCCCCGAGCTCATCAGGCTGGGCCCCGACGGCTATCCGGCGCTGGCGGACGCCGCCGTACCGATGCATCTGCGCGGGCGGGCCCAGCGGGCCGTACGGCGCTGCCCCGCCCTGGCGCTCAGGATCGAGCAGCCGCCCGCCGAGACGCGCCCCGCCCTCCCGGCCGCCAACCGGCGGGCGCTGGGCAGCGGGCGCGGCTGATCAGGCAGCCTGACAGAAGGTCGGAACAAAAGTAGCGGGCCACCCGATCCGGGTGGCCCGCTACTTCACTGTGGAGCTAAGGAGAATTGAACTCCTGACCTCCTGCATGCCATGCAGGCGCTCTACCAACTGAGCTATAGCCCCTTGTTGTTTGCCGCCCGGTTTCCCTTGGCGACATCGAGAACATTACACGGTCCCCCCGGTGCTTCACCAAATCGCTTCCGGTCCGTACCGAGATGCCCGATTCATCCCGGGTGAGTGATGGGCCGACCACAGGTCAGACGGTCGCGATCAGGCAGTCGCGAACGAGTAGAAGCGCTTGAGGGTGCAGTGCTCCTCCAGGAGCCTCCCGTAGATCGGCTCCCCCTCCAGCTCCCGGTACGTCTCGATGGGGTCGCCTTTTATGATCAGCGCCCGCGCGCATTCCTCGCACCAGTACTGGTACTCCGCGTTGACCGGGTCCATGTCCCTGACAATGGGCGTACCGCTGTCGCACCAGTCGCACTTACGCCTGTGTGCACCCATCAGTCAGCTCCAGCTGTGGCCGCAGGCCGTGCACACGTAGGAGACCCCTCCGTTGTCACCCAGAACCTGGGCGACATGGGACGAACCGCAGGACGGACAGCCGAGCCGGGATCGATCTTCGGACGTTGGAGAGCCGGAGCGCAGGGCGGCGACAAGCGGCAGGTCGGGGACGTGTTCGCGAGTCGCAGGCATCGCGCTCCCTCCCGATCGGTCCGTCGCCCCCTCCGGCGTTCCGATTCTGCCATGACCCCGCAAGAGGGTCAGCCCGCCGTGCGTCCTCCACGCAGAAGATCCCGCCCCCTGGCGGGGACGGGATCCTGATTGTGGAGCTAAGGAGAATTGAACTCCTGACCTCCTGCATGCCATGCAGGCGCTCTACCAACTGAGCTATAGCCCCGCTGTTCGCTGTGTTTCCCTGCGTTTCCGCGCTGCGAACAAGAAGAACTTTAGCCTGTGACCTGCCGGAAAGTGAAATCCGGCCCGGTGCCGCCCGTGGACGGCCGGGAACGGCGCCCGGTCCGGCCCGATCCGAACGCGGCCCTAGTCGTCGTCGCCGAGCACCGGCTCGGGCAGCGTTCCCGCGTTGTGCTCCAGCAGCCGCCAGCCACGCGCTCCCTCACCGAGAACGGACCAGCAGCAGTTGGACAGCCCGCCGAGCCCTTCCCAGTGATGCGACTCCAGACCCAGCAGGCGGCCGATCGTCGTCCTGATCGTGCCGCCGTGGCTGACCACGACCAGCGTGCCGTTGGCGGGGAGCTTCTCGGCGTGCTCCAGGACGACCGGAGCGGCCCGGTCGGCGACCTCGGTCTCCAGCTCGCCGCCGCCCCGGCGCACGGGCTCGCCGCGCTTCCAAGCGGCGTACTGCTCCCCGTAGCGCTCGACGATCTCGTGGTGCGTCAGCCCCTGCCAGGCGCCTGCGTACGTCTCGCGAAGAGCCGCGTCATGAGCGACGGTCAGGCCGCTGACTGCGGCCAGCTCGGCGGCCGTGGCCGCCGCCCGCCGGAGGTCGGAGGCCACGATGGCGTCCGGCTTCAGCGAGGCGAGCAGCCGGGCGGCCCGGCGGGCCTGCCCGAGGCCGGCCTCGGTGAGCTCGATGTCCGTGGAGCCCTGGAAACGACGCTCCAGATTCCATGCCGTCTGGCCGTGCCGCCAGAGGACGATCCTGCGGCCCCTGCCGCTGCTGCTGCCGTTCAGCTCTGGTCACCTTCCGTGCCGCCGTTGAGCTGCGCGTGCTCCTCGGCCTTGCCGCGGGTCTTGATCGCGTCCTCGGGGAGGGCGATCTCCGGGCAGTCCTTCCACAGGCGCTCCAGCGCGTAGAAAACGCGCTCCTCGCTGTGCTGGACGTGGATGACGATGTCGACGTAGTCGAGGAGGATCCAGCGGGCGTCGCGGTCGCCCTCGCGGCGCACCGGCTTGGCGCCGAGCTCCTTCTGGAGCCGCTCCTCGATCTCGTCGACGATCGACTTGACCTGGCGGTCGTTGGGGGCCGAGGCCAGCAGGAAGGCGTCGGTGATCGACAGCACATCGCTGACGTCGTAGGCGATGATGTCGTGCGCGAGCCGGTCGGCGGCCGCCTGAGCGGCGGCGTTGATGAGCTCGATGGAGCGGTCCGTGGCGGTCACATGCAGGCTTTCGTCGGCGGTCGGATGCAACCTCTAGGGTCTCACGGACCACCGACAGAGCTTTACTGCGTTTCACCCAGAGCTTTGCCGCGCTTCACCGGCCGACGTCCGAGGCCTCGGAGGAACGTCGGCCGGTGAACCCGCAGCGGCTACTTGATCTCGTAGTCCTGACCGAGGACGGCGGACACGTCGGCGTTCGCGGCCGGCTCGCCCTTCTTCACGTCGTCGTCGGACAGGCCCAGGGTCTTGGCCACCTCGACGGCCTTCTCCTTGTCCTCGGCGGACCGGTAGAGCACGACGGAAGAGGACTCGGCCTCGGCCTTGCCGCTGTCCACGAAGGCGTAGCCGCCGTTGATCAGCTGGACCCGGGCCGCCTCTGCGGCCTTGTCGTCACCCGTGGCGTTGCGAACGGCGACCCGGAGGGGCGCACCCTCTTCGGGGGCCTTCACCGCACCGCCCAGGATGTCCTTGACGACGCTGCGGGTGGCCTCCTCGGTGAGCGTGCCGTCCTCCTGGACCGGCAGGAGGGCCGTCTTGTAGTCGCCGACCTTGGCATGCGCGGCGAGCTTGGCGAGCGAGGCCCCGAGGTCCTTCTCGGGCAGCGACGGGTCGAGCACCTGGAGCAGCGTCTCGATGGTGATGGTCGCGGCCTTGGGATCCTCGGAGATCTTGCGCAGCGTGGCCCGCATGACCTCGCCGAACCTCATCAGCTGCTTGGCCTCGGGCTCGCCCGGTGCGCGGTACGTGGCGTACGCGACGGCCATCGGGCCGCTGAGCGTCTGCGCCTCGCCCTTGTTCACCAGGGGCGAGGCGCCCTTCTTGGTGTCGGGCACGTCGGTGTCGGTGTCGACCTCGATGTTGCCGACCAGCTCGACGAGGTTCTCCAGGTAGGGAGTGTCCAGCCGCCAGGTGCCGGTGATCCGGGTGCCCAGGAGGGTGTCGATCGCCTCCCGGGTGCCGGTCCTGCCGTCGTCGTCGACGGACTTGCCGAGCGTGGTGGTGGTCCCGTCGTCGCCCGCGACGGCGAGGGAGTTGGGCAGCAGAACGGTGGTGCCCTGCTTGGTGGTGGTGTTGTCGACGAGGAGCGCCGTGGAGGTGGCGCCCTTCTTGGTGTCGTGCAGGTGCACCACGATCATGTCGCGCTGCTGGGCTCCGGCGGCGACGGCCTTCTTGTCGTCCGGACCGGAGAGGCCGGGGATCATGTCGGCGGACCAGAGGTACCCGACTCCGCCGACGACCACGAGAACGGCGACGACGATCAGGGCGACCATCCGGTTGCGGCCCTTGCGGCGCGCTTCCTCGCGCCTCTCGCTGCGGCTCTCGGTGAACTTCAGCCAGTCGATGACGTCTTCGGAGTCCTCATCGGGCTCCTCGATGAACGAGAACTGCTCGGTTCGGTAGTCGGGAGCGGGCTTGCGCTGCCCCGGAACGGCCGCGTCGGCCTCCGCTTCGGCTTCCGCGGCTTCCGCTGTGTGCGACTGCGGGGCCTGTTCCGGTGCGGGGGCGGCGCCCTGCTGCGGGACGCTCCAGTGCTGACCGGTGTCGACCGCGGCGGGCTGCTGCCCGGTGGCGTAGCCGTAGTCGGTGTAGGAGCCGTACCCGTACCCCTGCTCGGCACCCTGCCCCTGCTGGGCCTGGCCCTGGTACGTCTGACCCGGGTGCGTCTGGCTCTGGTGCGTCTGCCCCGGGTGCTGGCCCTGGTACTGGCCTGCGTAGGGGTCGTACGGGGGCTGCGGCTGCTGCTGGGGGTTGCCGTACGCGTCGTAGCCGTACCCCGCCTCGGGGGCCTGGTGCGCGTGGCCCTGCCCCTGGCCCTGGTGCGCGGCGTAGGGGTCGTACTGCTGCCCCTGCTGGTCGTACGGCTGCTGCGCCTGCTGCTGGTACACCGGCTGCCCGTAAGCGTCGTAGCCGATGACCTGCGGCTCCTGGTAATACGGGTCGTACGGGTTCTGTCGGTCGTTCACCGGTGCCCCTCTCCGTGGCTCATTCGCCGCGGTACAGCTGGCGCTTGTCGATGTAGCGAACCACGCCGTCCGGCACCAGGTACCAGACCGGTTCCCCCTGCGCGACCCTCTCACGGCAGTCCGTGGACGAGATCGCCAGCGCGGGTACCTCCACGAGGGAGACACCGCCCTCGGGCAGCCCGTCGTCCGTGAGCACGTGACCCGGGCGGGTCACACCGATGAAGTGGGAGAGCGAGAACAGCTCCTCCGCGTCGCGCCAGGTGAGGATCTGGGAGAGCGCGTCGGCGCCGGTGATGAAGAAGAGGTCCGCGTCGCCGTGGACCTCGCGCAGGTCCCGCAGCGTATCGATGGTGTACGTCGGTCCGCCACGATCGATGTCACTGCGACTGACGGAGAACTGCGGGTTGGACGCGGTGGCGATGACCGTCATCAGATAGCGGTCCTCGGCCGGGGAGACCTTCTTGTGGCTCTTCTGCCACGGCTGCCCGGTCGGAACGAAGACGACCTCGTCCAGATGGAACTGGGCGGCCACTTCGCTGGCCGCCACCAGGTGTCCATGATGGATCGGGTCGAATGTCCCGCCCATGACGCCGAGCCGGCGCTTGCCGGGGCCGGTAGGCACTTCCTGCTCTCCCATGCGTGCAGAGCCTACTGGCACAGCTGTACGCCGCTGACTCAGCGGTCTCAGACTCAGCGGTCTCTGACCTCAGCGGTCGCGGTTGAAGCGGGTGGTGACCCACAGCAGGAACATCAGCGCGAGGAAGGCGCCGGCGCCGATGAGGTAGGGGTTGAGGCTTTCGTGGTTGCCACCGCCCTCGCCACCCCCGGAGGCAATGGTGACCAGCTGGTGTGCGGTGCTCGTGAGGCTCATCTTCGGCAGGACCTATCGATCGTGAATCGGAAGGAAGACGTCGGGCACATCGTATGCGGGCCCCCCGGGCACGCTCACGCCGACTCAGTCGTTGTTGTCATCGTTGCGGTATCCGCGCAGCAGGAACCAGGCCAGGAGCACCGCTCCGAGGATCGCGACGAGCAGCACGATCCTCAGGGTGCTGCCGGGTCCCTGCTCCTCGGACGCGGCGGCGAGCAGTACGGCGGTGTGCGGCATTTCGGGCGCTCCTCAAAGTTATCCACAGCCCCCCGCACACCGTAGCGCCAGCGCATAGGCTGGTTTTTGTCCGGGGGACGAGCAACGTCTCGTACGAACAGGGGGCCATCCATGACCGACAACAGTCACGAGAACGTGCCGAGCAGGCAGCGCAGGCGATTTGCCGGGATCTCCTCCCGGGCCTACGAGCACCCCGCCGACCGCTCGGCCCTGGTGGCCCTGCGCAAGCTGACCGGGTTCGACACCGTGTTCAAGGCGCTCAGCGGGCTGCTCCCGGAGCGCAGCCTGCGGCTGCTGTTCCTCTCCGACTCCGTCCGTGTGAGCGAAGCGCAGTTCACCCACCTCAACGACATGCTGCGGGACGCCTGTTACATCCTGGACCTGGAGAAGGTCCCGCCGATGTACGTCAAGCAGGACCCGCAGCCCAACGCCATGTGCATCGGTCTTGACGAACCGATCATCGTGGTCACCACCGGCCTGGTCGAGCTGCTCGACGAGGAGGAGATGCGGGCGGTGGTGGGCCACGAGGTGGGCCACGCGCTCTCCGGTCACTCGGTGTACCGGACGATACTGCTCTTCCTCACCAATCTGGCCGTGAAGGTCGCCTGGATCCCGCTGGGCAATGTCGCGATCATGGCGATAGTGACGGCGCTGCGCGAGTGGTTCCGCAAGTCGGAGCTGTCCGCGGACCGGGCCGGGCTCCTGGTGGGCCAGGACACCAAGGCCTCGATGCGCGGCCTGATGAAGATCGCCGGCGGCAATCACCTCCACGAGATGAACGTGGACGCCTTCCTCGCCCAGGCCGACGAGTACGAGAAGGCCGGAGACCTGCGCGACTCCGTCCTCAAGATCCTCAATGTGCTGCCCCGGACGCACCCGTTCACCGCGGTGCGGGCCGCCGAGCTGAAGAAGTGGTCGGAGAGCCGCGACTTCCAGCGGATCATGGACGGCCACTACCCGCGCCGCGAGGAGGACAAGGACACCTCGGTGACGGACTCGTTCCGGGAGTCCGCCTCGCACTACGCCGACACGGTGCGCACCAGCAAGGACCCGCTGATGAAGCTGGTCGGCGACATCGCCGGAGGCGCCGGGGACCTGGGCGGCAAGCTGCGCGACAAGTTCACCGGCGCCGCGGGCGGAGGCACGAAGGGCGGGGCGCAGGGCCCGGCCGGGGGCTCCGCCACGGGCGAGAAGGGCACATCCGGCCGGCCTCAGGACCCGGACGACTGAGGGCCTGAGGACCGGGGCCTGACTACTGCGAGGGGCTGCTCGGGGAGCTCCGGCCGGCCGCCGAGTCCGTCGGGGTCGTCGTGGCTGCCGCCGAAGCCGTCGGGGAGCTGACGGCCGCCAGGGTCCCGCACAGCGCCGCCGTGGGTCGGCCCGTGGCATACGGGTCGGTGGCGGCGGGACCGCGGTCGTCCGCCCGCTCCCCGGCGAGAAGCGGGCGGAGCGTCCCGGCCGCATCGGCCGAGCATGAGTGCGGCCCGGCCTGGACGTAGGCGGTGCGCAGCTCCAGCCGGTGCAGCCGCAGATCCTCCCGGTCGAAGCGGAAGTGCAGCTCGCGACGCACGGTGAACAGGGAGGCGCCGTCCTCCCCGTGGGGTCCATCGGCCGGGCGCACGGCGTAGGTGAACGTGTGGTCCGAGACGACCCCCAGTGCGCCCGCTCCCTCCTCCTCGTAGCGGAGCGTGCCCTGGACCCGGACGTGCGGGTCCGCGAGTTCCACGTGGGCCGGGTCGAAGCGCACCAGCCAGCCGGTGGCGGCGTGCCGCCCGTCGTCCGCCGGGGTGCTCAGGCTCTGTTCGAACTGTGCCCGCTGGTCGGGATCGAGGAGGTGCTCGACGGGCCTGCGGACATCGCCGGTGAGGACGTCGGGGTTCAGCGAGGACTCCACCAGGTAGTCCTTGACCGTGGCGAGAGCGGCGGTGATCTGGCTGTCGGAGAAGTTCCGCGTACGCCGCACGGCGGGGAAGTTGATCCCTTCCGCGCCGGTGCGGAGACCGGCGACCGGCTCGGACGCGTACAGCCGCTCGGGGGAACCGCCGGGGACGGCCCCCGGAGGGGCGAGGGGGACGACAGTGGTCCTCAGGGGTTCGGCCCGTCGGGTGGGCGGCTGGGGGTAGGGGCTGCGGAAGCCTATGTAGACGGCGAGGGCGAAGGCCAGGGCAATCAGGACGATCAGCGCTATGGCGGTCCGGGAGCCGCCTCCGCTGCGGAGGGCGGCCGGTGGCTCGGGCAGGGCGCGCACCGCGCGGGCGTGCTCGCCCATCCGCTCCTGGGCCGAGAACTCCTGCATCCGGGCAGCCTGGACGAACGATTCGTCGAAGACGAGGGAGCGGTATTCGTCCTCGCCGCCCGCGGAGTTCTCGGGCGGGCCGTCCGGCGGTTCTGAGCGGCCTGTCATGACTTCTCTCCCGATCTCCACACCGGTCGGTTCGGTGCGCAACGGTCTGCTTCGGACGAGCGGTGTCCGGCAGCGAGAAGCCCCCCTGGGAACGAGGGGTCACATCTTGAGGGTAGGTCGATTGCCGCGTGCGTAAACGCGGAGAGCTGGGGGAGCTGCCGGTGCGGGCACCGGCGAACGGGTGACGGGAGGGTCGGGCGAGGACCCGGAACGGGGCCGTGGCACACGGGGGGCGAGGGACGAAGCGAACAGCTGCCGATACCGGCGTACGGGGGTTACGACAGCCGGGCGAACGGCTGCCGGAACGCACCGGCACGAGGGCCCTGCTCCCGAGCGGTCAGGGGAGGCCGGGTTCGGCCGAGACCGCTGGCCGGGAGTGGTCGGCGGAGGCCGAGGGGGCGGCTCCGGGCTTGTCGACGCCGCTGGTGACGGGGGGCGGCACCTGGTCCTGGCGATTGGCCGACGCGCCCCGGTAGACGGCGCTGAAGGCGAGGGCGACCATACCGATGCCCATCATCAGCGCCAGCAGCCAGGCGACGGGACGGTGCCAGCGGGCGGAGTTGCGGTAGGGCCGCAGGGAGCCGCCGTGACGGCCGTAGGGGCCCGGGGCGGTGGCGTCGTGCCCGTCGCCGTGGTCCGGGTCGTAGTCGAGGTCCTGCGGGTCGTGGTAGCCGTAGGGGCCGTGCTCGTCGTAACGGTCGTCGTCGGGGCGGCGGGTGCGGCGGGCGCGGGCCGCATCGGCCTCGGCGCGGGCCTCGGCGGCGGCGAGCAGGCGCTCCACGGCGGTGGGCTCGTGGACGGCCGCGGCCCGGACGAAGTCCTCGTCGAACACCACGGTGGCGAAATCCTCGTCCGCGCCCCCGCGGTCGTCGTCGGGCTCCCAGCCGTCCGGGAACGGCTTGCCCCCCACGTCGTCCGGCACGGATTCAGCGTAGCCCTGTCGGGACCTTTTCGGCAGGGACCCCGCGAACTCCCCCGGTCGGGGGGAGGGGAACGCGCGGCCGGGCTCAGCATCCGCGCCCGCTCCGGCCGGGGCGGGCGGGAGCGCCCGCGAGCCCGGCATGATCCGAACGACAGGCCCTAACGGACGTGGCCGTCGCCGGTGACGATGTACTTCGTCGAGGTCAGCTCCGGCAGGCCCATCGGGCCCCGGGCGTGCAGCTTCTGCGTGGAGATGCCGATCTCGGCGCCGAAGCCGAACTGCCCGCCGTCCGTGAAGCGCGTGGAGGCGTTCACGGCGACCGTCGTCGAATCGACCAGTTGGGTGAACCGGCGGGCGGCCGCCTGGGAGGTCGTGACGATCGCCTCGGTGTGGCCGGAGGACCAGAGGCGGATGTGCGCGACCGCGGCGTCCAGGGAGTCGACGACCGCCGCCGCGATGTCGTACGAGAGGTACTCGGTCTCCCAGTCCTCCGTCGTCGCCGCGACCACGGTGGCCTTGGTGCCCTCCGCCCGGGCGAGGACGTGCTCGTCGCCGTGGACGGTGACCCCGGCCTCGGCCAGCGCGTCCAGGGCGAGCGGCAGGAAGGTGTCGGCGATGTCCTTGTGGACGAGCAGGGTCTCGGCCGCGTTGCAGACGCTGGGGCGCTGCGCCTTGGAGTTGATCAGGATGTCGACGGCCATGGCGAGATCCGTTTGCGCGTCGACGTAGACGTGGCAGTTGCCGGTGCCGGTCTCGATGACGGGGACGGTGGACTCCTCGACGACCGTGCGGATCAGCGAGGCGCCGCCGCGCGGGATGAGGACGTCGACCAGACCGCGGGCCCGCATCAGCTCGCGTACGGAGTCACGGCTCTCGCCCGGAACGAGCTGGACCGCGTCGGCGGGGAGGCCCGAGCCGCCCACCGCGTCGCGCAGGACCCGGACGAGGGCGGTGTTGGAGGCGTAGGCGGAGGAGGAGCCGCGCAGCAGGACCGCGTTGCCGGACTTCAGGCAGAGGGCGGCGGCGTCGACGGTGACGTTGGGACGGGCCTCGTAGATGATGCCGACCACGCCGAGCGGGACCCGCACCTGGCGCAGGTCGATGCCGTTGGGCAGGGTCGAGCCGCGCACCACTTCACCGACCGGGTCGGGCAGGGCCGCCACGTCCCGGACGTCCGCGGCGATGGCGCGGATGCGTTCCGGGGTGAGGGTGAGGCGGTCGATGATGCCTTCGCTCGTCCCGGCCTCGCGGGCGCGCTCGACGTCCTTCGCGTTGGCCTCGACGATCTCGCTCGTCCGTACTTCGAGGGCGTCGGCGATGGCAAGCAGGGCGTCGTCCTTGGCCGCACGCGGCAGTGGCGCGATGTCGGCGGCGGCCGCGCGGGCCCGGTAGGCGGTCTGCGCGACCGGGGAGAGGTTGTCGTAGGGCGAGAGCGTGGTCATGCCCGCAGAGTAATGCGCGCTCTGCGGGCATCCGTCACGTATCCCGTGATGCGAGACGGCCGACCCGAGGGGCGGACGTCCCCCGGAGCACCCCGGGGGTCAGTAGGGGTGCACGCCCACGGGGGCGGCGGGCGGCGGCCCGTAGCCCTCGGCGATGCGCAGGTGGTAGGTCTCGCGGTCGATGACTTCCAGGCCGACGATCTCCCAGGGCGGGAGCTGGGCGCTGGAGCGGTGCTCCCCCCACAGCCGCAGGGCGACCGCGGCCGCGTCGTGCAGATCGCGGGCCTCTTCCCAGTAGCGGATCTCCGCGTGGTCGTTGGCATAGCGGCTGGTCAGCAGGAAGGGATGGTCGTGCGCGAGCTGTTCCAGGCCGCGTCTGACCTCTCCCAGCGGAGTCTCGGTGCCCGAGACGCTGAGGGTGATGTGCCAGAGCTTCGACTGCGGGAACTCCTCCTTCGCCGTCGTGACCGGCTCCTGCGCGGCGGTGTCGGCCGGGAGTGGATTCCGGTCGAGATCCGCCCCCGATCCGACACTCGTCAGGGCGCGGCTGGCCGTGCCTCGGGGCGGCGCCCCCGGGCGCGCTCGTCTCACCGGCGGCCTCCTGTGATGTGTTGCTGTGCGATACCCCTGTTTCCCCGCTACAAAGTGGACCAGTCCACAGCCGCGAGTGGGGCCGTTTTGGTAAAGGTCACTGCTGGAGGGCGGGACTTTCAGCCGTTTCAGGGGGTGAGGCGAGGCGTGAGAATGACCAGATCGTCCCTGTGTACGATCTCGCGCTCGTAGGCGGGCCCCAGCTCACGGGCCAGATCCCGGGTGGAGCGGCCGAGCAGCTGGGGGATCTCCTTCGCGTCGAAGTTGACGAGCCCGCGGGCGACGGGGGCGCCGCGCAGATCGCGCAGTTCCACCGGGTCGCCGGCGCTGAACTCGCCCTCGACGGCGGAGATCCCGGCGGGCAGCAGCGAGGTGCGCCGCTCCACCACGGCCCGTACGGCGCCGTCGTCGAGGGTGAGCGCGCCCTGCGGGGTGGAGGCGTGGGCCAGCCACAGGAGGCGGTCGGCGGAGCGGCGGCCGGTGCGGTGGAAGTACGTGCCGGTGTCACGGCCCGCGAGCGCGTCGGCGGCCCGGCTGGCGGAGGTGAGGACGACGGGGACTCCGGCGGCGGTGGCGATACGGGCGGCCTCGACCTTGGTGACCATGCCGCCGGTGCCGACGCCCGCCTTTCCGGCGCTGCCGATGGTGACGCCGGTCAGGTCGTCGGGTCCGGTGACCTCGGCGATGCGGGAGGCGCCGGGGGTGCCGGGCGGGCCGCCGTAGAGGCCGTCGACATCGGAGAGCAGGACGAGGAGGTCGGCGTGGACCAGATGGGCGACGAGGGCGGCGAGCCGGTCGTTGTCGCCGAAGCGGATCTCGTCCGTGGCGACGGTGTCGTTCTCGTTGACGACGGGGACGGCGCCCATCTCCAGGAGCTTGTCCAGGGTGCTGTAGGCGTTGCGGTAGTGGCCGCGGCGGCTGGTGTCGTCGGCGGTCAGGAGCACCTGGCCGACGCGGACTCCGTAGCGGGCGAACGAGGCGGTGTAGCGGGCCACCAGGAGGCCCTGGCCGACGCTGGCGGCGGCCTGCTGGCGGGCCAGGTCCTTGGGCCTGCGGACCAGGCCGAGCGGGGCGAGTCCGGCGGCGATGGCCCCGCTGGAGACGAGGACGACTTCGCGTTCGCCGCCGTCCCTGACCTTGGCCAGGACGTCGACGAGGGCGTCGACCCGGTCGGCGTCGAGGCCGCCGGAGGCCGTGGTGAGCGAGGAGGAGCCGACCTTGACGACGATCCGGCGGGCGCCGGTCACTCCGGTGCGGCGCTCCGAGGGCCCGCGCTCCGACGGCCTGTGCTCTGACACGTACTTCCTCGCTCTGCTTCGCCCCGGTGGTTCGGTGGGGGACGTGGAGCCGCACCCACTGCCGTCGCGACCGCCCCCGGCACGTCACAGTACGCGAGCGGCCGCCCCCGCCGCCCGCCCGTTCCGTCCGGTGGACAGTCCGGGCGAGCAGTTTGGCGTGCCGGTGTGTTCAGCCCTGCTGCTCGTCCTTGATCGCGAGCATCCGGTCCACGACCCGGGCGGCGGCGCGGCCGTCGGACGGTTCGCAGAAGTCGACCCGGAACTGGGCGTACTTCTCCTTGTACTCCTCGCTCACCGCGTCGATGTTCCGGATCGCGGCGACCAGGTCCTCGGAGGTCTTGATCAGCGGGCCGGGGGCGCGGGAGGTGAAGTCGAAGTAGAAGCCGCGCAGGGTGTCGCGGTAGTGCTCCAGGTCGTACGTGAAGAAGAGCATCGGCCGGCCGGAGTGGGCGAAGTCGAACAGGACCGAGGAGTAGTCCGTGATCAGCACGTCGGCGATCAGGTAGAGGTCGGCGATGTCCGGGTAGTACGTGACGTCGTAGACGAAGCCCTGGCCGGCGCCGGGGATGGAGTCGAGGACCTTGTGGTGCTTGCGGTAGAGCAGCACGTGGTCCTCGCCGAGCTCGCGCTGGGCGGCCTCGACGTCGATCTGGTTGTCCAGCTTGAACCGGCGGCCGCCGTAGCGCTGGTCGTCGCGCCAGGTGGGGGCGTACAGCACGACCTTCTTGCCCGCGGGGATGCCGAGCTTCTCGCGTACGGCCGCGGCGCGCTTGACGCGGTCGGGGGCGTGGAAGACGTCGTTGCGCGGGTAGCCCGCCTCCAGGACCTCGCACTGGAGGCGGAAGGAGTTGGTCATGATCGGGGTGGTGAAGGCGTTCGGCGTGATGAACAGGCTGTACTGGCGCGAGCGCTGCGGGAGGCTCGCGATGTAGGCCAGGTTCGCCTTGGGGGTGCCGAGGAGGTCGGCGCCGATGCGCTTGAGCGGGGTGCCGTGCCAGGTCTGGACGACGACCTGGCCCTCGCGGCGGACGAACCACTCGCGGATGCCGCCGTTGGTCACGACGTACCGGCTGCGGGCCAGTGCCTCGTACCACTCCTTGCTGCCCCACTCGACGCCCCGGACGCCGGGCGGCAGCACGACCTGCTGGTCATGGACCATCGCGATGTGCTCGACCTCAGTGCCGCGCCGCTTGAGCTCCTCGTAGACCGCGCGGGGCGAGTCGGAGAACTGCTTGCCGCCGAAGCTGTTGTAGAGCACGGCCTCGCGCAGCGGCAGCTCGCGCTGCTCGGGGGTGTAGACGTCGCGCATCAGGCGCTGGCGGTAGGCGCCGCGCAGCTCCGGGTCGAGGACCGGGCCCGACTCCACGAAGATCCGGTCGAAGTCGACCCGCTCGACGGTGTATGTGCGGTGCTCGCCGCGGTGGACCAGCGGGAGTGTGCCGACGAGGTCGGGGCGGATGGTGACGGGGAGGTCGTGGGTGTGGTCCCACTCGGTGCGCAGGCGCAGCCGGGGCATCCACCGCCCGGCGCGCAGCGGCACGGTGCCCTCGTAGGTGGGCATGGTGTCCGGGCGCAGGCGCGCGGTGAAGCGGCCCTCGGCGAACTCGACGGGCAGCGGGCGGTCCTCGTTGCGGCCGGTGTGGCGCAGGACCATCTTCATCTGCTCGGCCGGGCCGGTGTAGGCGCCGGACAGCACCAGTTCGCCGTCGGCGCTCCACTCGACGCCGTCGACGACCGGCTGGACCGTGCGGACCTGCGGGGTGAAGTTCCCGGCGCCGTCGGTGAGGATCGCGAACTCGCGTCCGCCGGGCAGCGGGTGGACGCCGGTGACGGGTCCGGTGCCGTTGGTGGCGCGGCGGGTGGTGCCGTCGGCGAAGACGATCAGTGCGCGGTACTTGACGGCCTTGCCGGGCTGTACGTCGTCGACGGGCAGGTCGGCGAAGTCGAGGCGGGCGGTGTGGCGGAGCCAGCCGTCGGGGCCGGTCTCGCCCTGCTGGAGGGGCAGGTCGGTGGCGAAGCCGCTGGGCTCGTGGTCGATGCGCAGGGCGGTGGGGTACTTGCCCGCGGGGGTGGTGACGCGGGAGCGCAGGGTGACGGTGAGGGTGTCGCCGTCGGCTTCCTGGGCGATGACCTCGGCGGGGACGACGTCCACGGAGAGCTTGAGCCGGTTGCGGTCGAAGCCGGCGACGAGGCGGACGCCGTCGTCCAGGACGCGGGTGTAGCTGTGTCCGGCCGCGCCCGCGTTGTTCTTGGTGATGCTGCCCACCGACATGCCGCCGGGGCGCGGGATGCCGATGCCGAGCCGCCAGGTGCCGGGCTGCCACTGGCCGCGTACGCGGAGCCGGGACGGGTCGATGCCGATCTCGAAGCCGGACCAGTCGTAGTTGTGCAGGGCCCCCTTGGCCTCGGCGGTGGCGCGGGGCTCCAGGACCGTGCGCAGCCGCAGCGGGAGGGTGGAGCGGCTGCCCTGGCGGCGGAGCACGGCGACGCGCAGCGAGCGCTTGCCGGTGGCCGAGGGAACGTTGGGGATGTAGGCGTAGCCCTTGACGAGGAGCTTGCCGTCCTCCCAGACGAGGTCGAGGAGCTTGCCGCGCACGGGCAGCTCGCTGCGGTTGAAGTTGCGCACCGAGGAGGGGAGGGAGGAGCTCTCGACGCCGGGGAGCTCGATGCGGGCGCGCCGCAGGCCACGGACGGAGAAGGCGCCCGGGTTCTCGCGCTCGTAGTGCAGCAGGTCCACCAGTTCGTCGCCGCGTCCGCTGGCCGCCAGGTGCCACTTGACCCGGGCCATCGGGGAGAACTTGCGGACGAGCTTGGGGGCGGCCCGGTCCAGGAAGTCCTTGGCCGCGCTGTGGAAGGCGGGGCGCTCCTCGACCGGAGTCTCCGGGAAGTACTTCATGAGCCGGCTGAGCTCGTCGGGGATCGCTTCGAGGGACGCCACGGGTGAGGGCCTTTCCGGGGGGACGTGCAGATGGTGAACCCCAGGAGGACGGGGCGTTAATGAGACCTCTCCAACGGTCTCACGGTTGCCCAACAGTATGACGTGACACCGCGCACGGGAACGACCCGCCCCGGTCGCTGTCCGGGGCGGGTGTGCGCGGCTGCCGGGCTTCCCGGCCGGGCGGTCAGACCCGGTGGGCCCGAGGGGTACGCAGGGCGCTGAGCACCGTACGGCGGGCCTTGCGGACCAGGCGCCGGGCGAAGGAGGCCCGGGGCTTCGCCCTCGGCGCCTCGATCCGCCGGCCGCCGATCCACTCGGTGACGGTCACCTCGAAGGCCCGGTCGGGGAGCACGGAGCTCTCGCCGAAGTGCGGGTAGGCCAGCATGAGGCGGTCGCCCCGGCGGACGACCGCGGGCTCCTTCTTGTCGCGCAGGAAGGCCGCGACGTCCAGGAGCAGGTCGAGACGCCCCTCGGCGAGGCACATCAGCCGCAGCCGTTCGTTGACCTTGAGGTTGCGGCCGACCTCCGGGGTCCAGTAGGCCTTCATCAGGGGGGCGGCGAGCGCCGCCTTCCGCTCGCGGACCTCGCCCTTCTGCTTCACCAGTCCGGGGCCGAACTGCGGCAGCAGCGTGATGACGAAGGGGCGCACCATCAGGAAGTCGCGCCGGGGCCCCGGGGGGACGTGCTCGGCGATGAGCCCCATGAGGGCGCGGGCCGAGTCGAAGCGGCGCGTATAGCTGCCCTTCTTGGTCATCTGGTTGCGGTCCTCGCGGCCCACCAGGTAGTAGCAGGTGTAGTCGGCGACGACGGAGATTCCGTTGCCGCGCAGGTACGCCTCCATGGTGAACAGGGCGTCCTCGCCGGTCTTCAGCTTCTCGTCGAAGCTCATGCCGAGGCGTACGAGAAGGTCGCGCCGGAAGAGTTTCTGTGCGCTGAGGGTGAATTTGACGTTCGAGGAATACAGGTCGGCGCGTTCGACGGTCTCTTTCCACATCGACTTCGCGGCACCGCGATTGACGCCGACGATCTTTCCGAGCACCACGTCCGTGCCCGCCCGGTCCCCCATGGCGACCATGCGCTCCAGGGCTTCCTCGCCGAAATAGTCGTCGGCGTCGAGAAAGAAGACGTACCGGCCGCGGGCGAGACCGAGTCCGCGATTGCGCGGGCCGCTGGGTCCGCCGGAATTCTCCTGCCGGACGACCCTCATGGGAACGGCGGTCCGTGCGGCGAACTTCTCGAGATACTCGCCGGTGCCGTCGGTGGAACCGTCGTCGATCGCGACGATCTCCATGCGGGCCGGGCCGATGGTCTGCGCCTCGACGGACTCCAGGCAACGGACCAGGTAGGGCATGGCGTCATAAGCACCGATGATCACACTGACATCGGGCTCGTGGTTCTTCCTGGGCATGTCGGCCATGTGCACCTGTCGATTGGATCACGAAAGAAGGCAGATTGCCCGACTCTGCACCTTTTGCGCATCGACATGCCGAACGACCCGTACATCCCTCCCGAAGGAGAGACGTACGGGTCGCAATCGGGGTTGCCTGGTTTTCGGCCAGTTCGATCAGTTGTACGTCGGCCGGACGGACGCCGGTCAGCGCACGGACGAGGTCCCCTCGGTGACGGCGGCCTCCGCCTCGGCGCCGGGCACGGCCGGAGCGTCCGGGTCCGCGGCGGCGTCGGCCTCGGCGGCCGCCTGCGGGTCCCCGGCACCGGCGCCACTGGTCGCGGCCTCCGCGTCCGGGACCGCCACGGCCTGCTCACCGACCCGCTGGGCGACACCCTGGTTGCGGGCCTCGGCCTTGGCGGCCAGCGCCCGTACGGCGGCGTTGAACTGCTCCATGGACGTCGGCTCGTCCGGCCCCAGGAGGTAGGTCTTCAGCTCACGACGGGCCTGGGCCTGCGTGTCCGCCGCCGGGTCGGCCACCGCGGCCAGCAGCTCGTCGAGCTCCTCGGCGCTGTTGGACAGGATGACCGCGGCCCGTACGGCGGTGTTCTGCCGCTTGAACTCCTCGGGGCCGAGGGCGGCGGAGTCGGTGACCGCGTACGGCTTGCCGCTCGCGATGAAGTCGGAGACCACACTGGAAATGTCCGAAACCATGGCGTCGGACTCGTTGAAGCAGTCGTACAGCTTGGGCTGCGGCCCCGTCACCGTACGGTGCTCCCACCAACCGAAGGAGCGCCAGTAGGCGTCGTTCCACTCGGCCCGCAGCTGTGCGGTCTCCGCCTCGCGGGCGGGGTCGGCGAGCGAGACCCGCGACTCCTCCGCGTCGTCGCCGCCGGAGCGGCCGGTGGCCGTCAGCTCCGCGAGCCGTGCCTCGATGCGGACCAGCTCGGCCTTGGCCGCGCTCTGTCCGGCGGCGGCCGATGCGGCCTCCTTCACCCAGCGGGGCTCGGCGGCGCGCTCTGCGGCCGCCTTGTCCAGCATCGCCCGGATCCGGGCGTTGACGGCCTTGGCCTTGGCGCTGCGGATGCCGGTGAAGGGGTGCGGCTTGTAGATGATCCGGACCGGGTCGGCGGCGTTCAGCAGCCGCCGCACGATGTTCTCGCCCGCCAGCAGCAGCGAGGTGTTGCCCGGGTTGTCGTCCCAGCCCTCCCAGGTGGGCGCGTACAGCACGGTCGGGATGGGGTTCTTGACGGTGCCCGTCCAGCTCTTGATGGGCTCCAGCTGCGGACGCCCGACCTCGACGATGTCCTCGTCGCGGACGCCCACGTCGGCCAGCGCGTAGCGGTCCCGCCCGGCCCGGCCCGCGGTCCACACCTCGTCGTAGACCTTGGAGTACGGGTTGACGCTGGCGAGCTTGTCGCTGTCGCCGTGGCCGATGAAGACGTGCTTCATGGTCGGAACGCGCAGGCTGTGGATGTTCTTGCCGACGTTGGCCGGATACAGACAGACCCGGACGGTGGAGAGGTCCAGGTTCATCAGGTGGGTGCCCGCGGGCACGCAGATGACCGGGACGGACGTCTCGGCCAGCTGCGGAACGAGACCGCGCTCGCGCATGATGATCAGCGGCCGTCCGTCGATCCGGGCCATGGTCTCCAGCCACATGTTGCCCTGGTAGGCCGACTCGTTGGAGCCGGAGAAGTAGAGCACCACCGTCGGCTGGTACTCGCGCAGCCAGCCGTCGACGGCCTTGAGCACGGCGGAGGCCGGGGGCGCCAGACGGCTGCGGCGCACGTACGGGAGGAGCACCGCGATGGAGAGCAGGGCGAGCAGCAGCGTGAGGGCCGCGCCCGCGTAGCCGATGGCGTCCACGCCGGTCTCGGCGGCGATCAGGATGCCCGCCACCGCCGGGATGTCCAGGTGCAGCATCTTCTCGGCCGAGCGCCGCAGCAGCACGCCCGGCGGGGCGTCGGGGATGCGGACGGCGTGCAGGTCCACGTTGCGGGTGACGACCGGCATGGTGCGGCGGAGCCGGATCAGGGTCACCAGGGCGCCGTGCGGTGCCTGGAGGCCGTAGAAGAGCAGGAAGCAGGCGACCGCCGTGTAGAACAGCGGCTCCTCCGCGAGGTCCAGCCGGGCCAGCAGCAGGATGAGCATCAACTGGCGCAGCAGGAAGCGGATCGGCAGCCCGGCCCGCACCTTGCTGAGCCGGTTGATCAGATAGCTCCCCCGCTGGTGCAGATACCAGTCCGCGGCATACGTGACAGCGGCGGCCGCCGCGAAGAACCAGATGTGGGGAACGAGCGCGGCGATCATGACGCAGGGATATCCCAGCCCCATCAACAACGCTGCCGCCAGTTCCGACCTGCTGCCCACACGGGCCAGGCGAATGGCTGTCGAGATCACGAAGAACCTGCTCCAGGGGGTGCCGGTTAATTCACCTATTGGGGGAAATGTGAAGGTGCGGCTTCACGCATTCGGGCCCCTGTGCTCGCTCTAAGCGATAACAGAGGCCCGAATAAGCACTTTTGTCAAGAATTATTACACATCTTCCTGACGGTCCAGCACCGAGGCCAGCGCCTGCTCGAACCCGGAGGACTCGGAGGCACCCGCGGTCGGGTCCTGCTGCCGTACGTCGATGACGTGACCGGTCAGCGCGGAGAGCAGGACGTCCAGCGAAGTGCGCGCCACGGCCTCCGAGGAGAGCAGCGACCCCTCGGGCTCCTGGCCGAACGCCTTGGTACGCATGGGGGTCGCGGTGCGCTCCGGGTTCACGCAGTTGACCCGGATGCCCTCGCCCGCCCACTCGTCGGCGAGCGCCTGGGTGAGGTTGACCATGGCGGCCTTGGTCGAGGAGTACAGGCTGTACTCGGCGCGGCCGCGGGTGTAGCTGCTGGAGGTGTAGAGCAGCAACTGCCCCTGGGTCTCGGCGAGATACTTGTACGAGGCGCGGGCGATCTGGACGGGCGCCAGGTAGTTGACGTTCAGCGCCTCCTGGATCGTGGTGTTGTCGGTCTCGGCCAGCCTGCCGATCCGCAGCACGCCCGCGGTGTTGATGACGTAGTCGATACGTCCGGTCTCGCCGTACGCCTTGGAGAGCGCGTCGTCCACGTGCTCCGGGTTCTCCACGTGCGTACCGGTGGTGGAGCGGCCCAGGGCGTACACCTTCGCGCCGTAGCTCTCGGCCAGGGCCGCGATGTCGGCGCCGATGCCGTACGAACCGCCGAAGACGACGAGGGTCTTGCCGGTGAGGAGCTCCCGGTAGGCGGCCTCGTCGGCCTGGCGCGGGGCGGCGGTGGAGGCCAGCTGGAAGAGCTTGTCCGTGATGAAGACGTCGACCGGCTGGGTCACCTTCATGTTGTACTCGTCGCCCGCGACCACGTAGATCGGCACGTCGGGGAGGTACTTGAGGACCACCGAACAGTCGTCGGTGGCCTGGAAGTTGGGGTCCCCCGCCGCAACCTCGTACGCCTTGCGGATGGTCGAGAGCTTGAAGGCCTGCGGCGTCTGGCCGCGGCGCAGCCGGGAGCGGTCGGGCACGTCGGTGATGAACTCGCCGTCCTCACCGTGCGTACGGGTCACGATGATCGTGTCCGCGGACGGGATGGCGACGTCGACGGCCTGGTAGCGCTCCAGCGCGTCGACGCAGTCCTTGATCACACGCTGTGACAGCAGGGGGCGAACCGCGTCATGGAAGAGGACGTTGCGGTCCTCGCCCTCGGCGAGGCCCTCGCCGAGGGCCGCGATGGCGCGCTCGGTGGTCTCGTTGCGGGTGGTGCCGCCCTCGATGATCCGGGTGACCTTGGACAGTCCGGCCTTGGCGACGATCTTCTCGACGTCGGACACGAATCCGGGCGCCATCAGCACGATGACGTCGTCGATGTCCTCGGCGTTCTCGAAGATTGTCAGCGTGTGCTCGATGACGGCCTTGCCGGCGATCTTCAGCAGCTGCTTGGGGATCGACAGGCCCACGCGCTGTCCGGTACCACCAGCGAGCACGACCGCTGTGGTCCGGGGCTTGGCTTCGTGCGGCACAGACACAGACGACCTACCTTGCTATGACGGGGGAACAGTGTGATGGTCGCACTCTCCGTGACCGTCTCGCAAGGTGGACGTCGTCCGCCGCTAGGCCTGCGGAAACCCGCAGTTCACCATCTGGCCAGGGAGGTTGGGCGCCGCCGAGTCGGCACGCGGGGTGACCGAATCCACAGACTTGTTGCGTAATCCGCACATCTGAAGCACGCGCACCCGGAGTGACCGGCGGGAACCGTCCGGCACCCGGGCCCGAGGCTACCGGACGACCCGCCTCCGCAAGGACGGGCCGTGGGGGTGGTGCCGCCGGCGGGGGCCGGGAGCTGGGGGCCCGGGAGCCGGGATGCCGTACGGCGGGGATCGGAGGGTTCTTCGGCGGGCGGGCCCGGGATACTCCCCGGCCGGAGGGCCGGGAAGGCCCTCGGGCACACAAGCCCGGAAGGCTCTTCCGCGGGCGGGCCCGGAAGGCCCTCCGGCACGCGGGCCTAGAAGGGGTCGAACTCGTCGTATTCCTTCTGCGCGTCGTCGCGCTCGGCCTCCCGGTCCCGGCGGCGCTGCGCCGCCGGGCGCGGGGCCTCCAGGCGGTGGTCCTCGCCGCGGCGGCCCAGCATCTCGGCACCGGCCATCACGGTCGGCTCCCAGTCGAAGACGACCGCGTTCTCCTCGGGGCCGATGGCGACGCCGTCGCCCGCCCGGGCGCCCGCCTTCATCAGGGCCTCCTCGACCCCGAGGCGGTTGAGCCGGTCCGCGAGGTAGCCGACGGCCTCGTCGTTGTTGAAGTCGGTCTGCCGCACCCAGCGCTCGGGCTTCTCGCCGCGCACCCGGTAGAGGTCCTGGTCCTCCGCGGTGACCGTGAAGCCGGTGTCGTCGACGGCCTTGGGGCGGATGACGATGCGGGTCGCCTCCTCCTTCGGCTTGGCGGCACGCGCCTCGGCGATGATCCCGGCGAGCGCGTAGCTGAGCTCGTTGAGGCCCTTGTGCGCGATGGCGGAGACCTCGAAGACGCGGTAGCCGCGGGCCTCCAGGTCGGGGCGGATCATGTCGGCGAGGTCCTGGCCGTCGGGGATGTCGACCTTGTTGAGGGCGACGATGCGGGGCCGGTTCTCCAGGCCGCCGTACAGGCGCAGCTCCTCCTCGATCATGTCGAGGTCGGAGACGGGGTCGCGGTCGGACTCCAGGGTCGCGGTGTCCAGGACGTGCACGAGCACCGAGCAGCGCTCGACGTGGCGCAGGAACTCCAGGCCGAGGCCCTTGCCCTGGCTGGCGCCGGGGATGAGCCCGGGGACGTCGGCGATGGTGTAGACGGTCGAGCCGGCGGTGACGACGCCGAGGTTCGGTACGAGGGTGGTGAAGGGGTAGTCCGCGATCTTCGGCTTGGCCGCGGAGAGCACCGAGATCAGCGAGGACTTGCCCGCGCTCGGGTAGCCGACGAGGGCCACGTCGGCGACGGTCTTGAGCTCCAGGACGATGTCCCGGCTCTCCCCGGGCTCGCCGAGCAGCGCGAAGCCGGGGGCCTTGCGGCGGGCGGAGGCCAGCGCCGCGTTGCCGAGGCCGCCGCGGCCGCCCTGACCGGCGACGAAGGTGGTGCCCTGGCCGACGAGGTCGGCGAGCACGTTCCCGGCCTTGTCGAGGACCACGGTGCCGTCGGGCACGGGCAGGACGAGGTCCTGGCCGTCCTTGCCGGAACGGTTGTCACCGGCGCCCGGCTGGCCGTTGGTGGCCTTGCGGTGGGGGCTGTGGTGGTAGTCCAGCAGCGTGGTCACGGACTGCTCGACGACGAGGATCACATCGCCGCCGCGTCCGCCGTTGCCCCCGTCGGGGCCGCCCAGCGGCTTGAACTTCTCACGGTGTACGGAGGCGCAGCCGTGGCCTCCGTTACCCGCGGCGGCATGCAGCTCGACGCGGTCCACGAAGGTGGTCATGGTTGGTGCCTCCAGGTACAGCAGGAAAATACGGAATTGTCTCTGTCGTAACACGCCGAGGGCGGACCCGCTTCCCCGTTCGCCGGGAAAGCTGAGATCCGCCCTCGGAAGGTGCTGTGTGTCGTTCTGCGCGCGTCGAAAGAACTCAGACGGCGAGCGGAACGATGTTCACGACCTTGCGGCCACGGTGCGTGCCGAACTCCACCGCACCGGCGGTCAGCGCGAACAGCGTGTCGTCGCCGCCACGGCCGACGCCCGCGCCGGGGTGGAAGTGGGTGCCGCGCTGGCGGACCAGGATCTCACCGGCGTTGACGGCCTGACCGCCGAAGCGCTTCACGCCGAGCCGCTGAGCATTGGAATCGCGCCCGTTCCGAGTGGACGATGCGCCCTTCTTGTGTGCCATGTGTTCTCAGTCCCTTACTTCGCAGCCGCGGGGATACCGGTGACCTTGATCGCCGTGTACTGCTGGCGGTGACCCTGGCGACGGCGGTAGCCGGTCTTGTTCTTGTAGCGAAGGATGTCGATCTTCGCGCCCTTGTGGTGGTCCACGATCTCGGCCTGGACCTTGATCCCGGCCAGCACCCACGGGTCGCTGGTCACGGCGTCGCCGTCGACAACGAGCAGGGTCGAGAGCTCGACCGTGTCGCCAACCTTGGCAGTGGAAATCTTGTCAACCTCAACGATGTCGCCGACAGCAACCTTGTGCTGGCGACCACCGCTGCGCACGATGGCGTACACGCGGATCTCTCTCTCGCTCGGAACGGATCCCCTGATGCCAGCCGCTCGCACGGGCCGGGGCCCGTGTCGATCCGGAAGGATGAGCGGCCTCTCCTGGCGGACGGCGCGAACACCGACCGTTACCGGGAGGGATGTGCTCAGGGGTAGGTGCGTACGGAAACACACCGAGGGTCAAGGTTACGGGGCGGGGTGACGGGGGTCAAACCGGGTCCGACCGCCGCCTTGGAGGCCTTGGACGTCCCGGATGCCCGACGGGGCTTCACGCTCAGGGCAGACCCTCTCCCGGGTCCACGTGTTCCGCCTCCTCGCCCTCGGGGTCACGGGGGCCCGCACCGGTCAGGGCGAGGATCAGGTAGGCACCGCGGGCGGGCCCCACCCTCGCCCCGCACGTTCAGCACCCCGCCGACGCCGTCCTCGTCGGCCACGAACCCCGCCGGGTCCAGGCCGAGCCTCCGGGCCAGCGTGCCCACCGAGGCGAGCAGCCGGTCCGGCGCGGCCCCGTCGCCCGCGGCCCCGCCTTCCGGGAGGGGGCGCACCACGAGGAGGTCGGCCAGGAAGCCCCCGCGCAGCCCGTCCGGGTGGGCCGCCTCTACCGCCACTGATACCGGCTGGAGCTCGGAGATCAGCGGCAGCCAGGTGCGCAGCGCTTCCTCGGCTGTGCGCACGCGTTCCAGGTTGAGCCGGACGCGGCAGACCACTTCGCCGGAGAGAACCGCATCAGCGCGACACGTACCCCTTCTCCTTCGGGCCGCCGGGGCCCGTACCGCCCCGGCCGCGATCCCCATTGTGGCTTTGCGGAGAAGGTTTTGACGGACCGTGAACGATTGTGCTGAGGCAGGTAATGTTCCCGCGGAATCACAGGACACGCCGCGTTTCCCTTCAACACCACAAGTAACAGGCGCAGTTGGGGGATGCGTGCAGTTCTGTACCGACGTATCCCGAACGGGAAGGATGCACGTCTTGTCGCCTTCGTTGTGGAGCAGACGCCGGATACTCGCCACCGTCGCCGGAGCCGCGGCGGTCCCCGCCCTGCCATCGATCCTCACGCTCAGCGCCTCTCCCGCCCACGCGGCTCCGACCGCGCCCGGTGATCCGGAGAACGGCCTCCCCGCCACCGATCAGGGCAAGGCCGTCTGGGCCTACAAGACCGGCGGGCGCGCTGTTCGTGAGGGGGCGGCGGCCGCGCTCGTCGGCACGCCGGCCGCGCTGACCGCCTTCCTCACCACCGAACTGCCCGCCGCTCGCGCGGAGGACAACCGCTTCGCCATCCTGACCAGCCTCTCCGAGGCGGGCCGGTCCGTGACGGACAGCGCGAACGCGGCGCTGTCCGGCGGGGACGAGGCGATCGCCGAGTTCCTGAGCGACGGCTTCGTCGCACCGGTCAAGGAAGACCTGCGGGTCGCGGTGTTCTCCGCCCTCAACCACGGTGGCACCGCGGTGAAGCGCGAAGCCTCCAAGGCCCTGGACGCCAACACCGAGGAAGCGTTCGAGACCTTCCTGAGGACGACCCAGTACACAGCGCAGGAGGAGGACGACCGGGTAGCGGTCTTCACCATCCTCAGCACCGCTTCGCCCGAGGTGAAGAAGTACGCGCAGCGCGCCTTGGAGGACGGATCCCCCGAGGCGATCCGCCTCTTCCTCTCCTCCGGCCAGCACATCGCCCGTGCCCGCGACGAGGAAGCCGCCACGATCGAGCAGCTCGTCGCGATCGTGGAGCGCGAGGGCAAGCGCGCCAAGCAGACGACGGACAAGGCCGTCGCCTACTCCGAGCGCGCCAAGGAGGCCGCCGAGAAGGCCAAGACCGCCGCCCTGAAGGCGGCGGAGGAAGCCAAGGCCGCCCAGCAGGACGTCCGCAAGTCGGCCAGAGCCGCGAACAACGCCGCGAGCGCCGCCCGCGGGGCCGCGTCCGCCGCCAATACGGCCATCGCCGCCTCGCGTACGGCCCAGGCCGCCTCCAGCCGCGCCGCCCAGGCCGCACAGGCCGCGGCCGCTGCCGCCGCCTCGGCCGGAAACGCCGCCGCCCGCGCCTACAACGCCGCGATCGCCGCGTCCAAGGACGCCTCGAAGGCCTCCGCGGCACGCT